>JADZCC010000063.1 GCA_020851785.1 Anaerolineales bacterium
TGGGATGTCAATGGACCGTATTTCGGCATCCCCTTGCAGAATTTCTTCGGTTGGTGGCTCACGACCTTTGTGGCATTCATGGTCTTCCTCTGGCTTGGCAAGCCGCTTTTGGCAGACCGCTCCGATCCGCAATTCGATAAGTTGACGGTTATCCTTTTTTGCATAACCGCGCTGGGAAGTATTTTGGGCGCGTTGTCCGGCGGATTGGGCGGCGCCGCGTTGGCTGGAATCTTCGCCGTCTCCCCATGGATGATTTTCGGCTGGCTGAAAATGTCGGAATGAAAATCAAAATTTCATGGCAGGCATCGTAGTGGCGACTTCAGTCGCTTTTTGCCCGAACGATTAAAATTTCTTGCGTGGAGCGCGCCGTGCCAAAAAAAGAAATCGGCTTTAGAGGAACAATTTCGCCGCATAATTTGCCTGCCGCACCGCGGTGCCAATATTTTTTGATACCGTTCTGATAAAATGGGGAATGAAAAGCGAGAGTGTTCCATGAAGAAAAACCCAACCCAAATGCAAATCGGCGAGCGAATCTCCCAATTGGAAGAGAGCCTCCGAGCCATGCAAGCCGAACTGGCGATTCTGCGTTCGCAGAAACTGGTCAACGCCCTGTTGGAGGCAGATGGACCTGTGCCGCGTGAAAACCAGACTGTCGTCCGAGCGGCAGGAGGTTTGACCATCAAGGGTTCACGCCTCACTTTGTTTGCCATCATGGATGAGATCAGGGAAGGAAACTCCCTGAAGAATGTGCGCGATCTGTATGAGCTTACCGACGAGGAGATGCTCGACGTTCTCGACTACATCCACTTGCACAAAGCGGACGTAGAGAAGGAATATCAGTCTGCTTTGAAATCTGCCGAGGAAAATCGAAAATACTGGGACGAGAAAAATCAGGAACAGTTAGGAAGGATATACGTCCAACGTGATGTCGTCCGCGCGAAGTTACACGAGTTGCGGGAGCAATATCACACGGATCGCAAATCGTGAAAGTTCTTCTCGACCATCACCTGAAGAAACAGGGAATTTTGCTGTGGGCGACTATGGGCAGCGAAGGTTGGCTCAAACTGCTGGATATCCCCATGCTTACTTTTAGTGATGTGGGGCTTCCGATTAACAGCAACGACCGTTCTGTGTGGATGTTTGCGCAGGAGAAACAACTCATTCTTCTCACCGGGAATCGAAATAGCGAAGGGGAAGATTCGCTGGAGCAAACTATTCGAAATGAGAACACTCCGTCCTCATTGCCTGTTGTTACCATTAGCATGGTCAGCCGCATGGAAGAGCGCGCTTTCCGCGAGCAATGCGCTGAACGGCTGGTCGAAATCATTTTGAATATAGAAAATTATCTCGGCATCGGGCGGGTTTACATCCCATAAAAAATGAAACTTGATTCCTACCTCAACTTCGCCCGCCAACTTGCCTATCGCGCCGGGCGAATCACCCTCAGTTACTACAACAAAGGGATTCAACACGATCTGAAAAATGACGAGTCGCCCGTCACTGCGGCGGATCGCGCCACCGAGCAATTCATCCGCGGCGAGATCGAGAAGGCGTATCCGAGTCACGCGATTGTGGGTGAGGAATATGGAGAAAAAGCAGGGGCGAAGAATCCCTTCCGCTGGATTGTTGACCCAATTGACGGAACGAAATCCTTTATGAAGGGCGTGCCGTTCTACTCCGTGTTGATCGCGTTGGAAATTGAAGGCGTGTCGCGCGTCGGCGTTGTATGTTTCCCCGCGCTGGATGAAATCCTCTACGCGGCAGACGGACTCGGCGCATGGTGGAACGGAAAACGCGCGCATGTTTCCGAAGTGAAAAACCTAAAAGAAGCGGTGTTCACATACACGAGTTGGTCGGGCTTCCGCACGAAGAAAAGACTCGATGTGTTCGAGAACTTGCACAAAGAATGTTTCTACGGGCGCGGTTGGTCCGATGCGTACGGGTATCACATGGTCGCCACGGGTCGCGCCGAGATCATGCTCGACCCGAGTATCAAAATTTGGGATGTGGCGCCCATGTCGCCCATCCTGCGTGAAGCGGGTGGGTGGTTCGGCTCATGGAACGGCAAAGAAGGTCACACTCACGGGGAAGGACTCGCCGTCAATGCCGCGCTCAAATCCAAAGTCCTGAAAATGTTACGTGTATAATGAGCATCATGTCAACGCGGGATTCTGTTCAGGTCAAAGTGCAAGACGAGCGCCTGCCGTATCGCCTGCGCGAGCGGTTCATGTCCGCGCCTGAGTTGGCGTTGTTCCGCGCTTTGCAAAACATGGCGGGCAGGCATTACGTGGTCTGCCCCAAAGTTGCGCTCAACGATATTTTTTATATCGTGCGTCCCAACGAGAATGTCCATTTCTTCAACAAAATTTTTCGCAAGCATGTGGATTTTCTGCTGTGCGATCCAAAGACCCTTCAGCCTGTTTTTGGAATTGAGATCGTGAAGCCCGTCGGCAAATCGGAAACGCGCGAAGCCGATCGCTTTCTCGAAGAACTTTTCCTCAGCGCGGGGCTTCCGCTCGTGCATGTGATGTCGAGCGAAA
>JADZCC010000064.1 GCA_020851785.1 Anaerolineales bacterium
ATCAGGGAGCGGATTTTTTGTTGTCTCAAGGAGCATCCATGAATAGAAAGACCCTCCTGGTTGGGGTTGGCGTTTTTTTTGTCGTCAGCCTGGCCATTGTCCTGAATTTTGTCCTGCTTCGTCCGGCGAATTTTTTAGGGACAGAATATACCCAGCCGTACCCTGTTGCGGAAAACTTTACCTTAACCAGCCCCAGCGGTTCTGAAATTCACCTGAGCGATTATCGCGGCAAAGTGGTGATGCTGTTCTTCGGCTACACCTATTGCCCGGACGTTTGCCCGACCACGCTGGCAGACTTGAAATTGGTTACGGAGGAAATGCAAAGCAAAGCCGACCAGACGCAAGTCATCTTTATTTCGGTGGACCCCAAACGCGATACGCCTGAAGTTACCCAAAAATATGTCGAGCGTTTTTCCCCGAGTTTTCTTGGCTTAAGCGGCACACTGGAAGAGCTAACTCCGGTCTGGGCGGCGTACGGAATCTTCCGCGAGGAAGTCCCCGGCACAACGGCGGATAGCTATGTGGTCAATCACAGCGCGCGGATTTTTATCATTGACCCGGACGGCAACCTGCGCCTTTCCTACAGCCCGGACACAAACTGGGAAGACATCGCCCACGACGTGGCGATTTTATTAAGGCGTTAACCATGCTCAAGAAAACCATCTTCAAGCGCATTCTCATTGCCATGCTGATTGGCTTGGGCTTTGGCGTGGCGCTGAGCGAAGTGGCTTTTTACTTCCTCGGCGAAACGGCCAGAAAGCCGAAACAGATTACGATCGTGATTCCGGCTGGTACCGCCGAATTAATTGCGCATGGCCAACAGCCGCCCGCGCTTCCTGAAAATATGGATTTCGTCACCGGCGACACGTTGGTGATTGACAATCAAGATTCGGTGAACCACCAACTCGGCCCGCTCTGGATTCCCGCCGGAACAAAAGGCCAACTGGCGCTGGGCGAAGAAGAAAACCTGATGGTTGAATGCTCTTTCCAATCTTCGCAATTTATGGGCATGGAAGTTCACGACCCCTTAACCCCCGGCGTGCGCATCACCGGCATTTTAAATGCGGGCCTGCCGCTGGGCGTTTTGCTTTCCATTTACGCGCTGGTTCCGCCGGTGAAAAAGGAGGAAAAGAAAGAGCATGATCTTTCTAAAGATGCTCAGTCGTAAATGGCTGTTTACAACCCTGCTGGTTCTGGCGGGCGCTGCGCTGTGCGTCCGCCTTGGAATTTGGCAGTTGGATCGTTTGGCGCAACGCCGCGCTTTTAACGTGCAAGTGGAAACCATGCGCGCCGCGCCAGAACTGGATTTGAATCAGCAAACGCCAAACAACATTACCGATATGGAATGGCGCGCCGCAACCGTAACTGGCGAATATGATTTTGAGCATCAGATCGCCTTGCGGAATCAATATTATGGAAGCGAGTATGGCTATCACCTGGTTACGCCGCTCCTTTTCAACGGGACGGCTGTGCTGGTAGACCGGGGCTGGATTCCCGCTGATGCAGATTGGCGTAGCTTTGACGAGCCCGGGCCGGTCACAGTTACGGGGCAGATTCGGCTTGGGTCTGGCAAACCAGCTCTGGGCGGAGTCGCGGACGCGCTTCCAGAAGATGGAAGTAAGCTTGAAATTTGGAATAACTTCGACTTGGCGCGTATCGCCGCTCAGTATCCCTATCCAATTTTGAAAGCGTATCTGCAACCCAATGTAGACCCGGCAGACGCAACGCCGCCCATTCCATCCCAGCCGGAGTTGGATTTGACCGAAGGCTCGCATTTGGGATACGCCTGGCAGTGGTTTATATTTGCATCAATCTTATTTTTCGGTTATCCTTTCTTTATCAAAAAACAGGAAGAAAATACATGAACTACTCGCTTCGTACGTCCTTTGCAAAACACGCCTTGATTTTATTTGTTTTGATTTTGCTGACGACCATCTTCGGTTTGGCAGTTACGCAAACTGGCGCCTGGGAGTCTTGTGCAAGTTGGTCCGATTGCGTTTTGAATACGCCGTTCGGCTACCTGAAGCTGGCTCACTTTGCTCTGGTGGGCGTTTCGATGCTGATGATGCTTTTGGTTTGGCGCAAAGCCGCCCGCGAACAACGCGAACATCGCTGGCTACTGCCCTTAACCACCGTGACCGGCTCCTTGTTTTTTGGGCAGGCCTTAATCGGCGCAATCGAAGTGGAGCGTTTATACCCGGCCCATTTGGTGATCTTGCATAAATTGACGACCGTTTCGTTGTGGGCTTCTTTGCTTGCGCTGGTGTGGATGGCGGGGAGTTTGCAAAACGAAACGACCAACATTCCCAACTTCTCCTGGAAGCAACGCGTGAAGGACTATGTGATTCTGACCAAGCCCTGGATCGTGGTTCTTTTGCTGTTGACGACGTACGGCGGGCTGGTGGCTGGCGCAAAGGCTTGGCCTTCCGCCGGGCTGACGTTTTGGACGTTGTTTGCCGGAATGTTGGCGGCCGCTGGCTCTGGTACCTTAAACCAATACATTGACCGCGAACTGGACAAGAACATGCAGAGGACTTCAAAGCGTCCGCTGGCAGATGGTCGCCTGACCCCGGCTGAAGGGCTTGCTTTTGGATTGCTCTTGTGTTTATCCAGTTATTACTTTATGGCTGGCTTTGTCAATTTATTAGCGGCTTTATTATCGCTCGCTGGAATTTTTTATTACGTGTTTTTCTATAGCGTCTGGCTGAAGAAGAAGACGATTCAAAATATTGTGATTGGCGGCGGCGCAGGCGCGATTCCGCCAATGGTGGGCTGGGCCGCGGCAACCGGCCATTTGGGTCTGGCGGCCTGGATCCTCTTTGCCATCGTCTTCATGTGGACGCCCCCGCATTTTTGGGCGCTGGCGATTGTCCGCAAGAAGGATTATGAAAATGCGGGCGTGCCGATGTTGCCGGTTGTGCATGGCGAGATGGAGACGCGCAAACAAATTTTACGTTACACCATTGAGTTGATCGCCGTCACTTTATTACTTCCGCTTTTCAACCTGGCGGGCGTGATTTACTTGATCGCCTCCCTGATTTTGGGCGGGCTGTTGCTCTACGCCGCCTGGCGCGTTTGGAAGGTGGGCGGCAACAAGGTCGCTTGGACGATGTATCGCTGGTCGAGCTATTATCTGGCGTTCATCTTTTTGGCGCTCATGCTGGACGCGGCGTTGTAAATTAGTCGGGCAGTTGGTAGATTTCCACCGCGTTGTTTCTAAAAACGCGGTGGAAATCGTTTGACTGGGCAATGAAAATTTGGAGCGGTAATAAATCTCCCGAAGACTCGGTTTTAAGGATCAGGAAATCAAACGGTTCATTTTCTTTTTCCCAGTCGAGAATACATTTAACGTTTTGATTGGCGCAGTCTTGCAGTTGGTTGTAAGCGTCAACTCCATCTTTAAACCGGGCTCCGCTGTTCCATTCCGTCCCAAAAAGCGAATTGACCGCAGTTCGATTACTTAATGCGGGCATCCATTCGGTGAGTGGGTCTAACAAGGGTTGCGCCTGTGAAAGGATTGCAAACTTGCTTTGGGGGGGAGTGTTTGTCTTGATCCATTGAAAGGCCTCAATCTGACCTGGCTTCAGGCTTTTTTGCGTGATAATTTTATTAGTGGTGGTGTAAGCTCCTAAAACTAGGACAATGAACAGGTAGCCGAAGAAAAATTTTACAGAACGACTGCCGAGGAGTTTTTTCTCCAGTTCCGCGAGGCCGTTTGGCTGGGGATTTAACACAGGCAGTAACGCGCTTTCAATAAAGATTCCGGCCAGGAGGGCAATGGGTATGGTCGCAAAGCGAATCCCGCTTCGCGGGTCTAAAACAATGGCGCAGAGAAGCCAGACGAAAACAAAATACTGCTTTCGTGAAAGCGCCACGAACGCTCCCAATACGCCAAGCGCGGCGATAATCGTCAGGAAAGGCTCGTCAAAAAGGTTGAATCGAAACAGGATTAACGCCCTGACGATTAATGGGATTGAATCCTGATGACTCGCTTCAAAAACCGACTTGAAAGGCGCAAGCCCAAAACGCTGAAGAACCAGCCCCCACCAGGGGGAAGTTAAGACGCCAATCCCCAGGGCAAACAGCAGGGAATAGACGAGGTTTTTTCCGCGACTGGCAGAAGGCGAGGCAAAAAACCATAAAGGGATTCCCAAAATCAGGCTTTGCAAGGCCGCTTCAGGATGCGTCAGTAAGACCAGCGCCCCAAAAAGAATCGCGCCCCATGCGCGCTTTAAGTCCCCGGTTTTGTAGTAATCGTACAAATTGATCCACAGGAGGATGGCGAATATCTGTCCAAAGCCGCGCGTGATGCCTCCGCCCATGATCTGCCATTCAAATGCCAGCGGCGTGAGCGAGAAGATTAGGGTTGCCAGAATTGAAGTTGTTTCTGAGTTTGAAATTTTCAAAGCCAGACGAAAGAAAATCAGGATAGAAATGACGCTGATCAGCGGCGGCAGAATGCGTAATAAATTAAAGACCGATATTTTGGTCAGGCTGGCCAGGCTGGCCGTGAAGTAAAAGGCAAAGGGTGGGTAAACGAATGGCAGGGCGGTCTGATTGTAGGAAGTGGATACAGGCAACTTCAGGTGATTTTCTTGAAGATCATTAATCATGGAGTAGAACAACCCCCCGTCATTGAGGGGCGCAGGAGCCAGAAGGACTGGAGCCAGGCGAATCAATAGGCTGATGAAGCAGATGAGCGCCAGCAGAGTGATTAAACTTTTTTTGTTTTCTTGAGTCATGGCGTTGCCTTTTGTTTTTGGACTTTGGGTAATTTTAAGCGCTGGCCGAAAACGTTGAATAGCTTTTACGGAAGACTACTTCCGCGCCTGATTATACTGGTAGGGGAGACAAGCCTACAGAGTCGCTCCCGCCGCCGCCGAAAGAATGCCGATAATCACATTTCGTCCTATAATTAAGATCTGCCCATGAATCAACAAACTTCAACCTGTGCGGGCGCGCTCCATCCAAATGCGCTTCAGGGACTGTGGTTATTTAATCAGCGTAGGTTTTTTGAATGCCACGAAGAACTCGAAATTGCCTGGAATGCAGAACAGGGCGAGATTCGCAACCTGTATCGCGGAATCTTGCAGGTGGCAGTGGCTTATTTGCACATCACCCGCGGAAATTACGCGGGCGCCGTCAAGGTCTATGGGCGCAGTCAAAAATGGCTCGCGGATTGGCCAAACGTCTGTCGTGGCATTCAGGTGGGGCAATTACAAAAGGACGCGCGCCTGGCCATGCAGGAAGTGGAAAGGCTGGGGCGGGAAAAGCTCCGCCAGTTTGACGTGGCCTTCTTCAAGCCCATTCACTGGAGCGAAGAACGTGTTTGGGTTTGCGACAAATGCGGCAGTGAAATGCACGAAAGAAATTGCAAAGTGAGTTGTCCCAACTGCGGCAATCGCTTCGACTGCTCGGACTTGAACCTGTATTTTGACTAACCAACCTTTGGCAGATAATCTCGCCGCAAACTCTGCCGGTGATGCTCCACATGCCCAACCATAATATGAATCAGCGCGCGTACGCTGACCGGATTTCCGCTGGCCACGCCGCGATAATTTAGCGCCGCCTCAGGAAGATGCTGAATTGCAATCAGATTGGCTTTGCGCGTAAATTCAAATTCCTTCAGCAAATCCGCAAGGGCGTATGCGTTGAAATTCCCTTCGCGCACATAATCGTCCTGGTCAAAGCCGGGGAGTGGATTCTGCTCCTTGCGCGAGAGGCAGGTTAGGCGGTAGGCAAAGACGCGTTCAGTGTCAATGAGATGCCCAACGACTTCCTTAATCGTCCATTCTGCAGGCCCGGGCGTAAAGCGCGCTTGTTCGTCGCTTAAAGAGCCAAGCTCCTGTTGAAGTTCGTCAATTTGCTTGGACAGGGCGGCCAGCACATCGCCGCGCTCAATCGCCAGATCAATGTATGTGGAGTAATAAGCCGCCGCTTCATCTGCGCTGGGGGGTGTTAAGTTCATCGAGTGCCTCCTGTTTTTGAAGATTATACTGGCTTAAGAGGTTTGCAAAAAGATTGTATAATCGCCCTGTTAGGAATTTTCCAATGACCATGACCCTCGAAACAAAAACCCCTCCAATTTATGAAACGCGCGTTCCCATCCTGCCGTTAGACCTGGCGCCGGTGGAGGATGTGAAAGTCAACCGCTCGGCGGTGGAACGCCGCGCCGCCACGCTGAATACGCGCCGTACGGTGAAAAAAGAATGGCAGGCCGCCTGGCTCTTGCAGTCTATTCGCGTGATTGATTTGACGACCCTCTCCGGCGACGATACGCCCGGAACCGTTCGGCGATTGTGCGCCAAAGCGCGCCAACCGCTCCGCTCGGACCTGCTCGCCAAACTGGGGCTGAGTCAGCCGCTGACGACGGGGGCAGTCTGCGTCTATCATGAAATGGTTTCCACTGCTGTTGAAGCGTTACAAGGTTCAAACATTCCGGTGGCGGCGGTTTCCACGGGTTTCCCTGCGGGGTTGAACCCATTCAAACAAAAGATTGAGGAAATTGAAGCCTCGGTGAAGGCGGGCGCCAGCGAAATTGACATTGTGATTTCACGCCAGCACGTGTTGACTCAAAACTGGCGAGCCTTATACGACGAAGTCAAAGCCTTTCGCGAAGCCTGTGGCCCGGCGCACATGAAATCCATTTTGGCGGTGGGGGAATTGGGTACGCTGAAAAATGTGATGCGCGCCAGCTATGTCTGTATGCAGGCTGGCTCCGACTTTATCAAAACCTCCACGGGCAAAGAGCCCACCAACGCCACCCTGCCGGTGAGTTTGGTGATGGCGCGGGCGATCCGCGATTATTACGAGCAGACGGGTTACAAAGTTGGCTTTAAGCCGGCGGGCGGAATCCGCACCGCCAAACAAGCTCTGGATTGGCTGATTCTGATGAAGGAAGAGCTTGGCGAAGCCTGGATGCAACCGAACCTGTTTCGGATCGGCGCTTCGGCCTTGCTAAACGATATCGAACGTCAACTTGAACATTTTGCGTATGGACGCTACGCTTCAATGCAATATCAGGCTTTGGGTTAACTAGCCCATGCTGAATTCATCGAGCTATCAGAAATTATTCCGCGCCGCCACCGCCGAAGAAAAACTGCTTTTGTTTCGCTCTCTTTTGGAAGCGAAAGAGGAATTAACCGTGGATTTGGCCCTGGCTTTGCTGAAGATCGTTCACGAAGAATTAAGCGCGGGCCAAATGAAAGACCGCGCCGTGTATAAACGCTACGCGGAGGAAATTGAAGCCCTCCGCGCCAGTTCGCCGGTGGCGCTTCAGCAAGTGACTACCAACTGGCAGTTGCTCAAAACCACAATCCCGCCCGACTGGTTTACCTACGGGCAGGGATAAGGAGTCCTTGTATGAAAGAATTTAGAAACCCCGAAACGATTCACCCGCCCCTTGGTTTGTATCAACATCAAGTGGAGTTGAGCGCCAGCGAAAGGTTTTTGATCATCTCCGGCCAGGTGGGCATGAAGCCGGATGGCGCAGTTCCCAGCGACCCATACCAACAATTGGAGTTGGCGTTGGAGAATATCCTCCGCAATTTGGAAGCCGCGGATATGGCTGTGAAAGATCTGGTCAAAGTGAATTATTACCTTGTCGGCGAGTGGGATAACGCCAAACGCCGCGAGATTGTTGCCGCTAAATTTGGCGACTGTAAGCCTTGTTCCACTCTGGTATATGTCGTTGGGCTGGCAGATCCGAGTTATCAGGTTGAAATCGAAGCCTGGTCCAGCAGAGTTGGATAAATGCCCGCTAGTAAAACAGAACTTGTTTCGGATTCATAACGCCAAGAAAGCGGAAACACGCGAGAGAAGGATTAAGCGGTTTGTGGAGATGCTGGAGAAGGATGAAAAGATTCGTAGTTAGACCTGACAGGTTTCCACGAATCTATTTTCGATTTGCAACTTTGTCCACGCAATCATCATGATTGACTCGCATCATGTAAAACCTGTCAGGTCTGTGCGTTATAAAGATAAAAAAGGAATTACAAAATGACAATCCCCGAACTCCTCAACACCCTTGCCTACGGATTCGCCCCCGAAGCCGCGAAACCCGCCGAAGAATGGTTGGAGGCGCACAATCGCAAATTTGGATTATTCATCAACAACGAATGGCGCGAACCATCATCGAAAGAATATTTTGATTCGATCAACCCTGCCAACAAAAACAAACTTGCAGAGATTGCCCAAGCCAGTGATGATGATGTGCATGATGCAGTTCGAGCGGCGAAAAAGGCTTGTAGTAAATGGAGCCAATTGTCAGGTCACGCCCGAGCGCGATATTTGTATGCCATTGCCCGTCAAATTCAAAAACATTCGCGTCTCTTCGCTGTCCTCGAAACGATGGATAACGGCAAGCCCATTCGCGAAACGCGCGATATTGATATCCCGTTGGTGGCGCGACATTTTTATCATCATGCGGGTTGGGCGCAACTCATGTCCAGTGAAATGAAGGGGTATGAATCGCTGGGCGTGGTTGGGCAAATCATCCCGTGGAATTTTCCACTGCTCATGCTTTCGTGGAAAATCGCGCCCGCCTTGGCAATGGGTAACACCGTTGTGTTGAAGCCCGCCGAATTTACGTCGCTGACGGCGTTGTTGTTTGCAGAAATGTGTGCAAAAATTTTGCCCGCTGGCGTTATCAATATTATTACAGGGGATGGAAGAACGGGTTCTGCGTTAGTCAACTCGGATGTGGATAAAATAGCGTTTACGGGTTCGACAGATGTGGGACGCATCATTCGCAAGGCGACGGCTGGTACGGCTAAGAAAATTTCTCTTGAGCTGGGAGGGAAGTCGCCGTTCATCGTTTTCGACGATGCGGATTTAGATTCTGCAGTTGAAGGCGTGGTGGATGCGATTTGGTTTAATCAAGGTCAGGTATGTTGTGCGGGTTCGCGTTTGTTGGTGCAAGAAGGCGTGGCTGAAAAAATGTATAAAAAATTAAAAGCCCGCATGGAAAAATTACGAGTCGGCGACCCATTAGATAAAGCAGTTGATATTGGCGCCATCATCGCACCTGTGCAATTACAAAAAATTGAGTCGCTCGTCAAGCAAGGTCAAGACGAAGGCGCGCAGATGTGGCAACCGAGTTGGTCTTGCCCAACGGACGGATATTTTTATCCGCCGACGTTATTTACCAACGTAGCGCCTGCCTCCACCATTGCCCAAGTTGAAATTTTTGGTCCCGTACTCGCCGCAATGACATTTAGGACTCCCGAAGAAGCAGTCAAGTTGGCAAATAATACGCGCTTTGGTCTCGCCGCATCCATTTGGAGCGAAGATATAAATTTAGCATTAGACATCGCAACTCAAATCAAAGCGGGAACGATTTGGATTAACTCCACGAATTTATTCGACGCCGCTTCGGGCTTTGGCGGCTATCGTGAATCTGGTTTTGGGCGCGAGGGTGGGAAGGAAGGGTTGTATGAATATGTTAAGAAGACGATGGACGATGGACGACAGACCGTAAAACCAAAAACTCAAAAAAATAAATCAAATGGACATAAATCGTCTATGGTCAATGGTCTATCGTCAATTCCTTCAATAGATAGAACCCCCAAACTCTTCATCAACGGCAAACAAGCCCGCCCTGATAGCGGATATTCACTTGAAGTCCATGATGCAAATGGAAATTTTATCACTGAAGTGGGTGCAGGCAATCGCAAAGATATTCGTAACGCCGTTGAAGCCGCGCGTGGGGTGGCTGAAAAATGGTTTAAGACTACTGGTCACAACAAGGCGCAGATTTTATACTACCTCGGTGAAAACCTCGCCGCCCGCGCCGATGAATTTGCAAAACGAATCTCGCAACAAACAGGCGCTGACTCTGACTCCGCAAGTCACGAAGTGGAACAATCTATCGAAGCTTTGTTCACCGCCGCCGCTTGGGTAGATAAATATGATGGCGCAATTCACAACACGCCGATTCGCAATGTCACTTTGGCTGTCCCCGAAGCCATTGGCGTAATGGGGATTCTTTTGCCCGATGACAAACCTTTGCTGGCGTTATGTCAATTAGCAGGAACTGCTTTGGCAATGGGCAATGCTTTAATCGTTGTGCCTTCGCCTTCATATCCATTAAGCGCCACAGATTTTTATCAGGTTTTGGAAACCTCTGATGTGCCAGATGGCGTTTTTAACATCATCACAGGCAACCGTGATGAACTAGCAAAAACATTATCCGAGCATGAGGATGTGGATGCGATTTGGTACGCAGGTTCAAAAGATGGCGGCAAGGCCGTTCAAATTGGTTCTGTTGGGAATATGAAACAGACTTGGGTTATGTCCGCGAATGGCGAATTGCCTGAAATGAATGAAATTTTGAGACATGCCACGCAGGTGAAAAATATCTGGGTGCCGTATGGGGCGTAAGTAAAAACAAGAGACTTCCGAAGCCTTCAAGGTTTCGGAAGTCTGCTTTTAGGCTTCGGCGCTTTAACTAGAGAGACAAGGACGAAACAGTATCACTGGCACGGGCGCAATGCTCACCACTTGTTCTGCCACGCTCCCCATTAAAATCCTTTGCAGGCCCGAACGCCCATGCGTGGACATGGCGATTAAGTCCGCCTGAATTTCCTTCGCCACTTCCACGATCATATCCGGCACAGAGCCCTCGCGGACAATGCCCACAACGTGAATGGCGTTTTTGGAAAGGCTCAAAACTTTTGATTCGATATACCGCTTGGCCTGTCTTTGCGTATCTTTTAGAATCTTGGTCACGATCGCCGGATCGCGCGAGATGAATTGATTGGAAGCAGTCACGGGCACGCGCAGGAGCGTTACCTTTGCGCCTTCCGATTTCGCCAGGGCTTCGACATGCGGCAGAATCGCCTCAGCCAGCGGAGAGCCATCCAGCGGAACGAGAATCACTTTGTACATTTATGCGCATCCTGAGAGAGAATCATAACCATCCCTAAAAATATCACAACGTGAATTTCATCAACAAGTGACAATTGACCTATCTTTGAATGACAAATAGAACGCCGCCGCCTTGACAAGCGCCGCGCTTTTTTATACAATGCCGCCCAGTATGAACAACCGTTTCTTGCATCACTCCCACGCGCTTACCCCAACCAGCCCGGCGGTTTAGATTCGTGTTGCTTCAGCATGTTCAATCCAAAACTCCCGCGCTGGCGGGAGTTTTATTTTAACGAGGTGATTATGATTTCAATTTTAGATTCAAAAACTGCCCGACAAACCATCCTTAAGCGCGTTTTCCTGGGCGAGGAGGAGATTCCCGATTCGGTTTTGAATCGGGTGGCGAATATTTTCGGAGAACGAATCAGCCCCGAGGAGGCTGTGAAGCGCATCCTGCGCGACGTGCAACTGCGCGGGGATGCCGCGCTTCAAACCTGGACCGAAAAACTGGATGGCCAATCTTCAGGCGCTTTTCGCATCCCAGACTCTGCTGTGCAAAGCGCCTTGAACTCCATTTCCAAAACGGAGCGCGCCGCGCTGGAAACGGCCGCCCAGCGGATTGAAGCGTTTTATCGAAAGCAACCGCTCACTTCGTGGATCACGCAGGAGTTGGGCGGAATGCTCGGCCAGCTAATTCGTCCCGTTCAACGGGTGGGCTTGTACGTTCCCGGCGGTACAGCGCCCTTGCCTTCCACCGTTTTGATGTCCGCAGTTCCCGCCAAAGTGGCGGGCGTGCCAGAGGTTGTGATGGTTACGCCGTCGCAAAAAAGTACGGGTGAAATTCCACAGATTATTTTAGCCGCCGCCGCCATTGTGGGCGTGAGCGAAATCTATGCGGTTGGCGGGGCGCAGGCCATTGGCGCGCTGGCCTATGGCACGGAATCGATCCGCGCTGTGGATAAAATTTTCGGCCCCGGCAATTTGTTTGTGACGTTGGCCAAAAAGCAAGTTTTCGGTAGCGTTGGCATTGACGGGTTGGCCGGGCCGACGGAGACGCTCGTGATCGCAGATGATTCCGCCAACCCGGCCTGGGTGGCCGCTGATTTGCTGGCGCAGGCAGAGCATGACGTTTTAGCCTCGGCGATTTTAATCACGCCCTCAAAAAGCTTTGCCGAAGCGGTTCAAGTTGAAATTACTAAACAGTTGGAAACTTTGCCGCGCGCAGAAATTGCGGCGCAGTCTCTACAGGATCGCGGCGGCATTGTGCTGGTGGGGGATTTGGATGAAGCCGTTCAGCTTTCAAACCAGTACGCGCCGGAACATTTATGTCTGTCTGTGCGGGAGCCGCTCTTGTGGAGCGAAAAAGTTAACGCGGCGGGTGGAATTTTTCTGGGCGAACATTCGTTTGAAGCGCTGGGAGATTATGTGGCCGGGCCAAGCCATGTGATGCCAACCAATGGCACGGCGCGGTTTGCTTCGCCATTAAATGTCTGGGACTTTGTGCATATCATCAGCTTGATTGGGCTAAATGAATCCGCCGGGAGGGAATTGGCGAAACCAGCGGCGGTTCTGGCTCGCGCCGAAGGCTTGGAGGCCCATGCCCGCGCCGCAGATTTTCGGAAGTGATTATTTTCTTTTCACGTCTAAAATTGCGATCTTGGTGGAATGCTCAAACGGGGCCGGATCGGTGAGGGGCAAATTGACGAGTTCGTATCCGCGCACGTCTTGCGGCACGGGAATCAACTCGCGTATCTGCAAGTAGCCGTCCTGGCATAAACTTTCCAGCGTTTGGATGTATTCGGCGCCGCTCAGGAAGACGGCGTTGTTGATGGCGATCAGTGCGCCGCCATCGTTAATCAGCGGGCGGACTTTGTTGATTAACCTGGCGCTGGCGTGTTCCTGATCCACTTTGCCGCGTGAGGTGGCGGAGAAGAAGGGCGGGTCGAGGATGACGCAATCGAAGTTTTGCTTTTTGCTTTTGAAAGCGGCGACTGCTGGAAAAAAATCCTGCGCGAGGAAATCCGCTTTGTGAACCGGGAAATTATTTAAGCCGTAGGAATCTTTGGCGAGGTTGAGGAAGTTGCGGTTTAAGTCGGTTTGGATGACGGACCGCGCGCCGCCTGCCAATGCGGCCACGCCCAAACTGCCCGTGTAGGCAAAAGCGTTAAGCAGGGTTTTCCCTTGCATATTTTCGATGAGCCATTTGCGCAGACTGCGGGTATCGAGATAAAAACTGGCATCCTGATTCATGGTCAGGTCGAGGGCGTACCAAACGCCATGCTCTTTTATTTTTCGGTCTGGCTGACTGCCAAAGAGGAGTTGTCCACATTTTTGGGCGTGCGTTGCGCCATGGCGCGTTTTGACGATTCCAGCGTGTAGCCAGGTTAGGGCGTTTTTTAGCTGATTAGCAATTTCTTTGATTGAGGCCGGGTCTGGCTGTTTGGCGTAATCGTGGATTACGAGCGTGCGGCCGTAAACTTCTAAAACCAAATCTGGGCGGCCTTCAGAGAATCCGTTGAAGAGGCGGAAAGCGCCGGTGTGGTCGGACCCAACTTCCGCGTGGCGCGAAGCGAGGGCTTTTTCTAAAAAATCGGGGAGCATTTTAATCTTATGCGCGGAAGACGAGCCGTTGAGCCAGTTGTTCCAATTGATCCACGCTGATGGGCTTGGACAGCACGAGCAGGTTTTGCGTATCCACTTCGCTTTGGGTTAGTTCGGCCGCCTGGGCGGGGTTGGCGGTGACGATTAACACCCACGTTTCAGAAGTTTCTGGATGGGTGCGCAGGTCTCGAAAGATTTCGATGCCGGAATAATTGGGCAGGTTGAGGTCGAGGACGATGAGATCGGGCTGTAGTTTTTTGACTTCCTGCATGGCGACTGCGCCATCGTGAAATAGTTGAATTTGGAATCCGGCGCCTTCGAGCGTGTCGGAGTAAATGTCGGCGAGGAAGAGATCGTCTTCGACGATGACTGCGAATGGAGGGTTATGCATGGGTTTTCTCGGTTTCTGGGATGAGCGGCAAGGATACCATAAAGGTTGTGCCAACGCCTACCTGGCTTTCAAGGTGAATGCGGCCGCCCATGAGATGGATGAGTTGTTTGGTAATTGAAAGCCCCAGCCCGTAACCTTTGCGCGAAACCTTGCTAGCTTCGGATAGTTGTTTGAAGGCTTCAAAGACGGAGTTCAAAGATTCTTCGGGAATGCCGGGCCCGGTATCGGAAACGTGGATTTGCCATTCCGTGGGCGAGGCTTTGAAGATTTTGGCGGTGACGCCGCCTTTCTCGGTAAATTTGATGGCGTTGCCAATTAAGTTGACGAGGATTTGTTTAAGCCTTTGGCTGTCGCCGACGATGGAAGTTGGCAGGTCGTCTGAAAAGGCGAGTTGGAAGTTGAGGTTTTTGGCTTCCGCGAGGATACTTAATTGATGGCCGGTCTTGCCGAAAACTTCGCGCGGTTCAAAGGGGGTTTTGGCGAGCTTTAGTTTTCCGCTATCCAGTTGGGCTTGATCGAGCAATTCTGAAACCAATCCGTCTAAATATTCTGTGCTTCCGCGAATGCGGCTGAGGATGGAGGCTTGTTTTTCGTTGATTTCGCCGTAGGATTTGCGGGCGATTAAATCTGTGTAGCCCATGATGATGCCAAGCGGCGTGCGAAGTTCGTGGCTGACATTGGCCAGCAGTTGCGTTTTGAAACTGTTAGCTTGCATGGCTTCGTCGCGGGCGATGGCCAGCGCGGCTTCGTTTTCTTTGAGGCTGGTGATGTCGCGCAGGGTGATGATTTGTCCGTTTTGGGTGGATGGGTCGCGCAGGGAACTGATGTGCAGGTCCAGCCATTTGACGGGTTGGCCGGTGTTTTCAAGCGTGATTTGTTTGTGGTAGCCGTGCCGGCGCAGGACTTGCGAGTCCAGTTGCATTTTGGCTTGCAGGACGTTCTCAAATTTTTTGCCAATGACGGCGTTACCGTTTAAGCGGAAGAGCGTCATGGCGGCGGGGTTCAAATCCACAATCCGTAAATCTGAGTCGAGGACGATGACGGCGTCGGCGATGCTTTCGACGATGGCGCGGTGCGCCACGGGGATTAAATCCAGAAAGCCGTGGCGTAAAAAACTCCAACCGAGGATTAAGATGGAGAGTGAAAACGCCACCGAGGTGATGTCGAACGGAATGGGATAGATGCCCGATAGGACGATGCCGTTTGAAATCCAGGGCAGGAACAGCGCCAGCACGTTGGCGAAGATCTGCGAACGGTAAATCTCCCTTTTGCTCCAATATTCATGGAGTAGCAAATAGGTTCCAAATAGCAAAAGCACATAAACGTATGCGGCATGAAGCCAAAACCACCAGCCCTTTGGAGCGTCGATTGAGATTAAGCCTGAAATGGGATGGATGAATAATTTCTGGCTGGTAAAAAACCAATGATGCAGATTGTTGGTGAAAACGACGATTAAAGTCAGGATGGGGAAAATTAACGCCAATAGGATGTTACGGCGCGTCAACCACTTGGCATAGCCCGAGTAGGCGATGGCAAACGCCGTCCACGAGAGCGGCGCGCCGATGATTCCAATGTAACTAAACCTCTGCCCCCAGAGTTTCGTGGATAACGTAATCCCGGCCATCTCAAAGATGTAACTTCCCGCCCAAATGGCGGCAAAGAAACACATGGCGGCCAGCGGTATTGCGGCGGCGTGTTTTCTGTGACGAAGCGTGTAAACGCCCATTAAACTGGTCAGCGTAACGGTCAAAACCCAGGGGATGATGAAGAGGGTATGTTGCATGGGGCAATTATACAGGCAGAGTTGAAAGGTGGAACCTTGCTAAATGGTGATGAATTTAGCCGTCCATTTTTTGCAGGCGCTTTGGGTTGAAGATGGAAATTTCCTTGACCTTTAGAATTTCCTGCGCCGTGGCGTTTAATTCCACCCAGTAAAAACTGCGGTGTTGAGAGTAAGGCTCAATCCGCACGACGACGCCCTCGTACCAGCCAGCTTTTTCGCCAAATGTTTCGCCAAGCTGAATCCGCACCCGGCTTCCAATTTGGATTTCGGACTGCATGGCGTTCTATCGGGCGAGGGTCACCAGCGTGCGAAACGCCTGATAGACCGTCGCCATATTATCGGAAGTGAATTCCACGCGGCGATCTCGTCCGCGTTGCGCGCCGGGCATAAGGCTGGCCTTGTCCGCCATTTCAGATTGAACGAATTCAATTTCCAACTTAATCGGCGTGGAAACCTTAAAAGGCTTGGGGGCGTTTTCGTTCCGCAAGTTGATCACAGCCCGACGGGCCACCTCTTCGATCAATTTGGCGGTTTGTTCCGGCGGCAGGCACTCAGCGGACATCCTGCCTGTCGCTTTTTTGACTTGCGCCGTTTCAATCTTCTCGCCAAAAAAATCTTTGACTTCCGCGCATAAAGTTTGGTCGCCGCTGGCCATGATAACGGGCGCGTTGAACCAGCCGCAAACCGCGCCATTTAGCCCAACTTCTCCAAAGACGCGCTCGTTTACCCACACGCCGGAAACGCGCTCATCCGACCAGGTGTGATCCAGGATGCCATTAATAGCGCCCATCCGCGCATGATAGCCGATGAACATTACGCCTTGCGCTTCGTCCACGCTTTGCACCATCGAAAGCGGGCTGGGCGTGCCGCTATTCAACGTGGCTCTGGAATCCAGTTCTTCGATGAGGATGTTTCGGCCGCTGTCATGCCCATCAGTGACGACTACGGAACTAACCCCGCCCGCAAATGCTCCGGCAATCGCGGCATTGACGTCGCCGGTCATGAGCTTGCGAAACCGTGGATAATCCGCGCTCCCCGGTATCACCTGACTCCAATCCACCACGCCGGTAACGCCTTCCATATCTACTGCAATTAAAATTTTCATAAAAGCTCCTGTGAATAAAAATCCCCGCCATACAAGCAGGGATTTGAAAAATATTTTCCAGTTAGAGTTAAGGCGTGGGCGTGCTGGCCACGGCAACACCCACCCAAGTGAAGACGCGCTTATCGCTGACCGCGCCAGAGTTGGCCCAAATGGGCTGACCCTGATCGTCCGTCCCTTCCTGACGGACTGGCACAACCCACCAGCGCAGGATGTGCGCGACGTTATCTTTGGGGCGGAAGGTAATCGGGACGATGTATTTTGTGTCGGTGACATAATCGGTAAGGCGGCGGGTTTGATCGTCGGTGAGGTCTTCCACGATGATTTGATACGCTTCGCCGGTTCGTAACGCGCCCACTGAGGCCCATTGCAAGGTAATCACGTCGTTGGCCAGGGAGAAGGCGGCTCCATCCGCAGGCAGGAGCAGGTTCGGGGCGGGGTAGGGCGGCGGGATCGTCGCGGTGGGCGTGGGCCCGGGCGTGGCGGCCCGCATACAGAGCGGAACCAGAATCGTCGTTCCGAAGAAGACGTTGTCGGTGGTTAGACCGTTCCATTCTTTAATCGCCTGCGCTGGAACCGCGTAGTTTAATGAGATGCTGGAAAGCGTGTCGCCATCCTGCACGGTGACAGGGACGGTTTCGCAGGCTTGTTTGGTGGCGTCTGCCGCCAGCGGCGTGTTGGTGGGCGGCGGCGGGATGGTGGGGGTGGGGAATGGAATTTTGAGCACCTGCCCAACGCTGATGGGGCAGGAGGACGCGAGGTTATTTAAGATGATGATGCTTTGGACGGAAACTTGAAAGGTAAACGCAATCTGCGAACAGGAGCCATCGCCTTCCCGCACGGTGTATTCGATGGGCGGTTGCGGCGTGAAGGTGGGCGTATCGGTCGCCGGGAGCGTGTTGGTGGGCGGAATGGTCTCGGTGGGCGTGGCGCTGGGCGTTAACGATTCGGCCGGGGCGAGCGGGTCGGCGGGGTTTCCGCCGCCGCGATTTAATGCAAAAATTACAATCACCGCCACAATGGCGATGACGGCCGTCAAAATGCCCACTGCCGCCGGTAAACTAAGCCGAACTTCCGGCATCCGGCTGGCCTGAATTGGCTTCTCCAAAGATTTCTTGGAAAGTTTCAATTCTGGCTTGCTGGCGGCGGTTGTAAACTCCGTGCCACAGACCAGACAGCGCGTGGCGTTTTCGCTCAGCCGCGTTCCGCAAGTGGGGCAGACTTTTGTTTTGTTGGATGAAGTTTCTTGAGCCATACGGGCGGAAATTATACCATTGAACGATTGGCGATACTTTTGCAATGCAGACAGGCTTTGAACTTGTATGGCAAGCGGTGGGCGGACGTAGGGCTTTCGTTCTTTGATATACTCGATGAAACTTCTCAAATCCGCTGGGGTTATTAAGTTTTACCAGCGGTAAGGTATTTTTCTTGACCGAATTGGATTACAACGAAGATGAGATTCTCGCCGAGGCCTCACAGGGCGACCGCGACGCGTTCGGCAAACTGTACGAACGCTACGTGGAGCGGATCTTCAATTATGTATATTACCGCACCGGAAATGTGCATGAAGCCGAAGACCTGACGGCCCGCGTTTTTCAGCGCGCGATGAATCACATCAAAAATTATACCGATCGCGGCGTGCCTTTTTCCGCCTGGTTGTATCGCATCGCGCACAACCTGGTGGCCAACTGGCATCGCGATCGCGGACGCAAGCAGGAAGTTCCGCTGGACGATCTGCCCTCTCTGCCCAACAAGGGCGATCATCCGGAGAAAAACCTGGTCCACTCGCAGGAGCAGGAAACCCTGCTGAAGATGATTCGCCGCCTGCCGCCGGAAAGACAAAATTTGCTGATCTTGAAATTTGTTGAAAACATGTCCAACGCGGAGATTGGCGAAATCATGGGGCGGAGCGAAGGCGCGGTTAAGAGTTTGTATCATCGCACGTTGTTAACGCTTCGCGATCAATTGGAAGACCAAAACTTAAACCTCGAAGGAGATTGAGCCATGTTGAGAATTGTGACCGACGGCGCCGCCGATATTCTTCCGCAATGGGAAAAAGAATATGGAATTGACGTCATTCCAGTCAACCTTCTTTTTGGCGAGAAGTCTTATCTGCAAGGCGTGGAACTGGACAACGAAGGTTTTTACAAACTGGTGGATGAGAATAAAAAAATTCCCAAGACCGCCCAACCTTCGCCGCATCAGTTCATTGAATTCTATCGCAAGATCGCCCAAAAAGGCGACACCATCCTCTCCATTCACATTACCGCCAAACTCTCCGGCACTTACGCTTCCGCAACTTCCGCCGCGGAAGAACTCAAAGGCGAGTTCAACATCATCCCAATCGATTCGGCCAGCGGCTCTTTGGGCATTGGGCTGATGTGCCGGGAAGCGCGGAAAATGGAACGTGCTGGCAAAACGCTGGACGAAATTCTGGCTGGAATTGAATCTGCTAAAAATAAAATTCGCGTCATCCTCACGCTGGACACGCTCGAATACGCCAAACTTTCCGGACGGGTTGGCACGCTTCAAGCCACGCTGGCTTCCGTATTAAACGTCAAGCCTATTGCCGTCCTACGCGACGGCGTGGTCAACATCGTCGAAAAAGTCCGCACCCGCAAAGCCGCGCTGGAACGCGTGATCTCCATGGCCAAAGAGGAAGTCAGCGATGCGCCGGTGTATCTGGCGGTGGTTCATGCGCGAGACGAGAAATCCGGCCAGTCCCTGCTGGCTCAGGCGCAAAGCCACTTCAACGCAAAAGAAACCATGCTTGGCGATTTGTCCGTTTCCATTGCCGCCAACCTCGGGCCCGGCACCGTCGGTTTAATTCTTTATCCGGCTGACTGAATGAACGAAGGAAAATATGAGCGCTCTTAACATACACTCGCACGAAGAAGATTTCAACCTCCTCGAAACGCATCTGGCCGGGACCTTGAAGCGGGTCGCGCCTCCGAGCGACATTATCCAACGCCTGCGCGAACGCATTACGCTCCCCACGCGGGAAGCGCTCACCTTGCGCCTGCACGACTGGAAAACGTTGTTCTTTATCTTTGGCGGGGTGATGTCTGGCATGTTGTTGTTGGTCACGATTGCCAGAGCCTTATACTATTTTGCCGGGCGCAGACATCCGCTTTAACTCAACTTGGAAGAATAAACAAAAAGCGTCCCCACTTTTGGAGACGCTTTTTGTTGTTAGCGCCAGTCTGGCAGTAGCCAGCGGCACAACACCCGGGCCTCGGCGACCAAATCCGCCTGGATCGGGAGCGTAAATTCTTCAGTGACGCGAAGGCCCAAATGGTCAACAATTTGTTCCATGTCCGCGGGCAGTTGCGCTTCTTCCTTCAAAATTTTGAGCAAATCCATCGCGCTGGAATTCGGCAGTTTGTTTCCCAGACGGGCAAAATGCTCACGGATGGCCACGCCCGCCGCCCGTCGCGCACAAACGCGGGCTTGTCCCTCGTTTTGCTTGATGCGGGCTTGCGTGGCTTTTTCAAACTCTGCGCGGAGTTGCGTTTCCCAGGCTTCCATGCTAATCCACAAACCGATATTTGAGCAACGCCCAAACCGCTTCAAACGCGTCGTGGAGTTTGATCTTCTTGCCCTGCGAATAATCTCGCGGATTGAAGGTGATCGGCACCTCAAAAATGCGGTGATTGCGCTTGAGGATTTTGGCGGTGAATTCCGGCTCAAAATTAAAACTGTTGGCGCGAATGACCATGCCTTGAATCACTTCGCGGCGAAAGACTTTGTAGCCGGTTTCCATATCGGTCAGGATGGTGTTATACAGAATGTTGGTCATAAAGGTCAGCAGTTTGTTGGCCACCAAATGCCAGAACATCGTCACACGATGCGCGCGCCCTAAAAAGCGCGAGCCGTACACCACGTCCGCGAGGCCTTCGTGAATGGGTTTGAGCAGTTCGGGAAAATCGCGCGGATCATATTCCAAATCTGCGTCCTGAATGAGGAGGATGTCGCCGGTGGCGGCCTGTAGACCCGTGCGAACCGCCGCGCCTTTGCCCTGATTAACCTCATGTAAAATCACGCGGACGTGATTTTTGCCGTCCAGCGTTCTGAGCTTGTCGCGCGTGCCGTCTTTGGAGCCGTCGTCCACCACCACAATTTCGCTCACCAGGTTGGTGGCGTTGACCCGTTTTAGAATTTCTTCGATACTTTCAACTTCGTTATAAACCGGAATGATGACAGATAGTTTCATAGAATGGGATTATAAACGAAAAGAAGTATAATCAGCCCCAGCCAGAAGGTTTGGCGGCATTTTATTCAATTTTTTTTCAATAGGGTATTTTTTATGACAAGACAAACGGGCTCGCTTTCCGGCGCATCGGTTGGTTTCACCCCGCCACAAATTAACAGTTTGGAAGATACCGGGCTTTCCCAACTCTGGTTGCAAGACCTCATCCTCAAAGTCTTATATTTTCGCGGTTACTTGACCGGCTTCAAAATTTCGGAAGAAATCTGCCTGCCGCTCGCCGGAGTGACTGATCAACTACTCTCCGTGCTTAAGCAGGAAAAATTCATCGAAGTCAAATCCACGCAGGGCGGCGGGCTGGGGAGCGGGCTGGGCGACGGCGCCTACACCTACGGCATTACCACGGCTGGCATGGTCCGCGCCCGCGAAGCCCTGGATCGCAGTCAATATGCCGGCCCCGCGCCCGTGCCGTTTGAGGTGTACAACGAAGCCATTCGCCGCCAAAAAAGCGGGCGCATGACCGTCACCACGCGCACCATGCGCCAAATCCTTTCTCAAATGGTCATCTCCGAAAGTTCGTTTCAGCGCCTCGGCCCCGCGCTCAACTCCGGCACATCCATCTTTATGTACGGCCCTCCCGGCAACGGCAAGACCAGCATCGCTCGCGCCTTCGGTAACCTGGTGTTAAGTCAGGCCATGTACATTCCCTACGCGCTCTATCTGGATGGGCAGGTTATCAAAGTTTACGACGCGGTCAGCCACACGCTCGTCGCCGAAGGCGACGGAACTGGTAGCGGCAACGCCACCGGACATTTACGCTCCAACGTGCGCCGCGACCCACGCTGGCTGAAAATTCGTCGCCCCTTCATCGTCGTCGGCGGCGAACTCACGCTTGAAGGCCTCGACCTTGTTTTCGACGACACCACCAAATTTTACGAAGCCCCGTTCCAAGTCAAAGCCAATGGCGGCATCCTGCTCATTGACGACTTCGGCCGCCAGCAGGTTCGCCCGCGCGATTTGCTCAATCGCTGGATCGTCCCGCTGGAAAACCGTCTCGATTATTTGCGCCTGCACACCGGGCGCAAAGTGGAAGTCCCGTTCGACGTGCTTATCGTCTTTTCCACGAACCTGCCCCCAAAAGATTTGGTGGACGAAGCCTTCCTGCGCCGCCTGCGCCATAAAATTGAAATTGGCGACCCTTCTTATGAAGAGTATCGCGAAATCTTTCGCCGCGTCGCCGCCGATAAACGCGTCGAATACAGCGATCAGGGATTGGCCTATCTCTTGCAGGAATGGTATCTCAAACGCAATCGCAAACTCCGCGCCTCGCACCCACGCGACCTCTGCGACCAAATTTTAGATATTTCATCCTACCTCGCCGTTCAACCCACCATGTCGCGTGAGATGCTGGATCAGGCCGCGCGCGCCTACTTTGTGGACATTTAATCAGCCGCTTCAGACTCCGCTCAAACCTGCCAGCCATGCTTGAACATTTTCCCCGCCCCATCCTCCTCGCCCATCGCGGCGACCTAACCCACGCTCCGGAAAACACCCTGCCGTCCTTTCAGCAAGCCATTCAAAAAGGCGCCGACGGCGTGGAGTTGGACGCCAAACTCACCGCCGACGGCCAGATCGTCGTCTTTCATGACACCACCCTCGACCGCACCACCAACGGCAGTGGAAAATTATCCTCGCTCAAACTGGATTCGCTCCGTCAGTTGGACGCGGGCAGTTGGTTCGCTGAAAAATTCAAAAGGACGCAAATCCCCCTGCTTGCAGAAGTCTTTGAAACGGTGGGCAGGGAAAAGCTGATCAACATTGAACTGACCAACTACGCCACCCCACGCGACGGGCTGGTGGATCGGGTTTGCGAATTAATTCAACGTCATAACAACTCTGCGCAAATTATCTTCTCTTCCTTTTTTGCTTTCAACCTCAAACGCGCCGCTCAACTTTTGCCGGAAGTTCCACGCGGACTGTTGGCCATGCCCGGGCTGGCCGGGCTGTGGGCGCGTTCGTTTGGCTTCAACTTTGGCGAATATCAGGCCTTGCACCCGCACATCTCCAGCGTAACGAAGGAACAGGTTCAGCGCGTTCATCGCCTGAAACGGCGCGTGCATGTGTGGACGGCGAATGCGCCTGAAGAGATTGTCAGACTTGCGGAGTGGGGCGTGGACGGAATTTTCACCGACGACCCGGCCCTGGCTGTACAGGCGCTGAATCGGGTTTAGAGAAAAAATTCAGCATAACAGAATCAGCCTCCAGATTAAGCGCGAAGCGGAGTTATCCGCCAGTAAAATGTGATATAAGGGGAGCGAATGAATTTGAGAAAAATCGTCCTAATTATTTTATCACTTAGCCTGTTTGTGCCTGCTTCCACGCAGGCGCAAACTTTGGAGCCGCCCGCCGCCATCAAAGCCATGCTGGATTCGATGTCGCCTGAGGAGCGGGTGGGGCAATTGTTTTTAGTGACTTTTACCGGCGTGGATACCAGTTCCACTTCGCAAATTTACGATTTGATCTCCCGCTATCACGTGGGCGGTGTGGTTCTGCGCGCCGCAAATGATAATTTTGTCGCCGCGCCGGAGACGACCGCCGAGGCTTATGCGCTGATCGGCGCTTTGCAAACCTTGAACTGGGACGCGGCGATTCATCCGCCGGTGGACCCGGTGACAGGGGCGACGCCGCGCAAAGAATATGTGCCGCTGTTGGTTGGGGTCGCGCAGGAGGGCAACGGCGCGCCAACCGACGAAATTTTGAGCGGATTGACGCCCCTGCCCAGCGAATTGGCGTTGGGCGCAACCTGGAATCCAGATTTGGCTGAAAAGGTTGGCGAAGTTCGCGGGCGCGAACTGGCGGCTTTGGGTTTTAATTTATATCTCGGCCCTTCGCTGGACGTTTTAGAATCTCCAAACCCGGCGGGCGGCGATTTGGCCGCGCGCGTCTTTGGCGGCGACCCGTATTGGGTGGGCGAGATGGGCCGCGCGTATGTTAGCGGCTTGCATAAAGGGAGTGAGAGCGACCTGCTGGTAATTGCCAAGCATTTCCCCGGCGTGGGGGGCGCAGACCGCCTGCCCGAAGTGGAAGTTTCCACGGTGCGTAAGTCTTTGGAGCAATTGAAGCTCATTGAGTTGGCTCCGTTCTTCGCCGTGACTGGAAATGCAGACACGCCCGAAGTTGGAGTGGATGGTTTGCTGGTCTCTCACATTCGCTATCAGGGGTTTCAGGGAAACATTCGCGCCACCACCAAGCCAATCAGTTTTGACCCGCAAGCCCTGACTCAGATTTTGGAACTGCCGCAGTTTTCAGCCTGGCGCGCCAACGGCGGGCTGGTGGTGAGCGACGACCTCGGCACGCGCTCCGTGCGGGATTTCTACGTTCAAAATGGGGATAAATTTTCCGCGCGCAACGTGGCCCGCGACGCGTTTTTGGCAGGTAACGATATTTTGTATTTGGGGAACATCGTTTCAGACGACGTGGCCGACAGCTACACCACAACCAAACGCGTGCTGGAATCCTTCGCGCAGAAATATCGCGAAGACCCGGCTTTCGCGCAACGCGTGGACGCTTCGGTGATTCGCATTTTGGCCATGAAGCTTAAGCTCTACGGCAATTTTTCAATTGTCAATGTTAAGCCTGCGCCGGTGGGCTTGCAAAACCTCGGCGCCGCAACCGACCTGGCTTTTGAAGTGGCCAGAAGTTCCGCCACTTTAATTAGTCCAAATTTGCAAGACCTGTCTACCGTTTTACCCAACCCGCCGCAACCCAACGAACAAATTACATTTATTACGGATACGGCTGTGACGCGCCAGTGTTCGACTTGTCCGGAAATTTCATCCATTCCGGTGGACGCGCTTCAAAAAGCCAGCCTGCAACTTTATGGGCCGCAAAGCGCTAACTTAACTTCCGACTTTCGTTTGAAATCCTATTCCCTGCAAAACCTGCAAGCCCTGCTGGACAAGCTCGATCCGCAATTTATCGAGAAGGACATCAGCGAATCGGACTGGCTGGTGATTTCAATTACAGACGCCAGCCAAAACCAACCGGCGTTAATTCGCCGCTTTATTTCGGAACGCGCCGACCTGGTGCGGAACAAGAAAGTGATCGTCTTTTCGTTTGATGCGCCCTATTACTTCGACGCGACCGACATTTCCAAATTCACGGCGTATTACGCGCTGTATAGCAAGCAACCCCAATTTGTGGAAGTGGCCGCCCGGCTTTTGTTTCAGGAGTTAACGCCGGTGGGCGCTTCGCCGGTTTCGATTGCCGGAATTCGCTATGACATGATTACCGCCACAGCGCCCAACCCGAATCAAATCATCCCGCTCTTTTTGGACCTTGAGCCTGTTCCAGATGCGAATGGCGAAATCACCCCGGAGGCGACTCAAATCCCGCTGTTTCAAATTGGCGATACGATTGCCATTCGTACCGGCGTGATTAAGGATAACAATGGTCACCCTGTGCCGGATGGCACAGTGGTGCGTTTCTCCACCATCCTCACGGGAGAGGGCGGCGGCATTCTACAACAGACAGATGTAACCACCGTCCAGGGGGTGGCCCGCTCTTCATTTGGTTTGGATAAGCCAGGCTTGTTGGAAATTCAGGCGGCCAGCGAACCGGCTAATATTTCCAGCATGTTGCAATTGGACGTGTCGCAATCTGGCGCGGTGGCGGTCACCATCGTCGTCCCGGAATTGACCGCGCCGGTGGAGGTTACGCCCACGCCGGAAGCGCCGCAGGAAGTCAGCGACTTTATCTCGCTGGCTGGGTATCCGCGTTTTGCCGCCTGGTTTTTGGCGATGCTCTTCCTTGCCTTTGGCGTTTGGGTGGCGTACAGCGCCGGAGTTCGTCTGGCAGACCCGCGCTCCGCTTTGCGCTGGGCCCTGGGGATTTTACTCGGCGGCTTATTGGCATATAATTACCTGGCGTTCGGGCTGTTTGGCATTTTCAATTGGCTTTCAGCCACCGGTTTTTCGGGGTTACTAACCTTTGTCTTTCTTGGCGAAGCGGTTGGGTTTGTGGCAGGCTGGGTGTGGTCTAAAATTTAACGTTTGAATGAAGCGCACTTGGATTTTTATTCTAGAAATCAGGAGCATAGTTTATGGCGACCCAAGCAAAGCAAGCGAAGCCGAATAAAGAGAAACAGAATAAGGAAAAACAAAACAAAGAAAAGCAACCCCCAGTGCTTTTTGAGAAGACTCAGGCGATCATTGCCCAAATTAATAAGAAACTGGGCGGCGTTTTGATTACCTACTTCAACAATCCGCGCGGGAGCGTCTGTCACGACGACGTGCTGGCGTTGTTTGAACTGCTGGAGAAAATTGGGCGGCAAAAAAAGATTTATCTCTTCATCAAATCCAGCGGGGGCAACGGGCAAGCCTCTTTACGTCTGGTGAATTTGATTCGCCAGTACTGTGACGAAATTATCGCGCTGGTGCCTTTGGAATGCGCTTCGGCGGCTACGATGATTACCCTGGGCGCAAATGAAATTTATATGGGCCCGATGGCCTACCTGACCTCGGTGGATACTTCTTTGACGCACGCACTCTCGCCGATTGATCGTGACAATGACCGCGTGAGCGTCAGCCTGGATGAATTGAATCGCGTCGTGCGGTTGTGGCAGGCTCAGGGGTCAGATCGAAGCGAAAATCCCTATCAGCAACTCTTCCAGCACGTTCATCCGCTGGTGATTGGCGCGGTGGATCGCGCGGAATCTCTTTCCATTATGCTCTGCAAAGAACTGCTGGCGTATCACATCAAGGACGAATTGGCGGCTGAAAAAATTGCCGCCACGCTAAACTCAAAATATCCTTCGCATGGCTACCCAATTTTATTTGAAGAAGTTCGCCGCATTGGGCTTAAGGTGAAGCGCCTTGCGCCTGAAATCAACACGCTCCTGCTGGAATTGAACGAGTTGTATAGCGAGATGGGTCAGCGCGCGACTACGGATTTTGACGACACACACGCGCACAGCAATGAAATTTTGAACATCTGGGAAGCGGCGGGCGCGCTGGTGCATTATCAGCAGGACAAAGATTGGTTTTATCGCACGGAAGAGCGCCGTTGGATTTCGCTTAACGATAATAGCAGTTGGCGGCGTACGGAAAAAGTAGGGAACAAGGTTGTAAAATCCATCCTGCACATTACCTGAGTGTTGCGCCAGTTGCAGTAAATAGGGCTTTTACACTTGCGAAAGCCCTATTTTTGATTAAGCTCCGTCTGCGTTTGCTTTGCGTCGTAAAAGGCCTGGCAGTTGAAAAATAGATCGCGCGCTTGTTTTAGATAGCCTTCGCGTTGCAAACCTGTGGCGCGTTTGCCAAGTTCGCGCAAGGCTAGCGCTTGATCCCAGGGCATGCCCAATTGACTGGCGGTTTGGGCGCTGGCTTCCCAGCTTTTGAGCGCGGCCGGTTCGTCGCCATCCAGCCAGCGCTTCCAGCCTGTATAAAATAACAAGGTGGGACGGCCGATGGGGAAGATCTGCGTGTATTGCTTGAGCATTTTGATTAAGCCGTTGGCCGCGCGTTGGATTTCGGCCGCGCTTTGCCAGCCGGGCGCATCGAAGGTCTTGCGCGCTTCCCAGGCTTCAAAAGTAACTTCGGCAAGCATCCGATAAATTTTGAGCAGGGAATAAATTTGCGGCGGTAATTTTTTTAGAAGCGTCAAGGCAATCGAGCAATTTAAGACCGCGTTTTTCTCGTCTCCAAGTTTCCAACTTGAAAGCGCTTCAATGCCGTTTAAGAAAGCGGCGTCAATCGGCGCAAGGTTGAGCGTGTCGCCAACTTTGGCGTTTTCTCTAGCTTGCGCGTATTCGCCTGCGAGGAGGCTCAGGATGGAAAAGCCGGTGATGGCCCAAAGTCGCTGGAGCTGATTGTCGCTGTGTTTCGCCTGTTCGAGTAGTTTTTCATAATGGTTTCGAGAGACTTGGAAATCGGCGCCACGATAATACTCCATGCCCGCCAACACAATTTCAGCGTCTCCCAACAGGCGATTGTCGGCGGCTTGCGCGGCGAGTTCTTTCACGGTGAGTAGGGCGGTCCGCGCGGATTCCCATTCGCCAATTCCAAAGCGGTACATGCCTGCGGTTAGGTTTGCCCAGGCCCGCGAGCGCGGGTCGTTTACTTGCGCCGCGGCTTGCAAGGCCTGTTCAGAGTAATGCCGGGCCAGGCGATGCACTGGGATCAACCCAAAGATTGCGCTGGTGGAGCCGAGGGCCCATACGCGGGCGGAAGATAAACTGCCGCCCGCTTCGGATACATTTAAGCTGATTAGCGTGTGATACAGCATGGGCAGATTTTCCAGCCGTAAGTAGTTGATGGTTCCCAAATGGGCAAAAATCTGCGCGGCTTCTTGCAGTTCTGCATCTTTCTCTTTTAACCTGCCCACAAAGAAGGAGGGGCGGCGACGATGTAAAATCTGAACGCCCCATTCCCTTAATAAGCTGAGAGCCAGCCCAAAATTTGTAGATGGATCGGGGCGTTTGAGCAGGATGAGGGCCTGTTGAAAATTTTCCTTGGCCGCGTCCATTTGACCCAGCCCCATCTGCGCTTCGCCTATGGACCTGAGCCATTTAACCGCTTTCAGCCGCGACGCTTTGTCTTTGAGCGTTTTTGTTCGGTCCAGCATTTGCTGAAAGAATTGAACCGCTTCTCGATACGCGCCGTTATGCAGGGCGGCTTCCCCGGCCTTTTCCAAATAATCGAGGGCTTTGTTTGGCACGTCGGCCTGATTCCAGTGATGGGCCAGCGCCGGGTAATACGCGGAAAGGTTTTGGACAAAAGCTCCTTCATACCATTCCGCCATGGCGCGGTGTAGCGAACGCCTTTGCGAAAAGAGCAAAAGGTTATAAGCTACTTCCTGCGTGATGATGTGCTTGAAGAGATAGGAGACGTCCGCTTCGGGCGAATTGAGCGTCGTCAGTCCCTGTGATTCTAAACTGGAGAGATGTTCTGGCAGGTCGGAGAGTTCCGCTTTGATCGGATAGATGGCGGAAAGTTCCTTGAGCGCAAACACTCTGCCGATGACTGAGGCAACTTTCAGCGTGAGTTGATGCGCGGGCGGCATTCGGTCAATGCGGCTGGTAATTACGCCCGCCAGCGAGTCTGGGAGATTCAAATTATCCAAATTCCCAACGCCGGAGGGGATGGAGCATTCGGCGTCTTTGACTTCGATGTAATGGTTGTCGCGCAGGGCATAAATTAGTTCTTCGCTGTAAAAGGGATGCCCTTCGGCTTTGTTGAGTACAAAACTGACGAGTTTGGGCGGCAGTTTGTCAACGTTTAAGCGCTGGCATAACAAGGCTTCAATATCCTGGTCTTTGAGCCGGGTAAGGGTTAATAGGCGGGTTGTGTTTTTTTCTTTCAGTTGCGTGTATTCTGGAATGGGTTTGTTTGGCGGGCGGCTGGTGAGGATGATTAACAAAGGCGTAATGCGTTGTGAAACCAGATGAAGCAAGGCCCACGAACTTGCGTCCAGCCAGTGACCGTCTTCGACGATCAGCGCGGTCGGCGTTTTGCTGGCGACCTTGGCGAGACGTTCGACGATCAGTTGTTGCATGGCCAGCGCGCGCGAATCGCCGGTGATGGCGATGGTGGTTTCGTTGTCTGGAATTGCAAAGGGGAGGAGCGGGCCAAGCAGTGGAGCGCGGCGTTTGAAGTTTGGGTTGGCTTCCATGAATTTTTCAAAAGCCAATTGTTGCTCCACGACGCTTTCTTTTTCGTCCAACTCGAGGATTTTGAGAATGATATTTTTCCAAGCGTGGTAGGGGCTGTATTGTTCAATCGCTTCGCTTAAGCCAGTCAGAACTGTGACGTTCAGCGCGTGAGCCTGGCGGTACGCCTCTTTGACCAGACGCGACTTGCCCAACCCAGCCTCGCCTTCAATAATCACAATCCGGCTTTCTTTGGCGGTCAAAGCGCGCAACGCTTCTGCCAGCGCAAATTTCTCAGCTTCGCGTCCAATCATATTGGTCAAAGCAACCGAAGCCCGGCCTTTGGCGTGTCGGGCTTCGGGCAGGTAGGTGATGATCGGTTGTGATTTTCCGCGGACGGTAATCGGCTTCAGCGCCGTAAACTCTACGCGCGTTTTGGAAGTTTCGTAGGTGGCGGCGTCGCAGAGGATAACGACTTTGTCTTGATCAATTTTTCCAGCGGCTTGCATTAACCGCGCCGAGAGGTTGACCGTATCTCCGATGATGGTATATTCGCGGCGCTTTTCGTTGCCAATCACGCCGCAAAAGACGCGCCCGGTGCTGATGCCAATATGGCAGGTGAGACCCAACTCCTCGGCGGATTTTTTTATATCCTGCGCCGCCAGCACGCCGCGTAATGGATCGTCTTCGTGTGAGAACGGCGGGAGCCCAAAGGCCGCCAGGAGCGAGACGCCTTTTTCATCCACTGTAATTTTATTTACGCTTCCTTCGTACCGATAAATCGAGCTTTGCAAAATTTGGGCGAGTTGTTGAGCGGTATCGGTATTGGTCGCGCGCGTCATTTCTGGAATGTTGATGAACAAACTTGTTACGCGCCGCAGTTCTGCCAGCCAGTCGGATTGACCCGCGTCTATGCGGCGGGTGATGGCTCCGGGGATGTAAGAGCGCAGGGCCGCCATGCTGTTTTCTTCCAGATGAAAGACCCGCGTCGCTTCTTTTGGAACTTGTAAATTGAGCTTCTCCAAGAGTTGATTTCCGTCTTCAACTGGTTCGCCAACTCCATACCCTTTTAGAATTTTCCATCCCTCAGCGGAGACCATCACTTGGCCGGGTTTTAAGCGCGGTTGAATTTGTCCAATTTGATCAAGCGCTTCCCCCGCGATGACCAATTCCCAACGGTTGAAGACCCCGCCCAAATTCGTTAAGGTAATCGGACCTGCGCCAAGCGCAATATAGGTGGAAAGTTTTCGCCCTTCCGTTTGAAACTCCGCCAGTTTTTCGCGGGCTTCCAATGCGGTTTGCGCGGCCAACAAAACCGCTTTCTCTAAATTTTGGTATTGCCAGATGACCAGCAAGCCGTCTCCGGCAAATTTGACGATGTCCCCGCCATAACTTTTGATGATGTTAATCCACTTGCTGTAGAAGTTGTTTAATACGGCGGAAATATCCTCCGCGCCGGAGGGCCCGCGCGCGGTTAATTGCTCGGTTAATGCCGTGAACCCGGAAATATCCACAAACAAAACCGCCGCCAAACCTTGCTGTGCAGAGTGCTTGTTCGGCGGAGTCGGGTCGGAGGCGATCCGATCTTGCAGGATGTCGGGAATATAACTTTTGAGCGTGTTGACCAGAGACGGAGCCATGAATGTGGCCTTTCGCAATAGTCAGGTATTATAACGCACGCGATTAAAAAAAACCTCAAAGCATTGCCTTGAGATTTTGATGTTCCTATATGCTTTCTTCTGGAACCAGACCAGCCGCTTCTTTTTCGACCTTGGGCCTGCTTCGGCTGTTGATAAAAATCACCGCCCCGACGATAATCGCCGCCCCAACCCAGGTGCGTGGCTCAATCGGTTCATTCAGCAACCAAAAGCCCAGCAAGACCGCCACAATTGGGTTCACATACGCGTACGTGGAAACGAGCGAAATGGGAGCGTTTTTCAACAGCCAGGTGTAAGAGCCAAACCCAATGATCGAGCCAATCAGGATAAGATAGATTAACCCGTAGAGCGAGCGGGTCGAGACCTCGGTATAGCTCCAGCCTTGCAATTCGCGTGTGAAGAACGAAACCACGAACAAACTCAAACTTCCCATGAGCATTTCCGCGCCGGTGGTCATCAAAGCGGAGTTTGGCAAATCGGCAGTCTTACTGTAAATAGAGCCGCTGGCCCAAAGTGCGGCGGCAGAAAGCAGGGCCACGATCCCTAACGGGTTGAGTTTTGAGCCGCCGCCGGAAAATTCTCCGGTCCCAACCAGGACGAAGATGCCGACAAAACCGATGAGCAAACCGACCAGAACCTGCCAGGTGGGTTTGGCTCCGCCTTTACGAAAAGTTTCCAGCAAAACCATGAACATGGGCGTGGCGGCGATGATTAGTGCGGCAATTCCCGAAGGGATGGTTTGTTCTGCCCAGGCGACGAGCCCGTTGCCGCCGAGGAGCAGGAATGAGCCAATGACGGCGGCGGAGCGCCATTGCGCTTTTGTGGGCATTGCGTTTCCGGCGGTTTTTTGCCAGAGGACGAGGAGCGCGCCAGAGATTAAGAAGCGGACTGCGGCGTGAAAAAATGGGGGAATGGTCTCAACGGCAATCTTGATTCCGATATACGTTGAACCCCAGACGATGTAAAGCGTAATTAAAGCCAGCCAGATTTTTGTCTTCATAGTTCCTTTTTTTTTGTTTCAATTTTGAAATGAATTTCCGACGCTTTCTTTGACCAGCATGGCTTTTTTCCGCGCCGAGCCATAGAAGTAGTTGCCAAATTGCCCGTCCTTGCGGATGATGCGATGACAGGGAATCAGGTAGGCGATTGGGTTGTGGCCTACGGCAGTTCCGACGGCGCGAACTGCTCGCGGCTTACCGATTTGCGTCGCAATTTGCTCATAGGTGGCGACCGCGCCGCTGGGGATGAGGAGGAGCGCCTCCCAGACTTTAATTTGGAAATTTGTCCCGTGTAGATCCAGCTTGAAGGGCGTGGCCGGCTGACGGTCAAAAAAGATGCCGGAGATAAGCGGGGCGGTGGCTTGGGCGTCTTCGATCAAATGAGCCTGACTCCAATGCGCGGATAAGTCGTCCAGAGCCTGTCCTTCGCTGTGGGTGACGAAGCTCAAATTGCAAATGCCACGTTGCGTCATGGCGATTAAACATTTGCCGAAGGGTGTGGCGTGTAAACCGTAGCGAATTTCCACGCCTGCGCCGCGGGTTTTGTATTCGCCAGGAGTGATGGCCTCGGTGTTGACGAACAGGTCGTGGAGCCGTCCGAGGCTGGAAAGCCCGGTTTGATGCGCGGTCTCCAATAAATTTTTGGATTCGTCGAGCAAGCGTTTGGCGCGTTCTTTGGTGAGGAACTGGATAAAGCGCTTTGGGCTGATGCCCGCCCAGTGGGTGAAGAGGCGTTGAAAGTGATATTCGCTGAGGCCCACGGCGGAGGCAATTTCCCCCAGTTTGGGTTGTTGGTGGGCGTGCGCTTCGATGTATTGAATGGCTTGTTCAATCAGTTGATAGCGTTCGATTATATTTCGGTCTGACGAGTTGGGTGGCGTGAGTTTCATTTCAATTTCCTATGCTTGAAATTGTATAGGAGGCGCGTGAAAAAGGCTACCCGTTTCTTGCGAATTCTCTCCCTCCCAAAAAAATACCCCGCAGATGCCGTGTATTGCCAGGTTTTGAACCTGCTTTCGCAGGTGGGACCCTACCGAGAAACGCCGCCTTGGCTCAGGCCTATCGCGTTATTTCTGTTAAGTTAAGGACCCTTGTATTAGGTATTGGCTCAAAACGTGAAGGCAATATCACGCACACCGCAGGGCAGGATTCTTATACCATATTCCAAAAAAGAGCGGTAGATGCGGATGAGGCCGTTCAAAAAACGCCCGTTTGCTTTTGTAAAACTTTTGTGCTACGCTATACCCAATCGTGATTTCTAAACAAATTGGAGGCCACCATGGCAACTGTTCAGGGAATTGACGTTTCTTATTGGGATGCGGGGATTGATTGGCCCAAAGTGCGGGCCACCAGCCAGCGCTTTGTGTTTGTCAAAGCCACCGAAGGCGTAACTTACAAAGACCCCACCTTTGACGATAACTGGCTGGGCGCAAAATCTGCCGGGATGTTGCGTGGCGCGTATCACTTCTTTCGTTGTAATGTGGATGCAAGAAAACAAGCCGATTATTTCATCAACTACGTCCGCACGGTCAAAGATGACGGCGAACTGCCGCCGGTGTTGGATCTGGAAACGAACGACGGCATGAGCAAGGAGAAGATCGTCCCGGCCGCTAAAATTTGGCTGGACAGCGTGGAAGCGGCCTTTGGAAAAAAACCGATCATTTACTCCGGCCAATACTTCTTGCAGGATTATTTCATCGTGGCAGGCGGCGGCCCGCCCGCTTGGGCAAAAAATTATCCGCTCTGGCTGGCGCAATATCCGAATCAATATCAGGAAGGCATGAAACCCGTCCCGCCGCGCGGTTGGTTTAACTGGGCTTTTTGGCAATACTCAGATAAGGGCGCAATCAACGGCATTAATGCCAAAGTGGATTTAAACATCTACAACGGTACGCTTGAAGAGCTTTATAAATTTGCGGGCGCCAAACTGCCCGTCCAAACGACGAAAAAATATACCGTCAAAAAAGGCGATAGCTTTGAAACGATCGCCAACGATTTTGGCGTCACTGTGCGCGAATTGGTTACGGCTAACCCGCAACTGTTGGTTACGGGCAGTCAACTTACTGTACCGGTGGCGGTCGCCATCCCGCAGGAAAGCGGCGCTTCCACGCCTTCCGGCTCCAGCGCGTCTCGTTCGCACACCGTTCAAGCTGGCGATACCTTGTCGTTCATCGCGGTCAAATATGGCGTCACCGTGGCGGAGATTGCCTCGCTTAATAACCTTACGAATATCAACAACATCAAGGTCGGGCAGGTTCTGGCGATTCCATAATTAGATGATTTGCCGAACGCCCGCAATAAAAACATCCCCGCCTCTTTTTCGACGGGGATGTTTGCTTCTGTTTTCTGAAAGTTTTTTTCTACGGATAAATGCGCTTGATCGTGCGCGGAAAGGGAATCGCCTCGCGGACGTGTTCGATGCCGCAAATCCACGCGGTGACGCGCTCCACGCCCATGCCAAAGCCAGAGTGGGGAACCGAGCCGTATTTCCGCAATTCCAAATACCATTTGAAGGCTTCTTCAGGCAGGCCTTCTTTTTGAATGCGGGCCAATAATTTATCCGGGTCGCTCATGCGTTCGGAGCCGCCGCAAATTTCGCCGTAGCCTTCGGGCGCGAGCAAATCCACGCTTTTGCAAACTTCGGGACGATCGGGCCAGGGTTCCATGTAAAAGGCTTTGACCGCGCTGGGATAGCCATATACAAACAGCGGCTTTTCATTTAATTTAGTCAGTTCGGTTTCGTGCGGCGCGCCAAAATCCATGCCCCATTCAAATTTGAGCAATTCTTTTTTCTCAGGGTCGGTTTCTTTTTCATATAAATCAATCAGGTATTTGGCGGCGTCGTCGTAGGACATGCGCGGGAACGGGCCCGCCATGCTTTCGAGTTTGGAAATGTCGCGGTTGAGGAATTTCAATTCCGCTGAACACTCTTTCAGCGCGGTTTGAACGATGTGCGTCAGCAGGGATTCTTCCACGTCCATCAACCCATCTAAATCGCAAAAAGCGATTTCGGGTTCGAGCATCCAGAACTCGGTCAGGTGGCGGCGCGTTTTGGATTTTTCGGCGCGGAAGGTGGGCCCAAAGCAATAGACTTTTCCAAATGCAAAGATGTTCGCTTCGTTATACAGTTGTCCCGTTTGGGCGAGGTAAGCGGAGCCTTCGTCAAAATATTCGGTTTCAAAAAGCGTGGTTGTCCCTTCGGCGGCGGCGGGCGTGAGGATGGGCGTACTCATTTCAAAGAAACCATTGGCGTTGAGCCATTCGCGGGTGGCGGTCATCACTGCGGCGCGGACGCGCAAAATGGCCCACTGACTTTGCATCCGAATCCACAAGTGACGATTATCCAGCGCGAAATCCACGCCGTGATCTTTGAGCGCCATCGGGTAATCCATATCTGCGGCTTGGACGACTTGCAAATCTCTGATGCCAACCTCAAAGCCGCCAGGGATGCCGGGCGCGCGTTTATCTTCGCGCACAGCGCCGGTGATAATGACCGATGATTCTTGCGGCAAATGGGTTATCAGGTCGAAGGTTTCAGGTTGAAGGTCGCCTTTGAAAGCGACGCATTGCACAAATCCCGACCCGTCGCGGATGAGTAAAAATGCCAGTTTGCCTTTGTCGGTGCGGTTATAGACCCAGCCTTTGAGGATGATGTCTTGACCGATGTAGCTTGAAATTTTTGAAACGGGGATGTGGGAAGGCATGTGAAAGAATCCTTTGTTTAAAAATTATGTAATTTCGTATGGAATGCGAATTCCATCTTGAGCGCCATCAAAATCTTTTGTGTTGCGCGTTACCAAAACTGCATCGTAAGCTTTTGCGGTTGCCCAGATAATTGCGTCCGGCAGGCGGATTCTATGTTCGCGACGTAATTGCACAGCAATTTCGGAAATAGTTACATCAATAGGAGCGATCTCGAAGTGGTTTTGTAGAAAATCCCGGAGTTGCTGGTCGTTTTCCTTTTCGCCTACTAGAATCTCCATCCAGGTAATTCTGCTAATAATGATACGTTCGTATCTTTCAAATTCGGTATCGGTTTCAGTAACCCCGTTGAGAGCATCAATGACGATGTTGGTATCGAAAACCGCAATCACAGACGATTATCCCATTCTGAGCGGAGATTTTGCTGATATTTGAGCGCGTTTATATTTCGCCCTTTCCACGAACCGTAGGCGGGGTGATTACGGATGGAAACCTTTCTGCGCGGCTTGGCATTACTTTGCTTTTGCAGAAACAGAATGAAATCCAGCGCCTCGCTCTGCTTTTCGGGCGGCAGGAGTTGAATTTCTTTTTGGATTTGTTCGAGCATCGTCATGATTCACCTCAGCCCTGATTTTACTTCAATTCGCAGTATAGGCAAAAATGCCTTGTGGCAACTGGTTGGAAGTGGAGTTTGGCATATCCTTGAACCTGTCGCATTCTGATATTTGTTGAGCGTCCATATCCGTACTTTGAGCGCGAATCCTTTTATTCGTCAAACGCAATCGAACTTTGACGCTGACCGTTGATCCGTAACTGTAGCACATCCGGGCGGCTGTAATGACCCGACGGATCAAAATTCTGGCGCTCCTCGCGCACGTGGCGGTGAGCGAGTTCCGCCACAATTAACTTCTCCTCCCCAACCAGCGGCTCGACGATCCATTGACCGTCTGGCCCCGCAATGCAAGAACCGCCATTGGCGAGTAAGCCAGCGCCGTCGTTTAGGATCGCCGAAAGGTGCGGAGTACCTTTCGGAAAATCTTCCGGGCGCATCAAGCCAGAGACGGACAACACATAAGAGCGGGATTCCAGCGCCACGAAGCGAGTATTATCCCGCGTGTTATGCGCGCCGCCCGGCCAAAGCGCCACATGCAAATCCTCTCCCATGCCATACAACGCCGCCCGCGCCAGCGGCATCCAATTTTCCCAACAGTTGAGCGCGCCCACCGTAAAAGCGCCCAGCCGATGCGTCCTCAACCCATGCCCATCGCCCGGCGACCACGTCAGCCGCTCTTCATACGTCGGCATTAACTTGCGATGCACCGATTGAATCGCGCCATCCGCATCCACATACACCAGACTGGCATACAGGCTGTGACCGCCGCGATCCAGCGGGCGTTCAATGCAACCCAAAATCACCGTCATCCCAAATTCTTTTGCCGCCGCGCACAACGAGTCCAGATGTCCCGCTTCGATCTGCACCGCCTGATCCATGTAATGCGCGTGGATTTCCTTTTGCATCGGCGAGTTGAAAACCGCGCCATTGGTGCGTTCAATCCAAAATGGATAGCCCGGCAGGAGTCCCTCGCCAAACGCCACGAGATGACAGCCCGCCTCGCTCGCCACCCGAACCTGATTCAGAATCTTAGACATGGTCCCCGCTCGATCCAACCAGACCGGCGCAATTTGCGCCAGCCCAACTACAAGCGTGTCTTGAGGGTAAGTCTGCGTCATTGTTTGTTCCTTGTGTAAAATTTATTTTTGTATAACCCATGCGCTATAAAGAATAAATTTATGGCAAACTGGTCAATTTGAAATGAACTCAACCTTAAAGATCAGCCACTTCAACATATCCCATTCAATTTTTTGAGATGTTTGTTCTAATGGTTGATCTGCAAAAACCACCAATATAATTGACTCGTAGTCTTTGATTGAACCTTGATTTATTGTTTCAATGATAAAGCTTGAGTGATCGCCTAAATATGTGCGCATGGTTGTAAGCACCGAAGGCTTTGCGTTCAACTGAGTTGTTAGAGAATTGGCGTCGTCTGTCAATTCTTGAAAAGAAAGTCCGAATGCTTTATAAATGGAAGAATTCAATTCAAGAACTTCTAGCGGCTGTTCTTGCAAATAAAGGTCGTTTTTATAAAATCCTTGACTTGTAGCTTGCGGATGTATCAATGGTCTTTGTAGCTTTTGTAAATTTTGCAAGGGTTTCAGCAAATTACTTGATTTGAGAGCCATGATGGATATTGAGTCTTTTTCCCCATGCACCATTAATGTAAATGGTTCTGGCTTTAAGGTTACGCTCCATGGTTCTTGGTCGCTTGAAAAAGGTACACGAGAATCGTTTTGCCAGAACTCTATTTTTACCTTTTCGCCATTGGCTTCTAAAACAGCAATGTTAGAAGGACTGCATGCATTTGTAAAAGCCATGCAAAAGATAAAAACAATTGTGCGAATGATTTTTTTCATATACCTTCCTGCGGAGATTATACTATTCTCACGCATGATTTTACTTCGTTAGCGCCTGAAAAATTTTAATAAGGACTACTGGATGAAGCCAATCTATCAAATAATGATTCTGATCGCCGCGCTGGCTGTAACTGTCAGCGCCTGCCTTGAATTTAACTTTGGCGAAGACGAAGAAACCGCGCTACCGACGGAAAGCCAGGTGACGCAATGCAGGGCTGAAATGTACCTGAAAGATACAGCCAAGATCACGCCTTTGGGATACAAACTGGAAGGCTCTGGCATTGACGATCGAATTTGGTTCAAATTCCAGACCGCTGAAAGCGATCTCGCGCAAATCTTTGATTCAGCCGTTGTGGATGTAACTCAATTTGAGGAGAATGTTCAAATCGCAAGCTTGCAGGGCGTGAGTTGGTGGGACGTAACAGGGAAGAACCTGTCGGGCGGACAGATTGCCCTGCCCAATGCGCGCTTTATGACCGTCGCCGTAGAAAAGCTGAAAAGCGGATACATCATTTACATTGTCTGGCATGAAACCTAGCGCGCCTCTAACCTTCCTCTGACATTTCATTAACCTTCATCCAACCTAAAACTCCTACAATACGAATAGCGTTGTTTATGCACGCCCGTTTGGAGGAAGTATGGATCTCAATAAATACACTCAAAAATCACAGGAAGCCATTTTACGCGCGCAACAGATCGCGCAGGATTACAACCATCAAGCCATCGAGCCCGCTCATCTTTTGCTTTCGTTATTACAGCAGGAGGAAGGCGTTGCGCCAGCCATTGTCAATCAAGTGGCGGGGAGCGCGGGCGCGTTGCGCAATGAATTGACTCATGACCTCGAAAGCCGCCCAAAAATTCACGGCTCCAATGCGGAGGTGGGCTTGGCTCAACCCACTGCGGAAGCGCTCAAAGCCGCCGAACGCTACGCCAAAGGGATGCAGGACGATTACGTTTCGACGGAACACCTTTTGCTTGGATTAAGCGAATCGCCTTTAGCGAAGCGGCTGACCTCCTTCGGCTTGACAAAAGATGCGATTCTTTCCGCGCTGAAAACTGTGCGCGGCTCCCAAAAAGTTTCCTCGCCGAATCCCGAATCCACCTATCAATCCCTTGAAAAGTATGGGCGCGACCTGACCGCGTTTGCGCGGCAAGGCAAACTCGATCCCGTCATCGGACGTGATGAAGAGATTCGGCGCGTCGTTCAAATCCTCACGCGGCGCACGAAGAACAACCCGGCCCTGATTGGCGAACCAGGCGTGGGCAAGACAGCCATTGCCGAAGGCCTGGCGCAACGCATTGTCAATGGCGACGTGCCTGAAGGTCTGAAAAAGAAGCGGCTCGTGCAGTTGGACATGGGCGCGTTAATTGCCGGCGCAAAATATCGCGGCGAGTTTGAAGAACGCCTGAAAGCTGTGCTGAAGGAAGTGACCGAGGCCAGCGGCGAGATTGTTTTGTTCATTGACGAAATGCACACGGTGGTTGGCGCAGGCAAAGCCGATGGCGCAATGGACGCGGGCAACATGCTCAAACCCATGTTGGCGCGCGGCGAACTGCACATGATCGGCGCAACCACGCTGGATGAATATCGCAAATACATTGAAAAAGACCCTGCGCTGGAACGGCGTTTTCAACCCGTGTTGGTGGAAGAGCCAAGCGTGGAAGATACGATTTCAATTTTGCGCGGGCTTAAGGAACGCTATGAAGTTCATCACGGCGTGCGGATTACCGACCCTGCTGTGATTGCGGCGGCGACGCTCTCGAACCGCTACATCCCCGACCGCCAAATGCCCGATAAAGCCATTGACCTGATTGACGAAGCCGCCGCGCGTTTGCGGACGGAGATCGATTCCAAGCCGCAGGCGTTGGATAATGTAGATCGTCAGGCGATGCAGTTGGAGATCGAGCGCGAAGCGTTGAAGAAGGAAAAAGATAAAGCCTCGAAGGAACGGCTTGTCAATCTCGAAAAAGAACTAGCCGACTTGCGCGAAGAATCCAAAGGGCTGACAGCGCGCTGGCAAACTGAAAAACAAGCCATCGCTGAATTGCGCGGTCTGAAAGAAAAGCTGGAAGCGACGCGCATCGAAATGGAACGCGCTGAACGCGAATCCAATTTGGAGAAAGCGGCCCGCCTGAAATATGGCGAACTGCGCGAACTGGAAAGCAAAATTCAAAGCGCGGAGGCGAAGCTAAAAACCATTCAAGGCGCAGGCTCCCTCCTCAAAGAGGAAGTGGATGCCGAAGAAATTGCCGCCATCGTTGGGCGCTGGACGGGTATCCCCGTTTCGCGCCTGCTCGAAGGCGAAACCCAAAAGTTGATTCAAATGGAAGCGCGTTTGCATGAGCGCGTGATTGGTCAGGAAGAAGCGCTGAGCGTGGTATCCAAAGCGGTGCGCCGCGCCCGCGCAGGTTTGCAAGACCCCAACCGGCCAATCGGCTCGTTCATCTTTTTGGGACCTACTGGCGTTGGCAAAACTGAGTTGGCCCGCGCTTTGGCGGAATTTATGTTTGACGATGAACGCGCCATGATCCGCATTGACATGAGCGAATATCAGGAGAAGCATACCGTTTCGCGGCTGATTGGCGCGCCTCCCGGCTATGTGGGCTACGACGAGGGCGGTCAGTTGACCGAAGCGGTTCGCCGCCGACCTTATAGCGTGGTCTTGTTTGACGAAATTGAAAAGGCGCATCCCGAAGTGTTTAACGTGCTATTGCAACTGTTGGACGACGGACGTTTGACCGATGGGCAGGGGCGCACCGTGGACTTCCGCAATACGGTTGTGATTATGACTTCGAACCTGGGCAGTTCACTGTGGGAGGGCGGGCGCAAGGCAACCCGCGATGAGATCAACAAGGTTTTGCAAAATCACTTCCGCCCGGAGTTCCTCAACCGCATTGACGAAATCATCACCTTCCACCCGCTGACGAAGGCGCACCTTGGGGATATTGTGAATATTCAACTGCGCCAGGTGAGCAAACTGCTGGCGGATAAAGGCTATGGTCTCGAAGTCAGCGAAGCCGCGCGCGAATACCTCGCGGAAGTGGGCTACGACGCCGACTTTGGAGCGCGTCCGCTCAAACGCGCCATTCAACGCGAATTGCAAGACCCGCTGGCGTTGAGCATCCTCTCTGGCGACTTCCACGAAGGCGATGTCATTCAGGCGGATCGTGGCAAGGCTGGGTTGGTCTTCTCCACTGCCGTGCAGGGAGAAGTTCTGGAGGCGTAAGTTCAAAGAGGCGGCGCTCTTAAAGCGCCGCCTCTTTGAAACGAAGGCCCTTGCCTCTGGTTACCCTTTTACAAATCCTTTCAAGCGCGTTTTTCCAAGCAGGAAAACGCAAAGTAGGGTTAATGAAATTCCCAGCGCGGCAATCGAAAGAACTTGTAAGTTGATATGGATTTCGCCGAAATGCGTCTTTTTGCCAATTTTGTATAGTTCAAAATAGGGGCTGAGCAGGGCAGTGGAAAAGTATTGAAAATATTTATGCGTTGCGTAAATCCCCAGTGAATAAATCGAGAAAAAGGTTAGGGTTTTCGATTCTTTGATCAACGAAAGATTTTTTACTCCGTAGAAAATCATTGATGCCCCGAAGGTGATGCCTGTACGCAGATATACGTTGATGACAAATCCCTGCCGTCTCAGGTAGTAATCCTGAACCGCGAAAAAAACATAGCCGACTATAAAAAAGATGAACAGCCAAATCGAGAATTTATCCTTATGCGACCAAAGATAATACGCCAGAGGAATGTAAATGATAAACGTTCGCAGATCTAAAAGTTCGACGTAGATATTGTTCAGACTACAATATTCGAAATAGATTAATGAGCTAATGACAGTTAGCGCTCCAATCCACGCGCCTGCTGTTTCGTTTTTTGTTGTGATGAAAAAATAAAAAGTAGCCAGAATGGTCGAGAAAAAGAGGGTGGTGAAGTAATAAAAGACAGAACCGCCGCCGATGAAATTGAGTCTGGGTCCGCCCTCAATAAATATTTTATAGAACGATAAACCTTTGAGTAATGATGTCAGGTTGTCTGCGAAAGAGTTTGTCAATGAATAGGTCGTTAGAAAATAAATAACAATCTGGCAAGAAACCCAAAATGCAAAGAGTTGAGCCAAATGTATTGGTCTACTTTTTGTGTAGGAATATCCGCGCTTACTTAAGTTCATGAAATATAAATATAGCGAAACGAGAATAAAAGACGGCACTCCAAGCAGGGTTACTTGCGCGTAAAAAGATTTGATTCCTTCTCGAAAGATTCCGCTCAGGTGATAATCTGTCAGTTTGGGGGCGGTGACATCGAATGGCTGAAAATGCCAGCACAACACTAAAATAATGCTAATCGCCTTGATGATATCAAGGCGATAGTCTCTGGCAGGTCTATGTTCAAGGGTTGAAGAATTTTGCATAAACTTATTTTAATTCAATTTGGCTACTTTCGTCTCTCTTCCAAGCCTTTGACCACCGGCTTGCCTATGGATTCGCGTCACGAGCGCAACGAAATCCAAGGTTTTTCAAAGTTCTGAAAAATGAACTCCCCCCGCTATATCGGGTAAACGTCCGTAGGTCATAATCCACATAATCTCCGCCCCGAATGACATGTTTGTTGCCATCTGGTGGCCCGCTTGGGTTGGATTCGGGGGATTTCTGGTAATACGAAGGCGAGTAGAAATCATTTACCCATTCAAATACGCCGCCCGCCATATCCAGGACGCCGTAAGGACTTGCTCCTTCAAGATAGGTTCCAACCGGCTTATTTAAGGGAATCGATGTTTGACCTTCTGTCTCGAGGTAGTATCTTTTTTCGTCCAATTCATTTCCCCAAGGATAAAGTCGTCCATCTGGACCGCGCGCGGCCTTTTCCCACTCCGCTTCTGTGGGTAGGCGGGCTCCAACCCACACACAGTAGCGGAATGCATCATCCCACGCGACAGTGGAAACCGGATGATCGTCATATTCAGAGGAACGATTAGATGTACCTGGATCTTTACATACTTTCTTGTCCACACAATCGGCAAACATGGCGTTAGTCACTTCTGTTCTGTCGATCCAAAAAGCATCTAGATACACGATATGTTCTGGACCTTCGAAATCCGCACCCAAATCGCTCCCCATAATAAATTCAGATTCGGGAACGAACATCATCACACTTCCATCTGCTGGCCGTGACCACGTAGAACCGACACCAATAATGGGAAAAGGGGTTGCTGAAGGCTCGCTGATTGTTGGTGTTGCAGAAGGGATCGGAAGTGTGGCAGTATCAGACGGGAGAGTGAATCCGGTGGTTGCCTCGGGTGTTGTTGATCCTGTTCCGACATTAATGGACAAGGTTGAACAAGCAAATATCGTGGCTAGACCCATGACATAACTAATGCCTATGATGATGTGATGGATATCGGTCCTTTTTACAAATCTAGACTCTTTGCGTTTCATAGACTCACCCTTTGTAATTTAATTACTAGTGTTCGATCAACTTGAATATTTAGCGTAGATTATACTTGGGGGATGCCCACAAAATATCATGTTAACCTGACCGAAGTAGAACGCCAAGAATTAGAAAGCCTGATCCGAGGCGGCGCATCATCGGCGCGAACTCAAACCCGCGCACGGATTTTGTTGCTGACCGATGAGAACCAGAAAAAGAAAATAGGCACGGAAGAAATAGCATCTGTACTGATGTGTTCTTTACCAACCATTACCGCCATTCGCAGAAAGTTTGTCGAAGGCGGACTGGATAATGCCTGAGAGCAGAAAAAAACTGAAGCGAGAAAAATGCTTCTCGAAGCCGCAGAATCCCCACCATCCACTGCACGCTTTGTTGGCTGGCTGATTCGGAGGATCTCTATTGAGGTTGAATAGGTCGTTTCGTCTTTGTGCATAGCTACTTTATTCACTTGATAAGTAATTCTCTTTTATACTGTTGACGTGGTGCAACTCATGCCCAGCAATGTGATATGCCGCCGCACGTACACTCATGATATTGCCACTGCCAATTCCTTTTCTTGTTAATGCTTCTTCATCAAGGCTTTCGAAAAATGTGATTGTTGCATTTCGTACAGATATAAATTCCTTAATAATTGCTTCCAGTTCACGGTTATTTGCATTGGAATAAGGAACATACTCATCTTGCTCAAAACCAGGCAATTCAGTTTGATCATTTCTAGCAAATCGCAATGCCCTATAGCAATATATTCGTTCATCGTCGATGATATGGACTAGAATTTCTTTAATGGTCCATTCTCCCTCAGCATGACGAAGAGTTAGCTTTCCTTTGGGCAGTGAACGCATGAAATTGACTGTATTTTCTAGATTACTTCGTAAATGCCCTAAAATGAGACCATCATCAGGCAACAGTCCAATATACATCAGGGCATAAGGCGCGTATTCGCCCGTCATTGGTTTGGGGATCAACCTCATTGCATCGCCTCTAAGAAATATCGTTTTCAATTAGTTCTTACTTCACTTGAAGTTTATATCTGGATTAAGCCAGCCAACGGTTTGCGTTACTTGCGGGTGGGCGGGCTGAGACAAAACTCCGAGAGCAGGATTCTGTTCGGGTGTAGAAAATGCCCGAAAATGGCGCAGAATCCCACCCGTCAAGTGCACGCTTTGTTGGGGGCTTTGCGCAAGACGTGCTGATTAATAACCAGAACCACAACCATAAGACTGACAAGATTATTGCACGAATTTTACTCTTTAGCAAGAACCAAAAAACCATGCCTTGTGTTTCGGCAGGCTCAACAACCACCAAAACGCTTGCTGAAAAAGACTCTGCTAAACAAACCAGAACGATAATTTTGGGAAACC
>JADZCC010000065.1 GCA_020851785.1 Anaerolineales bacterium
AACTCGCGCTTGCTTTTTAGGCTCATCATGTCGCTCCTCCAATGACGCTAAGTCGTCATCGGAAAGTAACATTTTTCCTGATGCAACGATACTCCCCTCGGTAACATTTCCCGTGATGCAATTCGCTTGCAGGTTTTATTCTTCAATAAATGCTATAATTCAAACATGGTTACGCCTCAAATCCCCACTCCAACCACCCCGCCGCCCACGCCAGAAGAATTGGCGGCGCTTCAAGAAGCTGAGCGCAAGCAGAAAGTCATCATTGCCAGCATCGTGGCGGGAATCGTCCTCCTGCTAATCCTGCTGGGCGTGGCGATCTTCTTCCTGCTTCAACCCGCCACCCCCACCGACAAAATTCGCGACGTCTTTATCATTGTGGTCGCGTTGGAATCTTTGGTAATTGGCGTGGCGCTGATTGTCCTCATCCTGCAGTTAGCCAGCCTGATTAACCTGCTCGAAAATGAAGTCAAACCAATTTTGCACGCCACCACCGAAACCGTCAACACCCTGCGTGGCACGGCAGAATTCCTGGGCGAAAACGTGGTCGAGCCGGTCATCAAACTTAATGGCTATCTGGCGGGCTTGCGGCGTATGTTAGAATTGATGGGAATTAAGCCTAAGTAAAGTAAGCGTAAATTCACAAGTTCAAGGGCGCGTCCTTGCGCTCGATACTCAAAGTATAAAAGGAGAAATACCATGTCTGATGACCGTGATGAATTTGGAGCCTTCCTCGTAGGGTTTGTGGTTGGCGGTTTAACTGGCGCCGTAGTGGCCCTATTATTTGCGCCGCAATCTGGCGAAGAAACCCGCGCCTTGATCAAAGATAAATCCATCGAACTGCGCGACCGCGCTTCACAATCTGCTGAAGAAGTTCTCGCTCGCGCCGAATCGGCCGCCGCTGAAGCCCGCGCCCGCGCCGACGAACTGACCAAAATTGCGCGTGAACGCGCCACCGAATTGGCCCACGAAGTCCGCGAACGCGGCACGGGGCTCGTCAATGAAGTGCGCGAACGCAGTAAAGGCGCAATTGACGCGGTTCGGAAAAGTACCAAAGGTGGCGATGCTTCCGCCGCTGGATAGAAAGCCAAAGGGCTTGACCAACGGTCAAGCCCTCTTTTTATGTTAATTCAGAATTTCATGCGGGCGTTCTTTCGCCTGCTTTATCACCCCTTCGCCTGGGCGTATGATTTCGTTGCGGCGTTCGTTTCGTTTGGCCAATGGAAAAAATGGGGACAAAGCATTACGCCGTTCATCCACGGGACGCACATCCTTGAGTTGGGGCCCGGCCCGGGACATTTACAACGCTTCCTCCTTAACCGTGGGCTGGTCCTGTTTGCTGTAGATGAGTCCAGCCAGATGCTTGGCCTTGCAAAAAAAAGAATCGGCGCAACGCACAAACTGGCGCGCGGGCACGCTCAAGCGCTGCCCTATCCAAGTGAATCTTTTGACAGCGTTATCTCCACATTCCCAACGGATTACATTTTTCAGAGTCGCACCCTTTCAGAGATAAAAAGAATCCTTCGGAGCGACGGCAGGCTAATCGTCCTGCCGGTGGCGTTTCCGCGAAGCGGATTCCTTCAATGGCTCTATCGTGTTACGGGCGAAAGCCCTAATTCATTAAGCAAATCCCTCCAAACTAAAATCGCGCAACCTTTCATTAATGCAGGGTTTCAAACCGAAATAAAAGTTATTGATGTAAAATCGAACCAGTTATTAATCGTGATCGCAAATAAACAAGGAAAATAAAATGCTAAAAAATTTTCGAGAACCTGTAAATAGTCTCACGCACTGGGGCGGGGCGTTTTTGGCCCTGATTGGTCTGATTGCCCTGCTGATCGTAGGCTGGGATACGCCAACCAAAATTATCTCATTGGCCGTGTACGGCGTGAGCCTGATTCTCCTCTTCTCGGCCAGCGCCACCTATCACATGGTGCGCGTCAAAGACAAAGCCTTGGAAGTCTTCAGGAAAATTGACCACTCGGCAATTTTCCTGCTCATTGCCGGGACGTATACCCCATTTTGCATGAACGCTTTTAGCGGCTTTTGGAAGTGGGGCATGTTGAGCATTATCTGGTCGTTGGCCGCCATCGGCATCATCGTTAAAATCTTTTACATTCGCGCGCCGCGCTGGCTCAACGCGGGGATTTATGTCATCATGGGCTGGTTTAGCGTTTCAGCCGCCGGACAAATGCTCGCCAACCTGCCCACATGGGTTTTCGCCTGGCTGGTGATTGGCGGAATCATTTATACATTGGGCGCGATCGTCTATGCCACCAAGATCTTCAATTTCAAACCTGGCGTTTTTGGTTTCCATGAGGTCTGGCATATCTTTGTCTTGCTGGCCGCGGCCGCGCACTTTGTGGCGGTGATGGGCGTGGCTCTGTAGCAAGTTCAGCTTAAATGTAAAAAAACGCCGAAGGCGCAAGCCCTTCGGCGTTTTTTTACAATACCCACGCTGGGTAGCGTAAGAAGTTCTGTTTCGAAGGCGTCCTGATTTCAACAAAAAGGAGCAAACATGAGCGAATGGAATGATCGAAATCAAAAAGTAATTGATGAGTTTCGCGCCAACGGCGGAAAAGTCAGTTGGTTTGGCTCGCTTCTGCTTTTGCATACGCAAGGCGTCAAAAGCGGACAAGAACGTATCAATCCGGTGGTTTACATGCAAGACGGCGAGCGTTGGCTGGTCGTCGCTTCCAAGGGCGGCGCGCCCACACACCCCGATTGGTTCTATAACCTTAAGGCGCATCCACTGGTGACGATTGAAGTCGGAACGGAGAAAGTTCAAGTGCAAGCCACCATTCTCCCGGAGCCCGAGCGCACGCAAGCCTACGATAAAATTGCAACCGCCATGCCCAGCTTTGCAGAATATCGCAGTAAGACAGATCGCGTCATTCCGGTTGTGGCGCTGACGCCGGTTAAGTAAAAAATTTCAAGCCGAATAGCGCTTCAGAATCCGCCTGAGCAGTTTCAGGGCTTCGGGGCGGGTCAGGCGGCTGGCCGATTCGTGGCGCAAGATGCGCCTCAGCGCGTCGGTCTTTTCCGCGCGCGAAAGCGGGCTGGCGGAAAACCTCCGAAACAGCCGTCGTAAAATATCCAGTTTTTGTTCGCGTGAAGGTCTGGGTGGCGTTTTCATCTGGCTCTCTTTCAGCGGGCAATCATACCCGCGCCGCCTAAATTTGAACCGCCCCATTTGGGGGATGTTCAAACGCGCCTTGCCATTGCGCCGGGAATATGAAATAATCAGCGTATGAACTGTCCCAAATGTCAAAGTGAAAATTTTCAAATTGAAAAACCCTGTGCCGAGTGCGGCTTTCAAGGAAACGCGCCAAAACTCGCGGAGTTGGAACGTTTGCAATGGCTGTTAAATCAAATGGATGGCTGGGAGGAACTGCGGCTGGATGCGGCGACTCTCTCCGAGCTTAAGAAGATGTACAAAACGCGCTACAGGGACGCGCTGGTGGGGTTGGGCTTACGCCTGCCGCCGCTCACCCCCGCCGAAGCTGAAAAAGCCTGGGTGGAGTTAGCTCATCTCGACGCACTCTTTGAAAAAGCCGCAGAGTGGGAAACAGCCGGATACTTGAACCCGGAAATGGCGGGGCAAGACCCGCTCAAGGCGCAGAGGGCCTACGCCGCCGAATTGCGCGAACGACTGGAGGAGCATCCCCACCTCGTCATCCTCGAAACCGACCAAACCAAATTAAAGACGATCAGCTTTTTATTGGATCATGTGGACTTGCTGGCTTCCCGCGAATGGTTTAAATCCAAACATGAAATTGAGTTGGTTGTGGCGCCGCTGATGGAACAGATCGTCGCGATCACTGCCGATAACGCGCCGGAACTGTAAACGGAGGAAAGATGGCCGAGATCAAATTTGAAATTGTCCGCGCAGTGGGAATCGTTTCGCAAGCGGCCAGCGGCTGGGCGAAGGAATTGAATCTGATTAGCTGGAACGACCGCGAACCGAAATACGACCTGCGCGATTGGTCGGCAGACCATACCAAGATGGGCAAAGGCGTGACGCTCACCCAAGCGGAACTGCTGGCCCTACGGGATTTATTGAATTCGCTGGAACTCTAAAATTTTTCCAGCGGACTGACGGTTTCAAAATTGGACGCAGGCGAACTCCGCGTCTCCAAAGAAAGGCATCGCCAGAAAGTTTTTCTTGTAGGACTTACGCAAAACGGCAAGACCAGGCCGCGGCAAAAGATTTTGATCTGCGTAAGTCATGTCTTGGTTATGTTTAGCGAAGTGGGAAATCAGGGCGTCAGGATGAAGGCCGAACGGGAATCACAAAATGAAAGCGACTGCCTGAAAAGTTAACTTCATCGTGACCGGCGCTTTCCACCCAAGCCTGGCCGCCATGCGCTTTGGCAATGCCGCGCACAAGCGCCAACCCCAGGCCCGGCCCGCCAGCTTTGAAGGCCGTCTTCCCCGAAGAGTGCAAAGCCACACTCCCCACCTGATAAAATTTTTCAAAAATTAGTTCGTGATGTTCGGCATCCACGCCAATGCCGGTATCTTCAAAGCGCACATCCACAGCGGGCAAATCGTTTTCCAAAAACGCCGCCTGCAAAGAGATTCTGACTTTGCCGCCATCGGGCGTGTATTTGATTGCATTAATCAGCAGTTGATAAAGCGCCTTTTGAATCAAAGACGGGTCGGCGTAAATGAACGGCGTTTCTTCCATTTGCTCCACCGTCACGTCAATCTTCCTCTCGGCAAGTTCTGCCTGTAACGAGTTGAGCAATTCCACCAGCGTCATCTTCAACGAAAGCAGAGTCGGCAAAACTTTCATGCCCTCGCTGTCAATCCGCGAAACGTCGAGCATCATGTTCACCACTTCGTGCATTCGGTTCGCGCCTTTCAGCGCGCCTGCGGCCATCTCGCCCAGGGCCGGGTTGGCTTTTAGCTCGTTAGCCGAACCCAATAAATTGACGTAGCCTTTTAGCACAGTTAACGGCGTGCGGAGTTCATGCGCCGCCACCTGAATAAACTCCAGTTTATTGCGATCCAGTTGCCGCAAAACGGCATTGGATTTGCGCAGGTCGGCAATCATCGTCTGATCGTTCTCGCGCAGGCGATTCAGCGTGGTGCGGATGATTTCAATCGCCATGCGCGGGCTGTGCGCGAGGATCGCTTCAAAGTCCTGCTTTTCCATCTCCAGGACGGTTAAATCCGTGACGGCCCGCACAGTGGCGGCGCGCGGCGCGGCCTGAATCATGGCCATCTCGCCCACCAACGCTCCCCGCTCCACCGTCCGCAAGACCCGCTCACCCGCCTCTTCGTCAAAGCGCTTCACAATTAACGCGCTCCCCGCGGCGATAATATAGAAAATCTCTTCGTGCGCACCTTCGTGACAGAGCACATGCCCGGGCGGGTAGGTTTTAATTTCCGTCAACGCCGCCATTTGGCGCAGTTCGCCCTCCTCCAAATCCTTAAAGGCAAAGCGCAACAATTCAAGTTTGGATTCAGTTTGCGATTCGTCCATTGGGTAAGTATAAGCCAGCGGAAACTTCCCGCTGGCTTGCTATATCCTTACAAGTCGCGCCGGTTACGCGGGCATTTCCTGCATTCCATACGGAAAGCCGTAGTCGGCCATCTTCTCCATAAACACAGTCGGCTCAAAGGCTTCGGGGCCCAACACGCCCGCGCCGCTCCATTGACCATGTTCGATCAAGTCCATGGCGATCAGCGCGGTAAAGGCCGTCTGCGCGACGACCGCCTGACAACCCCAGGTCTTCATGCAGGCTTCATTATCCGCCACTTGATATAAATACACGGCGCGCTTCTTCCCGGACCTCGAGCCTGTGACGTACGTCCCCGCGCAGGTCTTGCCCTTCATCTTATCTCCCAAATGGGCCGGGTCTGGCAAACAGGCGGCGACCACATCGCGCGGGGAAACTTCCACGCCCTTCACTTTGATCTTATCCTTATTGTCCAAGCCCAGTTTGTGCAGGGTTCTCAACACTTCGGTAAACTCATCGCCGAGGCCGTATTTGAACGTCACCCGTTTGACGTTCTTGATCCAGCGCGGCACGAGCAGAACTTCTTCATGCTCCACGTTGACCACTTCCACTTTGCCAATGCCTTCGGGGAATTCAAAAAACTCCGGCTCGGAAAACGGCGCGGTGGTAAACCAACCCTTGTCTTTTTCGTAAATAATCGGCGGGTTCAAACATTCTTCAATCGTCGTCCAAATCGAAAACGTCGGCGCGAATTCATAGCCTTCCACGTACAAGTCGCCGCCGTCGCGCACGCCGATTTCGTCAATCTCGTCAAAGAGATGATCGGCCGCGTAACGCGCAAATACGTCCGCCATGCCCGGTTCCACGCCAAAGCCAACCAGCGCCAGCCGGCCTTTCTGCTCCCACTCTGCGGCTTTCTCAAATTGATAATCGCCCAGTTTTACGCCCACTTGGTTAAACGGGTCGGTGGGATGCGGCTCGGAGAGGGTCATGGCCATATCCATGTAGTTGACGTTGGCGTTGAAGGCCGCGTCGAAGATCTGCTTGTTGAAGATGGGATCCACCGCGTTCATAATCAGGTCAACATTGTATTTCTTCGCCAGCGCTTCCACGCTGGCGCTTTGGCTTGCGTCCACAAATTCCACCGGGAAGCGCGCAGGGTCGCCAATTTTCTTTTGCACTTCTTCGGCGCGTTTCAGGTTATATTCCGCCAGGATCATTTGTTCGACCCAACCGCGCGATTTGGCCATGACGGCAATCGCCTCGCCCACTCCGCCTACTCCTACCAAAAGTACTTTCATAAAATGAGATTCTCCATTTGGTTTTATAACCCGCAGAAGCGAGTTAGATTGACGTATAGAAACAAAAAGACGGCATAGTTTTATGCCGTCTTTTATCTGAATTAGTAGCGGTTTGGCGTTTTGGACTGCGCGCTGGGGGCGACCACAATCATCAACGACGTTAAATACGCTTTCACAAACGCATCCCCCACTTTTCTTAAACTAGATACGAGCGCTTTCATTTTTTACCTTTCAGGTTGGTTCTGCCTTGCGCCAGGATTGGGAGGCAGTCAAAAGTTTTTGGAAGCTTCAGCAGGCCCGGGCGGGGCGCGAAGCGAATTCCCATTCTAAAAATAAATCTCTTTGGCAATCTTCAAGTAGATGAAGGATTCGGTCTCGCGGACGCCGTCCACTTTGGCCAGTTTTTCGGTCATAAACTTGAGCAGGTCTTCGTGGTCTTTGCAAAAGACTTCGGCCATGATGTCGTACCCGCCGCTGACGAAGACGACGTAGATGACTTCGTCCAACTTGGAGAGGTATTCGGCGACGGCGAGCATTTTTTTGGCTTCGGTGCGAATGCCGATCAGCGACATGGAGCGCTTGCCCATGAGCAAGGGGTTGGTGGCGGCGACCACTTTGAGGTAGCCAAGCTCTACGAGGCGGTTGTAGCGCTGACGGATCATGCCGGGGGAAACTTTGAGTTGCTCGGCAATTTGAGCAAAGGCCGCGCGCCCGTCTTTGCGAAGCGCCTCGATGATGTAAACGTCAATCGCGTCGAGCTTTTCTGGAATGTCGTTGACGATTTCGTTTGACATACGAGCATTGTATAACGATTATTTATTTTTGTCAATGGTTTCGTGCTGATTTGTTATAAAATGGCTTTCTTTTTTGATATTTTTACAGGTTGAAGGTTGCAGGTTACAGGTTGAAGGTTGCAGGTGTCAGGTGTCAGGTGTCAGGTGTCAGGTAGAGCGGTTCGAGGCTAGGGTTTTCGTTGTAAATTGACTACGCGAAGGGAAATCTACTCCTACCCTGCCTTTTGTAAAAAAACATCCCCGAAGATGATCGTCTTCGGGGATGTCTGCAATCTATTTCAACAAGCGAGGCTAGTTGCCGCCTTTAACTTCCACCCAAATGTTGTCGTACAAAACAGCCGCATCGCCCACATCCACACTGCGATGCCCTTTTTTGATGACATCCGCAGGGACGTTGGTAATCGAAGAATCCATGTAGGCTTTGTATAAATCGGGATGATCTGTCTTGGCAAATTCCAGGGCCGCGTCGTTGGGGTTGATGTAGGGGAACTCGCGGAGCATCATCCAGAAGACGTCGCCCTGCATGGAGTAGTTGAGCCAGGCGTAGGCCGCGTCTGCATGAGGCGCGCCAGCCAGCATGACCCAGTTATCCTGCCAGAGGATCGCGCCTTCGGTTGGGTAGATAAATTGAATGGCGGGATTCTCCTGTTGCGCGAGCAGAGCTTCGGCAGTCCAGACGAAGCCTAAATCCGCTTCGCCAGCGATTAAGGCCGTCTTGGGGCTGTCGCTATCGAAGACGCGGATGTTGGGGATGAGCTCCTGAAGTTTAACTTTGGCTTCTTCCAACTCGGTGGGGTTGGTCGTGTTGACGTCGTAACCCAAAGTCAGCAAGGCAATGCCAATGACGGCGCGCGAATCGTCAATGAAGACCATTCTGCCTTTGTATTCCGGGTTCCATAAATCGGCATACGATTTCGGCACGTCCTTCACCTTATCCGTGTTGACGACAATTGAGTCAATGCCCGCCTGATACGGGATGCTGTATTTGTTACCCGGGTCAAATTCAAAATCCAGGTAGCTGGAGTTGAAGTTCTTCATCACCGGCAGTTTGGAGTGATCCAATTCCTGCAAAAGGCCCTGACGAATCATCGGCGGGATGATGTAGTCGGTGGGCTGAACCAGGTCATAGTTCGAGCCGCCCGCGTTGACCTTGGCATACATTTCTTCGTTCGCGGAATATTCGTCGCGGTTGATCTTCACGCCATAGACCAATTCAAAACATTCGATCATGTCTTGCGGGATGTATTCCGTCCAGACGAAGATGTTGAGTTCCTTGGAAGTGACCTTTACATCGAACTGAGGAGCCGGGCAAACGTACCCACTGGAAGTCACCTTCTGGTCGCTACCTTGCGTGGGACTTTCCGACGCGCCTTTACAGGCGCTTAAGACCAGGCTGGCGGTAATCAGCAGGCTTAAGAGGGACATGATTTTGTACTTGTTCATCTTACTTCTCCTTCATAAATAAAATGTTTGGCACACGTCGGCGACGCGAAATACCCGAATAAAAGATTAGGCGCGTTCCTTGCTTTCCCGGTTTTGTAAAATATGCAGGGCAAGAACTGCCAAAAAGACGACCAAAATCCAGACCGTGGAAAGCGCGTTGACCTGCGGCGTGATGATGCGGCGCAACAAGCCATACACGTAGATTGGCAGGGTTGTGGAACCGGGCCCGTTGGTGAAGAACGTAATCACGAAATCGTCCAGCGATAAGGTAAAAGCCAGCAACCCGCCGGAAAGCACGCCGGGCAAGATCATCGGCAGGGTCACGCGACGAAAGGTCGTCCATTCGTTGGCGCCCAAGTCCATGGCCGCCTCTTCAAAAGATTTATCAAAGCCTTGCAGGCGGGCTTGCACCACCAGCGTGACAAATGGAACCATGAAGGCGATATGACTAATCGTCACCGTGGCAATGCCCATTGAAAGGCGCGCATCGCCGCTCAGGTTGAACGCCGTATTGGCCCAGGTAAACAACTGGCTGAACAAAGTCAGCACGCCGATACCCATCACAATTTCAGGAATCACGATTGGAATGTACAAAGCCAACTGCGAGAACGGTTTGATCTTAAAATCGTAACGTTGAAGCGCAATCGCGGACATCGTGCCGATGATGGTGGAAATCAGCGTGGCGATGATGGCGATCTTGAGCGTATTGCCCGCCGCCGCCATCACGTCATCATTCTTGGCAAGGTCACAGTACCAGTGAAACGGCCCGCAGGGGCTGGAGACCACCAGACTGCCGTCCATTTGCGTGTTTTCGCTAAACGAGGTGATAAATCCTTCAAAGGTGACGTTGGTGCGCGAGGCGTTGAAGGAATACAAAATCAGGCCGATAATTGGGGCGTATAAGAAGACATAGACCAAAAAGGCGGCGAGACGAACGAGCGGAGCGCGACGATGGGGATTCATGCGGCTACAATCTCCTCTCCAAAACCAAATTTGCGCGTGTAGAAGTAGGTCACGATCAGGGTCAACACCATGAGGATGAGAGAAGCGGCCGAACCGAAGGCTGGGTCACGCGCGTCGAGAAATTGCCGCTGAATCAGGTTGCCGACCAAAATCACCTGCCGCCCACCGAGGATGTCGGAGACGATGAACGTGCCCATGACCGGAATGAAGACCAAAATGGTGCCAGCCACCACGCCCGGCATCGAAAGCGGAAGCGTCACTTTGGCAAAGGTTTTGGAGGCGTTCGCGCCCAAGTCGGCGGCGGCTTCGTACAGCGAGTTGTCAATTTTTTCCAGCGACGTATAAATGGGCAAAATCATAAACGGTAAAAATTCGTAGACCATGCCCACCAAAACCGCGCCCGGCGTGTACAACATTTCCAGCGGGACGAAATTGAATCCCAGCCAGTGCGCGATCGTGCCGATGATGATATTGATTGCGCCTTCCTTGCGCAGTAACACCATCCAGGCATAGACGCGGATGACGAAATTCGTCCACAACGGAATCAAAACCATGAACAAATACGTACTGCGTTGTTTGGGGTTCGCGCGCGCAATAAAGTACGCCAGCGGGTACGCCAGCAAAATGACCAACACGGTTGTGTTGAACGCCAGCGTTAACGAGCGCCATAAAATTTGCAGGTACAACGGGTCAAAACAAGTGGACTGCCCGGCCGCGCAATCTGTGCTAAAGCCTATCAAACGGGCGTAATTATCCAACGTAAACTTGAAGATCACGTTGCCGTCCGGACTACGTCCGCCAAAGCTCACGACCAGAGTCAAAAACAACGGGACGATTAACAACACGAACAGCCAGATCGTGGTTGGCAGGGCCAGCAATGTGCCTTGCGCCGATTTATTTTCACGAAGACGCTTTAACATGGCTAATCCTTTTTCAAGATCAAGGTGTTTTCCGGCGGGAAGGTAAACAGCACTTCCTCGTCTTTGACGTAAAACGTGTTCGGGTCAAGGCTGGAGATACGGTTTTGTTCCATCACCTTCAGGCGTGAGCCGTTCAAATCCAGATACAAATGCGTATTCGAGCCAATATAAACCGCCGTGCCAACTTTGGCTTTGAAAATTCCCGCGCCGCTTTGGTTTTCCACAATCCGAATTTTTTCAGGACGAATGGAAACAATCACATCCGAACCGTTGACCAGGTCCTTGTTCATCGGCAGGCCGGTCACTTCGGCGTTGAGGAGCGGGACGAAAACCACCGCCGCATTGCCAGACATGGACTTGAGCTTGCCTTCGAGGAAATTTGACTCGCCGATAAAATCCGCCACGAACTTGTTGGCTGGACGCTCGTAAATTTCAACCGGCGTGGCGAGTTGCTGAACCTTGCCCTTGCTCATCACCGCAATCCGGTCAGACATCGTCAGAGCTTCTTCTTGATCGTGCGTGACGTAGATGAAGGTAATGCCCAGCCTTTGTTGAAGCGCCTTCAATTCAAGTTGCATTTCCTTGCGGAGTTTCAAATCCAACGCGCCGAGCGGTTCGTCGAGGAGCAAAACGCTGGGGGTTTTGACCAAACTTCGGGCGAGCGCGACGCGCTGTTGCTGTCCGCCGGAGAGTTGGCGCGGCTTGCGGCGATCCATGCCGGTTAATTGCACCATATCCAGCGCTTTGCCCACACGCTCTTTAATTTCGCTTTCGCCAACCCCTTCCATCTCCAAGCCAAAAGCCACATTTTGGAAGATGGTCATGTGCTGGAACAAGGCATAACTCTGAAAGACCGTGTTCACCTTGCGCTGAAACGGCGGGGTGTGACCCATCGCCTGTCCTTCAATACAGACCTCGCCCTCCGTGGGCCATTCAAAACCGGCGATCATCCTCAGGGAAGTGGTCTTGCCGCAACCCGAAGAGCCAAGCATGGAGAAAAATTCCCCATTCTTAATCTGCATGGTCACATGGTCCACGGCGGCCATTTCATTCCCCTCCGGCGTGATGAAGCGTTTTACTACGTCTTTCAATTCAACTGCAAATTCACTGGCCATCTATCTTCTCCTTGTTAATAGGGTATCGAATTAGATTGTCCTGCTTATTTCTTTCAGCGTATCTTCCAGACGATTTAACAATAAATCCATTTGTTCTTTTGTGACCACCAGCGGCGGCTCAATCCGCACGGTTTGCGCGCTGGTGAGCGTGCCCGCTACCAGGATGTGCCGCTTGAACAACCCGGAAGCCACTTTGAAGCCCAACTCCGGCGTTTTGAAGTGCATTCCGATCAGGAGTCCTTTGCCGGTTATTTTCTCATAAATTTGGGGGTATTGCGCGACGAATTTTTCAAGTTGCGGAATTAAGTACACGCCTTTTTCCGCGGCTTGCTCCCAGAGCCTTTCACGCAAGGTGACGTGAATGGCCGAGATGGCCGCCGAGCAAGCCAACGCGCCGCCGCCGGTGGTGGTGGTGTGCATAAACGGATTGGGATACATCATCGGGCGGTAAATTTCCTCGGTGGTGGTCACGGCGCTGATCGGCATCACGCCGCCGCCCAACGACTTGGCTACAGTCAAAATATCCGGCGTCACGTTCCAATGCTCCACGCCCCATAATTTTCCAGTCCGGCCCAGCCCGGTCTGCACTTCGTCGGCGATGAGGAGCGCGCCGTATTTTTTCGTCGCGACGCGGATGCGCGGCCAGAAATCATCCGGCGGGACGATCGCGCCCGACTCGCCTTGAATGGGTTCAAACATCACCGCCGCCACGCCAATCCCCACCTTGTCGCAAATTTCAAGTTGCTTTTCCACCGCTTCGGCGTCGCCAAAGGGAACGTGATACACCTGACCGGCGTACATCTGCCCCATGGGGACGCGGAAATCCGCCTTGCCCATCAACGAAAGCGAACCCATCGTCTTGCCGTGAAAAGCGCGCACGCCGACGATGAAGGCGGTTTTGCCCGTGTACAGTTTGGCAATCTTCATCGCGGCTTCGTTGGCTTCCGTGCCGCTCGCGCCAAACCAGCTATATTTCAAATCGCCCGGCGTGATGGAGGCGATTAACTTCGCCAGCACGCCGCGCAAGGGATCGAGCAATTCCTGCGAGGGCATGGGCGAACGCTCCAACTGCGCCTTGACCGTGTTAACCACATCGGGATGACTCCAGCCCAAATCCATCATGCCAAAGCCGCCGAGAAAGTCCAGATACTCGCGGCCCAACACGTCTTTGAAGACTGCGCCGGAGCCGCCCCACTCCACCGCCGCCCAGTCGCCAGACTCCGTGACCGACTTGCGATATTCCAGCCAGTTGCGGTTGTAATATTCGGCAAAGTTCGTTTTCGATTCGTCAATAATTTCATAGGCGCGTTCTTTGGTCGGGAATTCATTCTTCTGAATCAAATCCATCCAATGCGCCGAGTAATCTAATGCGTCTTCGTAGTCAATCATAAAAATCCTTTTCTAAAACTTCCTCGTCCATTCTTTGGGCCAGCGTTCAATCACCACTTTCTTCTGTGTGAAGAATTCCACCGCATCCATGCCCTGACCGTGCATATCGCCAAAGAACGAATCCTTCCAGCCGCTGAACGGGAAGAAGGCCATCGGCGCGGCGACGCCAATGTTGATGCCGATGTTGCCCGCTTCAGCTTCGTACCTGAATTTGCGCGCGGCAGAACCCGACGACGTAAATAGACTCGCCTGATTGCCATATTGTCCGCTGTTGACCAACTCAATCGCATCTTCGACGGAGTTGACGTGCATGAGACTCAGCACCGGCCCAAAAATTTCGGTCTTCGCGATTTCGCTTCCGGGCCGGACCTCGGAGAGGATCGTCGGGCGGACGAAGGCTCCACGCTCGTAGCCTTTCACTTGCGTTCCGCGCCCATCCACTGGAACGCCCGCGCCTTCTTTCGCGCCCAGCGCAATTAATTGCTCCACGCGTTGTTGCGAAGCGACATTGATCAACGGGCCCATCTGCACGCCGGAGTCCATGCCATAACCAACGACGCGAGACGAAGCGGCATCGCAAATTAATTCGGTGAATTGGTTTTTGGCGTCGCCCACGGTCACAGCCAGAGAAACTGCCAGACAGCGCTGACCCGCACACCCGAAGGCCGAGTCGGCGACGATTCTCGTCGCCATCTCCATATCTGCATCCGGCAAGACGATCACCGGATTCTTCGCACCGCCCTGCGCCTGCACACGCTTGCCATGCGACGCGGCGGTGGCGTAAATATATTTAGCGATGTGGGTCGAGCCGACAAACGTGACGGCGCGAATGCTTGGATGTTCGAGAATGCCATCCACCGCTTCTTTGGCGCCGTTAACGAGGTTGATCACGCCTTTGGGAAAGCCGACCTGCTCGATGAGCTTCATAATGAATTGCATCGTCATCGGCACTTTTTCAGACGGCTTGATGATGTAGGTGTTGCCCGCCGCGACCGCGTAGGGCAGATACCAAAAGGGAATCATGCCGGGGAAGTTGAACGGCGCGATAGTGGCGCACACGCCCACAGGCTGACGAATCATCAACTCATCTATGCCGGAGGCGATGTCTTCCGCAAATTCGCCTTTCATCATCATCGGCATCCCGCAGGCCACTTCGATATTTTCGTAAGCGCGCACCATTTCGGCTTTCGCTTCTTCAAACGTCTTGCCGCATTCGTCGGTGATGAGTTTGCCAATTTCATCGGCATTTTCGCGCATGAGATTTCGTAATTTGAATAAATATTGCACGCGGTCATTGACCGGCGTCCTGCGCCAGGCAGGGAGCGCCTCGCTCGCCGCTTTCGCCGCTGAGTCCACGTCCGCTTTCGTGCCGAGCGGCGTCCTGGCGATGACCTCTCCCGTTGCGGGGTTGATCACGTCAAAATATTCGGTGGCGTTGGGTTTTGTCCATTGGTTGTTGATGTAGTTGAGGATTTCCATGAGTTCTCCAAAATCGGTTGAAGGTTGAAGGTCGCAAGTTAAAAACCTGCAACCTTCAACCTGTGTCCTTAAACGAGTTTCCCGTCGGCCACTTCCAGCGCTTTCTCGATAATTGCCAATCCTTCATCCAATTGCTCTTTGGTGATACATAACGGCGGAACGATGAAGAGCATACTGCCCATGGGATTGGCCATGATGAAGGTGAAGAGTCCATTTTGGCGCAAGACCTTCCCCACTTCCGCCATAACGGCAGGCGAGAAAACTTCTTTCGTCTCCCGATTCGTCACCAACTCAATCGTTGAGAAAAGTCCGATATAGCGCACGTCGCCGACAGAGGGATGTTTGACCTTGATATCTTCGAGACATTCACCGAGGTAGTTTCCAAGTTTGCGCGCATTTTCAAGCAGATGATCTTCGGTGTAAACGTCTATGGTGGCGAGCGCCGCCGCGCACGACAAGGCATGACCGTTATACGTCAGCCCGGCGTAGAGATATTTATCTTCAAAAAATTCGGCAATCTTGTCTGAAACAATCACCGCGCCGAGCGGAACGTATCCGCTGGTGATGCCTTTGGCGGTGGTGATGATGTCGGGGACGACGTTCCAGTTATCCACGGCGAACCATTCGCCGGTGCGGCCCCATCCGCTCATCACTTCGTCGGAAATTAACAGGATGCCGTACTTGTCGCAGACTTCGCGCACGCGCGGCCAGTAATCATCCGGCGGGACTATCAGTCCATTCGAGCCGACGACTCCTTCCATGATGATGGCGGCGATCTTGTCGGGGCCTTCGTACTTGATCACCTCTTCGAGATGTGAAATACATTCACGCTTGCAAGATTCTTTCTTCTGCCCAAACGGACAGCGATAGCAATGCGGGTTCATGAAATGCACGCCGCCCGGCATGGTCGGTTCGACGGCAAGGCGGCGATAATCTCCCGTGAGGGCGATTGAGCCATGCGTCGCGCCGTGATAGGAACGATACTGCGCCAAAATTTTATGTCTGCCTGTGTAGAAGCGCGCGATTTTGATGGCGTTCTCATTTGCTTCCGCGCCGCCGAGGGCAAAGAAGGTCTTCTTCAAATTTCCCGGCGTCACTTCCGCCAGTTTTTTGCCAAGCAAAGCGCGGACGTCGGTGGTATTGCCCGGATGCACAAAACAAAGTTTTGCGGCCTGCTCCTGAATGGCTTTGACCACTTTGGGATGTTGATGCCCGATATTGGTATTCATCAACTGCGACGAAAAGTCCATGTAGCGTTTTCCATCGGTGTCCCAAAAATAAATTCCCTCCGCCTTTTCCACGGCCATGGGGCTTACCTGCCCCTGCACAGACCATGAAAAAAAGGTGTATTCCTTGCTGAGATCAACGATTTCTTGAGTGGTTAAGTTAGGCATAAGTTCCTCAGTTATGGGTTGACAGGTTTGTAAAATTGCAGGTTAAAGGTTGCAAGTTATAAACCTTCAACCTGTCGCTTTCAACTATCTTTTTACTTCCTTCACAATCTCGGCATAGACGTTCAAGGTTTCGTCAATATCCGCGTCAGAATGTGAGTAGGACAAAAACCACGGCTCGCGCGCGTCGTGATCGGGCATAATTCCCCGGGCAATGGCCTTTTCAACTAGGTCAATATATAGGGCATGGTCGCTCTTCGCCCATTCACGCTGATTCGTCACCTTCTCAATATTCAGCGAAAATGAGAACATAGCCGGATAGCCGGTGAACACTGCCGGAATATCATTTTCTTCAAAGATTTCCTTCAAGCCGTCCATCAGGCGCAGTCCGCGTTTTTCAATCGTTTTAAGAATTGGTTGCGTTTTGAGCAAATTCAAGGTGGCGTACGCGCCTGCAATGCCTGGCTTGTTATTGGTGTACGTTCCACCCACCGCCACGCCTTGCCCAATGATGGACATGATTTCGCGCTTGCCGCCGAAGGCCGCCACAGGGTAGCCATTGCCGAGGGCTTTGGCGTAGGTGATCAGGTCCGGGGTGATGCGATAGTATTCCTGCGCGCCGCCGTTAGCGATGCGGAAGCCCGTCTTCACTTCATCCAGAATAAAGACACAGCCATATTCCTCAGTCTTTTTGCGGATGAGTTGTAGGAAGCCGTCCTGCGGATTAATCGCCGCGCAATTGCCCTGACATGGTTCGGTGATCACTGCGGCAATTTGCTCCCCGTAAGATTTCATCACGCGTTCAAAACCTTCTGCGTCGTTGAACGGCAGGGTGATGATGAAATCGCGCATCATTTTGGGGATTCCCGAAGACCCCGGCACAGCAATGGGACTGCGCGCATTGCCGTACGCCTCGACGGGCGCATAGGTGGACCACAGCGTATGGTCGTGCATGCCGTGATAGTTGCCTTCAAATTTTAAAATCAAATCGCGCCCGGTATAAGCGCGCGCGACTCGGATGGCGTGCATGGTGGCCTCTGTTCCCGAACAGGCCATCCGCGCCATTTCAATGGCCGGAGATAACTCAACGATCAATTCCGCAACCGCCACTTCCAGTTCACTGGTCATGGCAAACAAGACCCCATTTTGAATTTCCGCGATCACTTTTGAATCGACGGCCTCGTAGGCGTGACCTAAAATGATCGGACCAAAGGCCATGCGATAATCAATGTATTTCTTTCCATCCACATCCCAAAGGTGGGCGCCTTTGGCTTTTTGAACATACGGCGTAATTTGCTCCCCCCAATATCGAAAATTAGAATTGACACCCAGCGGCAACACCCGTTCTGCGCGGCGCTGTAATGCCTGAGTTTTGGAACCAAACATACACTCTCCTTGAATAAATTTTATTTAGGCGCTGTGATTGATTCTTTCTCGGACAATTCATTGGCAATTCGTTCCGGCACTCTCCACTGGTAAACATCTTTCAGAATGATCGGCACAATCGAGGTCGTGGTCTTGCGAACGCCGGGAACTTTACGCACCACTTCGGTAACGAAGTGATAAATTTCGGAAGTATCTTTGGCGACCACCTGAATGCTGATATCGTTCTGTCCAATGCCGCAGGCTACGTACGTCACATTTTCGAAAGAGGCCATTTTCTTGGCGACCTCTAAAACCGCATCCGCTTCCACTTCCAGCCAGACGTCGGCTTTGATGTTGAAGCCTAACGCGGCCGGGTTGACCACCGCGCTGATCTGAATCACGCCTTCTTCCAGCATCCGATCCACGCGATAGCGAATGGCCCGCTCGGAAATCTCGCTCATCCGACGCGCCATCTCAGAGGCCGACATGCGGCCATCCTCAAGAAGAAAATTGATGATTTTTATATCGGTTCTGTCGAATTCATACATGCTTTTCTCTTTGTTCTTCCGAAAAGGACACGCGCAATATACCTTAGAGGCTTTTCTCCGTCAAGGGCAAGATGAGGAATCGCCGGGGAAAGCCTAAAATCATTGTAAAATAAGCCCATCTCTTCTTACAGGTTCGGTCTTTATGCAAAAAATCCGGCAGTCGAAAATCAAAGGGGCGGAAATTATCACAGCCAAACGCGTCCAAATTGAACTGGAGGCGAAGTCAATTCGCTACTATCGTCACGGCTGGCAATCCTGGTCGTTGGCAACCTGGAGCGACTTAACTCCCCTACCCCGTCAAAAGCCCGAAATTTTCTACCCGCTTCAGTTAGACGTTGAATACGCTTATGAAAAAAATCTGCATGGCTCATGGCTGGGCGCGGTGGAGTTTGAGGATGGCCAAATTCTTTTGCTCGGCGCGTTAGCCACAGACGCGCATGTCTTTCAGGCGCACGATCAACTCAACGGTCAAAGCGAAGCGGAGGCGCTGGAGTGGTTCGTCATGTTGGGGGATGAAGATCAGGTTTTCAGCGAGTACGTCAGGCAACTCAAGAGTCGCTTTGGTCACGTGGAAAAAAATCACGCGCCGCGCGTCTGGTGTTCATGGTACAGCTTATACACCATGATTGATGAAGAAATTTTATTCAAGACTTTTGACGCGCTGGGCGATTTACCATTTGAGGTTTTACAAGTGGATGATGGCTGGCAAAAAAAGATTGGCGACTGGGAAGCGAATCAAAAATTTCCGGCGGGCATGTCCGCTCTGGCCGCCAAAATCAAATCAACGGGGCGCACGGCCGGTTTATGGCTGGCGCCCTTAATCGCGACGAAATCATCACAACTCTTTCGCAATCATAAAGATTGGTTTTTGAAGGATGAACAGGGGCGCTTCGTTTCGGCGGGATTCAATTGGGGCGAACAACTTTTTGCGCTGGACACCACGCATCCAGACGTACGCTCGTGGCTGGTAGCCCTCATCCAGCAGGTGCGCCGCTGGGGCTTTGACTACTTCAAGCTCGACTTCTTATACGCAGGCGCTTTGAAGGGCAAGCGTCACAAGGATATGCCGCGCGAAAGCGCCTACCGTGAATGCCTAAAATTGCTTTACGAAGCCATGGGCGAAGACGCCTTCTTCCTGACTTGCGGCACGCCCATCCTACCGGCTTTGGGCGTTTGCGACGCCATTCGCATTGGCCCCGACGTTTCACACGAATGGGAAAATTATCGCAACGAAACCCTGCTCTATAACCCCACTACGCCGGGCACAAGAAACGCCGTGCGAACCGTAGTCCATAGATTATGGCTCAAAGATTTGGCGCACATTGATCCAGACGTTGAGTATTTCGAATCAAAAGAAAATTCACTGGAAGAGAGCCACAAACTCCAACTGCAAGACCTGGCTTTGATTTGTAACTTCAAAGCCACTTCAGACCTGCCGCAATGGATGACGTCGGACGAGAGAGAACAGGTGCGAAATTTTCTATTAGCAGAACCAACCGTCAGGCGGCTGGATCGGTATCTTTATCAGGTTGACGACCGCATCGTGGATTTTTCGTCGGCCGTTGCATTGCCCGAAGAGCCAAAAGGAATCGCCAAACTATGGGGCGCTTTCCTCGGCTGGCTGGGAGATTTTCCATCCGTTTTACGGGTTTTCAAATGGCTGGACGATGGCAAACTAAGAAAGCGCAGGGCGAAGCTATAAGCGTTTCGTCCACCAAATACGCGAGACAGGGTTATCTTGAATAACGCCCCGAAGCCGCTTTGAAAATGCGATTAAAGAAGCCTCGATAGCCATCCTGATCGTAGAGGATCATATAATCCGCCGGGCCGTATTCTTCAGGCTTAAACATGATGCCCCCATTGGGATTAATTTCGAGGATATACAACTCACCCTTGTCGTTCATGCGGATATCACACCGCCCATAGCCCAAAACGCCCATCGCCAGAAACATTTGCTTCGCGGTCTGATGCAGACGCGCTACAAGCGCCGGGTCGGTGACTTGTTTGAAATCAAAAGGCACATCGTAATTCCATTTCACATCCACATGCCAAAACTCCTCATTGGGCGGAAAGACCAGTTCGGCGGGCGGATAGGCAAAGGGTTGTTGCGCGTCGTCTGCATTTTCCACCACCAGCACATTGTATTCCTTGCCGACAATAAATTCTTCCATCCGCGCGGCTCCAAATTCAGCGCAGATTCTTTTTACTTGCGCGAGGACCTGATCCAACGTATCGGCGCGGGATTCTTTCGTCATGCCCGTACTGCCGTAACTTTTTGGGTGCTTGACCATGATTGGGTAGCGCAGGTTCTGCACGAGTTCGCGGGCTTCTTCCACGCTTTTGACATGGTAGCCTTTGGCAAAGCCAACGCCGTGCGCTTCGGCGGCGGCTTGCATTTCCTCACGGGTTGGGTCAAAGCAATTACTGCCTGCGCCAGTAAACGGCAATTTTAGTTTTTCCAAAGCCTGCACAACTTCAATGGCCTGATAGCCAATGTCGTCATCTTCGTCGTCTTCAAACTCATAGCCTTCGCAGATGTTTAGGTAAACGTCATAACGTCCGCTTTCAGCCAGCGCGCGAATCTTCTCCTCCACCGGCGCGGACATGGTAATCAGTTCCCATTCAAAATCTTTTAAGTAAGGAGAGGGGTCGAAGCGATCTATGGTTTCATCGGAAAGGACGCACACGCGCATGAATGAACTCCTGAGTTTGATGAAGGTATTATTCCATAAAACCGCGCGTTGACAAGACACAAGAACTTAAAATATTCAAAAAGAGCCGCCCAAGTGGGCGGCTCTGCTTTATTTGGTTTCAGTCACCTTGCGGATGCTCCGCGGCTGTTCGGTGTTATAACCCTTGGCGACGGTTAGGTGATGCGCGAAGAGTTGCGCAGGCAGGATATTTACCAGCGGGGTTAACCATTCTGGCACATCGTTGGGAATGGCGATTGGGACTTGAGCCAAAGCCAGGGCGCGCTTGTCATTTGAAATCACGACCAATTCCGCCTGAATATCGGAACGTAACCGCTGAAGCATGTCCAGCATCGAATTAAAGACCTTCCCCTTTGGCGCCACCGCGAAGACGGGATAACCCGGTTCGACCATGGCGATTGGCCCGTGGGCAAAATCTGCCGAGGAGTATGGTTCGGCGATGATGTAGGTTAGTTCCTTTAGCTTGAGGGCCCACTCAAAGGCAGTCGAATAGTTGTAGCCGCGGCCCAAGACAACGGTTTGATCAATGTAGCGGTAGCGCTGAACCGCCTCTTTGATCAGCGCGTCCTGCTTTAGGACTTGTTTCATCCAGGCGGAGACTTTGCTCAACTCCGCCCAACTTTTTGAGTTGCCGCTCAAAGCGGCAGAGAGCATGGCTACGGCCATCAATTCGGTGGTGTAAGTTTTCGTGGCCGCCACGGCCTTTTCTGCTCCAGCCTGGATATCAATCACGAAATCCGAAGCCTGCGCGAGCGGGGATTCTGAAGCGTTGGTGATCGAGAGCGTCACACAGCCCTGACGTTTCCCCTCCTCCAGCACGCTGACAATATCCGGCGATTTGCCCGATTGTGAAATGCCAACGACGAGCGCGTTTTTTAGGACAGGCGGTTTTTTATAATAAGTAAACAAAGACGGCGTGGCTAAAGCCAGCGGCAGTCCATTGGCCGCGCCCAGCAGATAATTGGCGTAACGCCCGGCGTTGTCTGAAGTGCCGCGCGCCGCGAGGAACACGTAGTGAATATCATGCGCGCGAAGTTTTGCGGCAAGCTGTTCGATCTGCTTTCTTTGCGAACCAAGCAGGTCTTTAATCCGTTCGGGTTGTTCAAAAATTTCGGAAAGCAGGGTCATATTAGAATTTAGCCTCAACCATTCCGGGGATGGACGCAGGCAATTGCCCGGTCATTGGGCTGTGCCCAAAAAGGGCTTTGGCGACTGCGCGCATGGATGGTTCTAAAATGCTGTAGGTGCAAACATAGGTCTGGGTTTGAGGAACAGCCGCGAGGTCGTATGGGAGGCGCATGGCCACCACGACCGTGGGGAGGTTCAATTTCAGACTCTGGTTAATCAAATCCGCCTGTTTTCGTTCCGCATAGGCGTTGATTGTGCCGAAGATCAGCAAATCATATTTGACCAATTGTAAAAGCAGGCTGGCAATTTCATTTTCGTCCGGCGCAAAGGGAATGATGAATTCATCCACGTTGGGATGGTATTGACGAATGGATTCGGCTAACTTGGGCGTAATGTAGGATGAAGTGTCGGCGGGCGTCAAATCCAACGGCTTGGGAACCACGACGGCGATCTTTTGATGGCGCTCAAGGTTTAGCGGCAAAAGCCCGGCTTGGTCGCGGACCAAAGTGATTGAGCGCTCCGCGATTTGGTTGGCAACTTGCAGATGAGCGGCGCTTTGAATCACGCTTAAATCCGGCGCGCTGGAGAAACCCGCCAGCCAGGTTTTCAAACGCGCAATGCGTTCCACGGATTTCTGTAATTCGTTTGCTAAAAGTTTTCCATTTTGCGCGCCTTGAAGCAAGGCTTCGTAGACTCGTTTTTGATCTTCAGGGTCGCTGGTGACTAGCAGTAAATCCGCGCCGGATTGCGCGGAACGCAGGGCGTCTTCACGCAGTAACTCGCCCTGACGAATCGCGCGCATGTCCAGCGCGTCTGTAATCACCACGCCTTCATACTTCAACTCGTGGCGCAATAGGTCGGTCAAAATTTTTCGGGATAACGTAGCAGGCGGGGCGTCTGGCCCATCAATGGAGGTCACGCCTAAATGCGCGGTCATCATCATTTTTGCGTCGGCTTGAATGGCGGCGGTAAACGGAACCAATTCCACCGCGTGGAAGCGCTCCAAAGAATGCGCGACCGTTCCAAAGCCATGGTGCGAATCGCTGGCGGTATCGCCATGCCCGGGGAAGTGCTTCACCGTGGCGGCCACACCCTGAGATTGAATCCCCTCAATCATGGCGGCGGTTAATTCGGCGACCAAATTTTGGTTTTCGCCAAACGAACGCACGCCCACCACCGGGTTTTGCGGGTTGATGTTCACGTCGGCGCAGGGCGCGTAATTGACGTTCACGCCCAAGGCTCGCATTTCGAGGCCCAACACTTCGCCCGCTGAACGCGCCAACTCTTTTGAGCGCGTGGCGCCCAGGGCCATGTTGCCGGGCAAGGGCGTGCCATCGCCAATCGCCATTAATTGCCCGCCTTCTTGATCGGCGGCGATTAACAACTCTGGTAGATTCAAGTCTTTGGCCAGCGACTGCAGAGCCGCGTTCAACGCTCGAACCTGATACAACGACCCGATATTTAAGCTCCGAAAGAGCGTGATGCCGCCTGGTTGGTACTTTTGAAACGCCTGTTTAATTTCGGGCGATAGTTCCTCTTTGCCGTGAAAGGCAAATAATAATTTCTGACCGATCTGCTGTTCGAGGTTCACGTTAACCTTTCAATCCGGAAATGACGACGCTTTCAAGGATATAACGCTGAGCCACGAAGAACACCGCGATCAACGGAACAGTAGTCAGCACAGCGGCGGTCATAATCGTCGGCCAGGGCTGGGTGGTTTGATTGATGTTGTATAACGTGGAAACATACACTGGCAGGGTGTACAAATCAATCGTCTGCAAATACATCAAGGGAGTTAGCAAACTGTTCCATAAACCGACAAACAGGAATGTGGCAATCGTCGCCAGCGGAGCTTTGAGGAGCGGCAGGATAATCTCCCACCACACTTGCAGGTGCGTCGCCCCATCCACAAACGCGGATTCGTCCAATTCCTTTGGAATTTGAGCCATGGACTGGCGCAGTAAAAAGATCATCGCCGCGCCGCCTGCAAAATAGCCAGGAATCACAATCGGGTTGAACGTTCCGATCCAGTTCAATTTGTTGAAGAACACATATTGCGGGACGATCAGCGCCTGCGCCGGAATCATCATCGTCGAAAGCATTAGGAAGAAGAAGAAGTTCCGACCGGGCCATTCAATACGACTGAAGGCATACGAAACCGCCGCGATGGAGATGAGCGTGCCAAACATAGACAAGGTGACGTAAAAGACCGAGTTGAAATACGAGCGTAAAAAGTTCGTATTATGAAAGATGTCCAAGTAAGCCTGCAAGGTTGGCTGGTCGGGAATCCAGACGATCCCGGCGGAATTGGTCTCGCTCAAGGTCTTCAACGAGGAGGAAATCATCCAAAACAACGGGAAACTCATCAGCACTGTTGCGCCGGTGAGCAGAATATACAAGACCGAACTTTTAATTAAGTAGAAGTATTGTTTCATGCGCCCAGGTCCTTAATACACGTCGTATGTCACCCAGCGATCCTGCAGTTTGAACTGGATCACCGTCACGATCATAATAATCACTAACACCAGCCACGAGATCGCCGAGCCGTAGCCAATTTCAAAATGGCTGAAGGTTTTTTGCCAGAGATAGTACACCATCGAAATCGTCGAGGAAACAATCGGCTGATTGTCCCGATACAAAACGAAGATGGGCTCAAATATCTGAAGGGAGGCAATCAATCCAACCACGAGGTTATAAAACAGATACGGCGTGAGGAGTGGAAATGAAATTTTCCAGAAGCGTTGCCAGCCCGTCGCACCGTCCACTTCGGCTGATTCGTGCAATTCCTTGGGGATGCTGTTCAGCCCGGCCAAAAAGATTAACATCATCGTCCCGCACCCCCACACCATCAACATCACCACGGACATTTTCGTCCATAAAGGGCTTTGCACCCACAAAGGCACGCGGACTTCCGTCGGAAAACCGGCTTCGATCACTTTGGTCAATAAATTATATTTTCCGGTGTTCAAGCCGAGGAAAACCGCCGCGACCACTTCCTGAGCAAAAATAAAAGCGCGATTGAGATAACCAAACGGCGGGAAGGCCGCAGACAATGCGCGAATAATCTGATTAATGATGCCGGTGCCGGTATTCAACATCAAACGCCAGCATAACAAGACGGCGGTGTTGAAACCTAAAATAACCGGTAAATAAAATGCCATACGAAAGAGCTTCTCACCCCACATTTTTTGATTGAGCAAAACCGCCAAAAACAAGGCCACGCCAATTTGGAGCGGCAGACCGATTACGGTCAAATACAAAGTGTTGATTAACGAAGCGCGAAACGATGTGTCTTTGAGTATCAGCGTGGTGTAATTCTCCAAGCCCACCCAATTGACCGGCGCGGAAGAAGCGATGCGATAGTCTGTAAAACTCCAATAGAGCGAAAAGCCCAGCGGGATCAGCACAAAAATCAAAAAGCCAACAATCCACGGCGCGGCGAAGAAATAACCGGCAAACGTATTTTCTTGAACTTTCGGGGTTCCGCCTCTAAGTTTAATAATCAACCGAGCCAGCGCCCCCAAGCCGTAGCTACTCGCAATGATAAAAATCACAGTGAGCGCCGCAATCACTAAGACATTCAAATATGGATTTGTTGGCATAGTTCCATCCTATTTAGGATTGTAGGAACACAGCGATTTAGTCCTTTAAGGAGCAATCAACCGTGTTCCTACAATTTTACTCAAAATCTACGAACTCAAACAGTCAGGCTTTTTTATTTGCCCAAAGCGGCAAGATATTGTTCCTGAATGGTGGCATTGACTTCTTCCGGGGTTAATTCCTCGGTGACGAGTTTGCCCAGCGCGTCTTGCATGATGGTGGAGAGTTTGGCGGCTTCAAAGATGCCCGCGAAACCCACGCCGTATTGGGAGGCCAATTCGGCTTCGCGCTTCAATTGCGCAGATTCGGTCACGTAGCCGTATTGGGAATCGTTACGAGCGGGGATCAAGCTCATGGTCTCGTTCCACTTGTTGTTGGCTTCCTTGCTGAAAGCAAGTTTCAACCACTCAGCGGCCAATTCCTTGTTCGGGCTGTAATCCGCAACGGCCAACCAGTCGTTGAAGGCTAACACAACGGGCTTGCTGTTGGGGAAGTTGGCGGGGTCGCCATAGAACGGATCAATCGTGATGTCGGACCAGATCGGGCGATCGAAGGCAGGAGCGGCCCAACCGGAGTGAGCCAAACAAACGCCGCCGTTGTCTTTTTGGGTGGCATCGTCCTTGTCAATCACCGAGCCTTGGCCAGCGGGCAAAGAACCAACCGCATTCGCGGCAGGGCCGTAGGTGGCCTGGCGCATCTTGAGGATGTATTCGGTGGTGGCTAAAGCTTCAGGTGAATCGAAGTTCGGGGTGCCGTCGGCTTTGTAGAGTTCGCCGCCCAGGGAGTAGTACACCAACAGCCAGAATTGCCAGTCGGCCATGGTGCCGGAATCCACAGGGATCAAAGCTTGTTGGGTCAGGGAGTTGGTCGCGGAGTCAATCTTGGAAAGTTGACCGGCAAATTTTTCCCATTCAGCGAAGTCTTTCGGGGTGCCGGTGGTCCAGCCGCCAGCTTCCATCAAGTCGGTGCGGCAGAACACATAGCGCGGAGCGGTGAAGATCGGTAAACCGCGGAGTTTGCCGTCATACTTAGCGTTCTCGAGAGCGGGGCCAAAGTTCTTGATATCCGGCCAGGCGCTTTCGCCCAGGTAAGAATCCATATCGGCCAGGCTTTCGCCGTAGAGGGTGTTCATTTCGGAGCCGAGGTTGATGATGTCGGGGCCAGCGCCAGCGGCAAAGAAGCCAGCGAAGGTGGTGTCCCAGCCAGACCAGGAGCCTTCGGTAATTTCAACGGTCACGCCAGGGTGAGCCGCTTCGAAAGCGGGGTTGATGTCGCTCTTGAGCCAGGCGATCGTGTCGGGGGTGTAGTCCAACAGGTAGATCTTCAAGGTCGTGGCTTCAGCGGGAGCGTCAGTCGCGGGGGCTTCGGTGGCCGGAGCGGCAGTCGCCGGGGCATCCGTCGCCGGAGCGGCAGTCGTCGCCGCGGCGCCACATGCGGTCAAGACCATGCTGACCAGCACGAGCAAAGACAACAAAGTAAACAGTTTCTTATTCATTTCTTCTCCTTAATAAATGTTTGAAACGATCCATTTGAATTAACCAATTGTATAGAAATCTCTGAATGCGCTCCTTTCTGGAAGACGATCGGAATTTAGAACGTTCAAATCATCCTGCCGACTCGCTCGCGAACATCGCCTGCAAAGCGTTGGATAAACTCCTCCACAAATTCTATGGGGTTCAAACTGCGGTTATGGATCAAAGGAGTCATATCCATTGCATAGGACAAACCCGTCGCCGCGTCCACTTCATGCGATTCAAAGTAGGTCGCGTTTGCGCGACGGCGTCCCATCGAAGCCAGGTCGTAGCGTTTACCGCCCACGATCTGGGAATCGAACACGCCCAACAACGCCAACTGCAGGTTTTCATGCGTGGAAAGATTCATCACAACCTTGTCCGAATCGACCATCCAATCCAACCCGCGCCAGACTTCGCATCCCACGCATCGTTCGGGACGTTCAGCCTGGTCCAGCCTGCGTAAAGCTTCGATCACCCGTAAAGTAACCCCAATATGGGTATCGTGTTTATCCGCCAAATTATGAGTGTAGACATACTTTGGCCGGGTCGCTTTCAAAATTTTCAGAATATCTTCAACGGGCTCATTCTTTGAAGCGTCTTTGATCATCTTGCTGGGAATATCCAGCATGATCTGCGCCGCAAACTCGCCGACCACCGCCGCGCGATATTGCTCGCGGAAGCGGACCCGGCGCATTTCCTCGTCGTCATAATCGGTATAAATGCTGTTGCGCGGCGAACCGCGCCCATCCGTAATCACCACGCCCGTAAACCAGAGGTCCTTTTTCTGGAAGCACTCAATGATCGGTTGCGCCGCCATGATCTCAATATCATCCTGGTGTGCCGCCAGACATAAATGCGTGGTGCGCGCCAAAGCCTCTTCAAGCGGCACATTGTCCGGGACGTAAATTTCAGCCGTATCCAAATGGAATTTCATCTTCTATTTCTCCGCAATCGTGGGTAAACTCGCCGCCGCAATGGACTGGCCAACGCGACGTAATTTTTCGCTGGGTAAATTAATTTCGATCTTGTTCAACAATTCAGGAAACTCAGCTTCAAAAACCTGCTTCACGCCTTCCAGCAACAAATCGCCGCCGCTCCCGGAAGTGCAACGTCCCAAAATCAGCACGTGTTTAATCTCGTAAAACTCCGCATAGTGGGCAATGCCATAGCCCAAATAAATGCCCATGCTTTGCCAAATCTTCTTCGCGCCGTCGTGTCCCGCTTCCAACTTCTCCTGCACGGACTTTAATTTCTCGGCGTCGGTCACATCCACCGGCAGTTCAATCCCCGCGTTGGGCGCAAGCCGAAAGGCGCACTGTTGCGAGAAATAAGTCGCGCCGCAACCCAGGTCGCCAGACCACTCCTCCAACGGAGCCGTTGAGCTGTAATCAATTGGGGCAAAGGCCAGTTCATTCAGCCAGCCCATAATCTTGCCTTCCATGTTCACATATCCAGCCGCTTCGCTGGAGCCAAGCGCAATGCCGAGGATGCCGTTATCTTCAATGGACATCGAACCCGCCAAAGCGGTCACGTCGCCATCGTTGATAATCTCCAGCGGCACGCCCATCTCGTCGCGAATCCGCAAAAACATATTCCGAATTTCATCAAAGCGCTCTTCTGGAATGGCGCGAAACAGAGAAGCCACCATCGGACGGTTGTCAATGTAAATGCCCGCCGAACTGCCGCCAATTGCATCCACGCGCGGCAATTTGCTGGCCGCAGTTTTCAACGCCTGCATCACTTCGTTATAGTGATATTGCGGGTCGGCATGCTTCTTCGGCTCCCAAACCACTTCTTCGCTATAAATCGGCGTTCCGTCAATCACGGCGCTCACTTTTCGATCCGAAGCGCCCAGGTCAAACCCAATCCGATTGCCCTGCATGTGACGCCCCAAAGCTTTTCCAATTTCACGCGCGGCGGGGATTTTGTCTTCGCTCGCAAAGATCACCGTGAAATCTTTTTGATAGACCTTGCCCATAAAGTCATAATCAAATTGGCGCGCGCCCTTGGCGGAATACGTCTCGCGTAAATGGTCTGCAACTTTTTGACTGCCGCTCACATAGAGCGTATGCCCGCCGCGTTGCCAAAGTAAAAACTTAACGATCCGCTCGATATATTGATAGTTTTCGTCAAAATTTGGATGACCTTCGGGATAGATGAACGTCTCAAAGCGCGAGAATTCCTCCGCGCTTCTTTCCAAGCCGATTACGGCTCGCACGCCAACTGGCTTAACCGCCAGCTGAAAATTTCGATTCGCCAAAATCGCCGGGCGAAACGCTTCATCCAAGGGGGGAACAACTTTGGGCTTAATTAAGTGCATGAGTGTTTTCCTGAAATAAGAGTGAGTAATCATCGAGCATTAAAAACGCAGACGCGCCGAGGATACATGCGCGATAATCCAATTTGCCAAGTTCAAGTTTTGTGCCTTGATACATCTTCTCCAGCGAAGCCTTGCGGATCGAGTTCTTGACCGCTTCAAACCAAAGGTCGCCAAGCTGAATCATGTCGCCGGTTAAGACAATTTTTTGAATGTTCAGAATGCCAATCAAGTTCGCCAGCGAAATGCCCAAATATTTCCCCGCCGCAGTAACCACCTTCCGAGCCTGTTCATTCTCCGCGGAGAACTTCGCAACCACCTGATCGAACGAAGCCACGCCCACCTGATTCATCAAAGCGCGCGCGCCCGCCACCGTTTCCAAACAACCAAATTTTCCACAACGACACTGGAGACCATCTTCCTGCACCACCACATGCCCAATTTCACCCGCGCCGCCGCCATCGCCTTGAAACAAACGGCCGTTCACAAGGATGCCTGCGCCAATGCCGTGTTGAATATTGACGACGATCAAATTTTCGTCCACCGCATGTTCGCCGCCATAGACAAATTCGCCAATCGCAGTGGCCTGACTGTCATTCAAAATAGAAACCGGGGTTTTGTATTTCTCTTCAAGCAAACCAGCCAGGGGCAAATCTTTCCACGCCAAATTCACCGCATTGACAATCACCCCTTCGCGGGTATTCACCAAGCCGGGCGTCCCCACGCCAATGCCCACAATGGGGCGAATATCTTTATTAAATAATTGATCCAAAATTTGATAAATTAGCTCAAGCGCGTTATCCCCATCGCTGTCATTGACTTTAATTTCGACCGTCTCTTTGATCTCGCCCCGTAAATTGACGATGGCGCCGATAAATTTGTCCTGCCCTAAATTTAAACCGATCAAATGCCTTGCATCTGGAACCACGCTAAGCAGGATTGGCGTTTTACCGCCCAAGGATTCCCCACGGCCCACCTCATCCACCAGGCCCTCTTTAAGCAAGCCGCTGACCACATCTGAAACCGTGGTGCGCGTCAGGTTCGTCACCCGCGCAATTTCAGCGCGGCTAATCGACTCGTGCGAAAAGATTGTCCGCAAGACTAAATCGCGATTATGTTGTTTAGTTTGCTGATGAGTAGCCTTCTTCACGCGCCATTCCTTGCCTACACGAAGATAATTATGGACTTACTCTTTCCGAAACTTTGTAAATTCAATGGACTAACAAAGTTCATTTTACAGACTTCGTTCTCAAGAGTCAAGCGCCAACTTCTTGACAGAATTTAGGTATAGGGTATATAATAATTTAGGTAAGACTAAATTATTATATACCCTTTCAAAATAGGCTTGATTCAAATGGAACATCTCCCCCTCCGCATTACTGGATTACTCGGTTTTCTCGGCGCGTTCATGTATGCCATTGGCGATGTGTTATTGCTCGCAAATAAAATAAACAAAGACGATTATCCCAAACTTAAGCCATTTGCCAAACTGCTGTCAGGCGCAGAAATTATGGCGACACTTCCTCCCAACCGAATGATCTGGGGCGCATTGCTCGGCGTCTTTGCAACGCCTTTGTATGTGGTTGGATATTGGCACATCTATCAAGGTCTGGGCGGCGCGAATGCTTCAGTAGCGCTGGCAGTAATCGGCTTGTTTGGAAGCGCGTCCATCATCGGCGCGTTCGTGCACGGCTCTTTTTATTACATGGGCGAATACGTCCAGGCGCTGAATAACGTCAACGAAGAGTCGCAAGCGGTGATTGTCAAAATGATCGAGCGTCATAAAAAAGCTCTGATCATTTCCTATGCGCCTGTGATGATCTTCATCGTTATTGCTTCCATCCTATTTTCCGTTTTGGTTGCATCGGGCAACACGGCGTTCCCAATCTGGATGATCTGGATCACGCCGTTGACGATGACCATCGCGTGGCTGGTTCTCAAACGCATCCTGCCGCAATTCGTGCGCGACACAACGGAAGGCGCGGGCTTCAACATCGCGTTCATGGCTTTCTTTGCCTGCACGCTTACTACACTTTGGAACGGATGATGAAACAAACGCTCACCATCTCAATTCAGGATTATCTGAAACATATTTACGAACTGACTGACGACGGCAAGCCCGCCAGCACAAACGCGCTCGCCGAACGGCTGAAGATCAAACCTGCGTCTGTGACTGGCATGGTGCAAAAACTTGCCTCGGCGAAGCCTGCGCTGGTTGAATATCAAAAACATCAGGGCGTCACGCTCACCAAAGAAGGCGAAAGAGCCGCGCTCGAAGTGATTCGCCATCATCGCCTGCTGGAGGCATGGCTTGTGCAAACGCTCGGCTATTCATGGGATGAAGTCCACGATGAGGCGGAACGACTCGAACATGTGATTTCAGAAGACTTTGAGCGCCGCATTGCCGCGGCCATGGGACACCCGCTTCGCGACCCACACGGCGAGCCAATCCCCACTGCCGATCTTAAGATGCCGCTGGAAGATTCGACACCGCTCTCCGCGTTTCGCCCCAATCAAACCGGCGTAGTTCAATCGGTCAAATCCGCAGACGATGATTTACTGCGTTATCTTGAAGCGCTCGGCATTACGCCTGGCGCGCAGTTTGAAGTGAAAGACTACTCTTCGTACGACCACAATCTCACCATGAAAATCGGAAAGAAAACGTCTGTGCTTGGGTTGAACATCACAAGCAAAATTTTTGTTGAAGAAAGTTGAAACGACCATAGACGATAGACCATTGACCATTTTTATAGTCAGCGGTCAATGGTCTAAGAAATCTGTACTCCGAAAATTATCAATACAGAAAAAAAATCATGCTTGAACAATCGCTTCTATTCTCCTCACACCCATCAGTCAGTCTGACAGAAATCCTAATCGTCTTCACGATCGCGAGTCTCGCCTACTTTGTGGTCTTCAACAAATTTGAAAAACACGTCCCGTTGCAACGAAGAATCGTCAAACTCTTTATCGTTGTCGGCGTACTTTCGATCATTGGCATCTTATTCAGCAGATACGCCTTCTGGGGAATGATCGCGTTGATGACCCTCCGGCAAGTTTATTTGCATGGCGTGTATTTCCCCAAACATGGAGTTAACGGCTTAACCGCCGAACCGTACGACAAATATTTAGAACTAACAGAAAGAATGAAAGGTAAAAAATCGTGAACGAAAACATTTTTCGCATTTTCGCCGCTCTCATGCTGTTTACAGGAGTCGGCATTTCAAGTTATTTCCGCCACAAAGCGGACAAGGAAACAAGCGAAAGCGTCTCGCGCAAAGTAGACGGTAGCGCAATGATGACAGCCATCAAGTTCGGCGGTCTGATCCTCTGGCTGAGTCCACTTGTGTATCTGATCAATCCCGCGTGGATGGACTGGTCAAAAATCGGCTTACCCGAATCGATTCGCTGGCTTGGAGTTGGGACAGGTATCCTCTGCACATTCGGCATCTACTGGCTGTTCAGCAGTATCGGGCGTGGAATCACCCCCACCAGCGCCACGCGCAAAGAGCACAGGCTCGTCACGCACGGGATTTACAAATACATCCGACATCCGCTGTACACAATCGGTTCATCTTTCATCTTATCTTTCGGCGTCATGGCGGACAACTGGTTCATCGCCATGTTCGGGATTTTGGCTTTCATCCTCATGGCGATCCGCGCCCCAAAAGAGGAAGCTAATCTGATCGAGAAATTCGGCGACGAGTACCGCGAGTACATGAAGCGCACGGGAAAATTTCTGCCGAGGCTATTTTAAGCATGCTTGTAAAAATCTCAACCATCCTTCCTGCAAAACCCGAATTGGTTTGCCAGGAAGTTCAAAAGACAAAACTCCTACATTATGTCGGCAGTCCCCTTTTCAAATTCATTCCGTTGGATCAAACGCCTCTGCCTGAGCTTTGGCAAACCGGCGAATATATTGTGGACATGAAATTCTTTGGAGTTCTCTCATTCGGCAAACAAACCATTCGAATCAAGCCTACGCCAGAGCGTGAACGTCATCATTTACATACCATGTTAGACGATGGCGGGGGCGAACTCATTAAAACCTGGCGTCATCTCATCACAATTGACCAAGTCAGCGACGAGAAAACGCGCTATACCGATCAGGTGGAAGTAGAAGCAGGCGTATTAACTTTTTTTGCCTGGCTTTTTGCCAATGTCTTCTTCTGGCATCGGCAAAGACGCTGGCAGAAATTAATCCGCAATCATTTTAACTATCAATAACTCTAGCAGAGGAAATTTTATGAAAAAAAATCCGCACGTCTCTCTTTCTGAAGTGCACGAGACCGTCATCGTCCCGGCCAAAATCTCGTCCTGGAAGCGCTGGCTGGCCATCGCCGGGCCGGCCTTGATGGTCTCCGTCGGCTATATGGACCCGGGCAACTGGGCAACGGACATCGCTGGCGGAAGTCGCTACAGCTACGCCCTGATCTGGGTCTTGCTCATGTCCAATTTGATGGCCATCCTCCTGCAAAGCCTCGCGGCGCGACTGGGCATCGTCAGCCGCCGCGATCTGGCCCAAATCTGTCACGAAGATTATCCGCCGATTGTCAACATCCCGCTGTACATTCTCGCGGAAATCGCCATCACCGCCTGCGACCTCGCGGAAGTGATCGGCTCGGCCATCGCCTTGCAATTGCTCTTTGGCATTCCACTGTTCTACGGCGTAATTCTCACCGCGCTGGACACCTTTTTGTTGTTGCTCTTATCTCATGCCGGGATTCGCAAACTGGAAAGCGTGGTTATCTCGCTGGTTGGGACGATCGGCGTGGCCTTCTTTATTGAAATCATCTTGGGGCAACCAGACTGGGGCGGAATCGTGCGCGGCTTTGTCCCCACCCTACCAGACGCAAACGCCTTATACATCGCCATCGGCATTTTAGGCGCAACGGTCATGCCGCATAATTTATATTTACATTCTTCGCTCGTGCAAACCAGAAAAATTGGGCGCGATTCGGAAGAGGTCAAAAAGACCCTGCGTTGGAACACGATTGACACCACCTTCTCGCTGAACATCGCCTTCTTCATCAACGCCGCAATTCTGGTCATGGCCGCTTCCGTCTTTCATAAAAACGGTTATTTTGAAGTGGCTGAAATTCAAGACGCTTATCACCTGCTGGAGCCGCTGGTCGGCGCCTCCATCGCGCCGATTGCGTTTGCCATCGCGCTCCTTGCCTCGGGGCAAAGTTCCACGATCACTGGCACGCTCGCCGGTCAAATTGTGATGGAGGGTTACCTCAACCTGCGGATTCGCCCCTGGCTCCGCCGCTTAATTACCCGATTATTGGCCGTCGTCCCCGCAGTTTTGGTCATCGCCCATTTTGGAGAAAACGCCACCGGCGCCATGCTGGTGCTTAGCCAGGTTGTGCTTTCGCTTCAACTCCCCTTTGCGATCATTCCATTAATCAACGCCGTGGCAGATAAACGCCGGATGGGCGAATTCACCATCGGGCGCAAGATTCAAGCGCTGGCCTGGCTCGTCGCCGGAGTCATCCTGGCGCTGAACATCAAGCTGATTATTGACCAGCTCAACGAGTGGATTGCCGAAGCTGGAACAAACGCTTGGATGATTCAGCTAACGGTTATTCCACTCATCATTGGGCTTGGACTCTTATTGTTATACGTCATTCTGCATCCCTGGCTTCGCAAGCAAAACGGATTTCATGTCGGCGGCATTCACCGCGCAACTTCGCAAGCCAACGTCCCGCTTCAGCGCCCGGAGCCCTATCAGCGCATCGCCGTGGCTTTGGATTTCTCAGGAAAAGACGAGAAACTCCTCGCTGAAAGTTTACGCTTCATTGATAAAACCGAAACACAACTAACGCTTTTACACGTTGTGGAAAGTCCGGTGGCCCGCAGGCTTGGCGCCGAAGGCGAAGATTCTGAAACGCTGGCAGACCGCGAGCGCCTGGAGACTATCACGCAACAAATGCTCGAAAATGGCGTGCAGGCCAACTGGCAGGTTGGGAGCGGCGAACCCGGCAAAGAACTGGCCAAAATGATTAACGACTTAAAGATAGAATTGGTCGTCGTCGGCGGGCATGGTCATTCCGGCGTTTCCGACCTAATTCATGGAACGGTGATCAGCGATTTACGGCATCACATCAAAGCCAGCGTGATGATCGTGCCAATTGGGGATTAACGGATGATTCAAACGGAGAAACGGATGAACATGCCCATCCGCTTCTCCGTTTCCTATCCGCTAAAAACAGAAGCAACTCTAGTAACCAACCCTTGCCTCTTGACAAGGGTTGGTTAATCCCGTAATATATGAACACTTGCTCAACTATTCAACTATGACGCTCACCGAACTCAAAGCCATCCAACTTGCCGAACTCTTCAGCGCCCTCAGCGATGCCAGCCGCGTGCGGATCATCTCCCTACTTCTCGATGGAGAATTGGGCGTTAATGCGCTTGCTGAAAAGCTGACCATGACTGAATCCGCCGTGTCGCATCAACTGCGCGGGCTGAGGCAGATGCGCTTCGTCCGCGCGCGCAAAGCAGGCAGACAAGTCTTCTATCGCCTCGACGACGATCACATAGAAAAACTTTACCGTATGGGGCTTGAGCATGTGGAACACAAATAACCTACAAGGAATCATTCATGGAACAAACCATTGACATTGACATCCCGTTATTGCTCCCTGGCGTCGAGAACGAAAAAGACGAATGTCTCGCGCGGCTTGAAACGGCGCTTCAAAATAAAAAAGGGATCTTCCGCGCCCACGTGGAACGCGACAAAACGCCGATTGACCTGTGCCTGCACTACGACCCCAACCTGCTGACTCTATCCGACGTGAAGCGGTTCGCCGAACTGGCGGGCGCGCAGATCGTCAACCGCTATCATCACGAAGCGATTCCCATCGAAAACATGGATTGCTCCGATTGCAGTCTGGTCATCGAACATAGCGTTGGACGCATGGATGGCGTGTTGTCGGTCAACGTCAACTATCCCACCGAAACGATGTGGATCGAATACGACAATCACAAAATCAATCGCGCCGCCGTTGAAAAGCGAGTCCGCTCGCTAGGGTATCAAATTCCGCTCAATGAATTTCAGGCGCGCTTGCAAGAGAATCGAGAATTGCTATTCAGCCTGCTTTCGGGCTTGTTCCTGCTCGTCGGCTGGCTCGGCGATTCGTTCTTTGGATTTCCCACCTATCTCAGCATCGGACTCTTCGCCACCGCATACCTCCTCGGCGGATGGGATATTTCGCGCCATGCGTGGCACGCGCTCCGCGAACGCCGCTTGGACACAGACGGACTCATGGTCGTTGCCGCCATCGGCGCGGCACTCCTCGGTGAATTTGCCGAAGGCGCTCTGCTCCTCTTTTTATTCAGCCTCGGTCACGCCTTGGAAGAACGCGCGTTAGACCGCGCGCGCCGCGCCGTCCGCGCATTGGCGGACCTTGCGCCAAAAACCGCATTGGTGAAACGCGACGGCAAAGAGCAGGAACTCCCCGTTGAGTCGTTGCAACTCAACGATGTCGTCATCGTCCGCCCTGGCGTGCGGATTCCCGTTGACGGAATCATCCTCGACGGAGATTCTGGCATTGACCAATCTTCCGTCACGGGCGAATCGCTTCCCGTTGATAAAACAACGGGCGATCAGGTCTTCGCCAGCACGGTCAACGGCGAAGGCGCGTTGGAAGTGAAAGTGACTCGTCTCGCAAAAGACTCCACGCTGGCGCGGGTGATGAAAATGGTCGAAGAGGCACAAGCGCAAAAATCGCCGACTCAGCAAACGGTCGAGAAATTTGAACGGGTCTTCGTCCCAGCCGTTCTCGTTCTCACCGCGCTCGTCATTGTTGTTCCTCCCCTCTTTGGTTTTCCATTCCGTGAATCATTTTTACGCGCAATGACTCTTCTGGTCGCCGCGTCGCCATGCGCCCTCGCGCTCGGCGCACCATCTGCAATTCTCGCGGGCGTGGCGCAAGCCGCGCGAAATGGCGTGTTGGTCAAAGGCGGCGCGCATCTTGAAAACCTCGGTTTGCTCAAAGCCATCGCTTTCGACAAAACTGGAACCGTGACTCACGGTCAGCCCGAGGTGACGGATGTGGTGGCGATTCAGCCGTCGGCGTGGAAAGAAGCGGATGTACTTTCCATCGCGGCAGGATTGGAATCGCGCTCCGCGCATCCGTTGGCGCAGGCGGTCGTCCGCGCGGCTCAGACGCAGGGTCTGCCTGTCTCCGCCGTGGACGATGTCGAGTCGCTGACGGGACGCGGCTTGCGCGCCGCGTCGAACGGCAAAACGATTTGGATCGGCAATCAAAAGTTGATGAACGAAGCAGGCGTAACGCTTTCGCCTGAAGCGATTGCGCGCGCCGAGGCTTTGCAAGGACAAGGCAAAACGTTGATGTGGATCGCGGTGGACAAAACGCTGGCGGGTTTGATCGCGCTGGCAGACACGTTGCGCCGTGAAGCCGCGCCGACGATGCAGGCGCTCAAAAATTCTGGCGTGGCGCACACCATCATGCTCACAGGCGATAACGCGCGTTCCGCATCCGCGATTGCAAACGAGATCGGCTTGACCGAATTTCGCGCCGACCTGATGCCCGAAAATAAATTGACGATCATCCGCGAGTTGGTGAAAGAATATGGGCAGGTCGCCATGATCGGCGATGGAGTCAACGATGCGCCCGCTTTGGCAAACGCAACTGTTGGAATCGCAATGGGCGGCGCAGGAACGGATGTCGCATTGGAGACTGCCGATGTTGCATTGATGGGCGATGACCTGAGTAAACTGCCCTTCGCCGTCGGCTTGGGTCGCGCCACACGCGCGATCATCATTCAAAATCTGGTTATCGCGCTCGGCGTGATCGCTTTGTTGATTATCACCTCTGTGACAGGAATCATCAGCATCGGAATCGCCGTCGTCTTTCACGAGGGAAGCACACTGGTGGTTGTGGCGAATACGTTGAGGTTGTTGAGGTATAAAAATCCCTCACCCTAACCCTCTCCCAAAGGGAGAGGGAAGTCAACACCCTTCTCCAACGGGAGAAGGGTTGGGGATGAGGGGTCTTTTACGAATTTCCCAAAACTATACAAGATGAGATGATAGAATTTCACAAGGGCGTGACAATCCCGCCCTGCATTTTTATCTTATTGGAGGATAAATGTCTGTCGCAAAATTCCAGCCCTTGAGTTTCACCGAATATCCGCCCGAAGAAATGTCTCGCCGCGCAACGGACTTCCGCGCCCACATGCAACGCCGCCGAACGGTTCGCCATTTTTCAGACAAGCCTGTTCCGCGCGAAGTGATCGAGGAATGTCTCGTCACCGCAGGGACTGCGCCCAGCGGGGCGAACTTTCAACCCTGGCATTTTGTCGTGGTCAGCGACCCGAAGGTCAAACATGAAATCCGCGTGGCGGCAGAGGAAGAAGAAAAAGAGTTTTATCAGCGCAAAGCGCCGAAGGAGTGGCTCGAAGCCCTCGCCCCGCTCGGCACGGACGAACACAAGCCATTTCTTGAAGACGCTCCGTATTTGATCGCCATCTTTGGAAAGAATCACAGCGCTCTGCCCGACGGACGCAAGGTGAAAAATTATTACGTCCACGAATCGGTTGGGATTGCGACGGGCTTTTTGATCGCGGCGATCTATAACGCAGGCTTGGTCTCGCTGACGCACACCCCCAGCCCAATGGGATTCCTCAACACGATTCTGAATCGCCCGTCAGACGAAAAACCGTTTCTTTTGTTGGTAACAGGCTTCCCGGCGAAAGATGCAGACGTCCCCACGATTACCAAAAAGCCGCTAAACGAGATTGCGACGTTCATCTAAAAAAATTTGCGAAGGAGTTATCCTTCGCAAATTTTTCGTTTACTCTTCGCCGGTAAGCAGTTTAATCCGCTCCCAGGGTTTCAGGCTTTCATCTTCCGCCAGCAAACTTTTCAAGTCGTATAACTCGTCGCGCAGAGCGGCCGCTTTTTCAAATTCCAAATTCTTGGCGGCGTCCTTCATTTGCTTTTCCATTTCATGGACAATCTGCCGCAGTTCGTTGCGCGGAATATCCGTCTTGACGCGATACTCGCCCTTGGCTTCGCCGACTTTCGAAGTCAACTCTTCGGTCAGGTCGTGAATGGCTTTGGTGATGCTGATTGGCACGATGCCATGCTCTTCGTTATATTTCACCTGCTTGGCGCGGCGACGATTCGTTTCGTCAATTGCGCGCTTCATCGAATCGGTTGTCCGATCTGCATACATGATCACCGTGCCGTTGGCGTTGCGCGCCGCGCGCCCAATCGTCTGCAATAGCGCGGTATCCGAACGCAGAAACCCTTCCTTGTCCGCATCCAAAATCGCCACCAATGAAACTTCGGGCAAGTCCAGCCCTTCGCGCAGTAAATTGATGCCGACCAACACGTCAAACGTCCCCAAGCGCAGGTCGCGCAAAATGCTAATGCGCTCCAGCGTCTCCACCTCCGAATGCAAATACTGAACCTTGATGCCCAACTCATGCAGGTATTTCGTCAAATCTTCCGACATGCGTTTAGTGAGCGTAGTGACCAAAACGCGCTCGCGCTTTTCAACGCGCTGATTGATTTCGCCCACCAAGTCGTCAATCTGCCCTTTGGTCGGGCGCACTGAAACCTGCGGATCTACCAAACCGGTTGGGCGGATGATTTGCTCCACGGTTTGCTCGGCGTGTTCCAATTCATACGGGCCGGGCGTGGCGGAAGTGTAAATGGTATGGCCCATCACTTCTTCAAACTCGTCAAATTTGAGCGGGCGATTATCCATCGCGCTCGGCAAACGAAAGCCATACTCAACCAGCGTTTCCTTGCGGGCGCGGTCGCCGTTATACATGCCGCGAATTTGCGGAATGGTCATGTGACTTTCGTCAATCACCAGCAAATAGTCGCTGGGCAGGAAGTCAATCATCGTCCACGGATGCGTGCCAGCCGCACGCCGATCAAAATGACGGGAATAATTTTCAATGCCCGAGCAATAACCCACTTCCTTGAGCATTTCCAAATCGTAGCGCGTCCTTTGTTCCAGCCGCTGGGCTTCTAAAATCTTTCCAGCCTGTCGAAACTGGGCGGTACGCTCCTCCAGTTCCTGTTCAATGTCTGCAATCGCATCTTTCGTTTTATCTGCATCGGTTAAATATTGTTTGGCGGGGAAAATCGCAATCTCTTGCGGCTCTTCAAAAATCTCGCCAGTCAACGGGCTGAATTGCGTAATCCGCTCCACCTCATCGCCAAAGAAGGCAACGCGATAGCCGCGCTTATCTTCATAGGCGGGGATGATCTCCAACGTGTCGCCGCGCACGCGAAAGGTCCCGGAGCGCAATTCCAGATCATTGCGTTGATATTGCGACTCAATCAGCCGCCTCAGCAGGGCATTGCGCCGATACAACTCCCCCACCTTTAAATTTACGGAGCCTTTGTTAAATTCTTCGGGGTTGCCCAACCCGTAAATACAGGAAACCGAAGCGACGATGATCACGTCGCGCCGCGAAACCAGCGCAGTCGTGGCCGCAAGCCGCAGACGCTCAATCTCCTCATTGATTTCCGTCTCCTTTTCAATGAACAGGTCGCGCCGCGGCACATAGGCTTCCGGCTGATAATAATCATAATAAGAGACGAAATAGGAAACTGCGTTCTGTGGAAAGAATTCCTTGAACTCGGCATATAACTGCGCGGCCAGCGTTTTGTTGTGCGCCATAATCAGCGCCGGTTTTTGCAATTCCTGAATCACCGACGCGATGGCAAAGGTCTTCCCTGTGCCGGTGGCGCCGAGCAAAACCTGATGTTTCTTTCCGGCCTGCACGCCGCCCACCAATCCGCGGATGGCTTCGGGCTGATCGCCCATTGGTTGAAAAGGAGCTTGAAGTTTGAATTCCATGGTTACCTATATTTGAGCAATTGAGCGAACGAGTGTTCTATTTTACCGCGAAAAATGCAAATTCCACGTCCGCCATGCTATACTTGAATCAAGATGAAATCTCAAAAACTCACCCATGCAGGCTGTGTCGTCTTTCAGGAAAAGGGCAAACGGAAGACTTATCTGATTGTTGAGTCATCCTCCGGCGAGCATTGGATCCTGCCGAAGGGACATATCGAAAAAGGCGAGACCCCGCGAAAAGCCGCATTGAGAGAATTACGAGAGGAAGCGGGAGTCGTTGGGAAGGTTATCCAAAAAGGCCCGACACAATCATATCCAATGAAAAATGAAGAAATTACCGTCCAATACTATATTGTGCAATACATAAAGACGACCACAGCGGACGAGGATCGCGCGCTTCAATGGGTATCGCAAAAAAAGGCCTTGGAGATTCTATCGTTTGAAGAAGGCAAGCAGGCTCTGCGAGACGCGGCGCAAACGATCAGGCGGACCGGATGAATACTGCCCAAGTTAGCATTGAACTCATTTTGGCGGGCATTCTCGCCCTGAGCGCCTTCGTCCTGCCGTTTTGGAAGGGTCAAGGGATTGATCCGGCGTTTTTACAAAACGAAGCGCTGATCGGATTTCTAGGCCTGGCCTATTTGCTGGGAGTCGTCTTCGACAAGTTGGCAGATACGATGCTCACCCCCGCGGAACACCTGCTACGCATCAAACAGGGCGCGAAATATCTTGACGAACACCCCAACTTCAAAGGGAGCGATCCCTTTCCGCAAAATGACCTTGAATTTAGTTTGAAAAAAGCAAAAGATGGGCGCCTGGATTGGATGAACTCACTCAAGAGTCGCATCCGTACCAGCCGCGAGTTGGCGATTTTAGGTCTGCCCGCCGTCATGGGGCTGACGACCTACATGGGAGTCACAAAGAACTGCGTAGCAAATCAACCCGCCTGCGCCACAGGGTGGGTCTATCTCCCCGTCGTCTTGAATATGATTTTCTTTATCGCCGCAATCTATCTCGATTCAAAAACCTCCGACGAAGACTCAACGGACAAAAGCGTCTCGCCAAAACTGAAGACGCATCAACTTTCGCATGACCGCAAAACGCGGGAGCGGCAACTTCAGCAAACCAAACGACAAGTTCATAGCGCTTCCATTCCATATTACTTACTGCTCGCCAATTCCATCCTCACCACAGGAACCATCGCGGCGTTCAATTTCGACAACTCAACCATCGTTTTGGTCGCCGTTGGGGGCGCCATGATTTCCCTGCTGGCGCTCTGGTCGTGCCTGCGAATCACGCGCACGTATTTGAAGTTCGTCGCCAGAGAGATGGCTTCCTTGCCAAAAAAATAACCCGAGACCGAATGGGGAAAACAGATGCCCCCGCTCTAAATTAATCAGAGTGGGGGCGCTTTTTGAAACAGAGTCAGCCTTCCGTTTGTTATTGAGCCGGCATGGGCGGGAAGCTACCTTCCGGCGCGTACCAATCCTGCGGGTTGATATTTTGAGTCACCTCATCGGCCGTAACTGTTACCGAAATCAAGCTATGGTCTGGGCAATCCACCGAAAGTCCGCAGGGAACCGCTTGCGAATATCCAGCGGAAAGTTCGCCATCCATCGTATAAGCGACGACTTGATAAGTCCCGACGGGCAGGTTGTCCATTTGATAAACGCCCTCGCCGGCCATGGTGAGGATGTAGTTGTAATAGCCATCCTCGCCATAGGCGACAATCATCAGCGGCGGAATTTGTTCCGACGGGTAACTCAACGTCCCGGCGATGCTCCCCAAAGGTTCGGTGGTTGGAACAGACTCAGAGGTGGCAGGTTGTTCAGCAGGTTGCGTGGCGGTGGCTAAAGGCTCAGCCGTTGCAACGGTTGCCGCCTGAGCGGTGAGCGCGGCAAAGGTCGCTTGCACAACCGCGTCCAAATCCGCGGGTTGTTCGGTAGCTGGCGGGCCTCCGGCGCAAGCCAGCGATACGCCGACCAATACCAATAAACACAAAAACTTCTTCATCTCTCTCTCTTCTCCTATTTTTTATTTTCCAGCGTTCAACTGGGCTAATACATTCAGTAACTTCGCCGTCCAAATTTCTTCTTTGGAGATGGCAACCCAATAAGCGGATTTTCCGCCACGCACGCCGTTTCCCAAATCTGGCAGACGCTTCGCTTCGGACCCTTCGGCGGCTGTCGGATACTTGAGCAGAATCTGCCCCGCTTCCCAACTGACCGCAGAAAGCTCCGCTTTTTCGGCGCGCAGTTTCACCCGAATTTGATAAAACAAATTTTGAACCATTTCCGGCAGTTGACCGAAGCGATCTCTAAATTCAGAGCCGAGCGCGTCGAGTTCAGTTTCATCGCGCAAATCTGCAATGCGCCGATACAGGCGCAAGCGTAAATCCTGATCGGCAATATAGCTATTCGGAATGCCCACCGCCAGCGGCAGATCCACATTGACCGGCACGGAAATTGGCAGACTAAACGCTCCAAAAGCGCCATCCAAATTGGAGAGGTCCAACTTTAGATGGTCCCCCGCCAATTTTCGCAAGCGCCTCACCGCATCCGCCAACATGCGCGTATAAAGGTGAAAGCCAACGGATTGAATGTAACCGTGCTGGCGCGTGCCGAGCAATTCACCCGCTCCGCGAATTTCCAGATCACGCATGGCGATGGAGTAGCCCGCGCCAAGTTGCGTGTTCTCGGCGATTACCTCCAGCCTTTGCTGGCCTTCCTGCGTGGGTGACATTTTATTATGTCGGAAGAAATAGGCATAGGCTCGCAACGCGCCGCGCCCCACCCGGCCGCGCAGTTGATAGAGTTGCGCCAACCCAAAGGTATCCGCACGATCCACGATCAGCGTATTGGCGTTGGGAATATCCAACCCCGATTCGATGATCGTCGTGGCCAACAAAATATCAATTTCGCCGGACGTAAAGCGGCGCATCACGGCGGCCAGTTGCTGTTCCGCCATTTGTCCATGTCCAATATCCACGCGGGCTGACGGCACAAGTTGATTGAGATGGGCCTTCATCGCTTCAATGGTGTTCACGCGGTTATGGACGAAGAAGATTTGCCCGCCGCGTTCCAGTTCGCGCAAAATGGCCTGACGCACCAAACGCGGAGAGTACGGGCCGACGTGCGTCACAATCGGCAGGCGTTCTTCGGGCGGCGTGTTTAGGTTGGAAATATCGCGCACGCCGGTCAGCGCCATGTATAACGTGCGCGGAATCGGCGTGGCGGTGAGCGTCAACACGTCCACCTCAGTCCGCAGTTTCTTCAGGTGTTCTTTGTGCGTCACGCCAAAGCGCTGTTCTTCGTCAATAATCGCCAGCCCCAAATCTTTGAATTGCACATCCGCCGAAATTAAACGATGCGTGCCAATCACAATGTCCACCTCGCCTTGCGCGAGCTTGTATAAAATTTCAGTCTGTTCGCGCGGCGTGCGAAAGCGCGAAAGCATCTCTACTTTAACGGGAAAAGCCGCCAGCCGTTGAGAGAAAGTTTCAAAGTGTTGTTGCGCCAGCACTGTGGTGGGGACGAGGATCGCCGCCTGCCGCCCGCCCATCACCGCTTTGAAAGCGGCCCGCAAGGCCACTTCCGTTTTGCCGTAGCCCACATCGCCGCAGAGTAGGCGATCCATTGGGCGGGCGCGTTCCATGTCGCGTTTAATTTCCGTCAGCGCCCGTTTTTGGTCTTCAGTTTCAACGTAGGGAAAACTATCTTCCAATTCCTTTTGCCATTGCGTATCTTCAGCAAAGGCGAAGCCCGTCACGACCTGACGACGCGCGTATAAATCCAGCAAATCTTCGGCGACTTTTTGAACCGCTTCTTTGACCTTTGCTTTGGTCTCCTGCCAGGCCTGCCCGCCGAGGTTATCCAGGCCGGGCGCGCCGCCCTCCGCGCCCACATAGCGCGTCAGACGATCGGCTTGATGCACCGGCACATACAAAATATCGCCGCGCTCATATTCCACCGCCAGATATTCTCTTTCATGGCCGTCCAACTGACGCTGAATCAGCCCGTTGAACTTTCCAACGCCATGATCCACATGGACGACATAATCGCCCGTTTGTAAATCCGCATAAATCGACTCTGGCGTCTCGGCGACCTGGCGCTGTCGAATGCGCGGTTGCGGGCGCTCCCAGCCGAAGATTTCAGAATCGGTAATTAAATGAATCGGAGCAAGCGCATCGGCAGTTAAGGTGAAGCCTTCGGAAAGCGAAGCCTCCACAAACTGCAGGTTGGCCGGCTCGGAGTTGGGATAATGCTCGGTCCACAACTCCTGCAAACGCGGAGTCTGCCGCGAGACAATCCAGGTTAAATCGCCGCGCTCCACAATCTTCGCCAGGTAATCCACAAACGGTTTCAGCCGTCCGCCAAAGCGCTCGTCGTGCCCAAAGCGTCCGCCAAGTTCAATGCCCGCTTCATGTTCCGCCAACTCGGTGGAATGTCCCAACTCCAACGTGGGCAGGTTTTGCAAAGCGTCGCTCAATTCCGACCACGGCACATACGGCACGGGAAACGACGCGGCCAGCGCGCCTTCGGCAAGGCTCTCCTGCCTAAACTTTACCGCCTGTTCTTCAATTTCATTGGCGCTGGTTTCAATCAAACTTAAATCATCAAACAAAATCAAGGCGTTTTGCGGAAGATAATCTACCAAAGATGCAGACTGTGGATGCAAAAGCGGCAAATGAAATTCGCTTAAATTTTCAGCGACCTCGCCCGCCGGTTGCAAATACTCGCGCGCCGGAGTGACCAAAACGCTCTCCAACTTTTGGAGGGTCTGTTGCGAAGCTGGGTCAAAACTGCGGATGGTTTCAATTTCATCGCCGAAGAAATCCAAACGTGTGGGGTTTAATTCGGTTGGCGCCCAAATATCCAGAATGCCGCCGCGATGTGAAAACTGACCGGCTTCCAAAACGGTATTCACGCGTTGATAGCCGCTTCGCGTCCATTCGCGCAGAAGGGCTTCGGGTTGGCTGGTCTGGTTGACTGAAAGTTTTTTACACGCTTTGAGATAGTCGCGGCGCGGCAGGGTGCGCGTCATCAGCGAGCGCACCGAAGCGACAATCACCGGCGGCTCTTGCGGCTTGGAGATAAACGGCAAATGATACGCCGACAGGGCCGTTAAGGCCTGCAAGCGCGCACGGCGCGTGGAAACGCCCCAGGCCGCTTCTTCATAAAACAAGGGGTTGGGTTCCGCAAACAAAAAGCGCGCAGGCTTTAACCAAAAGCCCAATTCGTCAAACAAGGCCAGGGCGTGATCGGCGCGGTCGGTGACGAACAAAATCGGGACGGGCAAATTCTCCCTGAGCGCCGTCAAAACAGGTAAACGCGCAGAACGCGGCAGGCCCAGGCCGGAGAGTCGTTTACCCGCCGAGAGATTCGTCAGCAGGTTTTGATATTCTGGAAGCGCGCGAAGTGAATCGAGAAGGGATTGCATGGAATTAGAGAATTAGAGAATTAGAGAATTAGAGAATTAGAGAATAGAAAGAAGCGTGCGCGTTACTTTTTACTCTCTCCATCTCCATTAAATTTATTCATGGCGGCATTGAGGCCTTTGAGCATAAACTCAATCGTCGCGTCCGCGGCGCGATCCAACACCTCTGGCAGGGCTTTTGTCTCATCTTTTGAAAAATCCTGCAGGACGTAATCTTTTGGATCCATCCTGCCGGGCGGGCGGCCAATGCCTAAACGCAAACGTGGAAATTCCTGCGTGCCGAGCTTTTCAATTGTGGAGGCCATGCCGCGTTGCCCGCCGGGACCGCCGCCCGGACGAATGCGAAGCGTGCCGAAGGGCAGGTCTAAATCGTCATGCGCCACGAGCAAATTTTCTATGGGGACTTTGTAGAAATGCAAAAGCCCCTGCACGGATTGGCCGGATAGGTTCATGTACGTTTGCGGCTTGGCCAAAATAACCGTGCGTTCTTCGTAATGCGTGGAAATGACAATGGCGTTGGATTGCATTTTCATGCCCCGCGCATTCAGGCGAATCGTTAACCGGTCAACAAGCATAAAGCCAATATTGTGGCGGGTGTTGAGATATTCGCGTCCGGGGTTGCCGAGGCCAATCAGGAGGTAGGTGTCTGTCATGGGGTCAGGTTGAAGGTTACAGGTTAGAGGTTGAAGGTTGGGTTAGATTTTTTTACGCAGGTATAAAAGCAAGGCGGCGCAAAGGAAGACGATGATGACGGTTAAGGCTCCGCGCAAAAAGGCGGCGGGGATGGCGGCGCTATTCAGCGAAGCGGGGTTGGCGGGCAGGTCGGTAGGCTGGGCGAAGAAAAGCGTGGCGGTAGGCTGGGGAAGTTGCGTCGCTTCGGCTTGCGGCGCGGCGGACGCGGCAATTTCAAAGACTTCGGTTGGGGTTTGCGTGGCCAGCGGAACTTCGTTCTGGATTTTCAAACCTTTGATCACAGCGTCCTGCACGGAACCGTCTTGAAAGTGGACGCGCAAGTGCAAATCATATTCGCCGTCGGTGATGGCGGTGGTGTCCCAAATGGCGAGCGGCGAATCCGCTTTGGGCTGGGGAAAGGTTTGGATGACGAACCAACTTTGAGCGGAGTCTGAAGCGAAGGAGAACGCCAGTTCGGCTGAAGAGAAGTTGGGTAAATCCATCGTGCCGTGAATCTCAACCTGCCCGCGCAAAACCTCGCCGGGCTGTGGCGCAGTGAGCGTCGCTGTGGCGTTTTGAAAAAAGAGGGTTAAAAGCAAAAATGCTTGGAGCATGGCAATCGGTAAGTTTAACATGAAGCGGAGGGCGGGTCAAATCTCGCCAGTTTTCGGAATTGAAATGCGCGGGCAATACTCGAAATTTTCTTTTTCTGGTAAACTCTGTGCGTGATAAATACGATGAGGAGATCGCGTCATGGCAAAATCCCGTTCTGAACAAATGGTGGAGCGCTTACGAAACATGCAGGCTTCTGCGCCGGATATTGAAGCTTCGGCCGTCGTCTCGGTGGACGGGCTGATTATGGCCTCCGCTTTGCAACAAGGCGTGGAGGAAGACCGCGTTTCGGCGATGTCTGCGGCGATGCTCTCGCTGGGCGAGCGCATTTCAGGCGAATTGGGGCGCGGCGGGCTGGAACAGGTTTACATTAAGGGCGATAAAGGCGCCATTGTGTTAACCTCCATCGGCGACGAAGCGGTTTTGACCGCCATGGCCCGGCAGGACGCCAAACTGGGCATGATCTTCCTCGAAATGCGCCGCGCGGCGGAAGACCTGACCAAACTGGTCGGATGAAACGCAAACCAATTCTCACCCACAACGCAACACAATCCCGAATGGGAGGGCTTAAACGCCCTCCCATTCTCTTTGTCTGGGAACTGGATCAATCAGGTTTATAAAACTTGACTTACGCAGATCAAAATCTTTTGTCGCGAATTACACGAATTTCGCTAATTTTAAAAAACAATTCGCGTGAATTAGCGAAATTCGCGGCTTGGCCTTGGGGTTTTGCGTAAGTCCTATAAAAAATCATTGGATGGAGCTTGAAAGGAATTAAACATGGCAACAAAATATTTATTTTTCACCGGCGGCGTGGTCTCTTCGGTTGGCAAGGGCGTAACGGCCGCGGCCCTGGGGCTATTGCTTAAGGAACGCGGCTTCAAAGTCGGCGTGCAAAAGCTGGATCCGTATATCAACGTGGACCCGGGGACGATGAGTCCGTATCAGCATGGCGAAGTGTACGTGCTAGACGACGGCGCAGAAACCGATTTGGATTTAGGCCATTACGAGCGCTTCATTGATAACCGCTTAAGCCGTTCGAGCAACTTCACCACGGGGCAGGTCTATGCCGAGATCATCTCCAACGAGCGGCGCGGCGATTATTTAGGCGGGACGATTCAAGTGATTCCGCACATCACCAACGAAATCAAACGGCGCATTGGGCTGGTCGCCAAAGAGACCAATGCGGAGATCGTCATTTTGGAAGTTGGCGGAACGGTCGGCGACATTGAATCGCAACCGTTTCTCGAAGCTTTGCGCCAACTTCGCAACGAAGTCGGCCGCGAGAACTGCCTGTTTGTGCACGTCACCTGGCTCCCGACCATCGGCGCGACGGGCGAAATTAAAACCAAGCCCACCCAACATTCCGTGGCGGCCTTGCGTTCGATTGGCATTTCTCCCAACCTAATCATCGCCCGCGCCGACCAGCCGATTGAAAAAAGTTTATGCGACAAAATCGCCCTCTTCTGCGACGTTGAAAAAGACGCAGTCATCCCCATGCCCACCGCGCAGGTTTTATACGAAGTTCCCCTGCTCCTCGAAACGCTCGGCGTGGGCGAATACGTCGTTCAAAAATTGGGGCTGACTTCCAAACAAAAACCCAATATGAATCCCTGGAAGAAACTGGTGGCGGAAGTTAAAAAGGAAAAGCCCACTGTGCAGGTGGCCTTGGTTGGGAAATATGTCGAACTGCAAGACGCGTACATGTCCGTGCGCGAGGCGCTGAAACATGCGGCCCTCGTCAACGGCGTGGAAGTTGAAATCAGTTGGATTCATTCCGTTGACCTTGAGAAGCCCAAAGATAAAAGTTGGGACGCGCTCAAAAAGGCGGACGCGATCCTCGTGCCGGGCGGCTTCGGTTCGCGCGGCATTGAAGGCAAAATCTTTGCGGCGCGTTATGCCCGCGAGCATAAAATTCCCTACCTCGGCTTGTGTCTCGGAATGCAAGTGATGTGCATTGATTTTGCGCGCGGCGTGTTGGATTTGGAAGACGCCAACTCCGCAGAATTTGACCGCGCCACCGAACATCCGGTCATTGATTTGATGACCGATCAGCGCTCAATCACCGACCTGGGCGGAACCATGCGCCTCGGGCTGTACCCGTGCCTGCTGGCCAAGGGGACGAAAGCCGCCAACGCCTACGCAGTCTCTCGCGTGGACGAAAGACATCGCCATCGGTTTGAATTCAACAACGCCTATCGCCAACAGTTTGAAGACGCGGGCATGGTCTTCTCCGGGTTATCGCCAGACGGGCGGCTGGTGGAAATTGTGGAGTTGAAAGATCATCCCTACATGGTGGCGAGTCAATTTCACCCGGAATTTTTATCGCGCCCGATGAAGCCGCACCCACTCTTTGCGGGGTTGATGAAAGCGGCCAAGGAAAAGAGCAAGGGAGCGTAAATCCGGCGCAGGTTTTGCGATTATACTTATCGCATTATTTACACATCTTACGCGCCCTCATCCCCTGCCCTTCTCCCGGCGGAGAAGGGAGTCCCTCTCTCCTTTTGGGAGAGGGTTAGGGTGAGGGAGAATGCAAAACTGCGTAAAGTGAATTATTTACACAGGAGTTCAGTATGGACACAACAATTGAAAGCATTTCCGCGCTGGAAGTTTTGGATTCGCGCGGCAACCCGACCGTGGAAGTGGAAGTCGCTTTGATGGACGGCGCCTGGGGCCGCGCGGCGGTTCCCTCCGGCGCCTCCACCGGCGAGCATGAAGCGCTCGAAATGCGCGACGGCGACAAAAAGCGCTATCTCGGCAAAGGCGTTTCAAAGGCCGTGGCGAACGTCAATGGCGTCATCGCCGACGCCTTATTCGGCTGGGACGCTTCGGATCAAAAAGGCATTGACGCGCTGATGTTGGAAATGGACGGCACAAAAAATAAATCCAAACTCGGCGCAAACGCCATCCTCGGCGTGAGTTTGGCGGTGGCCAAGGCGGCGGCCAATTCCTATGGGATGCCGCTCTACCGTTATCTGGGCGGCGTGTTCGCGCACGTGCTCCCCGTGCCAATGATGAACATCCTCAACGGCGGCGCGCACACCGCCTGGCAATCCACCGACATGCAGGAATTCATGGTCATGCCGTTTGGCGCGTCTTCCTTTACCGAGGGCGTGCGCTGGGGCGCGGAAATTTATCACGTCTTGAAATCCGTCTTGAAAGAAAAGGGTTACAGCACCTTGGTTGGCGACGAGGGCGGTTATGCTCCGGCGCTCAAAACCAACGAAGAGGCGCTGGAAGTGATTTTGGCCGCGATTGAGAAAGCGGGCTTCAAGGCCGGGCGCGGCAAAGAAGTGGCGCTGGCGCTCGACCCCGCCGCTTCTGAACTGTATGACGAAAAGACCAAAAAATACAACCTGCGCAAAGAAAACAAACAACTCACCGGCGAACAAATGGTGGAGTTCTGGGCCAAATGGGTGAAGGATTATCCGATCGTTTCGATTGAAGACGGCCTCGCGCAAGACGATTGGGAATCCTGGAAGTTGATGCAGGCCCAACTCGGCGACAAACTTCAAATTGTGGGCGACGACCTGCTGGTGACCAACCCCGAACGGGTTCGCAAAGCGATTAAGGAAAATGCCGCCAACGCCTTGCTGGTGAAGGTCAATCAAATTGGCTCGTTGACTGAAACCATCGAAGCGGTGGATTTGTGTCAGCGCGCCGGCTGGTCTGCCGTCACCTCCCACCGCTCCGGCGAAACCGAAGACGCCACCATCGCCGACTTGGCCGTGGCCCTCAACACCGGTCAAATCAAAACCGGCGCTCCGGCCCGCTCCGACCGCGTGGCCAAATACAATCAACTCCTGCGCATCGAAGCGGAATTGGGCAGTGAGGCCAAATATCCGGGCTGGGATACGCTCAAAACCAAATAAGCTTGTTTCGCAAAAACGGGCGGGTAATTCCGCCCGTTTTTGCTTTAATCCAGTCTCACGAATTGCCCCGCCAAAACCATCCCGGATTTGCGCTTCTGGAATATAATCGAGCCACTATATTCTACCGACTGGAGGATTGTTTAGCATGGCAAGCGTTACGTATCATCACATTCAAAAGAAGTTTGGCGATCTCACGATCATCAAAGACCTGAACATTGAGGTTCAGGACAAGGAATTCCTTGTATTAGTGGGCCCCTCAGGGTGCGGCAAAACCACCGCCCTGCGCCTGTTGGCCGGGCTGGAAGAAATTACCGGCGGCGAAATCACCATTGGCGACCGCGTGGTTAACGACGTGGCCCCCAAAGACCGCGACATTGCCATGGTATTTCAATCCTACGCTTTGTACCCGCACCTTTCCGTGTTCGACAACATGGCCTTCGGCTTAAAGCTTCGCAAAACACCGAAGGAAGAAATCAAACGCCGCGTCAACGAAGCCGCTGAAATCCTCGGCATTGTGGAATTGTTAGATCGCAAACCGCGCCAACTCTCTGGCGGTCAACGTCAACGTGTGGCGGTCGGTCGCGCCATCGTCCGCGAACCGAAGGTCTTCCTCTTCGACGAACCGCTCTCCAACCTGGACGCCAAACTGCGCGTCCAAATGCGCGCCGAAATCAGCAAACTGCACCAGCGCCTCAAGACCACGTTCATCTACGTGACGCACGATCAAACCGAAGCCATGACCATGGCCACGCGCATCGCCGTCATCAACAAAGGCGACCTACAACAACTGGATACCCCGCAAAACCTGTACGATCACCCCAACAACTTATTCGTGGCCGGCTTCATCGGCTCCCCCGCCATGAACTTCTTCCCCGCCAAGATTGTCAAAACCGGCGATAAATTCATTGTGGACACCGGCGACTTCCAGGTTCAAATCCCGGCCAGCCGCGTCGGAGCGTATAAAGACTCCGTCGGCAAGGACGTGGTCCTCGGCCTGCGCCCGGAAAACATCCACGACCCGGAATTTGCCCCGCAAAACATCAGCGCCCAAAGCGTGGTGGCCAAAGTGGACGTGACCGAACTGATGGGCAACGAAACCCTGCTCTACCTCGTCAGCGGAAAAAACTCCTTCGTCGCCCGCGTAGACCCGCGCTCCAAACTGCGCGTGGGCAACTCCCCGCAAATGGTCTTCGACATGGACAATTTCCACATCTTCGACGCGGTGACGGAAAAAGCCATTCGCTAAAATCAATTTTACAGACGAGACGCGCGGGTCAAACTCCCGCGCGTCTCTTTTATAGCCAGCTTATTTATAGGAAATTTATGTCGGCTCCTACATGGGTTAAGGACGCGGTCTTCTATCAAATTTTTCCAGATCGTTTCGCAAAAAGCGCCCTCAACTCCGCCAAAAATTTATCATTCGAGAGTTGGGATTCAGCGCCAACCACGTATGGCTTCAAAGGCGGCGATTTATACGGCATCGTCGAAAAATTGGGGTATCTGCAAGAACTGGGGATTAACGCGCTCTACCTTAACCCGATCTTTGCTTCCGCTTCCAATCATCGTTATCACACCTACGACTATTACAACGTAGACCCGCTCCTCGGCGGCAACGCGGCGTTGAAGAAATTAATCGCCGCGGCGCATCGGCGCAACATCCGCATTGTGCTGGATGGCGTCTTCAACCATGCCTCGCGCGGATTTTGGCAATTTCATCACGTCCTCGAAACCGGCGCCGCCTCGCCTTACCGCGATTGGTTTTATTTCGACGAAGAGCGGCTGAACGGCAAAAGGCATTGGGGAGCCTACCCCACGCACCACGAAGAACATGCCCTCAGACACGAAGACAGCCTGACGGCCATTGGCTATCGCGCCTGGTGGAATTTACCCGCCCTGCCCAAGTTCAACACCCACACGCCCGCCGTGCGCGAATTCATCTTTGACGTGGCGGAACATTGGATTAAATTTGGCGTTGACGGCTGGCGGCTGGATGTGCCTGCCGAAATTGACGACGACGAATTTTGGCGCGAGTTTCGTGTCCGGGTTCGCAAGGCCAACCCGGAGGCATACCTGGTCGGCGAGATTTGGCACGAAGCCCAACGCTGGCTAAAAGGCGATCAATTCGACGCGGTGATGAATTACCCCATCACGGCCGCCGCGCTGGGATTTTTTGCGGCAGAACATTTGAACCTGCCCATCGTCCAGCAGGCAGGCGGGATTAAAGACCGCATCCGCCCACTCCAGGCTGGCGACTTCGCCAACGAAATAGATCGCCTCCTCAGCCTTTACCCGCCAGAAGCAAACTTCGCCCAACTCAACCTGCTGGACAGCCACGATATGCCGCGCTTCCTCACTTGCGCCAGCGGAAACAAAGCCGCGCTCAAACTGGCCTGGCTTTTCGTCTTCACCTTCCCCGGCGCGCCGTGCATTTACTACGGCGACGAAATTGGGCTGGATGGCGGCCACGACCCGGACTGTCGCAAATCCTTCCCCTGGCAAAAGAGCAAATGGGATCAGGACTTGCTCCAATTTGCAAAGGCCTGCATCCAACTCCGCGCAGAACATGCCGCGCTTCGTTCCGGAAGCTATCAGCGCCTGTGGGCCGAAGGCTCAATTTTGGCGTATTCCCGTTCGTCTAAAAATAAAAACGTGATCGTCGTTTTCAACGTCTCAGAAGCGGAGCAAACCATCCACCTGCCGTGGACGGGTAAACCGCGCATTTTATTTGGCAGTCCCAAATTCAGCGGAGACCAAACCGTCATTCCGGCGCGAAGCGGGGTCGTCCTCGAAGCGCGTTTGATAAAGTAAACTACAGATCGTAGCTCGAATTTTACAGGTTGAAAGTTTTTGGCATTTATGACGCATCGCTTTAGCGGATAATGGGCGCATTCTAAAAAGTTTCTCAGAACATCTGACAGAAGCGAGGTAAACATGCCGCAAGACGATCATCCCAATTCAGTTCCGCTGGACGCATCTTTGTATTTCAAGAACATGAGTCAGCAGGAAATTCTGAATGCAATCTTAAGCAGGTTAAAAAGCGCCAAGCCGTCCACTCAACTGGAAGGGTTGAGGCTCCTGCACGGAATTAGATACAGCAGTGTCGCCATCCGTCAGCGGGTGGAAGCGCTGGCCGTGGACAGCGACGACTCACAGGTCCAGAAAGAAGCGCTGGAAACTCTGGGGCTGGAAACGCATCAAGCCGTTCAAAGAAGCGCCAATCTGGCCAAACTCAATCAAGAGGTTCGGAAAATCCTCCTCGGCGAAATCAGCGCCTGGGTCATGGGCGGGGTGATTAATAGCAAAGTTGCCGACGTTTTGCGCCGCCGCTACGATTTTGACCTGGTCGCTCCGGCCAAGCCTCAGCCGGCTCCTCAACCTTCAGCAAAGCCCGCGCCGACGGCAGAGTCCGCCCCTGCACAACCTCCTCAACCCGTGGAAATTTCCACGCCAACAGAAGACGCGCAGGCCGCGCAAATTCTCCAACCTGAACCTATTCAAACTCCCCAGCCGGCACAAGTTCAAGTTCCTCAACCTAAGCCTGTGCGTAGCGTTCAACCTGCGAAAATTCCAGCACCTGCGCCCAAACCGCGAGAACCCGAAGGCCCGCGCCCCACGCTCCTGCAAACGCTCACCAGCGAAGCCAGCATCAAAATTTATTTATATCTCGGCGCATTTTTTGTGATTGCCGCCGCCGCAATTTTAGGCGCGGCAGTTCCCGGAGCGCGCTTGCCGATTTTAATCATCGGCACGTTAATCTTTGGCGGACTGGCCGTAGCCATCAAGAAACGCCTTCCACAGCCCAGTTTTGCTTTATTCATCGTTTTTTCGTTTCTACTCCCCATCACCGGCAACAGCCTTGAAGAATCTTTGCGTTCCGCGTTGAATTACTCGGCAGATGGAACCACCTTTATCTGGACCATCCTGTTTCTCCTCATGGCGCTGTTCTGGAGCGGCGGGGTTTATCTCTATCAGTCGCGCCTGTTTAGCGTCACCGCGTTTGGCGCATTGCTCCTTTCCGCCTACAGCCTCGCCAAACTGCTCGCCACCGAACCCGAACTGTACACGCTGACGCTTGCGCTGGCGACGCTCCTCGGTTGGGTTGGCGTCCGCTTCTTAAGAAAATGGCAGGATGCAAAATTCGCGCTTCCGCTTTTCATTTCAACGCAAGCGGTTCAAGCGATCGTCCTGCTCGCTTCAATTTCAATTTTCAGCGCAAAACTAGTCAATGGGAGCGCATCCAGCCCCACTTGGCATTTGGTCTCTCTTGGCGTTTGGATTCTAGCAAGCCTCTTCTACGCGCTCTCAGCGCAGACCGAACCGAAGTTTATTTTTGAATGGCTCTCCACTGCGGCGCTCATTCCCCTGCCCTGGTTCATCATCGCCGCATTTAACCTTCAGGCGCTTGGTTCCAGTTTGGTCTTTTTCCTGTGGGGAGCGATTTTAACCGTAGCCAGCGAAGGCTTTTGGCGTTTCAAATTTGCGACCAAATTCAGCCTGCCGTTCCTCCTGGCTGGGCTCTTCACTTTGGCCAGCAGTTCAGTGGCCGCCCTCGGTCACAAGGCTTGGCTGGTGTTGCTAGTGACCGCCGGAAGCGGCGCGATCCTCACCGCGCTTCACGTCCTGCGCACAAGATGGCCCTTGTGGACTTTGGCCCTGCTCAATTTCATCATCGCCTATTTTGCCTTCTTCAACCTGGAGTTCATTCGCGCCTTGATTCCGGGAAGTTACCAAGTCTTCCTCGTCAGCCTCTTGCTCCTGCTCCCCGACCTATTCCTCAAGAAGGACTGGCGGGATTTGGCCAGTTGGCGCATTCCTATGCGAGCCTACGGAATTCTCCTCGCCGCCTGTGCATATCTTTATACAATTACAGTCGCCGTCGCTGGGGAGTACAACGCCTCACTCGACGCGGCTGTGATCTTTGCCGTGTACGCAGGCTTTACCGGCGTTTACGCGCTGGCTTATCGCACCGCGTGGCTGGGCTATGTTTCCACCGCCACCCTGCCGCTGGCTTTCATCTTCATCTTCAACCACTTCAACCTGAACGCCTGGCTCCCAACGCTGACCGTCCTTGCCATTTTCTATTTCCTGCTTGGGTTGGCCATCCACGCCCGCGCAAACTGGTCGCTCATGCTTCGCAACAGCGCCCTGATTTTAGGCGCGCTCGTTTCGCTGACTGCTCTGGTCCTGCTCAAACCACACAGCGGATGGTATGTGCTTGTCATCGGCTTACTCTTCGTCGCGGAAATGTATCTGTACAAAAACAGCCTGTTTGAAATGGGCGCGCCGGTTTTCTTCACGATTGGAGCATTTCTCGTCCTGCGCGATTTCAACGTCACCCGCATCACCATACATCTGCTGATTTATAGCCTCATCTGGCTGTCCGCCGACCTAATCGCACACCTCGCCTACAAACATCCCCGCCTGTTGAGCGCAGGAATCCGCTTCATTGGCGGCTCGCTCGCCCTGATTAACTACCTCCTCCTACTCGGAGCGCCAAGCGGCTCTGCCGCCATCAGCTTTGCGATTTACACAGCTTTTACCGGCGTGTACGCGTTGGCTTATCGCCGCGCATGGCTGGGTTACATCCCCGCCGCCACCCTGCCGCTGGCGTTCATCTTCACATTCAACCATTTCAAGTTGGATGCCTGGCTCCCAACGCTAACAGTCCTTTCCATCCTCTATTTCCTGCTTGGGTTGGCCATCCAGTTCCGTGCAAGTTGGTCGTTCATGCTTCGCAATAGCGCCCTGATTTTAGGCGCGCTCATTTCGCTGAATTCTTTGATCTTTCTAAAAGAACACGGCGGATGGTATGTTCTCGTAATCGGCTTGCTCTTCGTCGCGGAAATGCTTTTACGCAAGAACGGCCTGTTTGAAGCGGGCGCGCCAACCTTCTTCACAATTGGGGCGTTCCTTATCCTGAACGATTTCAAAGTGGCGCAAGCCACTATTCACTTGCTGATTTACAGCCTCATCTGGCTGTCCGCCGACTTGATCGCGCATCTCGCCTTCAAACATCCCCGCCCATTAAGCGCAATCATCCGCGTCATTGGCGGCTCGCTCACCCTGATCAACTACCTCCTCTTACTGGGCGCTTCAAGCGGTTCTGCCGCCATCAGCTTTGCGATTTACACAGCGTTTACCGGCGTGTACGCGCTGGCTTACCGCCGTGCATGGCTGGGTTACATCCCCGCCGCCACTTTGCCGCTGGCGTTCATCTTCACGTTCAACTACTTCAAATTGGATGCCTGGCTCCCGGTTCTGACCATCCTTTCCATCTTCTACCTCTTGCTGGGTCTAGCTATTCGCTCCCGCACAAACTGGTCGCTCATGCTTCGCAACAGCGCCCTAATTTTAGGCGCGCTCATTTCGCTGAGTTCCCTGGCTTTGCTCAAAGAAACCAGCGGATGGTATATCTTCGTCATCAGCTTGCTCTTCGTCGCAGAAATGTTCCTCCGCAAAAACGGCTTGTTTGAAGTAGGCGCCCCGACCCTGTTCAGCATTGGCGCATTCCTCGTCCTGCGCGATTTCAAAGTCACCCAAATCTCCATGCACTTGCTGGCTTATAGCCTCATCTGGCTGTCCGCCGACTTGCTCGCCCATCTCACCTTCAAACATCCGCGCCCGTTACGCATCCCCCTGCGCGCCCTGGGCGGTTTGCTGGCTTTGATTAATTACTTCTTCCTGTTTGGAGCTTCGAACGGCTTAGCCACATTTGGCTTTGCGGCCTACACGCTCTTCTTCCTGACCTATAGCCTGCTCTACAAAAACCCGACGCTTTTCTACGCCTTCACATTGACCCTGCCCATCTTCTCCGCGTTCTTATTCCGCCTGATTGGTTTCAACAAATGGATTCATCCGGTGGCGATCATTGCCCTGGCGCATTACGCCGCTGGCTACCTAGTGCAGAAGCAAACCCGCCTGGCGCAATGGGGCCTGACGCTGATGCGGAGCGGGCTGGGGCTGGGGGTTTTGGTCTCCTGCGCCGCGCCATTCTTCACAGGGGCAGACGTGGCCATCCCGGTGGCAATAGCGGCCACGCTGTGGGCCGCCGAGGCTTTCACCAAGAAGAACGTCTATTTGGCCTTTCCCGCCAACGGCTTATATTTATGGTCGTACTTTATCCTGCTCTATAAGTTAAACGTCACTCAGCCGCAGTTCTTCTCCATTGGAGCCGCCTTGTTGGGGCTGTTCCAACACTATCTGTTGACTCGCGCCGGTAGCAAAGCCGGAGCGTTCATCATGGGCATGCTCTCGCAATTCATCCTGATCGGCACAAGTTACGTTCAAATGGTCCAGCAAAACCAACTGATTTACTTCTTTGCCCTCTTCATCCAATCCATCACAGTTCTGGGCTACGGAATCATCGTCCGCTCGCGAAGCCTGACCTTTTTCCCGATTGGCTTTGTCATCATCGCCGTGATTACAGTGGTTCTGGGACAATTACAAGGCATTGCCACCATCCTGCTGGTGGGATGCGCGGGCGTCGTTCTACTCACGCTTGGCGTTGTCGCTGTTTTGCTTCGTGAGCGCATTGCCGCGCTGGGCGAAAAACTCAGCAGTTGGCAGGCATAATTCATCTCACTCCACATCCTTCAACTCGCGGTGGCTAAAACAAGCCACCGCGAGTTGAAGCGTATTTGAGCTTTTTTCTCTCAGAAGCCTTCGCGGCTAAGGGGTTTTCAGATACTTGATTCGTCACTTTCCCTTAAACCAACTTGCCGGTTAATAGTATCATTGCGAAATGCTCAATCGCATCTTCCGTCAAACGGACGTTCCTAAAAAATTCCATTCCAACTTCATCCACCTGTATTTCGACATCGCCTGGTTTGGGGTGTTGAGCGGGTCCGCGGTTAACTTTCTCAACATCTACGCGGCGCGGCTGGGAGCCAACGCCATCCAAATTGGCTTAATTGCGGCGGCTTCAGCGGTGGTGAACTTATTCATCGCCATCCCTTCCGCCCATTGGGTTGAAAAACGTAACATCAACCGCGCCGTATTTTGGTCTTCAGTCGTTTATCGCTTTGGCTACGCGCTCTGGATTCTCGTCCCCCTCCTCAAAAGCTCAGAAGCGCAAATTTGGTCGCTGATCGCCATCACCTTTTTGATGGCCATTCCGCTCACGCCGCTGGGCGTGGGCTTCAACGCCCTCTTCGCCGAATCTGTGCCAGTCAACTATCGCGCCCACGTCGCCGGAATCCGCAACGTCGTCTTTGCCTTCACCTACATGGCCAGTTCACTCGTCAGCGGCTTCATCCTGGAGCAAACTTCCTTCGTCCTCGGCTATCAAATCATCTTCGGAATCGGCTTCCTCGGCGCGGCCATGAGCAGTTTGCACCTGCACTTCATCAAGCCGCTCGAAGCGACACAACCCACGCCCGCGCCGCAAACCAAACCCAAAGAATCCCTGCGCGGCATTCTCGCCCACTTTCGCGTGGATATTTTACAAAGCCCATTTCGCCGCGTCTTGCTCCTGCTCTTTGGCTTTCACTTCGCGCACAACATCACCACGCCGCTTTATCCGCTCTACAACGTCAACATCCTGCGCTTAAACGACAACAACATTGGCATTGGCACGGCTTTGTATTACTTCAGCATGTTCCTATTTTCCATGCAACTGAATCGGGTGGTGCGCCGCTCGAACCATAAAAGCGTCACCGGCTGGGGCGTGATCGGGCTGGCCATTTATCCGCTCATCCTGGCCTTCTCCACTCACGTTTGGGAGTTTTACGCCATCTCCATCCTCGGCGGCATTGCCTGGGCTTTTGCGGGCGGCGCCTACGCCAACTACATCCTCGAAAAAATTCCGCCCGACGACCGCCCTTCACATTTAGCCTGGTACAACATGGCGCTCAACGGCGCAATCCTGCTTAGTTCATTCGTCGGCCCATTAATCGGCGACGCCATGGGACTCTTCGCGGCGTTAATTCTCTTTGGCGTCTTACGCGCCCTGGCGGGCTTCTCCATCCTCAAATGGGGTTGATATTCATGCTACAATCGCTTTATGACTGAAGACATTAAAATCGTCGCCAACAACCGCAAAGCCAGTTTTGAATATTTTCTGCTTGAAAAATTTGAAGCCGGGCTGGTTTTACAAGGAACTGAAATTAAATCCCTGCGCGCCGGTCAGGCCAGCATTCAGGAAGCCTATGTGGATATTTTAGACGGCAAAGAAGCCTGGCTGATCGAAGCCCACATCGCGCCGTATGAACAGGCCAACCGCAACAACCACGACCCCAAACGCAAACGCAAACTTTTGCTTCACAAAAAACAAATCCTGGAACTTTGGAACAACGTCCGCATTAAGGGGATGACGATCGTGCCGGTTCAAATCTACCTGAAGCAGGGTCGGGCCAAAATAGAAATTGCCCTGGCGAAAGGCAAAAAAGCCTACGACAAGCGCGCCACGATTGCCAAACGCGACGAAGCCCGTGACAAAGACCGCGCTATGCGAGTGAGGTAAATTCTTTTATGCCTCCTTCCACCATCGGCGGAATCAACCTACTGCCTGAAGCCGAAAAAAGGGCCTTATATTCGCGTTACATCCCCAAGCCTTTGATTGAAAAATACAACCTGCCCCCGCTTGATTCGGGGCCAGGGCGCGACCTTCTGCAATTTCGTTTTGCCAACGGCTCCACCGACGTGGAAATGCGGCTCTATCACCAGATGGATTTTCCAGACCCCATCTTATACGCTCATCTGACCGATACCATGAATGGGCAGATTCACGTCCTGCTTTACATTTTGAACGACCCGGATTCGCCGCGCTTTGATGTGGACAAAATGCCCGACGGCTCAACCACCAAGTTTGGGACGCTCCAAAGAAATGTGGCGGCGGAGAAAATGTCGCTCGCGGCTGGGCTGGCTCCCGGTCAGGTGCGGCGCGGACTGCGCTTGCTCGGCCCGGCCATCCAAGCGTTTGAAACCTTCGTCACAGAACTGGGCCACGATCTATATTTCGTCGAACCGTTGTATTATCACAACGCCGTCATCTTTGAGCGCTATGGCTTCGCCTATCAAATGGGGCGGCGTTTGATGGAGCGCATTCATTTGGGCTTTCAACCCGGCGGCGAACTGCTGACCAAATTGGACGGCTCAAACGAATTTCGGCAGGCGGAAGCGGCGTTGAAAATTCGCAAACGCTCATGGGCGATTCACGACGGTCTGTTGGGCGAGCCGTTTACCAACGTCACCATGTACAAGCGCATTGGTAAAGACGCGGGGATTAACACCACGCCCGATTGTGAATGGTGAGCGCTTTGGATGCAGACCCCCATGAATACATGATATGTCAACGCAAACTTTTTTAGTCCCAAAAGACCACGTCTTGGAAAAAATTCTGGACTTCGGGAATGAACTTGCGCTCCATTCAGGCCAGACGGATCAATTTATATTTGATTTTCAGGGAAAAGGCCTCGACACGCCTTTTGGAATGCTCTCGATTGCGTTTGCAATCCATAAGTTTATGGACGAACGCCCAAAGGCGCAATGTCTACCAATCAATTATGAAGAGCGCTGGTACGCGTCGCATATGGGGTACTTCCAAGCCTGTGGTTTTAAAATTGGAAAGCTTCCCGGGCAGGCACACGGTAGCGACACCTATATTCCAATCACCGTAATGCAAGTTGCAGAACTGCAGGAACAGGCCCGGCGGGAAATTCGGGAAATGGGCAACATCATTGAGGATCATTCCAAAAGGCTCTCGGCGGTTTTGTTACAACAAACGGAAGGCCCTGCTTTTGAAATTCTGGCCTACAGTTTACGCGAAATGCTCAGAAACATCGTCGAGCACAGTCAATCTGAAACCCTGGCCTTCTGCGCCCAATTTCGTCAAAGGGCCAAGCAGGCGGAAATTGCGATTCTAGATACGGGCATTGGGATTCGTTCCGCGCTTGCCAACAATCCGCATTTGAGCATTGAAGCAGATCGTCAGGCGCTTAATCTTGCGATTATGCCGGGGATCTCCGGAAAAATGTTCAAAGGCGTAAAAAAGAATCCCTACGATGACTGGCAAAATTCTGGTTACGGGTTATATGCCGTCAGCCGTTTGTGCGGGCATGGCGGAAAGTTCACCCTTTGTAGCGGCGATACTGCGCTGGCGCTTAAACCGGAAAGCCGGGAATATCATCGAGCCAGCCACCAAGGCACGGCGTTGAGAATCATCCTTTCCGCTTCCGAATTCAAAGACGCCAAATCCACACTGGCAAAGATCATGAAAGAAGGCGACAAGCAAGCCAAAGAATTTGGGATTCAAGGCGCAAAAGCCTCGGCCGCATCCAGGGCGCTCGCATCAGAATTTCAAAAAAAGGGAACGTCTTAAAATCAAAAAACCGCCAACCGGCGGTTTTTTGATTATTTAGTAGCGGGGACAGGACTTGAACCTGTGACCTTCGGGTTATGAGCCCGACGAGCTGCCACTGCTCCACCCCGCATCGAAGAGCGCAGATAATACCACAAGCCCAAGGGAAGAGTCAAGCGTGCAAATTTAACCGCCATTCGCAATATTCCAAAACGGTTTCTTGACTACAATCAGTCAAGTTGCAATGCATAAAAATAATTTTCTCAAACTTCTATTGATTGGGACGCTGAGTCTGCTTGCTGGAAGTCAGCGAAACATCGCCCGCGCCCAAAACGAGCGGATCGTCTTTGCCGTGATCAGCGACTATGGCGTGGCCGGGCAACCCGCCGCGGATGTGGCCACGCTGGTCAAAAGCTGGAATCCGGATTTCATCGTCACTTCGGGGGATAACAATCAAATTGGCGGAAAGCTCGAAATGGACGCCAACATCGGGCAGTATTATCACGAATACTTATTCAACTACGCCGGAGACTACGGAGCCGGTTCGCCAACGCGACGCTTTTTTCCCGTCTTGGGAAATCACGATTGGTCTGGCGAAGGCGTGGAGGCCTATCTGGCTTATTTTCGTCTGCGCGATTTTCAGCGTTACTATGAATTCACGCAAGGCCCCGTTCATTTTTTTATGCTGGATAGCGACAGAAACGAACCAGATGGCGCACAAGCAAATTCACAACAAGCCCTGTGGCTCAAAAAAGCGTTGGCCGCCTCCACCTCTCCATTTAACCTCGTTGTCTTTCATCATCCGCCCTACACTTCGGGCTGGCACAAGCCCAGCGAATACATGCGCTGGCCATTCAAGGAATGGGGCGCAGATGCAGTCCTTTCCGGGCACAATCATTTATACGAACGCCTAACGGTAGATGGATTGCCTTATTTCATTAACGGCTTGGGCGGCGCAAAGATCTATAAGTTTGAAACGGTCGTTCCAGAAAGCCAGGTACGCTTTAATTTAGATTATGGGGCCATGCGCGTCGAAGCCACCGATACCACGATCAAATTTCAAATGTACACGCGCGCCGGAATGCTGGTGGACGAATACGCCATCGGGCAGACAATTCCGCTGGTCGCCACGATCACGCCTGTAAACCCAACGCTCACCAACGCCAACGTTGTTGAATACGCGGTGCATTTCTCCGAGCCGGTCAGCGGCGTGGACCTTTCGGATTTTTCACTCGCCACAACCATCGGCGATGCGACGATTAACGCAGTGAACGGAAGCGGCGCAGACTATCGCGTCTCCATCAATACCGGCACAGTCAGCGGAACGCTTCAACTTAACCTGATGGATGACGACTCGATCTTCGGCGCTTCCAGCCCGTTGGGCGGAGCAGGCTCAACCAACGGAAACTTCTCCAGCCCAGACCTGTACACGCTCGATAAAACGCCGCCAGCCATTACGTCCATCACGCGGATGAGCGCCGACCAAACCAACGCCAACAGCGTGGATTACTCCGTCCGATTTTCAGAACCAGTAATCGGCGTGGATGGGAGCGATTTCTCAATCTATTTCAGCAATTCCAGCGGAGCCTTCATCAGCGCGATCAGCGGATCAAATGATGCCTACGTCATCACGCTGAACGCCGGAAGCGGCGACACAACCCTTCGGCTGGACGGACTGAACGACGGCTCAATTTTGGACGCGGCGGGCAACGCCATCAACAGCAGTTTTACCAATGGCGAAAGTTACACCATTACAAAAAACATCTCCACCGTTACATCCATCGTGCGCGTTGGAAATGCGTTGACTAATTCTGCCAGCGTGGATTTTATCGTCACGTTTTCAGAGCCGGTCAACGGCGTGAACGCTGAGGATTTTTCATTAAGCGCGCCACCCGGCGCATTCATCAGCGCCGTCGCCAATTCCAATCCTTTCTATATCGTCACCGTCAACAGCGGCACAGGCGATGGAACGCTACGCCTCAATTTAACGGACGACGACAGCATTATCAATTTAGCCGGAGCCAATTTAGGCGGCGTCGGGCTGGGCAACGGAAACTTCTTCAACGGCGAAACTTATATGCTCGATAAAACCGCCCCGCTGGTCACGTCCATTCAAAGCGTAAACCCAAGTCCTAGCGCCGCGCAAAGCATGGATTTTATTGTCACATTTTCAGAACCCGTCAACAACGTGGACGCTGGGGATTTTTCCTTAAACACAAACCTAATCAACGCCTCAATCACCAACGTCACAAACGCCAATCCGTTTTATGTCATTTCAATCAGCGCTGGTTCGGGGTCTGGTTCGCTGCAACTAACGCTCGCCGATAACGATAGCGTGATGGACGCGGCGGGCAATCCGCTGGGCGGCTGGGGCGTAGGCAATGCCAGCTTCTCGGCCAGCCCGCTCACGATCACAAAAGCGGCGGTGGACTTTCCCGCGCCCACTCTGGTGGAACCGCGTCGCAATTTATTGACGACCAACGCCACGCCGTCTTTCTCGTGGACGCCTGTGCGCAACGCCCGCGCTTATGAAATCAGCCTGGCGTTGGATGAAAATTTTTCGCAAATCGTCTTCAGTCAAATTGTGGAGCGAACTACGCTTCAACTCGCCGCGCCCTTGAACGACGGAATTTATTTTTGGAAACTCCGCGCCTACACTGCGGATTTTCTACCCGGAAAAGATAGCATGGTGTACACACTCAAAGTGGATCGAACGCCGCCCGCCCCGCCCCAGCCTGTCAGCCCGGCCGATCATTCGCCTGCGCCTCGGCGCCCCTGGCTGAAATGGACGGCTGATTCTGACGCGGTTTTATTTCAAATTCAAGTGGATAACAATTCAAATTTCTCCAGCCCGGAATTTGTTGGCTCTTCAAAAGAGGTTTTCGTCCGCGCCGAAAACCTTGGCAAAGGGGTTTATTATTGGCGCATCGTCGCCAAAGACGCGGCCGGCAATTGGGGAAATTGGTCGCCCGCGTTTACGTTCGCCACACAATAATCAGCGCGCCTGAATATTTATGATAATTATCTAGTATATTGACATAACCCCGCGACTTGGGTATACTCCCCCGCATGACTTCAACGCGCGACAAGATTTTACAAACCCTGCTCAAAAAACCGCGCTCCACCATCAACGATCTGGCGGAAGCGGTGGGCATTAACCCAATCTCTGTGCGTCACCACCTGACGAATTTACAAATTGAAGGGCTGGTGGCAGGTCAGGAAGAACGGCACGGCGTGGGCCGCCCGCGCCTGGCCTATGTGTTAACCGAAGCTGGCATGGAAAAATTCCCAACGCGCTACATGAAACTCACCACGCGTTTACTTTCGCAAATCAAAGAGACCCTGCCCGCCGCCACCACGAAGAAACTCTTCAGCCAAATTGGCGAAACGTTGGCCAACCAGTACGCGGACGAACTCAAACACCTAAGCATTGAAGAACGTCTGGACTTCGTCAAAAGCGTTCTGGCGCAGGAAGGCTTCAACGTGGAGTGGGAAAAGAAAGACGGTCAATATCAAATTCACGAAGTGACCTGCCCGTATTATCAAATTGGCATTACCCACCCGGAAGTTTGCACGGTGGATCAGACGGTTATTTCAAAAATGCTGGCTCTGCCCGCCAGTAAAGTACAATGTATTTTAAGCGGCAACGCCCAATGCACCTACGTGGTTCAACCCGTTACAGCCAAAAAATAAGACTTTTATACAAGAGGTAAACAATGAGCGACTCTGGAATTAACGAAATTCAATGGACAATCCACACCACTCACCCGGAACTGGTCAAGCAGGCCCGCGCCAGCCTTTCGGAAGTGATTGACCCGGAAATTGGAATGGACATCATTCAGTTGGGGCTGATTCGCGATGTGGAAATCAACAACGGCGTCGGGCTGATTAAGATGATCCTCACCACCCCTTTCTGCCCTTACGGCCCGGCTATGATTGAAATGACCAAAGCCAAAGCCACCGAAGGCCTCAACATGCCCATCACGATCGAAATGGGCATGGAGATGTGGGACTTCTCCATGATGGAAGACCCCTCCGCGCTGGATTGGGGCATGTACGCCTAGGCAACTAATAAATAGAATAATCAAAGCCGTTGACCTTCGTCAACGGCTTTTACTTTTATGCGCTATTTCGTAATCGTAACCGATTCGATCGCATCGCCGGTGAAGGTTGGGTTGGTTTCCGGGTCGCGGCGGGTAATGCCATTGACCACGTCCATGCCCTCCACAACCTGTCCAAAAATGGTGTAGCCGCCGTTCAAAAATTCCGCCGGAGCAAAGGTGATGAAGAACTGACTGCCGTTGGTATCGCGTCCAGCATTGGCCATGGCCAGTACGCCTGCCTTGTCAAACGTCAGGTCGCTGTCTTCGTTCACAAATTCATAGCCGGGGCCGCCGCTCCCTGAGCCGCTGGGATCGCCACCCTGCGCCATAAAGCCTTCCAACACGCGATGAAAAGTCACGCCGTTGAAGAATCCCTTGCAGGCCAAAAAGACAAAGCTGTTCACGGTAATCGGCGCTTTCGCCGTGTACAACTCCACCACAAACTCCCCGCCTTTGGCCATTTTGAAGGTGGCAAAATAATCGGTCTGCTGATCCACCAACAGGTCCGGCGCAGAGGCGTACTGCGGCGCGGCGGGTATCGCGTCAAACATGGAGCAGGCTTCGCCCGCGCCAACCGTCACGTTTCCGGCCGGGGTTGCGGCGGCAGGCTTGGGCCAGGGGATGTACTTCCACGCAAAAAAGCCAATCACCAAAACAATCGCGCCAAGCGCCACGTATTGAATTATCTTCTCTGAACTCTGAGCCTGCTCTACTTGCTGTTTCTTCGCCATGCCACTTCTCCTTGAAATAAGATTCGCCTATTTTACTTGAAACTCCACTTCGCTCCTCTCTTGCACTGTCCGCCTTTTTCATTTATGCTAGGCCGCACAGGAGAATAAAATAATGAACTTTGACTTAGATCAGGAACGTCAGGCTTGGAAAAAAGTCGTCCATGATTTTGTGGCGAAGGAAATTAAACCGAAAGCGCGGGAAGTGGACGAAACCGAATCGTTTAACTGGGACGCGGTGCGCAAAGGCGGGCCAATTGGCTTGCTGGGCATGAGCATCCCCGAAGCGTACGGCGGTTCAAACGTCGGCATGATCGCCAACGCAATCGCCCTCGAAGAACTCGGCTGGGGGTGCGGCTCCACGGCTTTGGCTTTTACGGCTCACAATGGGCTGGGCACGGCGCCCATCGCCATTTATGGAAGCGAAGAACTGAAACAGAAATGGCTTCCGCTCGTCGCCAGCGGAAAGAACAAACTGGGCGCGCTCGCGCTCACCGAACCCGGCGCCGGTTCAGACTTGCAAGGCGGCGTCATCACCCGGGCGGAAAAACAAGGCGATGAATGGGTCATCAACGGCGCGAAGATGTGGTGCACCAACGCCGGCATTGCGGAATATATCATCACGCTCGTGCGCACCGACCCTGCGGGCGGCTCCAAATCCCTGAGCATGATCCTCGTCCCGACCCATTCGGCCGGTTTACACATCGGCTCTCCCGAAAAGAAGATGGGCTTGCGCGGCTCGCCCACTTACGCGGTGAGCTACGACAACGTTCGCGTGCCTTTGGGCAACTTGATTGGCGCGGAAGGCCGCGGCTTGCAACAAACGCTCTCCACACTGGACGCCGGGCGCGTCAGCATCGGCGCAATTTCCGTTGGGCTGGCGCAGGCGGCGTTTGAAGCCGCCGTGACCTACGCCCGCGAACGAAAAGCCTTTGGACAAAGCCTCGCGGACTTTCAAGCGACGCAATTCAAACTTGCCAACATGGCCACCGAAATTGAACTGGCCCGCACCATGATTCACAAAGCCGCCTGGCTCAAAGAACAAAACCGCCCCATTAACAAAGAGGCGGCGATGGCGAAGTTATACGCCACCGAAATGGCGGAACGGGTTTGCCATCAGGCGATTCAAATTCACGGCGGCAACGGCTACAGCCGCGAATACAACGTGGAGCGGATGTATCGCGACGCGCGCCTGATGACGATTGGCGAAGGCACGAGCGAAATTCAAAGACTGGTCATCGCCCGCCATGTATTGGCAGACGAATAAAGTTTATCCATAAAGAAAAACGCCCGCTTGATTTATCCAAAAACAGCTACTTCAGATAAATCAAGCGGGAGCTATAGCTTCGCAAGGCGAATATGGCGCTTATGTCATATTTTGAGCGTCTGCCATGGCAGATGAAATAACGTCCTCTTTTACGCCTTTTTTTCGCAGGCTTTCAATAAAAGCAGAAACTTCCACGCTATTTTCAAGGCGCTCCATGTCAGTTCTTAAGCCCTGACCAACATAGGCCTTAATCAAAGCTTGATAACCTAAAAAACCAAGCACAGGCGCAATACGCTTTAAGTCTTTAATTACATCGTCAGGGATACGAATGCTTACCATAGTCATTGGACGGTCTTTTTGCAAACGTCGGGCAATTTTATTGATTTTCATATATTTCTCTTTCTTCTCTCGTGGCATGGCGAGCTGAGATAATGCGAATAACGTCGCCGCGGATTACATAAACGATATAGAGCATTAGCCAGGTGGTTGTTAACCCAACCAGCCGTTCTCGAAGTTCAGAACCAACAATTTCTTCGTCAAGATAACAAACAAATGGATCAAAGAAGGCCTCGCACGCCAGTTCGAATTTCACCTTATGTTTACGAACATTCACAACGGACTTCTGACTATCCCACTCAAAATCAATACCCTGCAAAAAATACCGAACGTTCATAGAGAGAAGTATATCTCTCCGTATATATTGCGTCAATACGCCCCGTTTTTGATATCCTTACTTCTACACCGTAATTAAATCCTTAATTTCCTCAAACGTGGCAGGGCCAACTCCAGAAACGTTGGTAATGTCCTCAATCACGTTAAATGGGCCATTCGCCTCGCGGTAGTCAATAATTTTCTGGGCAGTCGTGGGGCCAATGCCCGGGAGCGAATCCAACTCCTCTAAATTGGCCGTGTTGATATTAATCAACTCCGAGTTCGCAGAGGACGAAGCCTCAGCGGTGGGAAGCTCAACGTCTGAGTCGCCAATCGTCCGCGGCGTTTGCCCCTGATCCGCGCCATACGGGATCTCCAACTGTTGGCCGTCCATCAACAACGCGGCCAAATTAACGCCATCCACATTCGCAGAAGCCAGCAAACCGCCCGCCGCGTCTATCGCATCTTGCACGCGCGCGCCAGCGCTAAATTCATACAAGCCCGGGCGCGGCACCGCGCCAATCACATGCACGGCGATCGGCGCTTCGGTTGGCGCGGCTTCCAAAGTAATGGCCTGCCCAGCCGGCGCGCGCGAAACGAACACCAGAACTCCGGCCAGCGCAAAACCTGCCATGACGCCCAACAAAACAAAGATCGCGTTTTTCATTAATGGGATTTTACCCCAACTTCATCACCAGCAAATGTTCGCCCGTGCGCATGAACACATCTGCCAGCCCAAAGGCTTTGCGCATGCGTTGAAAATATGTTGGCAAATCATCTTCAATAACTTGAAAGCCAAACTTTTCATAGAGCGGGCGGTTATGCGTCAGACACATCAAATACAGCGGTCGAGGGGCCTGCTCCAGCAAGGCGGCGATGACTCGACGCGCCAACCCCTGCCGCCGATAATTTGGATGCGTGGCAATCGAAGCCAGTTCGAGGATGTCCGCTCCATGCGGCTTCAACTGCCCGCACGCGACCACCTCGCCCGCAGGATTTGCCGCCACTACGAAACGCTTCCAATCCAGCCCCAGCCGGTTAACTCCGACCACTCGAACCAATTCCTTAATTTGAGCGAATTCGGATTCAAGCGCGGGGCGGATTACAAAGTCAGCGTTCAAGCTACCGCGCTCCCGCCGCCGCAAGGATGACAAACGTGCCGATAAACCAGTGAATCAAAAATGGATAAAGGAAGGATTTCGTACGCCAGGCCACCCAGCCAAACGCAAAACCGCCGAAAATTGTAGAAAGCGTCTCCACCTCCGGCTTGGAGATGTGCGCGACGGCAAACGGAACCGCCTGAAGCCAAAGCGCTTCGTTGCCAAATTTACGGGCATAGGCGAAGAGAATCCATCCGCGAAATAAAAACTCCCAGCCAAACAAATCCAGAAACGTCGTCCACGGCAGGCCGGGTAAAAATTTCTCGTAGTAACTTTTCATGGCCGGGTTATCCGAACCCAGTAGATAGATAATCGGAGCCATCAATAAAATTCCCAGAGCCGTATAAGTCAGCCCCAGCTTCCAATCGCCAAACGTAAAGCCATACTCTCGCGGATTTTCACGAAAGACAAGGACAATCACCGCCAGCGGGACGAGCAGATATAAAATCATGCGATCCCAATATTTATAGCCGGTCAGGTTGTGATAGTAGTCCACCATCAACAGCAACGTGCTGACAATCGTCACGATCGTAACTTTCCAGTCAAAACTCAATTTTTCGCCAAGTAAATATTTCATTTTATCTTCCGTTTCAGTATGGAAAGCCCGCCATGTTTCCGGTGGGGCTTAAGATTGCGGTTATTTTTGCGCTGTCACGGTTTAATTCCGCCGCCCAATTGAACAACAACAAGCCGATTAGAATCATAGCCGTCAGCGCTTTTCGCCGATTCAAATTCAACTGCCTGGAAGAAAATAAAATCAGCCCATAACTGGCGAGGATTGCGAAATAGGGTATCAACGCCAAATGGAAGCGGTCTTCCGCGAGGATGAACACGTGCGGAAGCAGATAACCGCCAAACAGGAGCAAGAGAAGCGTAGTTTGCGGGCTGGGCTTAAGCGCCAAAAGGCCAAAGACTCCGGCGATTGTCAGCGCCACAAACGGGAGGAGCAGAATAAACGCCAGCGTCAGCAAAATGGGCGGCGCAATATAGCCCAACAAATTATTGGAGTAAAAATAAATCAGCACGCGCTTCTCCAGCCCGAAGAAAAAGCCCAGCCGATTCAGCGCCAGCGGCAGAAACCTGTGCGGAGCCTGACGGATAAACTCAAGCGCTTTTTGCGTTCCAAGCTCATCGCGCTGGGCGTCGTCCATAATGGACAACAAATCTAGCGAGGGACCAAACATGAACGAGCCGTCTCCATTGGGATGATAGCCGAGATACAAGTTATAGCCCATGGATGTTTCAATGCCAGTCAATTGACGATGCAAAAGCGAGTTCCGCACAATCCACGGCGCGATGCCCAGCGTGAAAGTGAGCGCGAGCCAGAGCGCCGGTTTGCAATACAAATAAATCACCTTACGCAGTTTTGCGAAAGTTAGTAAATTCTCCCTCACCCTAACCCTCTCCCAAAGGGAGAGGGGACTCCCTTCTCCAACGGGACGCGTGCCCGAAAGGGTAGAAGGGTTGGGGATGAGGGCGCGTAAGACGGCTAAATAAATCAGATAGAGGATTGAAATTCCCGCAAACGGCAAAATCACCGAGCGCGTCAGGGCGGTCAGCGCCAGCAAGCCGCCAGAAAGGAGCGCGAAGCGCAGGTTGGGGCGTTTAATAAATTTGAGCAAACACAAAAATGACGCAAGCAATAAGACGAAAAATAAATTTTCAGTCCCCAGCCCCAACGGATAAACCAAGAGCATCGGATAGCCCGCCACAATCCACGCGGAAAACCGCGCCACCTTTTCATTTTCAAACTCCGGCAATAATTCTTTTGCCGTCCAATACGTCAGCGGAGCCAGCGGCGCGCCAAGCAAAAACGCCTGCGCCAGCCGCGCAAAGAAAAAACGGGAAGCCCCCGACCCCGCAAAAAAATAGATCAGCGCCAAAAAGCTCGGATAAAGCGGCGCGCGAAACGAGGTGTACATTCCAAATTGCGGATCATAGCCGCTAGCGCTGTCCAGGTCAAAATGCACGTACGGCTCAAGTTGCTTCAAATCCGCTTCTGCATACCAGCGAAAGCCATGCCCGTTCGCCAAACTTCGCGCCAGCATGTCGTACTGAAACATATCGTCCAGCCCAATGCCGAGGTTGTGAGTCAGCAAAACGGGAATCAGCCGCAATAGCATTGCGACGAGATAAATCTTCAGCGGAAAATTACGCTTCACTTTTTAATGTTCTCGATGCGCTTGGCTAAATAGGTTGAAAAATAGCCGTCGTATTTTTTCCACAAACCCGGCAGTTGCCAATCGTTGCCGGTCACCTTACCGCGACAAGTGGGCGCGCCGCACAGACATTGAAATTCGTCATACGGCCCGCCGTCCGACATGGCGTAATCAAAACATAATTCCTCGCCCACTTTCACGTCGCGCAAAGTCATCAACGCCACCTGCCCCGAAAAGCCGAGGTTCGGCTCGCAGGAATGGTTGAAGCAATCGTTTGGCTCCGGTTCGTCGGAAGTCAAAATATAAAGTTCCTCGTCAATTTGCAACACGCGCTGAGTAAAGCGCGGCAGGTTTGGGTCCAACTTCTCCTTATGCACAATGTCGCCGCCCCAAATGGAAATCAACGTTCCAGCGGGGATAAAACTCTTCGCGAACACGCCACACCCGCCCTGGGGATTTTCGCGCGCTTCGCATTTGGGATTCAAATAAGAAAGGGACATTTCGGCCTATGTTGGATTGAGATGCGCTTCCCGCTTCGGGATGGCTGGCGGCCGGCAACAGGCATTTTCCAGACGAGGAAAATTTCCCTGCAAGCCGGGCAGGCTCACGGTCAAAGGAGAAGCGCTGGAATTATACCCAGTGTGCGCACAATGGACGGGTATAATTCCATCAAAAAAATCTGGAGAATCATCAATGACCGATTTGCCAATCTACCCGCTCACCAACGAACATAACATGTTACGCGACGCCGCCCGCGATTTCGCGCAAAAAGAAATCGCTCCCATCGCGGCGGAGTTCGATGAAAGCGGAGAATTTCCCTACGCCACGATCAAAAAAATGGGCGCACTTGGTTTTATGGGCATCGAAACGCCGGAGCAATACGGCGGCTCGGGCATGGACGCGCTGGCGTATGTTTTGGCTTTGGAAGAAATTTGCAAAGTGGACGCTTCGCACGGCGTGGTGATGTCGGTGAATAATTCGCTGTACTGTCATGGCATCCTCAAGTTTGGGACGGAAGAACAAAAGCAAAAATTTGTGACGCCGATTGCCAGCGGCAAGGCGATTGGCGGCTATTCGCTCACCGAGCCGCAAAGCGGTTCGGACGCGGGCGCCATTCACAGCCTGGCCACGCGCGACGGCGATTTTTATGTGTTGAACGGGCGCAAATCCTGGGTGACGAGCGGCCCGATTGCCAATTATTTTGTGGTCTTTATGATGACCGACCCAGGTAAAAAACAGAAAGGCGTGACGGCTTTTCTGGTGGATGGAAACACGCCCGGACTCATTCGCGGCAAAAAAGAACCCAAGCTCGGCATTCGCGCCTCGGCGACCTCGGAACTGATCTTCGAAAATTGCAGAATCCCCGCTGAAAACAGGCTCGGCAAAGAAGGCGAAGGTTTCAAGATCGCCATGACCGTTTTGGATGCGGGCAGAATTGGCATCGCCACACAGGCGCTTGGGATTGCCGAAGCGGCCTACGAAGCGGCGCGACAATACGCCAGTCAGCGCGAGGCGTTTGGCCAAAAGATCGGCGCGTTTCAGGGGACGGGTTTCAAAATTGCGGATATGAAAACGCGCATCGAAGCCGCGCGCTTATTAATCTACAACGCCGCAATCGCCAAAGATAAAGCCAAAGCCGCTAATGGACGTTATTCCTTGGAAGCCTCGATGGCCAAGTTGTTCGCTTCAGAAACGGCGATGTTTGTTACGCATCAGGCCGTGCAAATTCACGGCGGCATGGGCTACAGCAAGGAATTGCCGGTTGAGCGTTACTTCCGCGATGCGAAGATTACCGAAATTTACGAAGGCACCAGCGAAATTCAGCGGCTGGTGATTTCACGAAGCGAACTGGGCCTGAAGTGAAGGCTGTCCTTTTCAATCAGCATGGCGGGCCGGAGGTTTTGCAATACGCCGACTTCCCCACTCCCGAACCCAAAGCCGGCGAAGTTTTAGTCCGCTTGCGGGCGGCGGCGCTCAACCGCATGGATGTTTTTGTCCGCAATGGCTGGCCGGGACTCAAACTAGAACTGCCGCACATCAACGGCGCGGATGGCGCGGGCGAAGTGGCCGCGCTCGGCGCAGGCGTGACGGATTTTCAACCCGGCGAGCGGGTGGTCATCAACGCCAACTTGGGCTGTGACGAATGCGAATTTTGTCTGGCGGGCAAAGATAACTTATGCAAAAAATGGCACTTGCTCGGCGAGACCATCCGCGGGACGTATGCGGAATACATTGCCCTGCCCGCCCGACAATTATACAAACTGCCAAATGATTTTGACTTTCACGCGGCGGCCGGGGCGGCGTTGGTCTATCAGACCGCGTGGCATTCAATGGTTAAGCGCGGGGCGATTAAAGCCGGAGAAACGGTGGCCATCGTCGGCGCGGGCGGAGGCGTAAATTCCGCTTCGATTCAAATTGGAAAATATCTCGGCGCGCGCGTCCTCGTGGTGGGTTCAAACGCCGAAAAATTGGCGCAAGCCCAGGCGCTCGGCGCCGACGTTTTGATTGATCGCTCCAAAGAGGCGGATTGGTCGAAGGCGCTTTTTCTAGCCACCGAAAAACAAGGCGTGGATGTGATCGTGGACAACGTCGGCACGACCTTCCCGCTCAGTTTTCGCGCGCTCAAAAAAGGCGGGCGGCTCTTAACCGTGGGCAACAGCGGCGCGCCCAAATTTGAAATTGATAATCGCTTCATCTTCGCCAAACATTTATCCATCCTCGGCTCCACCATGAGTACCCGCGCCGATTTCGCCGAAGTCATGGGCTTGGTGACCGCCGGAAAACTTCAGCCGATTCTGGATCAAAAATTTCCGCTGAAGTCAGCCGCCGCCGCGCAAGAGCGGCTCTGGCGCGGGGAAAACTTTGGCAAGATCACGCTGGAAATTGAATAAAAAAAAATTAGATGACTTTTCTAAAACGACTCCATCTCTTTGAAATCAGCTTAATCGTCGTTGTGCTGGCGCTTCATTCGTATGTGGCGCTTTCAGACGCCTACAATTTGCCCAATGCCTGGTACACGCGCGACGACGCCTATTATTACTTCAAGGTCGCGCAAAACATCACCGAAGGCAAAGGCAGTAGCTTCGACGGCATCAACCCCACCAACGGTTACCATCCTTTGTGGATGGCGATTTGCATCCCGATTTTTTTCCTGGCCCGCTACGACCTGATTTTGCCTCTGCGGGTTTTGGTCATGGTCATGGCGCTGATCCATGTGGCCACCGCCATTTTAATTTATAGGTATTTAAAGGAAAATCTCTCCGAAGCGGTGGGCATGTTGGCCGCGGTGTTTTGGCTGTTCAACGCCTACATTCAATTCACCATGTATCAATATGGGTTGGAATCGCCCATCGCACTTTTTTTCATCGTCTTGTTAATTTATAAACTCTCCCGGTTTGAGAAAAAACGCCGCGCCGCGCCGGTTACGCCGCACGACGTGGCCCTGCTGGCGGGCCTTGCAACGCTGACGCTCTTCAGCCGTTTGGATTTGATCTTCCTCGCGTTAATCGTTGGCGTGTGGGTCGTCTTTAGAGGCGAAGTCATCCGCACCTTTGCGCCTTTGGACATCTTCCTCATCTTCCTTGCGTTTGTCTGCGCGGTGGCGCTCAAAACGGACATCCCCACCTACAACGCGCTGTACGCACGCTCTGCCGTGCAAATGGCCGTGATTGCCATTGCGCTGAAAATCATCGCGCTTTATTTTTTTGGGGCTTATCAACATCCACGGGCAAACTCTATCTGGCAAACCATTCGAGCTACGCTAATGGCAATTGGCGCTGGAAGCGCGCTAACAGTTGGCGCTTATTTGGCGTTGGCTCAATTTGAAATCATCGGTACGCTACCCAGAAGCGCCTTCATCCTTGACCTTTTACTCAGCGGGTTTTTAATCCTTGCGCTTCGTCTCGCCGCGTATCGTTTTGGAAGTCCGCAAACCAAACCAGCCGTTTCGCCGCTTGAAAGCCTCAAATCAAATTGGAAAAAGTGGCTCGGCGAATCCGCTATTTATTACGGAATTGTCGGCGGCGCATTGGGGTTTTACATGCTCATCAACAAGCTGACCTTCGGCGCCTCCAGTCCGGTCAGCGGGCTGGTCAAAAGGTGGTGGGGAACTTTGGGTCACACCGTGTACGACAACCCGCCCGCCAATTGGACCAGCTTTTTAGGGCTTGGCTACCAAAACGCTTACGACGCCTGGCAACCAACCTCCAATTTTTTCAATTGGGTGGCCGGTAAAATCCGCGCATTGTATCCCGGTTCAAACACGCTAGACGAGCGTTACTACATCGCCATGGCTTTTTTCGCGCTGGCGGCTCTGCTCATTTTCTGGTTCAACGCCCAACGAGTCAAAACGAAAATTGCCCAGCTTGCCTTAATCCCGCTGATAGCCGCGTGCGGCGTTCAAATCCTTTCCTATACCGCCACAGCCTATGGCGGCGCCAAAGAATGGTACTGGAACGGGCAAATGGTTCTAATCGTCTTAATCGAAAGTTTGATTTTGTATCTGCTTTTGAAACCGTTTCAAAAGGTTAAGTTCATTCAACCCGTCTTCAAAACCGCCGCCATTTCCATTGGCGTGTATCTGGCGGCGCGGCAGGCCGATTATTTCAGAAGCGCCATGCTCTATAATTATTTTCCGCCCGACCGCCCCTACATGGAACTTCTGCCCTTTCTCGAAGCCAACACCCCGCCCGGCGCCATCATCGGCATGACCGGCGGCGGCAACGTGGGCTATTTCATCCACGACCGAACCATCGTCAACATGGACGGGCTGATTAATAGCTACGATTATTTTCAAGCCCTCAAAGCCGGGCAGGCTCCTGCCTATTTACGCCAACATCAGGTGCAGATCATTTTCGCCAGCGCAAACCTGCTGGAGTATGCGCCCTACAATGGGCAGTTCGCGCCCTATCTGGAAAGTTATAATGTGTATGGCGGCAAAAGCCTGATGTATCTTATGGATGAACCGAAATACTAACCCGCCTCTCATCTAACTGAAAGTTGTCTCTTTTTTCAACCTACATTTTCTCACTTCAACATGCCTGGCAAATTTCCCTTCCGTGTAACCCTTCTCCTCTGGTCGGTGTTAATCTTCATAGCGTGGAATCTCCTGCGCGTGTGGACAGCGCTGTCCTGGCGGGGCGTCCTCAGCAAATTTCAGCTTTCCCCCAGCCTGTGGGTCATTGCAGTCAGCGGACTGTTTTGGGCGCTTTGCGGCATTTTTCTGCTGTACGGCATTTGGCGGGAAAAAGCCTGGGCAAGGAAACTGCTGATTGGAAGCGTGGCAGGTTATACGGTCTGGTTTTGGTGCGAACGATTCCTTTATCAAATGCCGCGACCAAACTGGCTTTTTACTGTTATATTAAATCTGATCGCTATTTTATTAATTCGCTTGACTATAAATTCACTGCAGAGAGAGGCTTATGAGCGAGAACCCGAACATCACCAAATTGAATCAACTTAAGGCGCAATCGCGGCTGGGCGGCGGCGCGGAACGGATTGAAGCGCAACATAAAAAAGGCCGCTTAACCGCCCGCGAACGCCTGGACCTTTTATTGGATAAAGGCTCCTTTCGAGAACTGGATCCTTTTATCGTGCATCGCACCAGCGACTTTGGGCTGGACGATCAAAAAATTATGAGCGATTCGGTCGTGACCGGCTGGGGCACGGTGGACGGCCGTTTAATCTATGTCTATTCGCAGGACTTCACGGTGTTTGGCGGAAGTTTGGGCGAAGTGCACGCCGAGAAAATTTGCAAGGTGATGGAACTGGCCATGAAGAACGGCGCGCCCATCATCGGCCTGAACGATTCTGGCGGCGCGCGCATTCAAGAAGGCGTGGTGGCGCTGGCTGGCTATGCGGATATTTTTCTGCGTAACACGCTGGCCTCTGGCGTGATTCCGCAAATCTCCGCGATTATGGGGCCGTGCGCGGGCGGCGCAGTCTACTCCCCGGCGCTGACGGATTTTATCTTTATGACGCGCAACACTTCTTACATGTTCGTCACCGGGCCGGATGTGGTGAAAGCTGTCACGCACGAGGACGTCACGCAGGAGGAATTGGGCGGCGCGGCGGTCCACTCTGAAAAATCTGGCGTGTGTCATGTGGCGGCGGAGAGCGAAGCGGACACTTTATTCTTAATTCGCAAATTGATTGGCTACTTGCCGCAGAACAACATGGAAGACCCGCCCTTCGTCGCTTCAGACGATCCCCTGCGGATGGACGAAGCGCTAAACGAAATTGTCCCGGACGACGCGAATAAACCGTACGACATCAAAGAAGCCATCCGCATGATCGTGGACGATGGGAACTTTTTTGAAATTCACGAGAATTACGCGCAGAACATTGTGGTTGGGTTTGCGCGGCTGGGCGGGCATTCGGTTGGGATTGTGGCCAATCAACCTGCGGTGCTGGCGGGCGTGCTGGATATTGACGCGAGCGAAAAAGGCGCGCGCTTCGTCCGCTTTTGCGACGCGTTCAACATTCCCATTATCACCTTTGAAGACGTGCCCGGCTTTTTGCCCGGCACCAATCAGGAGCATCACGGCATCATCCGCTCTGGCGCAAAACTGCTCTACGCCTATTGTGAAGCGACCGTGCCAAAACTGCTGGTGATCACGCGCAAGGCTTATGGCGGCGCGTACTGCGTCATGTCTTCCAAGCACATCCGTAGCGACTTAAACCTCGCCTGGCCGACCGCTGAAATTGCGGTGATGGGGCCGGACGGCGCGGTGAACATCATCTTCCGCAAAGAGTTGGAGAAAGCCAAAGACCCGGTTAAGCGTAAAGCCGAACTGGTGGCGGATTATAAGGAAAAATTCGCCAACCCGTACGTGGCGGCTTCGCGCGGCTACATTGACGATGTAATTGAGCCGAAAGAAACGCGCCCGCGTTTGATCAATGCGCTGGAAATGCTCAGCAACAAGCGCGACACCAGCCCAGCCAAAAAGCACGGCAACATTCCGCTCTAAGGCAGGAGGCCGATATGTTCAAAAAAGTATTGATCGCAAATCGCGGCGAGATCGCCGTTCGCATCATCCGCGCCTGCCGCGAACTGGGGCTGGAAACCGTTGCCGTCTTTTCAGACGCGGATCGCAACGCGCTTCACGTCCGCTATGCAGACGAAGCCTACTTGCTCGGGCCGGCTCCTTCGCGCGAATCTTATTTACGCGCCGACAAAATTTTAGAGATCGCTAAAAAATCCGGCGCGGGCGCAATTCATCCGGGCTATGGCTTTTTGGCGGAACGCGAAAGTTTCGCCGAAAAATGCGCCGAAATGGGCATCACCTTCATCGGGCCCAAGCCATCCTCCATTGCGGCGATGGGCGACAAAATCCACGCGCGCGCCACAGTCGCCAAGGCGGGCGTGCCGGTTGTGCCGGGCACCAAAGGCGTGGAAAACATGACTGACGAAGACTTGCTCCGCATTGCCCCGACGATTGGCTTTCCGCTCCTCGTCAAGGCGACGGCGGGCGGCGGCGGAAAAGGCATGAGAGAAGTCCAAAGCCTGGAGGAAATGCCGGCCCTGCTTCAGTCGGCAAGGCGCGAAGCTGAATCTGCTTTTGGCGACGGCAACGTCTATCTCGAAAAATTAATCGAAGGCGCGCGCCATATCGAATTTCAAATCCTGGCGGATTCATTTGGCAACGTGATTCACCTCAACGAACGCGAATGTTCCATTCAGCGCCGCCACCAAAAACTTTTGGAAGAATCGCCTTCGCTGTTCGTGGACGACGAACTCCGCCAAAAGATGGGCGCAGTGGCCGTGCAAGCCGCGAAAGCCGTGGATTACGTCAACGCTGGAACGATTGAATTTCTAGTGGATAAAGACCGCAATTTTTATTTTCTGGAAATGAACACGCGCCTGCAGGTGGAGCACCCGATCACCGAGATGGTGACCGGCGTGGACGTGGTTGCGGAGCAAATTCGCATTGCGCGTGGCAGACAACTCTCTTACACGCAGGATCAAATTCAGATTAACGGGCACGCCATCGAATGCCGCGTGAATGCCGAAGACCCGTTCAATAATTTTGTGCCTTCCACCGGCAAGATCACGCACAGCTTAATCCCCACCGGGCCCGGTGTGCGCGTGGATACGGGCGTGTACCCGGGCTTTGACATCACGCCGTTTTACGACCCGATGATCGCCAAGCTGATTATCTGGGGCGAAACGCGCGCGCAAGCCATCCTGCGGATGCGCCGCGCGCTGGAGGAATATCGGATTGTCGGCGTGCGCACCAACATCCCCTTTCACCAAACCCTGATGGATTCGCATCGCTTCATGGGCGGTCAGTTTGATACGCGCTTCATTGAAGAAAGATTCTCAATGGACGACGCATTTCAAGAAGACGAAACGCACGCCGAAATTGCCGCCATCCTGGCGACGCTGGTCGCACATCAGGCCACCGAACGTTCCGCGCAGATGGTGCGCCGCAATGAACGCGACGCCAGCAACTGGAAGTGGGTTGGGCGCTGGGAAAGAATGCATAGGTAACGGAGGCGCATGATGAAATATGTCACCACAGTCAACGATAAAGAATACACGATTGAAATCGTGGACAGCCAGCACATTCGCATTGGCGAACGTCTCATTCCCGTCAACTTTGAAGCGGTCAGCGGGCAACCCGTCTTTTCCTTGATTTCAGACGGCAAATCCTACGAATCGTTCATCTACGAAGGCGACGAAGACTATTGGCAGGTATTATTACGCGGACGCCTCTTTCAAGTTAAGGTGGAAGACGAAAGGGAAAAGCGCCTGCGGGTGGCGGCGGGCGGCGGCGCTTCTGAGGGTGGCGAATTCCAACTCAAAGCTCCCATGCCCGGGCTGGTTGTGGCCGTCTCGGTTGAGGAAGGTCAGGAAATTGAAAAAGGTCAGGTCCTGATGATCCTCGAATCAATGAAAATGCAAAATGAGTTGAAGTCGCCCCGCGCGGGCAAGGTTGAACGCATTCGCATTAAAGCGGGCGAAAGCGTGGAGCAAAAGCAAGTCTTGCTCAACATTCACTAAGGCCAAAAAAAACAGTCGCCACAAGGCGGCTGTTTTTATAGGAGGATTGATGAACGGACAGGAAATTGAAGCTAAATTTTACGCGCCGAATTTCAGAAAAATTAAAGCTCAACTGACGGCGCTCAACGCAACCTTGATTCAGCCCAGGACGCATGAAATCAACTTACGCTTCGACACGTTCAAACGAGAACTGCGCAAGCAGGGCAAGGTCTTACGCTTGCGGCAGGATCAGTCCGCCAAGCTGACGTTTAAAGGCCCCAGCCAGAGCGCGCAAGGCGTGGCCAGCCGTCAGGAGATTGAATTTGAAATCGCCGATTTCGCGGCCGGGCAAAAGTTGATTGAGGCGCTCGGGTTTGAAGTGGTCTTCTTTTATGAAAAACACCGCGCCATTTATGAGTTGAACAATACGCAAATCATGCTGGACGAAATGCCCTACGGCAATTTCGTCGAAATTGAAGGGCGCAGTTTGAAGTCCGTTCAAAAAACAGCCCGCTTGCTGGAATTGGATCTTTCCAAAGCCGTGAAGGTCAGTTACCACGCGCTCTTTGAGCGCGTGGCAAGCGCCATGAAATTAAACGCAGACGCTTTAAGTTTTAAAACCTTCAAACGCAGGAAGCCCACTGAAAAAGAACTAGGGGTTGAAAAGGCTTATTAGACGAGGCTACTCCCCCAACCACCGCACCGCGTCTTTGGCGTGATAGGTGATGATCAAATCTGCGCCTGCGCGTTTGACGCCTGTCAGCGCCTCCAGCACAACGGATTTTTCGTCCAGCCAGCCGTTGATGGCCGCCGCCTTAATCATGGCATATTCGCCGCTGACGTTATACGCCACCAGCGGCAATTCGGGGTAAGCCGCACGCACGCGATATAAAACATCCAAATAAGGCAGGGCTGGCTTGACCATTAACAGATCCGCTCCTTCGGCAACATCCAAAGCGGTTTCGCGGAGCGCCTCGCGCACGTTGGCGGGATTCATTTGGTGCGTGCGGCGGTCGCCAAATGCGGGTGGAGATTCTGCCGCGTCACGAAACGGCCCATAAAAAGCGGAAGCATATTTCACCGAATAAGACAACACGGAGATATGTTCAAAGCCGTTGTCATCTAATATAGAGCGGATTGCCGCCACCATGCCGTCAATCATCCCGCTCGGCGCAATCAAGTCCGCGCCTGCCTGCGCGTGCGAGAGCGCCGCCTGCTGTAAAATTTTCAGCGTTGGGTCGTTTAGCACGTATCCCTCTGGCACGCGGGGGTTGTAATCGGGGCTACCCTGCGCGTTGATCACGCCGCAATGACCGTGATCCGTGTATTCGCACATGCACAAATCGGTGACAACAATCAATTCAGGCGCGGCGGATTTGATCGCGCGAATCGCCTGCTGGATGATGCCCGTCGGCGAGAAATTTTCGCTCCCCAGCGCGTCTTTTTCCGCGGGGATGCCGAACAGCATTACAGCGGGTATTCCCAAGCTGACAATTTCTTTGGCTTCCTCAGCCAGTTGATCCACCGAAAATTGAAACACCCCAGGCATAGACTTCACTTCCAAGCGGATGTTCTGACCATGCCGCACAAACAACGGATAAATAAAATCGCTCGGGCGTAATTCTGTCTCCTGAACCATTTGGCGTAAGGCGGGCGAATGTCTTAATCGCCGCAACCGATTTTTCAACGGGGAAATGCTCATCGTGAACTCCTATAAATAACGGATGTGAAGCGGGGGTAACGGATGTAAAACGGATAAGCGGATAGGCGCTATCCATCTGTTTATCCGCTTCCTATCCGTTCAACGCTTGAAACAGCCCATCCAGTGTATGTTCTTTCGCCTCAACCGAGACAACAAAGCCCGCCTCCCGCGCGGCTTTGGCAGTGACGGGTCCAATGCAAGCCACGAGCGCATCGGGCGTTGGTAAATTATATTTTTCCAAAACTGCCCTAAGGTTTTGCGCGCTCGATGGGCTGGTGAATGTAATCACATCCACGCCCGCTTGCAAGGCGCGCAGTGCGGATTCGTCTGGAAGGCGCGGCATATTTTGATACGCGACAAGTTCAAGGACTTCGCCGCCGTCGCGTTGAATCACTTCGGCTAAAGTCCGCGCTGAAAGGTTCGATTGCAAAAGCAGGAATCTTTTTCCAGCTACAGGTTCCAGCCCAAATATAATTTCTTCCGCAAGGTATTTGGCGGGAATAAAATCTGGCGTTCTGCCGTACGTTTCCAAACCACGCGCGGTCTTTGAGCCAATGACCGCGATTTTTATTTTCTCGGCAAGGGAAATTTCAAGACGCTTCAGACGCTTGAAGAACGCATGAACGCTGTGAACGCTGGTAAAGATGATCCAATCAAATTCGTTGTGCGCGCGCAGAGCGGAATCAAAATTTGTGAAATCCCGCAACGGCGCAATTTCAAACACAGGAAACAGCACAGGCTCCGCGCCCGCAGATTTCAGGGCTTCAATAAATTCGGTTGACTGTTCCTGAGGTCTGGTGATTAATATCCGTTTTTGAGCGAGGTTCATCATTCCGCAAGCAGTTCTGCGCCGCCGCGCTCCAAGACCATGCGCGCCAGCATTTGCCCCAGTTGTTGCGGGTCGTCTCCCGAAGCGCTCAAGCGGATTGATTTTTTACCGTCCTTTGAAATCACTGCGCCCGTTAAGATAATGCGCTTCTGCTCCCCGTTCGCTTCGGCAAAAGCGGCGACGGGTAGCGAGCAACCGCCGCCCAGCGCCAAAAGGAAGGAGCGTTCCGCTGAAACAGAATCAGCCGTCGGCAGGTGATGAAGCGCAGATAAAATTTCACGCGTCGCCGCATCTTCTGCGCGGCATTGAATCGCAAGCGCGCCCTGCCCAGGCGCGGGGAGCATCGTCTCCAAAGAAAGCGTTTCCGTAATCTCCGCCTGCAAGCCCAAACGATTTAATCCCGCCGCGGCAAGCACAATCGCGTCATATTCGCCAGCCTTCAACTTTCGCAAACGCGTATCCACGTTGCCGCGCAATGGCAGGATGGTTAAATCTGGACGACGCGCCAGCAATTGAGCGCTTCGCCGCAAACTGCATGTGCCGACGCGCGCGCCAGGCGAGAGTTGATTTAATAACCTTCCATCGGCGGAGACGAGCGCGTCAAACGGCGCCGCTCTCTCAGGGATGGCTGACACAACCAACCCAGCCGAATCTTCCACGGGCAGGTCTTTCAGCGAATGCACCGCCACATGCACTTCGCCAGAAAGCAGGGCGTTTTCCAACTCGCTGGTGAAGACGCCTTTGCCGCCGATTTCAGGCAGGGGCGTATCTATGATTTGATCGCCCTTTGTGCTGATGATGCGTTCTTCAAATTGCAATTCAGGATGAACGGATTGCAAAAGTTGAATCACATGTTGCGTTTGCCAGCGGGCAAGTTTGGAGGGGCGGGTTGCGAAAATCAGAGTCATGGGTTGGGCGTAAATTCAAAGCCGACGATTTGCGAAATGCCATCCAGCGCGGCTGATTCGTTTCCGTCCGCGATGAGTTGCAGGACATCCGAGTCGACAATTTGATACCAAAGTTTTTTTCTGGTTTCAAAATCGGGGATGTGTCGGGCGAGCGGCTCGCGGAGTTGACCCGCAATTTCGAGGAAGCGCGCGTTCTCAGGTCCGATTTGCTTTTGGATTTTCTCTTTCAAGCGCACCGCCAACGCGGGCGCTTTGCCGCTGGTGGAAATGGCGATGGTTAAATCTCCGTTGCGTAAAATGGCGGGGGCGATGAAGTTGCAACGCGGCGTATCGTCCACCACGTTGACCAGTTGATGGTTTTCATTAGCTTCGTCCCACACCTGTTGATTGACGGCTGGGATATTCGTGGCGCAAATCACCATGAACGCGCCCGTCAGGTCGCCTGAGCGGTAGTCTCGCTCCTGATGTTTGATTTTTTGTCGAGCCGTCAACTCCTGCAAACGCGGAGTCAAGGCAGGCGAAATGACTTCCACGATTGCGCCCGATTCAAGCAAACCTTCTACCTTGCCTTCGGCAATCTTCCCGCCGCCGATGACGATGCACGGCTGATTTTCCAATTGAATGTAAACAGGATAATAATTGGTCATTGCTTGTCATTCAAAGACGGGAGATGAATGCCGCATTCAGTTTTTTCACTGCCCGCCCAGCGCCCAGAGCGCGGGTCGGCGCCTGCGGCTACGGCTTTGGTGCACGTCCAGCAACCGATGCTCGGATAGCCGTAATCGTGCAATTCGTTGTAAGGCAGGTCGCGCTCGCGGATGTGATTCCAAACCTGCTCGCTCGTCCATGCCGCCAATGGGTTGAGTTTGACCATCTTGTTGGCGTAATCCCATTCTACCAACCCCGTGTTGGCGCGGAAGGCGGTTTGGTCGCGGCGAATGCCCGTAATCCACGCGTGATGTCTGGCGAGAAATTGGCGTTGTGGAATCACTTTGCGGATTTGGCAACAGGTATCGGGGTCGCGGCTCCATAATGTATTGCCATGTCTGACTTCCTGCTCTTTCAATGAAATTCCCGAATGAATGCGTTCAAAATGAATCCCCAGTTGGTTTGCCAATTTATCTCTCAATTCATAGGTCTGAGAAAACAACAAATCGGTATCCAAATAAAAGACAGTGGTCTCTGGACGAATTTGCGAAACCAAGTGCATCAACACCACGCCTTCGGGTCCAAAGCCCGTCGCCAGCACAATGCTGGGAGCAAAATTTTCAAAGCCCCAGCGCAGAACGTCTTCGGGCGAAGCGCCTTCCAAATCGCGCCCAGCGGATTTGGCGAGTTCGGGAGTCCAATCGGCAAGTTCCACTTCTTGAGTTTGTTTGGTCTGTTGTAAAAACATCTTATGCCACCTCGAGCGCGTTGGGGATAAACCAATCTAATTCCGCTTGCAAATTCACCACTTCGCCGACGATCAAAATGGCGGGCGGGAGAACTTCGGCGGAGCGTTCCGCAATCGTACTCAGCGTTCCGATGACGACATTTTGATTTTGTGTCGTCCCATTTTCAATCACCGCCGCGGGAGTTTCAGCGGAACGTCCGTGCTTGATTAATGCTTCCGTAATTTCAACCAAATGCTCCACGCCCATCAAAAAGACCAGCGTGCCAACTTTTGAGATGGCGCTCCAATCAATATCGGATTCCGCTACGCCAACATGACCCGCCACCACCGTAAACGCGGTCGTCACGCCGCGCTGAGTCACAGGGATGCCCGCATAGGCTGGCACGGCAATCGCGCTGGAAACGCCAGGGATGATTTCATACTCAACTCCAGCTTCACGGAGCGCCAGGCACTCCTCCCCGCCGCGCCCAAAGACAAACGGATCGCCGCCCTTCAAGCGGACAACTGTTTTTCCCTGATAGGCTTTTTCGACCAACAGCGCGTTGATCTCATCCTGCGAACGGCGATGTTGTTTGGGCGCTTTGCCCACGTCAATCAATTCCGCATAGGCTGGCGCTTCGTCCAATAATTCCGCTGGGGCGAGACGGTCATACAAAATCACGTCCGCTTGTTGGATGCTGTGCAGACCTTTCACGGTGATCAAGTCTGGGTCGCCAGGTCCCGCGCCGACGATGAAAACCTTACCCGTCAGGTTATGCATCCGCCACCGCCGCTTCGGCGAGCAAATTTGTCAGCAGAGATTCGATGGACGGAGCCGAATCAGTTTCCACGTCCAGCGTGAAGCGTTGCCTGGCTTCGAGATTCCGTTCAAAGGTAAACGCCGCTCCGCCGTAGAGTTTGTCAAAGAAGGTTTGAAAATCTGGCTGTAACGCCGCGAACGTTTCTGCAGTGTTCGGCGCGAGGAGGCGATCGTTCAAAATCACCTGAACTTCCTGCGCGTTAAACCGCAGACCGTTTTCCGTTTCTAAAATTTGCGCGGCGGTTAATGCGGCGCGAAACGCCTGCAAAAGTTTTTCCGCATTTGAACCAGTCTCCTGAATCTTGCGGTTGTAAAGCAAACCCAGCCTGCCTTCCGCATTGTCCAGGCTGTAATTCGCCTCGTGACCGATGAGCATCATGCCAGGTCCGTGATGGACGTGCAAATAATCGGCGACGTCAATCAGCAGTTCTGCGACGCGGTGATTTTGAATCCACGAATTGAAGACCTTGTTATAACTTTCCAGATTGACCGTCTCTGGATTTTGAAGATAAAACTTAACGTTGATGTGTTGAATGTTCATCGTTACCTCTTAAGCGTTAACCAGTTTGAGCGTATTCTTGGCGGCGAGTAATTTTCCATAGCAACTATGCGCGGCTTCGATCACCAACAAGGCTTCTTCCACGCGGCGATGGGCTTCGTCGGGCGAATACGTCTCGCCCGCTTTTTCATGCGCGCGCAAATAGTAATGTCCAAATTTTCCGCCTGAAAACTCGTCCCAAAAAAGTTTGGTATCGTAGAAGCGCGTCCGAAATTCTTCGGCAATGCGCGCATCGTCGTCAGGCACATCGTAAAATTGTTCCTGCACCAAAGTCTTCGCGGCTTGTTTCATGGAAAGATACGCCAACTCGCCCGCGCGTTGATACTGCCTTTCATCCAACGCGATTTGCGCTTCAAACGACTGACGCTCGGCGGCGAGCAAACCAAACTCGGCGTGTGAAATCACTTCGCCCGCGCACTCGCCCACGCCCATATCGCCAAGCGTATATTCGCGGCTGTCGCCCCAATCGGTGAAGAGCGTCGGCTCTTGATCGTGCGTCGGCAGTTTCGCCAGATCGTCCATCAATTTTTTGATTTCGATTTTGCCAATCCGTTGAATGAATGCCTTGAAGCGTTCGCCCTTTTGGCGTTCCGCCACATACTTCCCTGTGAGTCGCTCCACCACCTGCGGAATTCGTTTCGCTGGAACAGCGCCCACCGCCAGCCCATACGAGCCTGCGTTATGAGTCCATTCGCCGCCCAAGACCACTTGAAAATGTGGAACGGTGTAATTGCCCGAACGGCGGCTGACGCCAAAGAATCCCAAATCCGCAATATGATGTTGCCCGCACGAGTTGAAACACCCGCTGATTTTGATGTGCAAGTTTTGCACGGCTTCGTCCAGCGTGTGACTCTTTTCCGCGAGGCGCTTCTTCAACTCGCCAGCCAAGCCGCGCGAGGCGGAGATGCCAAGTTTGCAGGTATCCGTGCCAGGGCAGGAAGTGATGTCCACGATTGTGCCTGCGCCTGCGTCGCCAAGCCCAACCGCTTTCAACGCGGAATAGACTTCGATCAAATCCGCTTCGCTGACCCAGCGCAAGACAATGTTCTGCTCCACAGTCGTGCGGATTGTGCCGTTGGTATATTTGCGGGCAAGATCCGCCAGGGCGCGCAATTGCTTCGGCGTGATGTCGCCAAGCGGCAGGGCAACCGTAACGGTGACGTAGCCCGCCTGTCTTTGCCGCCAGAGGTTCGTCTTGTGCCACTCCGCAAAACCTTCTGGACGGGGCGCGTCATCCGCCAGTTTTCCAGCGGGGCGAAGCGGGGTTTCATCCAATTTGTTGATGTTTTCAAGATACGCCGTCCAACGCGGGTCGTAGGCGAGGGTGGTGCGTTCTTCCACCACGAGACGCCTGAATTCGTCCACGCCGAGTTGGGCGATCAAAAACTTGATGCGCGCGCGATTGCGATTCTTCTTCTCGCCCAGGCGGGCGAACACGCGGGAGATGGCTTGCGTCACGGGGAGCAATTCCTCCTCGGAGACAAAATCCATCATCAGCTTGGCTTGATGCGGCACCGTACCCAAGCCGCCGCCGATATACAATTCAAAGCCGCGCTTTTCCACGCCGTCCACAATCCGCTTGACGCCAATCGCGCCCATGTCGTGCAGGTTCACCAGTCCGCAGGCTTCGTCTTTACAACCAGAGAAGGCGATCTTGAACTTGCGCCCGAAATCTTGAATGTCGGGATGACCCAACAGGAAGAAGGTTAAGGCGTTGGCATACGGCGTGACGTCGAACGCCTCGGTCGAACACACGCCCGCCAGCGGACAGCCCGTCACGTTCCGCACGGAATTTCCACAGGCTTCGCGCGTGGTCATGCCCACAGCGGCAAGGCGGCGCAACAAGGCGGGAGCGTCGTCAATGTGAATGAAGTGGAGTTGAAAATCCTGGCGCGTGGTGACGTGCGCGATATTGTCCGAATATTCCTCCGCCAGTTCGGCGATGGTTTCCAACTGCTGTGGATTCAGCCCGCCATACGGAACTTTGATACGTTGCATACCTGGCGCGTCCCAGACGGTGTTCACGCCTTTGGTCAGTTCGGTAAACGTGGAGGGATACGGCAGAGTTTGCGTCTCTTTGCCATCCCAGCGCTGACCGTTGTCGTAGCGCTGTCCGTACGAACCGCGGCGCAGGCGGCTTTCGGCGAAGACCTTTTCTTCCATCTTGCCCTGCTTGCGCAGTTCAATCTCCATCTCGTACGTTTCGATCTCGCGGATAAATTCCGCTGGCGCGCTTTCAAAAATTTGTTTCTGCCACAATTTATTGCTTGCTTTCATCTTTGCTCCTTGGTCATTAACAACAAAAAAGCACAGGACGCGCCTGTACTTTTTATACAAAAAAATACTGGCGAACCTTTCCTCTTCAGAAATGTTCACCAGTAGGGCCTGTTCTATTTTAATTTGGCTTAGCTGTTGCCTGCGCTATGGGCGTAATGAACAATTCGATGTGTCGAGGTACAACACATACAGGTACACATACAAACCGCACAGGCGCAAACCAGAAAAGTTGCCATAAATTAACTTGCGGGATTATAAACATAAAATCTATTTTGTCAATGATTTGTCCAGACTGGTTCATGGCTTTTGCAAAGTCAGGAAAAAGGGGTAACCAAGAGTGCAAACGCCTGGGGGATGTGAGCCGAAAACCACCTGCGAGCCTGAGCGGCATTTTGGAAATTTGCTTGTTTGATGAGCGCCAAA
>JADZCC010000066.1 GCA_020851785.1 Anaerolineales bacterium
GATTTTGATTGGTTTGGGCTTTTTTCATCTTCCTCAGGCCAGCCTTCAAATTTGACGTAGTATAATTTCAGCCAGCCAATACTTTAGATATTTGTAATAAAATTGCCTTATATTCTATTGTATTTAATTATCAATCCGGTTGACGTTTTTGGAGTTCAATGACTGTAAGCCTTGCCATGCGGCGCTATACCGCTGAAATCTACCGTTTGCAACAAGAGCACGAACAAGTTTCGCTCTCTTTGTTAAGCTCACATGTAGACGCTTCCGCACAAGCCATCTCCATGATGGTTAAGCGCCTAACAAAAGGCGGATATTTAGCGTATGAGCCTTATCGCGGGGTGCGGCTGACGGCCGAGGGCGAAAAAATTGCCATGCCTGCGTTGCGCCGCCATCGCCTCACCGAAGCGTTTCTCGTTAATGTGATGAAATATGATTGGGCTTCCGCGCATGAACTCTCGGATGTTTTTGAAAAGGGCGTTAACGACGAGTTGGAAGACCGGATGGACGAATTGGCGGGGTCGCCAACGCGTTGTCCGCATGGGGAGCCGATTCCGTCCAAAAATGGGGTCATGCCCGAGGTCCGGGATGAGCCGCTGGTCAATGTCCCTTCCGGCTCAGATTGCATCGTCAGCCGCGTGCGCACGCATGATTTGGAAAAGCTTCATTATATTGGCGAGCTGGGGCTGGTACCGGGTACGCCGTTTCATCTTTTGAGTTGCGCGCCGTTTAAGGGTCCCCTGCGTTTGGAAATGAAACCGCACGCGCACATCATCGGGTATGAGTTATCGCAATCCATCTGGGTGGAAGTGACGAAAAAAGGTACGGGCAATAAACTGCCGCCGCTGAAACGTAAAATTTAGCGGCGGCGTTTTGATCTCACCCCGCGTAGCGCGAGCGCTCACCCGCTGGCGATTTTAATTAAAGCTTCCTTCAACCTGGCCACTTCTTCAAGCGTGTTGTAATGGGTGGCGCCGACGCGCACCATACCGCCTTGTCCTTCCACGCCCAGCCGTTCGGATACATTGAGAGCATAATAATTTCCATCCCATACATAAATTCCTGTTTGCGCCAGTTCTTCGGCCACTCTGCGCGGGTGAAGGTCGTTTAGCCGGAATGAGAATGTAGCCACGCGTTCATCCAAACGGCGAACATCCGTCAAACCGTAAAGCCGTAGCCCGGGGATGGATTCGAGCGCCGCTAGTAGCGCCCGCGATAATTCGTATTCGTAGGCGTGGATGGCCGTCATGCCTTTTTTGAGTTCCAAACGCCTGCCCGAATAGTTCTCTTCAGCCAGATTACTGGCAAACTCGCCGCCGAATTGCCGACCAACCCATTCAAAATATTCAATTGCGCCCAAAACCCCGGCAATGCCTTCATGGTTTTGAGTGCCGGTTTCAAATTTTCCGGGGAGTTGGTTGGTAGCCGGGCGCACTTTGTAAGCGAATAATTTTTCGAGCAGGGTGCGCTTGCCATATAAAATTCCAGAATGCGTACCGAAAAATTTATAGGCGGAAGAAACCAGAAAATCACAATCCAGTTTCTGAACGTCAATGGGGCCATGCGGCGCATATTGAACTGCGTCAATGTAAACCAAAGTTCCAAACGCATGGGCCAGATCAATGATCTTTTTGACCGGATTAATTGTGCCCAGCGAATTGGAAGCATATCCCACCGCCAAAAACCGGGGTTTGCGTTCCAGCGCTTTTTGCAAATCATCGAGATGAAGCGTGCCATCCTCCATATCGAAATCCACCCAATTCACCGTTACGCCCCGATCTTGCGCCGCCAAAACCCAGGGAGTTACATTGGCGTCGTGATCCAGGCGCGTTACGACAATTTCATCGTCTTCCTTCCATTCGCGCGCAAGGGAGCGGCTGATCTGCAGGGTGATCGTGGTCATGTTATTTCCAAAAATAATTTCTTCTGGCGAGGCCGCATTGTAAAAATCCGCCATGGCGCGGTGCGCTTCGTCTAAAACCGCATCGGATGCAATGCTCGTCGCAAAAGCGCCTTCGTGATTGGCGTTGCTCTCCACTAAATAGCGCGCGACTCGGTCGAGCGCTGGCTTGGCGATCTGCGTGCCGCCAGGGTTATCAAAGAAAATAGCTGGGCGGTTTAAAGCGGGAAATTGACTGCGAATAATAGAAAGATCGAGAGGCATGCGTTGTACTCCAAAAAACAGGCTCCAGACAGTGATTATAACCCTCGTCGCCGGTTGTAACTTTCGCTTTTCAATTTGTCATCCAGAAAAATGACGAACAGCGCCGAAATTCAATGACAAACCAGACCCATTTCTAACGCGATATATACAGAGAGAATGTACAATGACTTTATCAGTCATCGAAAGGAGTTTACGTTATGTTTGAAAAACTTTTACTCGCTGTGGATGGTTCTGAACATGCGTTACACGCCACGCGCAAAGCCGCAGAAATCGCGCGGCGGATGGGGAGCCGGGAACTTTGCCTGGTAATTGCTTACGAAATGATTCCCCCGTATCTTGGAGAACCGAATTTGCAATTTGCGATTAACAACCGCAAAAATTATGCGGAAGAAATTTGCGCCAGCGCCATCAAAGAAATTGGCGACGTGCCGTGTGAAATTCACGCTGAAGTCGTCGAAGGCGATCCGGCGGAAGTAATCATCGGCTTGGCGAACTCGCGTAAAAGCGATTTGATTGTGATGGGTTCGCGCGGCTTAGGGCGGCTGGCTGGCCTGGTTCTGGGAAGCGCCAGTCAAAAAGTGGTTTCGCACGCGCCCTGCCCGGTCTTAATCGTGCGTTAGTAAAACGGCGGTCACGTTTGTTGACCGCCGTTATTTTCTCGCGCAAACTCTTCGGCTTGGGCAAATTCTTCCGGCGTATTCACATTCCAAAAGCATAAATTTTGCGCGTCAAAACTTTCGATTTCCGCTTGCGTCAAAACGCGCAGTTTTACTTTGGATAACCAGCCCGTCGCCTTCCATTTATCCGCTTCAAGCGCGGCTTGGATAATCGGCAAACACGCCGCCTGACGATATAAAGCATGAAAGGGTTGATAGCCTTTTTCATCTTTGACGAGGACAACATCCGCTTCCGCTTCGACCATCCAGCGGGTTGCTCTTTCAAAAAACATTTTGCTAGCGAAAGGCAGATCGCAAGCGACCACGCCTACAAACGGATGCGTAGCCGAAGCGATTGCAGTGTAGAGTCCGCCTAAGGCGCCGCGCCCAACTATCCGGTCCGTAACGAGGCGCGTATTAAGGAAACTATATTCAGACGGGCGATTTGTCGTTACAATCATTTCATTGGCAATCGGCGTTAGGCGTTCAAAGATTCTTTGAATCAACGGGCGACCCAAAAATAATTTCAGCGCTTTATCGGTTCCCATCCGCGCGGATTGCCCGCCGGCTTGAA
>JADZCC010000067.1 GCA_020851785.1 Anaerolineales bacterium
GGCGATGAAATGATAGTGATTATTCAAAACAGCCCAAGCCTGCAAATTCCACTTCAAAAACCTTGCTTTTTCAAATAGAGTTTGTAAGACAAATTCCTTCAATTGGTCATCGCTTAATAAGTGTTGTTTGTGTAAAATAGCCCCCGTAACCATATACATTGCATTTGGAAGAAAATAATGCGGCGGGTTATGCAAGTAAGTTTTGTAATTATCTTCCATAATTTAAATTATATCTTATGGAGTCAAGTAGCTTGCTACTTGACATCAATACCGACCAGCAAGCTGGTCGACTCCAAAATAATTCTAGGAGAATAAAATGGGACTAAAACCTGATCGCTGGATTCGCAAAATGGCTCTGGAAGAAAAAATGATTGAGCCCTTTATTGATAAGCAGGTTCGGCAGGGGGTGATTTCGTATGGCGTTTCGTCCTACGGCTACGATATTCGCGTGGCGGATGAGTTTATGATCTTTACCAACGTGCATTCCGCAATTGTGGACCCCAAAAACTTTGACCCCAAATCCATGGTTGAATTCAAAGGCGAGGTCTGCGTGATTCCGCCGAATTCCTTTGCGTTGGCCAGAACGGTGGAGTATTTCCGCATCCCGCGCAAAGTGCTGACGGTCTGTCTGGGCAAATCCACCTATGCGCGCTGTGGGCTGATCGTTAACGTCACGCCGTTTGAGCCGGAGTGGGAAGGCTACGTCACTTTGGAAATTTCCAACACCACGCCGCTTCCGGCGAAAATTTACGCAAATGAAGGCCTGGCGCAGGTCCTTTTCTTTGAAGCGGACGAAGAATGCGAAACCTCCTACGCAGATAAAAAAGGCAAATACCAAAAACAACAATCCATTGTTTTGCCAAAGTTGTAGACGGGAAAGGTCTGGGATGCGCTTGAACGTTCCAGACCTTTTTTGAGGAACATCCATGAAATTCAAATTCAACCTTTCCGCGGAACTTCTCGTTCATCTGATTGCGTCATTGACCGCCCTCATGGGCGTGATTAACGTCCTCTCGGCGGTTACGCCGCCGGTGCATGAAAGGTTGAAAATCCTGCTGACTTTCCTGCCGTTTATGGTCAGTCGCGGCGGTCACCTGGCTTCCGCCTTGTTGGGCTTTGCATTAATCATCCTTTCGGTGGGGCTGTGGCGGCGAAAAAAGCAGGCCTGGTGGCTGGCGTTTATCCTGTTGATCGCTTCCATCGTTACGCACTTAACCAAGGGGTTGGATTATGAAGAGGCGACCTTTGCCGCATTGGTGAGCGGACTGCTCCTCTATGCCCGGCCCCAATTCCACGCCCTTTCAGATCGCCCTTCCATTCGGCAAGGCGCGTTGTTTACGCTTGCCGCCCTGATCTTTACCGTAATCTATGGCGTCGCCGGCTTTTATTTGCTCGATCGGCATTACAGCGTCAGCTTTGGCTTTTGGGCGGCCTTGCGCCAAACCCTGATAATGTTGGTTGAGTTTTATAACCCCGGCGTTCAACCCATTACGGGCTTCGGGCGCTATTTTATTGACTCCATTTACATCGTCGGGATCGCCACAATTGGTTTTGGGCTGTTCATGCTCCTGCGCCCGGTGCTGATTCGCCATCCGGCGACAGAGGAAGAGCGACAGCGCGCCTGGGAAATTATCAAAACGCATGGGCATACTCCGCTGGCGCGCATGGCGCTCTTTGACGATAAGCTATTCTTTTTCAGTCAGGCAGGTTCGGTTATTTCCTATGTCCTTTCCAATCGTGTGGCATTGGCCTTGGGCGACCCAATTGGCCCGGTCGAAGACTTTGAAAACGCTCTAAATGAATTTAAGGCGCTTTGTAAATCCAACGATTGGTTGACGGCCTTTTATCAAACTTTACCGGCTCAACTTGAGCGCTACAAACAGGCGAAGTTTGACGCGATTAAGATTGGTCACGAAGCTGTGGTTAACCTTGAAACCTTTACGCTGGAGGGGAGCGTCAATAAAACCTTGCGCAACAGCTTCAACAAAATGTTGAAGCTGGGCTATCGCGCCGACGTGATTCAGCCGCCATATTCAGCGCGAATGCTCCGCGAATTGAACCTGATCAGCGAAGAATGGTTAACGAGCAAGGCGCTTTCTGAAATGCGCTTTTCTTTAGGCTGGTTCGATGAAGCCTATCTGAATTCCTGCCCAATTTTGTTGGTGCGCGACCGCGAAGGCTTCATCGAGGCGTTTGCAAATATCCTGCCGGAATTTCAAGCGAATGAAGTTGCGCTGGATTTGATGCGTCATCGGCAGGTCGTCGAATCTGGCTTGATGGATTTCCTCTTCGTTTCGCTCTTCCAGTGGGCGCAACAACAGGGCTATGCGTCTTTCAATTTGGGCTTGAGCGCCTTTACGCAAAGCCAGGAAAACCCGCAAGACCCGGCCGCCGAGCGCACCCTTAACTATTTATATAGCAACTTAAACCGCTTTTACAACTTTAGCGGACTGCATTCGTTTAAGGAAAAATTTCACCCGACCTGGGAACCGCGCTACCTGACCTACCCCGGCACGATCAATTTACCCAGCGTGGGCGCGGCCCTGATTCAAGCCAACCTTGGCCGGACGTTCTCCCTGTGGCGGTAATTTGTCAGTCAATTGCATCCTTTCAAACCTTAACCCGTTTGCCGTTCGGGAGTAAAATCCCGAATCAGTAGAGGATCTTATGAATCAACCGCGCTCTTCTCAAACCATTCAGGGACAGATCGAAGAAATGCAAAAATCTTTGAATCGGGTGATGATTCATCTGGCGCGCACCAATGATGGGCAAACCTCCCTAATCATTCGCGATTTAACCCAACTGGAATTGGCCTTTACCGCCCTCAAAGATGTGACCACGCAACATTTGCAGGCGCACGAAAGACAACTTGACGCGTTGGTGGGCGTCGGGAGCGTGATCAACTCTTCGTTAGGCCTGAAGCGGGTTTTATCCGAAGTGATGGATCGGCTGGTGGCGTTGATGAAGGCCGAGCGCGGTTTCCTCATGTTGCGCGAGTCCGATGGCGGGTTTCGCGTGCAAGTGGCGCGGGGGATGGATCAGCAGGATGTAACTGAAGATAAATTTAATATCAGCAATACGATTATCAAGCGCGTAGTACAGACCGGAGAAGCCATTCTCACCACGAACGCGCAGGATGACCCGCGCTTTGGCCAGCAGATGAGCGTCACGGCTTATCACTTGCTCTCGATTCTGTGCGCCCCGTTGAAGATTAAAGATGATTTGATTGGCGTAATTTATGTAGATAACCGCATTCATTCCGGTATGTTTCAGCAAAGCGATTTTGAATTAATTTCGGCTTTTTCCAATCAGGCCGCGGTGGCGATTAATAACGCGCAACTGTTTGACGATTTACAGGAAAGCAACGAAGAATTACAGATCGCATATCAGGCGACGTTGGAAGGCTGGGTACGCGCTTTAGATTTGCGCGATAAAGAAACTGAAGGCCATACCAAACGCGTGACGGCGCTCACGCAACGGCTGGCGCGCTCCATGGGGTTGGATGAAGATGCGCTGATTCACATTACGCGCGGTGCGCTTCTGCATGATATTGGCAAGATGGCCATCCCGGACGGTATTTTGCTCAAGCCCGGCCAGTTAAGCGATGACGAAAGAAAACTGGTGGAAAAACATCCGGTGTATGCGTATGAGATGTTAAGCCCGATCAAGTTTCTATTGCCCGCGTTGGATATTCCCTACGCTCATCATGAAAAATGGGACGGGAGCGGCTACCCGCGCGGGTTGAAAGGCGAAGCGATTCCGCTGGCGGCGCGCATTTTTTCGGTGGTGGATGTTTGGGACGCGCTGGTTTCAGACCGCCCCTATCGTAAAGGCATGGACCCGGCCGAAATTCGCAGACGGATTGAAGAGTCTGCGGGTAGTCACTTCGACCCGCAAGTGGCGCAGGCCTTTTTGAAGCTGGATGATTTAACGACCGGCTCTGGAGGGTAGGCGCAGGATTTCGCGCGCGGTTGGGTAATGCAGAAATAAGGCGAGAACCAGCATAAGCAGTCCAACTGCAAATAAGAAGGATGGGTCAAAAATAACGCCAGAGATCATGCCCGCAATTAAGATATAGGCATGGGTCAGAAATGGAATCCAGAAGGCCAGCGGGTGAATCGGCTTTTGGTGGAAACTCGGCTTTTTGATGAGGATGATGCCGAGGGCTAAAAGCAATGTGCCAAAGACCACCCCCGGACGGACGGCTTTGGGAACGACATCCGTGAGGAAGGCATTGGTCGCCAGCACGCCAATCAACCCAATCACCAGCGCCAGTAGCGAAGAAAGCCAGACGCCGACCCAGTTTTTGTGGCGGACCAGGAGGCGGTAGCCCAGCGAAAACGAGAAGATCACCCAAAACCAGGCCCAAAAATTTCCGTAAGGCACGCCGAAATATTGTTCGTTGAGCGGCATACCCCAATCCCAAAACCCCAGGCGAATGGCAACCGCATCCATCGCCAAATCTATATTCAAAGCCAGCAAGCCGTCCAGGATGGGGCGCAACCAATAAGGCAGGGAACTGGCGTCTGAAAACTCCATGACGCTGTAAATAATACAGCCCCAGGCGACGCCAATGCAGAGCGGCACGTCGAAAACCATAATCATAAATTGACCGTACTCATAGGCGTGGAGTTGACGGATGGTAGCCAACTCCAACAGCACGCCGAAACAGATGCCTGAGGCTAGTTTCAGTAAATTTGCCGGGCCATGTTTGAGCGCGTGAGGCAGGCAGATCAGCAATTGCAGGTAGATGATGAGTTCGAAGGCAATAAAGTAGGCGTTGGGCATGTGGAGAAAACTTTCCTGAAGGAGATGGGTTTGCTTAACTTTCCAGCCATTGCCCGGCCATTTTGGGCAATCCATTAATCGGGCCTTGCCGCGCCGTGCATGGGGGGAGCGATTCTAAAAATAGGCGGCCATATTGTTTGGTCAGCACGCGGCGATCTAAAATGGCGACGATGCCGCGGTCGGAGGCGGTGCGAATCAGCCGCCCAAATCCCTGACGGAATTTTAGAATCGAAGTGGGGAGGTAGTATTCGTTGAACGAATCTTCGTACAGTTCAGAACGCGCCGCGATGATTGGATCGGAAGGCACATCAAAGGGGAGTTTGGTGATCATCACCACCGAGAGCGCGTCGCCCGGCACGTCCACGCCTTCCCAAAAGGATTTTGTGCCGAGGAGGATGGCTCGCTCGGTGGATTTGAATGACTCCAGCAAGGCGTTGGGCGAAGCGCCCTCGCCCTGTTCAAAGACGAAGATATCTTCGCGGGCCAGTGGGTTGGTAATGGCTTGGGCGGTTTTCTTTAATGCGGCGTAGGAGGTGAACAAGACCAGCATCCGCCCACCGGTGGCTTTGGCCGTGGCGACAATGGCCTTATCCAGCGCTTGTTGATAGCCGTTCACGTTGGGTTCGGGGATGTCGTTGGCCACATACAGCAGGGCGCTGGATTCGTAATCAAACGGCGAGCCGAGCGAGATGGTGTCCACTTCGTCGGCGGAGAGCGTGTTGCGGATGTATTGAAATTCGCCGTGTGCGGTCATGGTGGCGGAGGCAAGGATGACGCTGGCTTTCTCGTGCCATAAATATTTTTGTACCAGCGGCCCCACGCGAAGCGGCGCCGTGTTAAGCGAGAGCCGTTCGCCGCGCGGGTTGACTTCCACCCAGTAAATTTGTTCGTTGGAGGGTTTATGCATCAGGCCCGAAGAGGCGGCTTCCGCTTCCTTCATCCGGCGGATGAGACTGCTCAAATTGCCGATTAAGTCTTCGATGTTGTCGTGACCTTCGGCTAATAATTCGCCGAGGCCTTTATAGAGTTCTTCCAACCCTTTAATTAATAAGTTCCAAGTTTCGCCAACTTGTTCCCAATTCATCTCCACGGCGTCCCAGCCGGGCAGGGTGCGCGTGGCGGGCAAAATGCGTAATTGCCACGAGTAATTGCTGGATGGCTGGCCTTCGCGTTGACGATTGACAAATTCGCCGAGGGTGTTGAAAAACTGTTTGACCAGTTGTTCAAGCCGAAAGGCCTGGTCGGTGAGGCGTTTGGTTTGTTGCTGAAGCAGTCCAAAGTCTGAGGGGCGAAGCGCGGGGTGTAAATCGGTGAGGACGCGCCCCAACATTCCGGCTGAAGTCCCGCCCAGTTCTTTGAGCATCCTTTCCAAATCCATTTGCGTCATCCGAAACGAGAGCGCGCCGGTTATGGCGGATTCCATGTGATGGGCTTCGTCCACAATCACATAGTCGTATTCGGGTAACACTTTGCTTCCCGAAGCGACGTCTGAAAGCAGGAGCGCGTGATTGACGATGAGCAAGTGCGAGCTTTGGGCGGCCTGCCGGGCGCGTTGAAACGGACAAATTCCGCCCATGCGGCCCATGCAGGTTTCGGTGGTGCAATTATCGTCTTCAGCGGAGAGGCGCATCCAAACTTCGCGTTCGATGGGGCCGGTAAGGTTGAGTTCGTTGCGGTCGCCGCTGGCGTTGTCCAACATCCACACTAAAATTTTGGAAAGCACGCGCATTTCATTGGCGTCTTTGGGGCCGTGCGTGCGCATGTATTCCAAACGGCGCGGGCAAAGGTAATTACTGCGCCCCTTCAACACCGCGGCGCGGACATCCAAATTTAGCGCGGCTTTTAGGTTGGGCAAATCTTTTTTGATTAATTGGTCTTGCAGGTTAATCGTATTGGTGGAGATGACGATGCGCGTGTTGTTTTGCAGGGCGAAGTACGCGGCCGGGACAAGATAGGCAAAAGATTTGCCCACGCCGGTTCCGGCTTCGACCATTAGATGGTTGCCGTTGGAAAGGGCCTTCGCCACCCGTTTGAGCATTTCCACCTGTTCGGGACGATGCTCGTAAGATTCAAAATATTGCGAGAACGGGCCGCCATATTCCAATACCGCGGCAATCTCTTCGGGATCAATCGGAGCGGGGTCTTCGGTCTTTTGAATCGGCGGGGCGGATTCTTTTTTCGCTGAGTCAAAAATCGGCCCGGAAAAAGAGGCGCGCCTGGCGGCGGGTTTGGCTTGAATCCCGCCTTGTTTAAGTTTGGTTTGTAGCGCTTGTTGAAAAGTCCAGCCGGCGTCCCAATCTACAGTTTCGCCAAGTTGGACGATTTCGTTCAAAGTGTCGAGCGGCAGTTCGCAGGCCAGGTCAAAGAGGCGCACATAAGCCGCCTGAGTCACGCGCGCGTCGTCCAGGGCGCGGTGGGTGGCGGGGAGGAGGATGTTTAACTGCTGACCCAATGCGCCGAGGTTGTAGCGGCTGGCAGTGGGCATTAAGACGGAGGCCAGTTCGTAGGTGTCGAGCGTTTGTTGATAGGCGAATAAACCGGCCTGACGCAAAAAGCCAATGTCAAATTTGACGTTATGGCCGAGGATTGGCGCGTCGCCGACAAAACTGGTGAGTTCGTGGGCAATATCGCGCAGGCGCGGGGCCGGACGAACCATGGCGTCGTCTATGCCGGTGAGGCCGGTAATAAAATCGGGAATGTGTTTGCCGGGGTTGATCAGCGTGTTAAATTCGCCTTCCACGCGGCGCCCGTTGAATTTGATGGCGGCCACTTCAATAATGGCTTCGCGGTTTTCGTCCAACCCGGTGGTTTCAATGTCCAGCGCGACAATCGTAGTCATATTAGAACAAGTGTACCATAAATGAATTTGTCCTAATTGCTTGAGAGCAGGTTATTAATTTCTCGTAGCTGATCCCCGGCGAGGGCGCGTTCTTTGGATTTTTGCCGCAGGAACTCTTTCATTTGTTTAAGTTTTAAAGCTGGAACCGGCGCGTCGTTGGGCATTAATTCCACGGCTTCGTTGGTGAAGACCAGTAAAGCCTGCACTTCGGGGATGGATTGCCCGCTTAACTTTTGATCCAGAAATTTTTTGACGGAGGCCACTTCAGAGTTGGCTTCCAGGTCTGGCCGGCCGAGGCCTTCCTGCCCGAAGATGCGCATGTAATTTTGAAAGAATCCGCCGCCGCTTAACTTCCAACGGTTTTTGACAAATTCCACTTTGCCCGCCTGATGATAGGGGAGGAGCGTCCAAATTCCGGCGGGGCCCACCAGCAAATGCGAAGCCGGGGTAACGTAATGGTACAGCGTGAATTCGCTGTGCAGGCCTTTGAGGCCCGCATCCAATTTTTCATCCGGGCGCGGCGACCGGCCCCAACGATTGCCCATATACATGCCAACTTGCGTTAAGAGATAGCCCACTACCAGACAGAGGATTGAGTAGGCGAACCAGTCTGGCTTTGAAAATGAAATATACATGCCGCCGCCCAACACCAACAGGGCGAAGACGCTGATCCAGTTGCCTACTTTTTTGTTTCTTTCAATGGTCGCTTCATTTTTGACGATTTTCATTTTACTTTTTTAAACTCTCTTCAATGGCGTTTTTCATTGCATCCAATACTTTCACATCCACGGCGTGTTTGGCCACGCGGACGGCGCTCTTGATCGCCAGCGCGTCTGAACGGCCATGCCCGATAAAGACCAATCCATTAATGCCCAAGAGCGGCGCGGCGCCTTGTTCGCTGGGGTCGAGCAGTTGTTTGATTTGACGAAGGGCCGGGCGCACCAACATCCCGCCCAATTTGGTGAGCAAACTTCCGTTTTTGATGATCTCGCGGATTTTGTCGGTGATCAGTTTGGCCACCGCTTCGGAAGATTTCAACATCACGTTGCCGGTAAAGCCGTCCGTCACGGCCACGTCCACCTTGCCGCCAATCACTTCCTTGCCTTCCACGCTTCCAAAGTAATTAAACTTTGCCGCTCTAAACAACGGCGTGGCGGCCTTGACCAATTCATTGCCTTTGCCGTCTTCTTCAGCGTTGGAGACCAGCCCAACCTTTGGCTGTTTTATGCCGAGGACTTTCTCAGCGTAAATGCTTCCGAGGATGCCAAACTGATATAAATTTTCAGCGGTGCAATCCGGGTTGGCGCCAATGTCTAACACCACGCAAATGCCGGTGGCGGTGGGGAAGATCGGCGCCAGCGCAGGGCGGTCTACGCCGCGAATACGCCCCAACCGAAACAAGGCCGTCACCATGCCTGCGCCGGTGTTTCCAGCGGTCACAAATGCGTCTGCCTGGCCGTTCTTCACGAGGTCAATGCCGAGCGCCATGGAATTTTTTGCGTCTTTGGCGCGGGCTTTCAAGACGAGGTTTTCGCCTTTTTCGCCCATCGCCAGCGTCTCTGGCGCGTTGACCACTTCAATCTTCAAGCCGCTGAGATCATACTTGTTTAATTCGGATTGAATCAGCGTTTCATTGCCCACGAGAATCACTTCCACGCCAAATTCTTTTGCGGCCTGCACGGCGCCTTCCACGTCTGGTTTTGGGTAATTGTCGCTCCCCATTGCATCCACTACGATACGAGCCATGTAAACTCCTCTAAAATAATAATGCTTGACAAGAAAAGCAAGCCGATTATAATACGCCCTGCTTACGCGCTGGTGCTGGAATTGGCAGACAGGCATGGTTGAGGGCCATGTGTCGCAAGACGTGGAGGTTCAAGTCCTCTCCAGCGCACAAACTCCCGCAAGGGAGTTTTGCATTTAAAAGATGGGCAGGGTGAAATAAAAAGTGGAGCCTTTTCCATGCCCTTCCGATTCCACCCAAATTTTTCCGCCGTGAAATTCAATAATCCGTTTGACCAACACCAGCCCAATGCCGGTGCCTTCGGTGTCGGCGTCCAACTTATTGAATAACCCAAAGACTTTTTCATGGTACACCGGCTCAATCCCAATGCCGTTGTCTGCTACAAAAAAAGTTTTTTGGCCATCCACGACTTGACTGCCAATTCGAATTTGTGGCGCGCTTTGTGCGCCCATGAATTTTGAAGCGTTGTCAATCAGATTTTGGACGACTTCAACGATGCGGATGCGATCCACGTTGACGGAAGGCATCAGCGCATCCACCTTAACTTGAATTTGGCCAGCTTCCAAGCGGCCGTGGGTTACTTCCAAAGCTTCGTCCACAATATCCCGAAAAGGCACAATCTCTGGCATGTGGGTTAACCGACCCACCCGCGAAAGTTCCAGCAGTTCGTTGAGGAGCCGCTCCATTTTGGCCACGGCGTCCATAATGCGCGTGGCGTTGCGTTCCACCCTTTCCTGATTGCCGGAGAGGATGTCTTTTTTGAGGAAGCCGGTAAAACCGGCAATCGTAATCAGCGGCGCTTTTAGGTCATGCGAAACCGTGTACGTGAAGCGTTCCAATTCGTCGTTTTTGCTTTGCAGTTCAGTGAGCGTTTCTTCCAATTGGGTGACTTCGTGAAGCGTATAGAGCAGGCAGGCTTCGTTGTACACGCTGATGGATGAAACCGAAAGCAGGACCTTGCCGAGTTGTCCGTTTTTTTTACGTAAGGTTGCTTTAAACTCCTGAACATATCCCTGCTGTAAGAATAGCTCATAATACTGCGTGTGTTCTTCTGCCACCGCCCAGAGATTTAGCTCTTGCGCGGTATGAAGAATGGTTTCTGCGCGCGAATATCCAATCAAACGCAGAAAGGCTTCGTTGGCGTCTATCATTACGCGGTCAGACAGGCGCCCAATCACCATGGGGACAAACGAGCCGTGAAATGCGGCCTGAAATTTATCCTCCGAAGCGAGAAGTTCTTCATTGGCCAGTTGATTTTTGATTGCGGAGCCCAACAATCGGGCCGAAATTTGCAAGGCGTCCACTTCCACTTGCGACCAGGGCTTCTCGCGGAGATAATCGTCAAAGCCGATAATGCCCCACCATTTCCCTTCCACGAAAATCGGCACGTCTAAAAGGGTTTTGATGCCCTGACGGCTGAGCGAGTCCTTGGCCCAACTGGGCGAAAATATTTTTGTAGAGTTGTAAAACGGTTTGCCGAGGTTCAGCGCCTCGCGCCATTTATCTTCGCCCTCGCGGATTAAGGGCGTGTTTTGATATTCAGGGTTGTCAATCTCTGGGGCTTGCCCCTCTGCGGTCCATTCATAGGTTTGGCTGGTAACGAATTTTCCGTCTTTTTCGGAGTTTTCAAATAAATAGGCATGGCTGGCGTTTGCGGCTGTCCCCAGCGTTGCCAGCATTTTGTTAATATGCTCCCGCCAGTTGGTAGAAGCCAGCAACAGTTGAGCGGATTCGGCGGTGGCCGCGAGGATACTTTCTTTTTGGCGGAGTTCGGCTTCTGAGGCGCTACGGATTTCGATTTCCTGCCTTAATCCCCGAAGCGCGCGTTGGAGCAGTTCCGATAAAAACCATTGGAGCGTGGCTACGCCGCCTAAACACACGCCAAGGACCAGCCCGTAACTGAGGATGGTTTCAAAGTCATGCAGTTTCCAAAACCAGTTAATTAGTAAAAACGTCGCTTCGCCAAAGGCCACCGTCAGCCATTGCGCTCTGGTATTGAAGAGGATGGCGGTGATGATCACCGCCAAAGTAAATTGCAAGGCTCCAGACCATTCTAAATTGGGTTGAATGGTCAGGTGCGCGCCCGTCAGGATGAAGATGAGCGGCGGAAAAAATCTGGCGGCTTTCCAGTAGCGCGTGTAGGTGATTACCCCGCCGAGAGCGAGCGCTCCGCCCATGCCGAATAGGAGAAATACGGATTGCCGAATGGGAGTCTTAACCAGAAGTCCCAGCAAGACCGACAGAATTAATGCAGAAAGCAACCCAAAACTGGTTAATAGGAATACGGCGCGGGTAATGTACTTTTGCCGGGATTCGCCATCTTGCAAATCTTTTGGGAATTCCAAAATTAAATTCATTTTTGCTTGCAACTTTTGAGCGTTCAATAAAATCTCCGCTGGTTAATGAAGATTTTATCGTATTTATGAATTTCAGACGATCAAACTACAACAGGTGACCGCGCCTTCGGCTTTGGCGAGTTCGCTCACGTCCACTTGCGCTAGCGCGTACCCTTGCGCTTCCAGTTTTGCGGCCGTCTTTGGAAAAGCTGTCGGGTAGAGAATTTTTCCGTTGATGGGCAGGCAGTTTGCGGCGTGGGGTTCTGCGGCGTCTATTTCGATCCAGCGCAGGTTTTTGAAGTTTGTCGTATCCACCCAGTTGGGGTTAATCAAGACGGTTTCTTCATCCACTTTGGTTAATGCGCTTTTGAGATGCAGACAATCGCGTAATTCAACCTGCGCCACGGCGTAGCCGTAGGGGGCCAGCAGGTTTTGAAGTTGCGTGACCGCCGCAGAATTACTGCGGGTGGATTTTCCAATGTAAATGTTTTTTCCCAGTACCAGCACGTCGCCACCGTCTCCTGTGGCGGGAGCGTTGAGATGCAGGAGCGTTTTGTATGGAGTGAGCGCCTGAACGATGGATTCGGTTTCGGGCTTGCGCGAATCGGCGCCAGGCCGGGTAATGACGGCGACTTCTGGCAGGATGAAGGCGGTATCTTCCACGAAGACAGAATCTGGCAGGCTGAGTTCTTCCGGCAATTCAATGACTTCACAACCCAGCGCAGAAAGTGTGGCAGTGTAGCTGGCGTGTTGTTGGCGGGCCAGTTCAAGGTCAATTGGCTCGCGTTGGATGTGGGTGAGTTCGCATTCGCTGAAGCGCGGGCTGATTTTTCTGGTGATGGCGACGGTCATTTCTTTTTGCGGCCTTCGTCCACGGGTCGCCGTTCCACGAGGGCTTTGGTGCGCGGGTCTGTGGAGTGGTTGAAGATGGCGTCTGGCTCTCCGTCTTCAATCAATTCGCCTTCGGCCATGACGATGACGCGATCGGCCACGTCGTGCGCGAAGCCCATTTCGTGGGTGACGACGACCATTGTCATGCCTTCGTCGGCGACTTGTTTCATCACGGTTAAAACTTCGCCAATCAGTTCCGGGTCGAGGGCCGAGGTGGGTTCGTCGAATAACATGACGCGCGGTTCCATGGTGAGGGCGCGGGCAATCGCGACTCTTTGTTTTTGTCCGCCGGAGAGGCGCATGGGGTATTCGTCTTTCTTGAAGAGCAGGCCGACATGCTCCAGATTTTTTTCTGCGAGGGCAATCGCCTGGTCTTTGTTCATCCCTTTGACAGTGATGGGACCTTCGATGACGTTTTCGAGGACGCTCATGTGTGGGAAGAGGTTGAACTCTTGAAAGACCATGCCCGTTTTGAGTCGCACCGCGTGGATTTGTTGATGATAAGACTTGTCTTTTCCGCCGCTGTGAACGGCAAGCCCGTCCACTTCCACTGTGCCATAGGAGGGTTCTTCAAGGAAGTTGATGCAACGAAGCAGGGTGCTTTTTCCGGAGCCGCTCCGCCCAATCAGGCAGACGACTTGTTTTTCAGGAATTTCAAGGCTGATATTTTTTAAGACGTGCAGGCGACCGAAGTATTTATCCAGCTTGGAGATGCTGACGATGGGGGGCATGTTATCGGTCTCCTTTGGAAAGATGGGCTTCAATCTTGTTTTGGACGAAGGTGAGGATCAGCGTGACGATCCAATAGAAGATGGCGGCCATAATCAAGGCTTCGAGGTTGTGAAATTGAGCGCGCCCAACTTTGGTGGCGCGCCACATCAACTCATGCACGAAGCCGGTGGCGGAGACGAGCGCCGAGTCTTTGGTCATGGCGATGAATTCGTTGCCGACTGGTGGAATTGCAAAGCGCAGGGCTTGCGGCAGGATGACGCGCTTCATGGTTTGGCCGGGGGTCATGCCCAGGGCCATGGCGGCTTCGCGTTGACCTTTGCCCACCGAGGCCAGCCCGGCGCGAAAGATTTCGGACATATAAGCGCCGTAATTTAATCCCAGCGCCAACACGCCAGCCCACAGGCCGGGGAGATTGATGCCTAATTGTGGCAGGGCGAGGAAGAAAAAGAAGATTTGTAAATAGAGCGGCGTGCCGCGAATCAACGAGACGTAAAAGGTACTGACCGCATATAAAGGCGGAAAACTGGACAGCCTGCCAAGCGCGGCTAAAAGCGCCAAAAGGATGGCCAGTAAAATGGAGAGGACGGAAATTAAAATGGTTTGCCAAAGTCCCCCGGCAATGAAGAGCATGTTGTTTTTGATGAATTCTTTATCAATTTTAATCGGACCGCTAAAAAGAAGGACAAGGACTAACAGTAAAATCCCCCAGGTGATGGCCACGTTAATGCGAAAACGGCGCTCTTTACGCACTTGAGCTTCATACAAGAGTTCGGCTTGCGATTTTGGCGCGCTTTGGTCTTTTGAAAGAATGCCCATGAAAACTCCAGCTTTGAGGTGGATAATAAAGAGAAGCGGGAGTTTGTCCCGCTTCTCTTTATTAAGTCTTAATTAGTTAGGTTTTTGAGTTAAGTCGGAGCCGAGCCACTTGACGGAAAGTTCGGCGAGCTTGCCGTTGCTGTGCAGTTCGTTGATGATTTCATCCACTTTGGCGCGGAGTGAGGCGGTATCCAGCGTGGAGTTTTTGTCAAACGCGGCGGCCAGGTCTTCCGAGAAGACGACCCCGTCCAACTTGACGACGGGCATTCCGGCGGCGAGGTTCGCGTCCACCACGGTGCCGGAGGTGACATAACCAATGAAGTCGGTTCTACCCGCGGCAATCGCCTGGGCGCATTCCTGATCGGTTGGCAAAGGCACAACCGTCACGTCGGCAGGGGCCGCGGCGTAGATGGAAGAATCCGGCAGGCCCAGCCCGGCCTTGTCGTTGTTCAACCAGGATTCGTAGGTGGTGGCAGTTCCCACGCAGAGGGCTTTTCCGGCCAACCCGTCCAAAGAGGTGATGCCAGAGTTGGCGGCGACTGCGATGACCGCGGGGGTGTAGTAGTACGGCACGCTGAAGTCCAGAACTGCCTGGCGGGCGGTGGTGACGGTCATCGAGCCGACGCTCACGTCCCATTTGTTGGCCCAGTTACCGGCGGTGATGGTGTCCCAATCCGGGGTGGCGAAACAAGTTTCCACGCCGAGGCCATCGCCAATCGCTTTGGCCACGTCCACATCGAAGCCTTGCATTTCAGCGGTGGTTAAAGCGTCTGCAGGGCACTTGGTGTCGGCCGGGCGTTTGCCTTCGGTGTTCAAGAAGGATTGCGGTTCATAGTTGGGGTCCGTAGAGACAAGGACGTACCCGCGTTCTTTGATTGCGCCGAGCAAGTCCGAGGCTTTGGGAGCGCCCCCGCCGCACGCGCTGAGGACGAGCGAGACCACCATGAGCAAACTAGCTAACGTTAGAAGTTTTTTCATTATCTCCTCCAAGAGATGTAAAAAAGATATGGCAATTTTAAAATTGCCACAGGGCGTTTGCGCCCTGCAAGTTAAGCATAGACTATTTTAAGCGATTCGGCAAGGACTCGGCGCGTTGATTTTTGGACTTTGCCAAACCATGTTCTGCGGCTGGGGAGAAAGGCAGATTTCCTCCTTTCTCTGGTACAATAGCCTCCGCGATTTCAGCCCGCGTCCTCTCAAGTCTCTAACGCCTGTCTGACACGCAATTAATTACAAAAGGAGCAAGTTTAAGATGGTTCGTATTCGTTTACGTCGTATTGGCCTCAAAGGCCAACCCACGTATCGCATTGTGGCGGCAGATAAAGAAGCCCCACGCGATGGTCGTTTTCTGGAAATTTTGGGAGTCTACAACCCCCGCACCAACCCGGCGACAATTCAATTAAAGGAAGACCGCGTGTATCACTGGATGAAGAACGGCGCCCTGCCGACTGAATCGGTGGAGCAGATCTTCAAGTCCGCCGGAGTTTTAGATCGCTTTGCCCGCTTCAAAAAAGGCGAAGCCCTGGAAACTCTGGTGCAGGAAGCCGCTGAAGCTGAAGCGCAACGCGGCGCGACCAACCGCACCCGCAAAGACTAGCTGAAATTTTTACGCATTGCGAAATTCAACTCGCAATGCGTAATTTTCAAATAAGGAACTTCATAATGAAGGAACTAATCGAATATATTGCCAAAGCCCTGGTTGAACATCCCGAAGAAGTCAGCGTCAAGCAGAGCGGCGGGAATCGCGTCCGCATTGAGTTGAGCGTGGCGAAGGACGACATGGGCCGCGTGATTGGCAAAGGCGGCAAAGTGGCCAACTCCATCCGCGCCTTGCTCAAGGTGGCCGCCGAGCGCGAAGGTAAGCGCGCAATTTTAGACGTAGCGGAACCCTAATGCCAGAAGAAAAGCAAACAGGCTCGCCAAAAGGCGAGTCTCTTTATTTAGCGATTGGCTTCATCCGCCGCCCGCATGGCGTGCGCGGCGAAATGATCATGGATTTGCATACCGATTTCCCGGAGCGGATCAAGCCCGGCCGCAAAATTTACATCGGCGAAAAATATCAGCCCGCCACGTTTGATACCGTGCGCCTGCATCAAGACAGCCTGCTGATCAGTTTGCGCGGCTACGAAACCCCGGAAGCCATCGGGCGTTTTCGCAATCAATGGGTGTATATCCAAGCCAAAGAAGCCCCGCCGCTTCCAGAAGGCCAGCATTATAAATATGAACTGCTGGACTTAACGGTTGTGGACGACGCTGGAAACCTCCTGGGCAAACTCGCTGAAATTTTGGAAACCGGCGCAAACGACGTATATATTGTGAGGGACGAAGCCGGTAAGGAAATTTTGTTGCCCGCAATTCCCGCCGTGATTTTAAATGTGGATATGACCGCCCGCCAAATGACGGTTCACCTGATGGACGGGTTAATCTAAAAAAACACAGCCTGCTGAATTTTTATCAATCCGCAAACTTTGTGGTTAAATAACCCGATGAGCGCTAAAAAATACTGGCTTGGCTTCAACTTAATCAAAGGCATTGGGGCGGTGCGTCTGCAAAACCTCATCGCCCATTTCGGAGATTTGGAAACTGCCTGGAATGCCGACCAAAGCTCGTTAACCGAATCTGGCCTGGGGGCCAAGTTGGCGGAAAAAATTATCAGCGCCAGACAAGCCGTTGATCTGGATCAGGTAGCGGCGAAGATTGAAGCGCAAGGCATTCGCATCCTCACCTGGGCAGACGAAGCCTATCCCCAACGCTTGCGAGAAATTGATCAACCTCCGCCGGTTTTATACATTCGCGGCGAATATTTGCCAGACGACCTCTTTGCCGTGGCGATTGTCGGCACGCGCAAGGTGACGGCTTATGGGCGGCAGATTACGGAAGAGATCGCCGCTTTTTTGGCCGCCAATGGGATGACGGTGATCAGCGGGCTGGCGCGCGGCGTGGACGCATTGGCGCATCAAACCGCGCTGAAGGCGGGCGGCCGGACGATTGGCATTCTCGGCTCTGGAGTGGATCGCATCTACCCGCCGGAACATCGCGGGCTGGCGGAACAAATGCTGGAGCGTGGCGCAATCATCAGCGACTACGCCGTGGGCACGCCGCCCGATGCTTCCAATTTTCCGCCGCGCAATCGCATCATCTCTGGCCTCTCTTTGGCTGTGGTGGTGATTGAAGCCGCCGAAACGAGCGGTGCGTTAATTACGGCAGAGTTTGCCGCCGAGCAGGGGCGCGAAGTGTTTGCCGTGCCGGGGAGCATTTTGGCGCCGCAAAGCAAAGGCACAAACAAGCTGATTCAAAACGGCGCTTTGCCTTTGCTCACGCCCGAGGATTTAATGCAAGCCTTGGATTTAACGCGCATCGGCGCGCAAAAGTCGGCGCGGAAGGTTTTGCCCGCCGATGAAACCGAGGCAAAGGTTTTAAGCGTCTTAAGCGGCGAACCTCTACACGTGGACGATATCCGCCATCAGTCAGGGTTGCCGATTGAAAAAATTTCTGCTACCCTTGCGCTCATGGAATTAAAAGGCATGGTTCGGCAGGTGGGCGGCATGAATTACGTCGCCATGCGCGAAACCCAATCTGAATATAAGGTGAATTAATTAAATGTCAGAACATCAATATGCAGTCATCATGGCAGGCGGAGGCGGCACGCGTCTTTGGCCGGTTTCCCGCAAAGAAAAACCCAAGCAGTTGCTTCCCTTGCTCGGCGAAGAGACGCTTTTCCAAAGCACGGTCTTGCGCTTGAGAGACCTCTTTCCGCCGGAAAGAATTTTAGTGGTGACGGTTGAAGACCAGGCCCGGGAAATGCGCGAACAGGCGCCAGAGATCCCCGCTGAGAATTATTTAATTGAGCCTTGTCCGCGTGGCACGGCTTCGGTCGTTGGGCTGGCCGCGATGGTCTTAAAGAAGCGCGACCCGCAGGCGACGATGGCTATTTTGCCTTCAGATCACTTCATCCGTAATGTGGATTTGTTCCATTATCTATTGAAGGCCGCCTTTGACGTGGCCGCGAACGGCTATCTGGTGACGTTGGGCATTACGCCAACTTTGCCGTCTACCGCATATGGTTACATTCAGCAGGGTAAGCCGCTGGACGGAAACTATAAATATCCGGTTTATACGGTGGGAAGTTTCAAAGAAAAGCCAAACGAACAAACCGCGCAACAATTATTGCGGACGGGCGATCATTCGTGGAATAGCGGCATGTTCATCTGGCGGGCCGAGACGATTTTGGAAGAAATTGAAAAACAAATGCCCAGTCTGAGTCAAGCGCTGGGAAAAATTGAGCAGGCCTGGGGCGGCGCAAAACAGGACGAAGCGCTAACCGCAATTTGGCCTGAACTGAAAAATGAAACTGTGGATTACGGCGTGATGGAAAAAGCCGAACGCGTGGCGGTTTTGCCAGCCGGTGGGCTGGGCTGGAGCGACGTAGGTTCGTGGTCTTCTTTATTTGAGGTGTTATTGCCGGATATGAACGGCAACATCTCCACTAACTCCGCCTTGCATTTGCCGCATGAGACGCATAACACGCTCGTCTATGGCGGGCATGATCGTTTGATCGTGACGATTGGCGTGGACGACATGGTGATTATTGACACGGGCGACGCGCTCTTGGTTTGCAAGACGGATCAATCCCAAAGGGTGAAGGAAGTGGTGGAGCATTTACGCAAACATCGCCAGGAGAATTTCCTCTAGGGGGCTGTGTTTGAAATTCGGGTATACTTTTGCAGTTCCCTAAAATTGGCATTTGCAAGAAAATAAAAAATTGTTGTAGAATGTCGCAATCCCGTAGCATTACGGGATTAATTTTTCCCGTTTTAAAAAGAACGCGCGTGAAAGGTCGCGTTGGAGGTTGAATGGAAGCTTATTGTATGAAATGCAAGGCCAAGCGCGAGGTTCAGAATCCGGTGGCGGGTTTCAACGCCAAAGGTTCTGCGGTGACGACTGGAGTCTGCCCGGTGTGCGGTACGAAGCTCTATCGCATGGGTAAGACCGAAGCGCACGCCGGTTTAATTCCGCCGCCCAAGCCGGAGAAAGTGGAAAAGCGCGAAGGCAAATTGGTGATCGTTGAATCGCCCGCCAAGGCCAAAACCGTGGGACGCTTTCTGGGCAAAGGCTACACGGTGCGCGCCTCGGTGGGGCATGTGCGCGATTTGCTTAAGTCGCAACTTTCGGTGGATGTGGACAATAACTTCACGCCGAAATATCGCGTGCCCAATGAAAAGAAGGTCGTGGTCAAAGAGTTAAAGCAACTGGCTAAAAAAGCCGAAGAAGTTTTCCTCGCCACCGATCCCGACCGCGAAGGCGAATCCATCTCCTGGCATTTATTAGAATCGGCGGAAATTGACCCAGCCCGAACCAAGCGCGTGGTCTTCCATGAAATTACCGCGCCCGCCGTCACCGAGGCCTTTGCGCATCCGCGTGAAATCAATATGGATTTGGTCAACGCCCAGCAGGCGCGCCGCGTGTTGGATCGCTTGGTGGGATACAGCATCAGCCCCATCCTTTGGGAAAAAGTGCGCGGGCGTTTGTCGGCGGGGCGGGTGCAATCGGTGGCGCTGAGATTAATCGTTGAGCGCGAACGCGAGATTGACGATTTCAAGCCGACGGAATATTGGTCCATTCATGGCGAGTTTAAGCCTGAGAACTTGAAATCTACGTTTATCGCCAAATTGGCCCGCGTGGACGACAAGGAACCGGAGCTTTCCAGCGAAGAGATTGTCAAACCGCTGTTGGTGGATATTGAAACGGCCCAATTTACCACGACAAAGGTCAAACGCGGCGAACGGCGGCGCAAACCCTCCGCGCCGTTTACAACCTCCACGCTTCAGCAGGAAGCCTCGCGTAAGCTCGGCTTTACCGCCCGGCGCACGATGGCGCTCGCGCAAGGATTATATGAAGGCCAGGACATTGGCGAAGGCGGCGCAACGGGTTTAATCACCTACATGCGTACGGACTCAACCAATGTTTCAGCGTTGGCTCAGGCCGAAGCGCGCGAATATGTTTCCGGTAAGTACGGAAGCGCATACCTGCCCGCTGAAGCGCCAGTGTATAAGACTAAATCCGCTGGGGCGCAGGAAGCGCATGAAGCCGTTCGCCCTACTTCCGCCATGCGCGAACCGGAAAAGGTCAAGGAATTTCTCGACCCGGCCATGTTCAAACTCTATCGCCTGATCTGGCAGAGATTTGTGGCCTCGCAAATGGAAGCGGCCGTCTTCGACACCTTGCAAGTGGAACTGACTGGCAAAACTGACGCGCATGAATATCTCTTCCGCGCTTCCGGCTCGGCGGTTAAGTTTGCCGGTTTTATGGTCGTTTATGAAGAAGCCAAAAATGAAGACGTAAAAACCGACGAAGACGAGGAGAACGCCAAGATTCCGGCGGGCATTGCCGAAGGCCAAAAACAGGAATTGATTCACTTAATCCCTGAGCAACACTTCACGCAACCGCCGCCGCGTTTTTCGGAAGCCTCGCTGGTGCAGGCGCTGGAAGAAAACGGCATTGGCCGCCCTTCCACTTACGCGCCGACGATTTCCACCATTCAACAGCGCGGCTATGTGGAGCGTGTGGAGAAGCGCCTGATTCCCACCGAAACCGGCCTGCAAGTCACCGACCTGATGACACAATACTTTCCAGATATTGTAGACTTGCAATTCACTGCCCGCATGGAACAGGATTTGGACATGATTGCCAGCGGACAAGCAGAATGGGCCGAAGTCCTGCATGAGTTTTATCGCCCGTTTGCCGAAGACCTGAAAAAAGCGCAGGCGGAAATGCCCGTCACCAAAAGCGGGCCCGAGCCAATTGGTAGAACCTGCCCCGAAGATGGGGGAGAGTTGGTTATCCGTTACGGGCGCTTTGGCAAATTCATTTCCTGCGCCAACTTTCCAACCTGCCGTTACACCGAACCCTGGCTGGAAAAAATTGGGATTGCCTGCCCGAAAGATCATGGCGATTTGGTGGAACGCAAAACCCGCAAGGGGCGCACGTTCTTTGGGTGCATCAACTATCCCAATTGCGATTTCACCTCCTGGAAGCGCCCAATCGCCAAGCCCTGCCCGAAGTGTAACGGGCTTTTGGTGATTGCCAACAAACGCGAGGCGCAATGCACCAATTGTTCGGAATCCTTCCTGCTTGAAGAAATCATGCCGGAAATGAATTAATAACTCACCTTGCGCGCCCTCATCCCAACCCTCGCGAAGCATCCCGTTGGAGAAGGGAGTCCCCTCTCCCTTTGGGAGAGGGTTAGGGTGAGGGAGAATTTACGAATTTTCGCAAAACTGCGTAAGGTGAGTTAATAAAAACGCTGATTAAAAGGAAATCAAATGCACTTTTCACCATCACCCTATCTCGACCCCGGCTCCGGGAGTCTGATCATTCAAATTGCCATTGCCGTGCTTTTGGGCTTGGGCGTTGCCTTTCGTTCCTCCTGGGGAAAAATCAAAGGCTGGTTTGGCGTGAAAGCCACAAAGGAAGATCGCGGCGCGGATGACGAAGATAACTAACGGGAAACTTTCCGCTTCTTTCCGCGACCCAAGCGGGTTCCTGTTTTCTCAAAACGGAGTCCTCTACCGACAAATCAACCGCGCCTATGCCGAAGACTACGCGCGGTTGATGGATTCTGGCCTGTACGCGAAGCTGGTCAAAGCCGGATTGCTGATTCCGCATGTGGAGACCGATCAACCTCCAGCGGAGTCGGAAGCGGCCTTCAAAGTCATTCAGCCAGAACGCATTCCGTTCATCTCCTATCCGTATGAATGGTCGTTTGGGCAATTGCAAGAAGCGGCGTTGGCCACGTTGTCCATCCAGAAACGCGCGTTGAAGTTGGGCATGATTCTCAAAGACGCGAGCGCCTACAACGTTCAATTTGTGCGCGGCAAGGCGACGTTAATGGATACGCTGTCTTTTGAAATTTACAAAGCCGGCGAACCCTGGACGGCCTACAAACAATTTTGCCAGCATTTTTTAGCGCCTTTGGCGTTGATGAGCCATTGCGATGTTCGCTTGAATCAATTGCTCAAAATTTACATAGACGGCGTACCGCTGGACCTGGCCAGCTCCTTACTGCCTTTCAAAACCAAATTCAATTTTGGGCTGTTTACGCATATTCATTTGCACGCAAATTCGCAAAGAAAATATTCAGGCAAAGCCGTGGAGCCGCGTACAGCCGGAATGAATCAAAACGCCATGCTCGGCTTAATCGAAAGCCTCGAAAAAACCATTCAAGGCCTAACTTGGCAGGCGGGCGACACCGAATGGGGCGCGTATTACACAGCCACCAATTATTCTGATTCCGCGTTTGAACATAAAAAACAATTGATTCGCGCCTGGGTGGCTGAACATAAACCTGCCCTCGTTTGGGATTTAGGCGGCAACACCGGCGTGTTCAGCCGCGAAGCCGCCGCTTCCGGCGCGATGACCGTCTCGTTTGACCTGGACCCCGCGGCAGTGGAACAAAATTATCGGCTGGTGAAAAAAGATAAGGAACAAACCCTTTTGCCATTAGTGTTGGACTTGACCAACCCCAGCCCGGCGTTGGGCTGGAATCATGCGGAACGCGCTTCGCTCCTTCAGCGCGGCCCCGCAGATTTAGCTTTGGCGCTCGCGGTCATTCATCACCTGGCCATCTCAAACAATGTTCCGCTTTTGCAAGTCGCCGAATTTTTCGCTTCATGCGCCCAATGGCTGATCGTGGAGTTTGTGCCAAAATCCGATTCGCAGGTTCAGCGCTTGCTGGCCTCGCGCAAGGATATTTTCCCTGAGTACACCCAGGCGGGCTTTGAAGCGGCCTTTCAGGAAAAGTTCAAAATTTATAAAACCTCAGCCGTACAAGGCTCGGAACGGCGCCTGTATTTGATGTCAGCCCTGCCAAAATAACGGTTCTGTTACGCGTGCTTGGTCTGTTGCGGTTATAATAGATTTTAACAAACGAACATTTTCAAGGAGTGAGGTATGCAGTTTGTCGTAGCTTTTCTCAAGAAACTTCCCTGGTCCACCATTGCCATATTCTTCATCGGGCTGGCGCTCGGCTTGTTATGGGCCTATGTCATTTCCCCGATCCAGTTTGTAGACGCGACTCCCTCCTACCTCCGCGCGGATTTACAAACTGATTATATGCGCATGGCGATTGACTCCTTCCGCCTCAAACAGGACCCGAACCTGGCCGTTCAACGTTGGCAGAACCTTGGCTCTGGCGCTCAAACTGCCTACGCCGCCGTCCAAACCGATTTGCAGGGCGCAGACCCGGAAGTGGTGCGCGCCTATGGCGAACTGGTCACCAAAGTCCTTTCCGCCAATGGCGGTCAAACCGCGCCGGTTGAAAACGCTGGCGGGCTTTCCAGCCCCATCATCATCGGCGTTTTAGGCGTGGTCCTTCTGGGCGTTTTGGGCGCGGGCGGCTTTTATGCCTACCGCCTGCTTGGCAATCGCGGAAGCGGCGAAGTGACGGCCGTGATGCAAGCCTCTGAAATCAGCCGTAACGCCGAACGTACAAACTTTGAGCAACTTGGGCTGGCTCCGCCGATCACCCAAATGATGACGACCTATGTGCTGGGCGACGATCTCTACGATGAATCGTTTAGCATTGACACGCAAGCGGGCGAATTTATGGGCGAATATGGCGTGGGCGTTTCTGAAGCCATTGGCGTGGGCGACCCAAAGAAGGTCACCGCTTTGGAAATTTGGCTCTTCGATAAAAATGATATCAAAACAGCGACGAAAGTTTTAATGTCGCAACATGCTTTCAACGATGTAGGCGTGCGCGCCCGGCTTGAGCCCAAAGGCGAACTGATTCAAGTGGAGCCGCAAGGCCAAATTTTGCTGGAGACCGCCACGCTTCAACTTCTGGCTACCGTGGTAGATTTGGAATACGGCAAAGGCCCCATGCCCACCAACAGCTACTTTGAAAGAATTACGCTGGAACTGGCCATTTGGCCCCGCCAGGCTTAACAGAAATAATTAGAAACGCTAAAAAATCCGCATCTCAAAAGAGGTGCGGATTTTTATATTCCGGCGTTGAGGCCGTTATTCAATTTTCACAATCTTGAATTTTATTCTTCCGCCCGGCGCTTCGGCTTCGACCACGTCGCCGACTTTTTTATCCATCAACGCCTTGCCAATTGGCGATTCGTGGGAAATTTTTCCCTGGCGCGGGTCCGCTTCAGTGGGGCCGACCAGATCGTAGGTTTCCGGGTCGAAGCCCTCTTCCTGAATGGTGACCTTTGAGCCAATGGTCACGACGCCGGTATTTTTACTCTTTTCGATAATCACAGAGTTTCTGAGGATGGCTTCAAGTTCTTGAATCCGTCCTTCCAGAAAGCCCTGATCCTCTTTGGCTTTGTGATAATCGGCGTTTTCAGAAAGATCGCCCATTTGAATGGCGGAGCGTAAGCGCGCGGAAAGTTCTTCGCGTTTGGGACCTTTTAATTCTTCCAATTCGGCTTTGAGCTTTTCTTCGCCTTCCGGGGTGAGGTAGTTGGGTTGAGTCATGAGGTACTCCTTTCGTTTTACGGATGGTTGAAATAAATAAATGGGGAAGTGGCTGACGACGTTCCCCCTGATTGGATAAAGCCTTTTAAGGTTTTTCCAATGGGTTAAATAACTTTTGATGCTCTTCAATTGCATAGCGGTCGGTCATGCCTGCGATGTAATCGCAGATTGCCCGTTCCAGCCCGTGCTTTTCCGTGAGCGTTTGCACACGGTCTGGCAAAATGGCCGGTTCTGCGCGATAGGCGTTGAATAAGTCGGTAATTAATTTTTCGGCCTTCACCGACATCCGCATGACGCGGTAATTTCTATATAGCTTTTTATAAAGAAAATCCTTCAGTTCGCGGTTTTGGCGTTGCAGGTCTTCGCTATAGCCAATCACGTTATGCTTCAGCTTTTGCAATTCCAGCGCCGACTTGGCCTTGCTGGATTTTAACCTCGAATCGGTGGCGCTAATCATGTCTGTGACCATTAACCCAACCAACTGGCGAATCATGCGGTGACGTTCCATTTCGTCCAGCAGGGGGCCTTTCCACTGATAGGTCTCGCGCAAAATTTCCCACAAGGCAATGCCTTCGAGCATCCGCGGGTTGATCATTTCCGAGCGCAGTCCGTCATCCAGGTCATGCGTCGTATAAGCGAGTTCGTCGGCCACGTTGGCGATTTGCGTTTCAAGGTTGCCCCTTAATTCCGGGGTGTAATCGCGCGCGTCGGAGATGTCATATTCCGATTCGTGCTTGACCATCCCTTCGCGCACTTCCCAGGTGAGGTTTAGCCCGGGAAATTCAGGGTAACGATTTTCGAGTTCGGTGACGATGCGCAGGGATTGCTTGTTATGGTCAAAGCCGCCGAAGTCCTTCATCAGTTTGGCGAGCGCCACTTCGCCCGAATGGCCAAACGCGGAATGACCGAGGTCGTGCGCCAGGCAGATCGATTCGACGAGGTCTTCGTTGGCGCCGAGGGCGCGGGCCAGGGTTCTGCCAATTTGAGCCACTTCCAGCGTGTGGGTAAGGCGGGTTCTAAAATAATCGCCCTCAAAATTGATGAACACCTGGGTCTTGTATTCCAAGCGGCGAAAGGCCGTGGTGTGTAAAATCCGGTCGCGGTCGCGCTGAAAAGAGGTGCGGTAATCCGGCTCATTATCTAGATAGGCGCGGCCTTTGGTCTCCTTGCTCCGCGTGCCATACGGCGCAAGGCTTCGCTCTTCAATTTCTTCAAGTTGCTGGCGCGTAAAAATCATGAGTTTCTCTTTAGACAAAAAAATCATTGCTTGAATTCTGCAATGACATGCTGTGGGGCGAGAGGGGGTCGAACCCTCACGGTATCACTACCGACGGATTTTAAGTCCGTTGCGTCTGCCGATTCCGCCATCGCCCCAGCGGGGCTTATTTTACTATAAAAGTTATTAACCATGTCATACTTGTCAGCCGCTGAATTTAAGTCTATACTTCGTCAAAACCTCAAGTCACAATCCAAGATCAAGGAGATGCCCATGTCCACGGTCCGCGATATGATTCGTAAGAAAGGTGGGGAAATTTTTTCCGTCACCTCAACGATGAGCGTGTTCGAGGCGCTTGAATTAATGGCCCGGCATAACACCGGCGCGCTGGTTGTCGCCAGCGGAAAAAAGATTGAGGGGATTATTTCCGAGCGGGATTGCGTGCGAAAAATGGATTTGCTGGGACGGAACGCCAAAAGCGCGACAGTCGGCGAAATTATGACCGATAAGGTGATTTACGTGGACGCCAGTCAGCCGCTGGATGAGTGCATGGAATTGATGATTGACAAGAATATCCGTCACCTGCCGGTGATGGATGACAAAGAACTGATTGGCTTAATCTCCGTTCGAGATGTGTTGCGGGAAGTGGTGGTGGTGCAGAAGGATTTGATCGCGCAACTCGAACATTACATTACGGGCTGACGTTATTTTTTTTACAGGCGCTGGGCGCGCCGCTGGTCAATTGATGGTTTGGCTGAACGATGCCTGACGCAGGAATTTTTGATTCACGAATCTGGAGGAGCGCTAAACGATTGCATGGTTGAAGCGGATGAGATGAATATGTCAAAGAGCGGAAGCGGCAAGCTGTTTACCCTGACCCGAAGCGAAAAGAACATCAATGAGGAACTGCTTCGTTCCATCCTCTTTGGTTTTTTTGCGCTTAGTACGGTTTTCGTCGGCATTTCCGTTATCTTTCTCAGGCATATCTTTTATCGCGCCTTACTGATTGAAATTATCGCTTTCCTCCTATATCTGGCCGCTGGTTGGATGATCCCACGCGGATATGGGCGTTTGGCAAGCTGGGTAACCGTCAGCGGGTTTTGGCTGGGGACGGCTTATTTGTCCTATACCGGCGGCGGCGTGGATTCGGCGGTATTTATTGGCAACGTTTTAATCATCCTGATCGCCTCCATTCTCGTTGGTTCGCGCGGCGCTTTTCTGATCTTGCTGGCTAGTTTTGCCTATGGCTGGTTTTTAACTTTAGCTGAGATTGGAGGTTCACTGCCGCCTAACCTTCAATATGCTCCGTTTGAAAAGCTATTTATTACCCTGTTCCTTTTTATGCTTGCGCTGGTCTTGCAACGCGTCGCCACCCGCGTCACTTCAGAAGTTGTCGCTCGCGCCCAGGTGAGCGAAAAACAATATCAAACTTTTCTGGAACGTATCCCGATTATTACCTACGCTAACGACCTGTCTTCGGAAACTAGAACCACCTACATTAGTCCGCAGGTGGCGTCCTTTTTAGGGTATCCCAAGGAAGAATTTATTAATGATCCGCTACTCTGGAAGAAGATCATCCACCCGGAAGACGCCGAGCGCGTATTGCGCGAGAACGAGCGCATTTCAGAGACGCTTGAGGATTTTGATATTGACTACCGTCTGATTGCAAAAGATGGGCAGGTCGTTTGGATGAAGGATTTGGCGACTTTAATCCGCGATGAAAATAGCAACCCGCTCTATTGGCTGGGCGTCTGGTCTGACATTACCTCCATCAAAGAAGCGGAAAAGCTCAAGGTTGGCGCGCTGGATGACCTGACCAGTCACAACAATCAACTGCGGACGGCCAGCGAAGTCTCGCGCGCCGTCGCCTCCATTTTAGAGTTGGACCAATTGCTCCCGAAGGTGGTTGAGTTAATCCGCAGTCATTTTGAATATTACTATGTTGGCCTGTTTCTGGCAGACGAGAATTTTGAAATGCTGACGTTAAGTGCGGCCACCGGCGAAGCCGGGGAAAAGATGCTGGAGTTCAAACATAGCCTGCAAATTGGCGATTCGTCCATGGTCGGGTGGTGCGTCGCCAATAATCAAGCGCGGATTGCCCTGGATGTAGGTCAGGACGCGATGCGCCTGAACAATCCATTACTGCCGCTCACTCGTTCCGAATTGGACCTGCCCTTGCGCGCGCGCGGCCGGGTGATTGGGGCGATGACCTTTCAATCAGATGAAGAAGCGGCCTTTACCGAATCCGACATCACAGCCCTGCAAACCATGTCTGACCAGGCCGCCAACGCAATTGAAACAGCGCGTTTATTCACGGATCGAACCTTGCTGATCAAGGAACTGGAAGCCAAAAACGCGGAACTGGAACAGTTTGCCTACACCGTCTCGCATGATTTGAAATCACCGCTGGTTACCATGCGCGGCTATCTCGGTTATTTAAGCGTTGACGCCCATAAAGGCGATTTTGACCGATTTGAGAAAGACCTCAACCGCGTCATCTCCGCCACCACCACCATGCAAGACCTGCTCAACGATTTGCTCACGCTTTCCAAAGTTGGGCGAACCATGGAAATTTCGGAAGACGTGCCTTTGCGTGAGACCGTCAAACAATCCATTGACCTGATTTACGACGCCTATACCGACAGGAAAGTACAAATTAAAGTCGTGGATGAACTGCCCAGCATTCATGCCAACCCCACCCGCCTGGCCGAAATCATTCAAAACTTACTTTCCAACGCCCTGAAATTTTCCCGCAATCAGGAAACCCCGTTAATTGAAATTGGGGTGAGCGGAACCGAAAGCAAAACTGGCTTTCCCATCCTTTTCATCCGCGACAATGGCATGGGCATTGACAAAAAATATCATAAACAAATCTTTGGGCTATTTAACCGTTTGGATACCAGCGTGGAAGGCACCGGCGTGGGGCTGGCCTTGGTGAAGCGCATTGTGGAGATGTATGGTGGGCACATTTGGGTCGAATCCGCTGGGGCCGGGCAGGGCTGTACATTTTATTTGACCCTTCCGCCCGCCGAATCTGCCCGTTGATCAAAAAACCATGCCGTTCAATTACGACGTCCCTTTAACGCGTGTCCGCCGCGAATGTGAGGTAAAGAAGTCGCGCTTCATTGCCACGCTTGCGCCTGCTCTTTCCATAGACGAGGCTCGTCACTTTTTGGCAGATGTTAAAAGAGAATTTGCAGACGCAACCCACAATGTCTCCGCTTACATCATCGGCGGGGGCAATACGGTGACGGAATATTTCTCCGACGATGGCGAACCCGCCGGAACGGCCGGAAAGCCAGCCCTGACCGTGTTGCGCGGAAGCGGACTTGGCGACGTGGCTCTGACGATTACCCGTTACTTTGGCGGAAACTTGCTTGGTTCCGGCGGGCTGGTCAAAGCCTATACAGAAGCCGCACAATTGGCGACGTTAGCCGTTGCCCGCGGACGTAGGATCCCCGTCCATGTTGGCAGGGTTATGATTCCCTATAATTTACTTGAAAGAGTTCGCCTGCTTGCCGCTCGCTGTCAGGGCGTGATCCTGGAAGAAAATTTTGCCGGCGAAATTACCCTAACCTTGCAATTTCCCGTGACGGATTTTGAAGCCTTTCAAGCCGAATTGCGCGAACTTTCCGCCGGGAAATTAAAAGTTGAAATCATGGAAACCAAAGAAACACTTGTTAGGCTTTGAGCCACTCCCAAGTGAAACGTCCCTTGAATTAGCGAAATAAAAATCCCCCGTCAAACGGAGGATTTTTATTTTTGAACTGGTTAATCTGGATTGTCTGGCGTCCAAGTTATCGTGGGCGTCTTTGTGTTTGTGCTGGTTGGCACGTTTGGCGTGTTCGTCCGCGTTGGTGTCCGCGTTGGCGTCTTGGATGGTGTGTAGGTTATGGTTGGCGTATTTGTCCGCGTTGGCGTTCGGGATGCAGTTGGCGTGTTGGTTGGCGTGCGCGTATCGGTCGCTGGCGGCGTATTCGTTTTAGTGGGTGTGTTGGTTCTGGTTGGCGTCTTGGAAGGTGTGGAAGTGATAGTAGGCGTGTTGGAAGGCGGCGGCGTATTGGTGCGGGTGGGCGTGTTGGAAGGCGTAAAGGTGCGCGATGGCGTGCGCGTAATGGTAGGTGTACGTGTAATGGTTGGCGTGGGTGTATTGGTGCGGGTGGGCGTTCTGGAGGGAGTTGGCGTGATGGTAGCTGTGTTCACCAAAACGTCGCCGACCTTGGTGCAGGTTCCCCAACCCGGGTAAGAGAAGGTTAAGCTCACGCTGTAATAACCGGTCATGTTTACTGTGCCTTTGAAGCGCGCGCGGAACGTCCCGGAACTGCCAGATCCAGCCAACAAAATGCTTGGCGCATTGGTGTTAACCGGAGAACTGGAACTGTCGGTATTATAGTAAGTATTTCCATTAAAGCGCGCGCTGTCAAAAGTCATGCCAGGGTGGGCAGGCCAGGTGATATCGGCATCCGTCAGGTAGGCTGGCGCAAAGTTGTCGTTTGTAATCGTTACGTTAAAGTCTGTGCCAGACAAGCTAACGTTGGTAACGTCTAGGTTGCTACAGGATGGCGTTGGCGTATTGGTTGGCGTGCGAGACGGCGTTGGCGTAAAACTGGGCGTCCGCGTAAACGTGGGAGTAGGCGTCATCGTATTGGTTGGCGTGTCTGAAGGCGTGAAAGTTAATGATGGCGTGAAAGTTAGCGATGGTGTGAAGGTGGCGGTGTTGGTAAAGGTGGCAGTGGGCGTGTTGGTGGGCGTGTTGGTACGCGTTTTGGTTGGTCCGGAGAAGACCCCGCCGTCGCCTGGTCCACCTGCCGGGGCTTCAATAATTTCCGAGATCTTGAACGATTCGTTGATGCCGGAACGATAGGATGCAATGTGAATCATGGATGGCTGTACGCCAAAGGCTGGGAATACAAGGAAGCGGAAGTTGTAGTCGGTGGCCACGTACACTCTGGCTCCAGATTCGCCCGCGTTTTCTCCGCCAGTGCAACCGGCGTATTCAGTAGTACTGCCCATCACCGGCCGGACAAAGTTTGTTTCGCCGCTTTTTTCAGAGCAGACGGTGACGTTTAAGTAGTTGTCCGCGGTTTGAGCGAACGTCTCGTTGTAAAACAGACCGACGATGATGCCTCTGGTTTCGTCTTCAATCGAAGGTTGCCGCGCCAGTCGAATTTTATTTTGCTCGGCGATGGGATCGTCATCGGTACAAGGCGGGGAGTCTGTACAATAAGCCGGATTGAAAGTTCCGGCGGTTGCGTAGCGGATCCCAAAACGAGTGGAATTTTCGATGATCAGCCAGGCGTAAAATAAGCGCCCAAACTCCAACATGCCGACCATTAAGAATAAGAGGATCGGCAGGACGAGCGCAAACTCCACCATGGCTTGCGCTTTGCTGGGTTTCGTCCGGGATTTATTGAAAAAAGTAAATCTCATTTTGTACTCTCCACAACGCTTCTTTTACTGGGATATCTTGGTTGCGATATTTCTGGCAATCGCGTCGAAAATTTTAAGCAAATCGTCCAACACCGGAGCGTAAAAATACTGGCCGTGATTAACGTCCGGCCCGCCGGCTTCGAGCGCGATGTATTGAAGTAAATGCTCCGCCATCGGCACGGAGGTATCCGCCTGACGGTTGGTGGAGCGCACTTCTTCGCCCAGCCCGACCGTGTAAATGGTGACGCCGCTCCCGCTGAGCAGATTGGCCAGGTTATCCGCCTGATCCATTGCGTAGTCGTCGGGGTCGTAAGTGCTGATCGTATCGGTCCAGCCGTTATAACTAAACGAGATGGTATCGCTAACATCGTGCCGAACGAGCGGGCGGCCATCGGTACAAGGCCGGTAATCGTACACCAAGTCAGTATTTGCGTCTGTGTTAAGAGCGGAAGAAGGATAAAACTCGCTTGCCGGGCAATACCCGTAGGTGTAGGCGTTTGGAATGCCGCTGGGGTAGTTTTCTGGCGTGTCGGTTGCGTTGGCAGGACCAGATAATAAGACCAGCACCACCCAAAAGGAGTCCAACCTTCGGTCTGCTCCGGAAAGAGCCGCACCAGCCAGCCGTAGGGCGCCGCCCACGTTACTGGAAGGACAGTCTGGATATTTTGGAAAGAAATCTCCCAAAGTACGCAATTCGTAGTAGTGACATCTGACGGATATAAAGGTATTTGGATCAGAAGGATTGTCTAATTGGATGCATGTGCCAGACGCAACGTCGCTGAAAGTTGCGTCGTTATCGCAAACGCGCGGGGTGAAGACCCGCAAATCGCTAATGGCGCTCTTGACGTCGGTTTCGTTGGTGTTGAGCGGGAGGACGAGGGTTGGATGGCGGAGGGCGTTTACGCTTTCCTGTCCGGTGAGGGCCACCACGGCCACCCGGTCGTATCCGTAGTTGATTGTATCGGCAAAGGCCAAAGCGGCGTCTTTCACCGAAGTCAAAGGCTCGCAGGCATCTGCATGTGGGGCGACGTTGCAGTTCTGCGGGTTTTCAGAAATGAAGCCAACCCGGTCTGGGTCATACCGGTTTGTATCGCTATAGGCGCCGGCTGGCCGGGTCTCGTAGGCCATTGAGGCAGAGGTGTCAATTACCAACACGACATCAAGCGTGGCGGCTTCGCCAAGGGCGGAGGTTGTAATCGTGGTGCTTCGAATGCCAATCACGCTGAGGAAGGAGAATTTCACTTCCGCACTGGCGGTCACGCTAACCAACTTGCGGTTGTCTTTTGGGTTTCCGCCGACAGGATTACACTGGGCCGGACGATCCGGTCCGGTGGTTAAGCAGGAGTGGACGATTAGGCTCGTGATTTGGCGGGTTTCATTTAGGTTTAGGAAGTTTTGGGCGGCTTCGGTAAAATCGCTTTCGGTTAACTCCTCGCTGGGCAGGCTATATTGCTGGGCGGCAGAGATGGCCGCGGCATCCACGCCTCTTTTTAGCTTACCATATTCAATTAACAGCAAACCGGTATCGGTCACCAAGCCCACCATGGCCACCAGTCCCACCATGGCAAATGCCACTAAAATAATGGCTTGACCTTTTTCGCTTCGCTTCAATAGTTTTTGTAAAACGTTTTTTTTCATAATCTCGTCCTGACCATATCTTAAGGCGTCGGTGTGATGGAAGGCGCAACAGGGCCCATTGGCATGATGCTTGAGGCATATAACATCATGGGGCTGGCGTCAGACGCAAACATGGCCACCCAGGGTAATTTGAGCGTACCTTCATAACTGTAATAGATTTCGACAATTAGCACGCCGGTATTAATCGCGGGGTTGCCGTCTTCAGTCATTAAGTCAACGATGCCTGCGTCAGTGTATTTAGAAATGTTTCCATTGTTGAACCGCGTGTAATAGGAGTCCGCGGTTGGGTAGGGATGACGGATAACTTTTATCGTGCCGGGCGTATTGAGCGTATCTATGCCCACTACGGAAACGAGGATATCGTCTTTTGTACTGTCCACTTGAATTTGGTAGGAATTGGCGTCCAGCGTGTCAATGACGTTTTCCGCAACGGGTAAGTAGAAATCCGGGTTGTCAACTTTTGTGATATTGCCGTCGCCATCCGTTTCCAGTTCAAAGGGGTTGGCGGTGCTGTAGAGGCGGGCGGTTTGCCGGGTGGCGTCGAGTAGGGAAAGGTAGGCGTTCAAGACGAAGCCAAATTCAACCATGCCGCTAAAGAGGATGAGCAGAATTGGCAGGAGCACGGCAAATTCCACCAGGCTTTGCGCACGGAGTTTTTTCTTTTTTGCTCTAAGGCTTGAAATGATTTTTTTTAGTGCATTCATCATCAATTTTACCTTGCTGTAAAGGATAAAAAAAACAAGCTTAAATTAAAAACATTTGATTATGGGCGCGTTGTGGGCGGTTTTGGACTAATCCCATTTCAATTATATATCAAGTTGAACCGGATTGCGCTGGTGTAAGTATTCTGTAATGCTAACAAAAACGTTAAGCAATGCCGGGTGGCGGGACAGGCTGGAGGGCGGGGAGGGGCGTTTAATCGCTTAAAAGCACTTCGGGCATCTTGAATGTGTCAAAATTTTGATCGTCGCGGTAGGTGATTTGGATGTTGTCCTGTCCGTCCACTTTAATCGTGTAGGCAATGATTTGACTATGGTAGCCCGCTTTGGAAGCCAATCCGTTGAGATGCAGGGCGGCGCCGGGGGCTAAAATTGTGCCGCTAAAATCGGAATTGGAGTTGGCGTTGAGGTTGAGCACGTGTTTGTTGGAAATGGGCATGTAGAGCAGTAGTCCGGCCAGTGCGCCGTTTTTGGGCGCAGAAAGTTGAACCTCTACGCCGCCGGAAAAGCGCACGCTTCCGTTTTTGACGTAAAGTACCACGCCAGACCCGATTAAGGAGCCCTCTTCCATGACGATGTTGCCGCCGATACAGTAAACGCCGGGCTCTAAATAGGTCACGCCGGGGGGCGGAAAATCTTCCCCCCAACTCCCCGGGGATAGCGTTGCGCCGGTTAATTTGCCATTGGGACCAATATACCCGCCAGAAACTTCAGCCTCGTTTTTTCCGCAACCGATTTTTGGCATTTGAAAGGGCGGGGGGTAGGTGAGGGGAAATGCGCCGGTTTGGGGCGGGTAAGGCGTGAGTAGTTTGGGCTTTTGGATGCGAACGCCGCCAACGATGGAAAACGGGCTGTCGTCTACAATGCGCACACTTCCGCTTCCTTGTTGGATGAAGGCGCAGTCTGGGTTGTTGGAGTTGACGAACAGTCCGCCGCCGGTGAGGGAGATGGTGGCTTCGCCGGTGATCCAGAAGGAACGCTTGCCCTCGTCTTCGCATTTGCTAGTGGGGGCCAGGCTGACTATCGCGTAGCCATCAAACATCGGGCCAAATTCCGCAGGTTTGGTTTGCGAAACCGACTGAGAGGAAACGGTGATTTCTGGAACGCCAATCACTACCCCAAAATAAGTTGGGATTTTTGAAGTGATAATGACTTGAATGTATTCAGAATCGTTGGCGTTTGGTCCGCTAATTGGCGGGGTGTTTAATTCGACAATGTTGGTTGTTCCGTTGTTGTCATATCCGTTTGCCAGGGCGCTGGCGAGGGCGTATTCGCGCCAGTCTCTTTGTTCTACGCGGGCGAGCGCGCCGGAGAGGGCGGCGGCATCTGCGGCAGTTTGGACTTTGCCGCGCTCAATGTAGGCTCGCCCGCCGTCTATCGCCAGCGCGGCGGCAGAGATGAGCCCGATTAGCGCAAAGACCACGATGATGATGGCTTGCCCTTTTTCAGAGAAGCGGGAAGAACTGGCGAAACGAGCTTTGATCTTTAACATGCGGGTTGAATGATGACGTTGGTGGCGCTGGCTTCCAGGGGAATCGTTTTTGCGCCCATCAGTAGGTTGGCAAAGGGGACGATCAGTGGGTATCTATATTTGACGTTGACGCTGACGCTATTCACCGCGCCGTTGGTAATACCCTCGCATTTTTTACCGGTAACAGTGACGGTGATTTTTACCCGTTCCTCATCGTTCAATTTCACCGGCTGAAAATAAATTCCGGTTCCTTCCTGCGGGTTGATGGCGCGGGTCCGGTTTTCGATTTCGGCTGTATTGCCCGGGTTAATCGAAGCGTAGAGCGCCCCTTCCTGGGCTGCGTCTCGGATGGAGAGATAAGCGTAGATCGCCAGTCCAAAATCCACTGCGCCAATCATCAGCAGAAGGATGACGGGCAGGCTGATGGCCAGTTCAACGAGGCTTTGGCCACGCTCGGATTTTTTGGGAGATGCTTTTGAATTATTTTTTTTAGCGCGCATAGTCTATTTCTTTGAGTCGAGCAGGGTGTTCTCGCAACCAGAGGTGGCGAGATTGATGAGGACACGTTCAGCGCCGTCCAGATGATCATAACTTTGCTGAAAATTGAACTTGATAATAGAAGTTCCAACAGGGACAAGCGGTTGAAAATCTTTAATAGATTGGAAGGGAGCGAAGATCTCGCCCTGCCAATTTTGGTTGGTCAGCGTTATTTTGGTCAGGCGCAGGGTGGGGTCTGCGCCCTGATGACCCTGATCGTGATTCCACTCAATGTATATTTCCCCAATGCGAATGGGATATCCGGTATTGTTGTAAATTTCCATTTGCATCGCGCCGTTCACATAGTTGAGCGGGCCGTTGGTAATGCCGGTAAGGCCGCTACAGAAGATGTGGGTAGGCGTGATGGTGGGCGTGCGACTGGGTGGAGGCGTTTGAGAAGGCGTCAAGGTGATTGTGGGGGTGGGCGCGTTAGTCAACTGTTGGGAAAATTCTGTCAAGTTTATGGCCACCCGGGTTGCGGTTGCGGTGATGGTTGGCGTAAACGTACGCGTACCCGGAACGCGCGAAGGCGTGCTGGTTTCTGCGGCAAAGCCCGTGGGCATGGCCGAGCCGAGGATTGGAATGGCGATGATGAAGGTGCGGGCGTTGGACGAAACGATTTCGAATTCGCTGATTGGAATGATGGAGATGATCGGCTTGTAATCTGCCCTGACCTGGACGATAATGCGATCTCCGTTGCGCAAGGTGGCGTTCTCAAGCGGGCAACTATTTGTTCCGGCAATTGGGTCTATTCCGGGAATTGGAATTTGCGTCCCGTCTGCATTGACGCCGCGATCGTAGGTGATATTGACTTCAGAGAAATCGGTCACATAAGCGGACTGAAGCGCAATCTCACGGATGCCGTCACAATCCAAATAATGCGGCGTACCCTCTATGTTTTCGCCTGCTCCGGCTCCATATCTGGCCGCGGCCCGCGAAGCGTTGGACGTTGAGGAGAACATAAATGCCAGACGACTAAGTTCGATTACGCCGTATAAAATTGCCAACAGAAACGGCAAGACAATGGCAAATTCGACCAGAGCTTGCGCTTTTGTCTGCAGACGGGGAGGGGTAAAGCGAAAGAGGAGGTTCATCTTAAGGCAATAACAGTGAAACCAAATCCGGAAAGAATATTATCATAAATGCGCTGGTAATAAAGTATGGGCCGTAGGGAATGAAGATCATCAGGGAATTTTTGCTGTAACGGCCGGTAACCAACAGCCAGAGCAGTAACAATAAGCTGACCGCGCCGCCGATTAAAATCCCGGCCAGTACGCCAAACCAAATAACCGGCCAGCCCAGCATGAGACCCAGCACGGTGACTAAAATCACGTCGCCTGCGCCGAGCGCTTCTTCATCGTCTGCTTCTTCTCCGGCGGCGCGGAGTTTGTTGGCGCGCATCCGCGAAAACAAAACTCCCAGATAATAAAAAGCCAACATAATTGCCAGTCCGCCCAGTCCGCCGAAGAGCGTGGCCGTTAACCCGCGTCGGATGATTCCAACGCTGATGCCAAGGAACATTCCAAAAATGCTGGTGGGGTGTAGGATTAACCGATGCTCCAGGTCAATCACGAATACCAATCCGAAATACCCAATTACAACCATGCCTAGGGCGTAGCCAATTTTTGGCGGCGCCTGCCAGGCGTAAAGACTGATGGTAATTACGAATATAATCGTCAGCCAGGCGCGCAGACTTCGTTTATGTCCATGCGCGCAGGCGCGGAACAACAGGTAATCTTTTAGGGCAATTTCTGCGCCGCAGGTTTGGCAGGCCGGCCGCGAAAAACTTCTGGTGATTGGCAATACATCGCCCAGATAATTGACGAGGAGCCCGACGCCTAGTCCGACGAGAAGAGGTATGATTAGAAGGATGTCCATTGAATGATTATAATTCGATTGGTAGCCTGGAGGCCAGACTGGTTTTAGGCGCAGGTAATTTGTAAGTAAATTTGAAAAACGAAAAACCCGCATTACAAGAATGCAAGTTTTATCAGGAGATTGTGAATGGATCAATTTGTAATTACGGGCGGAACCCCCTTGCGCGGCGCGGTCACCCCCTCTGGAAACAAAAATGCAGCTCTGCCTTTGTTGGCGGCCTGTCTCTTAACCGACGAGCCGGTGATTCTTAGGAATATTCCGCGCATTCGCGACGTGTTGGCCATGCGCGAGTTGATTGAAAACCTGGGCGCGACTGTTGAAGAACTGGAGCCGAACGCCTGGCGTATTACGACTAAACAGGTGCGCGCCTCAGACCTGGACCCCGACCTGTGTCGCCGAATCAGGGCTTCTATTTTAATCGCCGGCCCTGTTCTGGCGCGGGCTGGCCGCCTTTTGCTCCCCCCGCCGGGCGGCGATGTAATTGGCCGCCGTCGCCTGGATACGCATATTCTCGCCTTGCGTAAATTGGGCACAGTAATCACTTATGACCGCGCCTTTGACCTTTCAACGGACGGCTTAAAAGGCGCAGATATATTAATGGATGAAGCCAGCGTAACCGCCACTGAGAATGCGGTGATGGCGGCGGTCTTGGCGCAGGGCGAAACGAAACTGCGTAATGCGGCATCCGAACCGCACGTGCAGGAGTTGTGTCAATTCCTAAACCTGTTGGGGGGCGATATTCAGGGTATTGGCTCCAATACCTTAATCATAAATGGCGTGCAAAAATTGCATGGCGGCGAATTTACCATCGGGCCCGACCTGCTCGAAGTCGTCAGTTATATTGGGGCGGCGGTTGTCACGCGCGGCAATATCCGCATTCATAACGCGGGCGTTAAATATTTGGAAATGATTCAACAGGTCTTTCAGCGTTTAGGCGTCCACTGGCAAACACAGGGCGACGACCTCCTCGTCCCTGCCGACCAATCCTTGGAAATTACCCCCGACCTGGATGGCGCGCTCCCGGAGATCAAGACGAACGTCTGGCCGGCCTTCCCCACTGACCTGACCAGCATTGCTATTACCGTCGCAACCCAAACCTCGGGGTCGGTCTTGTTCCACGACTGGATGTTTTCCGGGCGCATGTATTTTACGGATAAATTGGTGGGCATGGGTGCGCGCATCATCCTTTGCGACCCGTACCGCTGTTTGATTCAAGGTCCCACGCAACTCTATGGCGAAAAACTGGAAAGCCCGGATATTCGCGCCGGTATGGCCTTGCTCCTGGCCGCGCTCGCGGCCAAAGGCGAATCCAAAGTCCGGAATGTAATTCAAATTGAACGGGGATATGAAAAGGTGGACGAGAAACTAAGGGCTCTTGGCGCAGAGATTACGAGAACCAGCGAATAAAACCGGAATAAAAAAGAGCGGCTTTTACAAAGCCGCTCTTTTTGTTTTTTAAAAAGCGTTTAATGCGCGCTGACGACTTCGTTGCCAATGGTAACGACAATTAGATCGTCATACCCCTGATTGATGATCCAAGAGCCGGAAGCCGTGCTGGTTTTTCCATTTTTTAGCGTAATCCAGGCATAACCATAATACGAACCAACCGGCACAGAGACGTTGATCTTCCCGCCTTTTTGCAAGGTGTAAGATAACGCGCCGCATTGCCCAAAAGCGTTTGGCGTCCATAAGTTTAAGGAGAAGTTGACAGACCCTTCGGTTTTGTTCTCAATGCGGATTCTTTTGAGTACGCCAGCTTCACCGACGTTAAGGGGTTTGACGCAACTGTTCGGGTCGGAAGAAACCGCTTGCGTAGCTGTGGGCGGCGCGAGCAATGGTTCCAGCGTGGGGGGCGGGGGAGCGGTGAAAGTTGGCTCCGGCGTGTTGGTTGGGGTCTCGGTGGGCGGGACGGGCGTGTTGGTCGGGATGGCCGCCTGCGTTTGGGCCACGTTGGTAAATGCCGCGGCAAAAGCGGTGTTGCTAATATCCACTGGCGCCAGAGTGGGCGTGCCTTGCGCTCCACAAGCGGATAACAAAAGCGCTCCGCCGAGCATTAAAATCGAAAAGCGTTTAAACATATTATCTATCTCCATTTTTATTATCTTGTTTTTATTTCCACACGATCTTTGTAGATCGTAATGCGGATATCTTTACTATTATCCAAAACGAACGAGCCGGTGATTTTGTTTCCGCCGACCCAGGCGACGTACCGATATTTTCCGGTTGGCGCGCGAATGGCGAACAGCCCGCCCACTGGATATTCTAAAATTGAAGTTGAGCCATCTCGAAGCGTAACTTGCAGGGAAATGTACGCCTCGGCTTTGGCCTTATTGACCAACTCAATGCCGCTGTACGGCACATTGGGCGGAAGCGTTCCGTAAAACCGGGGGTGAAGCGTTTCGGTGGCGCTGGGAACGCCGTTTGGAATGATCGTCTGTGCGGTTGCGGTGAGCGTCGTGGTGACAGCCGCGCCAGTTCCAGTGGGCGTCGTTATCTCTGCTACGGCGGCGCTCGTTCCAGTGGCTGAAACTACTGTGCCGGTGGTTGGCGTTGCGGGGGTGGAGGTCGTCTCTGTCGTGGCGGTGGCGCTGGGTTCGACGGTGGCCGTTTCGGTGGGCGCAGAAGTGGCCGTCTCAGCGACGATGACGGGAGTCTGCGTCGGCGCGGTAGTCATTGTCGGCAAAGCCTGAAGCGTTTGCTGAACAAACACGTCGGCAGTGGCGTTCATATCTACTGTTGGAGCGGGGGGGAGGGTCGCAGGAGCGGGCATACAAGAAGCGATCGTCAATCCAGCAGTGATTGCTAGTACGGCAATTTTTTTCATATCCCGTCTCCTGGGTTTATTTAATTTTTTGCAATAACTTCCATAAATTGCGTCACTGCGTCGCGCAACATGCGTTCGGGCATGGCGCCAGTTTGGCGGTGGACAATTTTTCCGCCGGAAACAAAGAGCAGGGTGGGGATGCCCTGAATGCCAAACTTGGTCATCCATTCCGGGTTTTCGTCGGTGTTGATTTTTGCGACGATTAATTTGCCTTCTTGTTCCTTGGCCAGTTTTTCAAGCGTGGGCGCAATCATCTTACAGGGGTTGCACCACGGGGCCCAAAAATCCACCAGCACAGGCAATTCGGATTGCAATACAGCTTTTTCAAAAGCGTCATCGGTGACGTGAATAGGTTCGCCGCTCATTTTTTTATTTTTTTCCTTTCATTGTTACAAGCAAAACGCTATTTTGTTGGATTAGCCAAAAGAGTATATCATAAAAAAACTACCCAAAAGTTCGGGGTATAATCGCGCGGTTATGAATAACCTTTTTGAAAAATGGCGCGCTGGTTTGGCGCGCACCAGCAAAGCCGCCTTTGGACAGATCGCTTCTTTATTGGGAACTTCCGAAATTACGGAAGAAACCTGGGACGATTTGGAAACCCTGCTTGTGCAGGCCGATCTGGGACTGGAGACCACAGCCTCGGTTTTGGAATCTCTCAAACGCCTCACGCGGACCGAAGGCCTGACTCGCGCCGACGAGCTTTTTTCCACGCTCAAACAGGAACTCCGCTCCCGCCTGACGAACCCTCCGGCTTTAAATTTCTCAAACCGCCCAACCGTCATTTTGATCGTCGGCGTGAACGGCGCCGGAAAAACCACCACCATTGCAAAACTTGCCTCCCGCTTTCAAAGCGCAGGGAAAAAGGTTCTGCTTGGCGCGGCGGATACCTTTCGTGCCGCGGCGGTGGATCAACTTCAAGTTTGGGGCGACAGGCTCAAGGTCGAGGTGGTGGCTGGCGCGCCAGAATCCGACCCAGGCGCCGTGGCCTTCAACGCCATTCAGGCCGGTAGCGCGCGCGGCGCAGACATCATCTTCATTGACACCGCTGGACGTTTACATACGCGCTTCAACTTGATGGAAGAATTAAAGAAAGTTTATCGCGTGGCGGGCAAGGCCCTGGCCGGCGCACCGCACGAAATTTGGCTGGTGCTGGACGCCACCACCGGACAAAACGCCCTGCAACAAGCGCGTTCATTTAAAGAGGCCGTCAACGTCACCGGCGTAATTCTTTCAAAGTTGGATTCTTCTGCGCGCGGCGGGATGGCCTTTGCCATCCAACGCGAGTTGGGTTTGCCCATTTTGTTTGCGGGGTTGGGTGAAAAGCCGGAAGACCTGACGCCCTTTGACCCGGACGCTTTTGTGGACGGGATTTTAGCCGCCTAAATACACCTGGAGATTTATCATGCAAGAATTAATTCACCGTTTGAAAGCCGCCGAAGAATTGACCCAGCAACTTTTGGAGCGTCTTTGACTTTGCGGCCAAAGAACTAAAACTCGGCGAATTGGAAGAGGTGGCGGAGTCCGCTGATTTCTGGAACGATTCCACGAGCGCGCAAAAGACCATGCGAAGCCTTGCGCCCCTGCGCGACGAAGTGCAGGGCTGGCGAACGCTTAAACAACACCTCCATGATTTAACCGAACTCGCGCAGTTGGACGATGACTCGATGCGCGCAGATTTGGAGGCGGAAATTTCCAAACTGGAAACAGATTTGGAAAAACGGGCTTTCGCCGCGATGCTCTCCGGCCCGTACGATCAGGATGACGCGATTCTTGCGATTCATGCAGGCGCGGGCGGAACGGATTCGCAGGATTGGGCCTTCATGCTTCAGCGCATGTATTTGCGTTGGGCGGAGGAAGAAGGCTTTAGCGCCGAAATTTTAGATTCGACCCCCGGCGAAGAAGCGGGGATTAAAAGCGTGACGATTGCAATCGGCGGAAAATATGCCTTTGGCTATCTGCGTTCCGAAAAGGGCGTGCATCGCCTGGTGCGCCTTTCGCCGTTCGACTCCGCGCATCGCCGTCATACCTCCTTCGCGTTGATCGAAGTCCTGCCGCAGGTTTCCATGGAAGACGCGGGCGTGGAGATTAACCCCGGCGAAATTAAGTTGGACGTTTTTCGCTCGTCCGGCGCGGGCGGCCAAAACGTGCAGAAGAACGCCACCGCCGTGCGGATTACGCACCTGCCCACCGGCATCGTCGTCACCTGTCAAAATGAGCGCTCGCAAACCCAAAACCGCGAGTTTGCGATGAAGATCCTCCGCGCGCGCCTGATGGAATTGAGGCAGGCCGAACGTGAAGAAGAGCGCGCCATTTTACGCGGCGAATACACCAAGGCGGAATGGGGCAGTCAGATTCGCTCGTACGTTTTGCATCCCTATCAAATGGTCAAGGATCATCGCACCGAGCACGAAGTTGGCAACGCGCAATCGGTTTTAGACGGCAAATTGACCAGCTTTATGGAAGCTTATCTGAAACAAAAATAGCGTGTGTCTGCTCCAATGAAATCTCTCCTTCGAAAAATCTTTTCCCGCGAAAATTTATACGCCGCGCTCCTTTGTCTGATTTTGATCGCGCTGACCATCGCCGCCGCTGATACTGCGCCCACCTGGATTTATCAAGGCTTTTAGATGACCTTCCTGCACCTTGGCGTTTTCGCGCTTGCGGCCATTGGAATTGGCCGCCTCAAAGTTGGCCGCGAATTGGCTTTGCTGGCGTTCAGCGTCTTCGTCCTCTTTTGGCTTCAGCCCGCCCAGCCGTTCGTCAGCCTTAGGTTCTGGATTCCTTTTGCCACGCTGGCCATCATCGCCCTCGTTTGGGCCTTGACGGCCCCGCCTGAAGCGCGGGCTATGAAAAAGAACTGGCCTACCGCGCTTGTGATCTTTGGCGTGATCCTGCTGATTGACCTGAATCAATTTTTTCGTTTGGATGCAATCTACATGACCGCCACGCCGCGTTTGTGGATGTTGGCCCTGGCCTGGCTTGTTTTTTTTAGCGTAGGTTTGGCGCTATGGCGCGTTCGGCAAACTTCAACCTTGGCCGCACTCGTGGCCTTGGGCATCCTCTTTATTTTTATTTACCTTAAGACTCCGGCGCTCGTTGTAAAATCTTTTATTTGGATGGATTCCCTGCGCGGCGTTGCCCCTGCAACTCGTCCGCTCTTTAGCTGGCTCGGCTTTTCATATATTGCCTTTCGGCTCTTGCATACCATTCGGGATTTTCAAGCCCGCCGCCTGCCCGCGCTGACTTTGAGCGAGTACGTCAACTATGCGATCTTCTTTCCGGCCTTTGTGGCCGGGCCGATTGATCGCGCCGAGCGCTTCGTTGTCGAGCTACGAACCCCCGTCGCTTTAGCCGAGCAGGATTGGGCGGAGGCCGCGCGACGTTTCATCATCGGCCTGTTCAAGAAATTTGTCGTCGCCGATTCGCTGGCTGTAATTTCAATCAATACCATCTTTGTGGAGCAAGTCCATTCGCCTGCGTGGTTGTGGCTTTTTCTTTACCTGTATGCCCTGCGAATTTATTTTGACTTTAGCGCCTACAGCGATATTGCGATTGGGCTGGCGCGCGTGATGGGCATTCGCCTGCCGGAGAATTTTGCGGCGCCGTATTTCAAACCCAACCTGACGCAATTTTGGAACGCCTGGCACATTACGCTGACGCAATGGTTTCGCGCCTATTTTTTCAATCCGCTCACGCGCGCCTTGCGTACGAAACAAATTTCAATTCCAGCGATTATTTTTGTTACGCAACTTGGCACGATGATGTTGATTGGACTATGGCACGGTGTGGCGCTGAATTTTCTGTGTTGGGGAATTTGGCATGGGCTGGGCCTCTTCGTGCAAAACCGCTGGAGCGAATGGGCGCGCACGAAAATTCAAACGCCGCTGACGCCGCGCCGAAAACTGCTGGCTGACGCCCTGGGCATGTTCCTCACTTTTAATTTTGTTTCGCTGGGTTGGCTGTTCTTCACGCTACCCACGCCCGCCTTGGCGCTGAATGCCATGTCGAAATTATTTGGGTTTAACTGATGAAAACTGTGCGCCCGCAATGGGTTGTGATTAAGGCTGTGGTTTTATACGCGCTGGTTAATTTGGCCTTTGCGTATTTCAACCCGCCGGTTGGAAAGTTTTCGCTTTACAACTGGCTGATTCCTGGGCGCGCGCGCGTCCCGTATGAAAGGGAGGTGGAATATTATGAAGCTTCGCATACCATTCCAGTCTATGAAGATTTGGACGCGATGTATCAATCCACGCTTCTGGCGCAACCCAAACAACCCGATGAATTTAGGGTTTTCCTGCTGGGCGATTCTTCCGCCTGGGGCTTTCAACTCCATCCCGAAGAAACGCTGGTTGGTCAGCTTAACGCGCTCAACTTGAAAACCTGCGCGGGCAAACGCATCGTTGTCTATAATGCCGCCTTCCCTCTACCGTATGTGATGAAGGACTTAATCCTGCTGGATAAAGCCCGCGAATATCAGCCGGACTTGTTTTTGTGGACGGTCACTTTGGACGGCTTTCGGAATCGCACGATCTTCACCAATTATTTCCTTGACCCTTACGCCGAACGCGTGCAAGCGCTGGCGGAGGAATATCAGCTCACAAACTTGGATTTGCAAAAACTGGAAACCCCCACTTTTTGGGATCAAACGCTCATCGGCCAGCGTGGCCGCTTGAAGAAAATTTTCCTTTTGCAGGTGCACGGCTTGGGCTGGGCCGCCACCGGTTTGGATTATGATTACCGGAGCTATCCGCCGCTTTCGCCGGACGTAACCGCAGACGATACTTTCTTTGAAACCCCACCCGGAAAACTTGGGCTGGAAGATCACATGCTGTTTAACGTCTTGGAGGCGGGTTACCAATTGGCCGCGCCGACTCCCGTGTTGGTGATTAACGAGCCGATCTTTGTTGCCTCTGGCAAGAACAGCGAAATTCGCTACAATGAGTTCTACCCGCGCTGGGCGTACGACGAATACCTGACCTACCTGCAAAATTGGATGCGAGTCAACCAACATGACTATGTAGACGCCTGGAATTTATTGCCGCCCGCCGAATTCACCGATACGCCGTTTCATCGCACCCCCGCAGGCGAGCGTAAGTTCGCGGAACTCCTGCTTCCGCAAATTCAAAAACTGGCTTGCCCCAAATAAGGAATCCCCATGACGACCGAAGAAATCATTTCCACCCTGTCCAAGCAGATCGCCGAAAAAATTCTCAAACAACCCGGCCGCGCCATCGGCGCTGAAGAACCGCTCATCTCCAGTGGGCTGATCGATTCGTTCAGCCTGATGGATCTGGCTCTGTTTGTTGAAGACACGTTTGGCGCGCGCATTGAAGACACCGAGCTAAACGCCAACACGTTCGATTCGCTGACGCAACTTGCCAGTTTAATTCAATCCCGTCGGGCATGAGCGTTTTTTCCCAAAAGTTACTGGCTTTATATCAAAACGCGCCGAATCAAATTGCGCTCACGCTCCAAAAGGCGGGGCAAGCCGACGCGCCGATGACGCGCGCGCAACTCCTGCAAGGCGCGCAGGGCTTTGCGCAAACGCTGGCGGAAAAAAACGTTCAACCCGGCGAAGTGGTTCTGCTCATTTTGCAACATGGCGAAGCGCTGGTTTACGCCTACTTTGGCGCGGTTTTGCATGGCGCCGTTCCATCCATTATGCCGTTCCTCACCGAAAAACTTTCGCCCGAAAGATATCGCGCTGATCTTTCCGCTTTGTTATCCATTACCAAACCTGCCGCAATCGTCACTTATGCGGAATTTGCGGGCGATGTAAATGCCGCGCTTCAAGCGGATTCTTCCGTCCGCACGCTGATTCTGGCTGAAGCCATTGCTCCTCGCGCCATAGACGCTTCGCTCTGGCCCGGGCTTGCCCGCCAACCCGACGATGTGGCCTTGCTCCAACATTCTTCCGGCACAACCGGTTTGCAAAAAGGCGTGGCGCTTTCGCATCGCGCCGTCTTCAATCAATTGAACAGCTATGCCCAAACCCTGAAGCTAAATGAAAAAGACGTAATCGTTTCGTGGCTTCCGCTATATCACGATATGGGGCTGATTGCCGGATTCTTGTTGCCTTTATTATGCGGAGCGCCGCTCATCCTCATGTCCCCATTTGATTGGGTGCGCGCGCCGTATCGTTTATTTCAATCGGTTTCGCAATATCAGGGGACTTTAACCTGGCTTCCCAACTTTGCCTATAACTTTTGTGCGCAAAAGATTCGCGATCGTCACCTCGAAGGCGTGGATTTATCCTCATGGCGGGCGGTGATTAACTGCTCCGAGCCGGTGCGCCATGCAAGTCACGCCGCGTTTTATCAGAAGTTCAAGCCCTACGGACTGCGAGAGAACTCCCTGCACACGTGCTACGCGATGGCGGAAAATGTCTTTGCTGTGACTCAGTCCAATTTGGCGGGTCAGCCTCGAGTGGAGCGGTGCGAGCGCGAAGCTTTGATGAACGAGCGGATCGTCCGCGAATCCGCCGCTGAAAATGCAATCACCGTCATGTCGTCCGGCGCGCCGCTTCCGAATGTGGAGATTAAGATCGTGGACGAACAGGGGAGTGATTTGCCTGAACGGCTGGTTGGCGAAATTCTTTTGAAAAGCGATTGTATGTTGAGCGGCTATTACAACCGGCCGGACGCCACGCAACAAGCGTTTCGGGACGGTTGGTATCTGACGGGCGATTACGGTTTTCTTTCCGCTGGGGAGTTGTTTGTGATTGGGCGCAAGAAGGACTTGATGATTATTGGCGGGAAGAATGTGTACCCGCAGGATTTGGAAGCGCTGACGTATGAAGTGGCGGGCGTCCATGCCGGGCGCTCGGTGGCGTTCGGCGTGTTTGACGAAGAGCAAGGCACCGAGGAAGCGGCGCTAATCGTTGAAGTGGATTCAGAAGATGAGGCTGAACAACAAAAAATTGCGGATTTGATTCGCCAGCACGTCACGAAGAATTCAGCGATTGCTTTGCGGCATGTGAAGGTGGTTGGCCCGCAATGGGTGATTAAAACTTCCAGCGGTAAGACGGCCCGGGCGGCCAATAAGGAAAAATTTTTGCTGGAATTAAAAAACAACAGCCGCTGACGCGACTGTTGTTTTTTTGTGAATTATCCGCCGGTGGGGAGGCGTTTGCTCAAAGTGTCGTGCAGTAAATTTTCCTGCTCTTCAGACGCTTCCTTGTAGGACTTGCGACGAACCTTGTTGGGCTTTTGCGATTTTTCCAAAGCGACCTGCCAGGCGATCTGCATGGCGGTGTATTCCGGCTCTTTGGTAATATCTTCCGCGGGCATTTCGTAGGCTTCGTCTTCCTTTTTGCCTTTGCGCTTGCCTTTGGCTTTTCGTTCTTCGCGTTCGGGTCCTTCTTCAACGACGAGCGTTTGCAAGGCCTTCATACTTAAGCGGATCTGGCGTTTGCGGCGATCCACTTCCAGCACTTTGGCTTCGACTTCGTCGCCTTCTTTGACGACTTCGCTGGCGGTTTTGACGTAGCCATGGGTGAGTTCGCTGACGTGGATGAGGCCTGGGCGTTCCGCGCCAAAATCCACGAAGGCGCCGTAGGATTCAAGGCGCACCACTTTGCCTTTGACGACGAGTTCGGGTTGAATCTCTTTCCAGTCGTAGGCCAGGGGTTCAATCATCGTTAATTCAACGCGATCTTTCTTGACGCGCTTAACCCAAACGGTGACTTCCTGTCCTTCTTTGACCACATCTTCGACTTTGTTCACCGCGGTTTCCTGAAGTTGGGAAATGTGAATCACGCCGGGGAGGGGTTGACCGATGTCCACGAGCGCCCCCGCGAGCATGGTCTTGAGAATCTTGCCGTTAAGTTTGGTTTTGGGTTCGAGCGCTACGGCGGGCGCAGTATCGGGTGTTGCCATAGGTGTACTCCTGCTAAAATAGTTACTAATTTGAAATAATGCCGAAAAAAGATTATACCCCCCGCTCGCTTAATCGTCAACGTGAAATTTGTAACATAC
>JADZCC010000068.1 GCA_020851785.1 Anaerolineales bacterium
ATTTATTTCGATTGACTACTTAATGCCTAAATTTTTAGAGTTAGGAAATAAGATGAACATTCACGATGACCCCGAAGACCTTGAATATCAAAATGCGATGAAGCTTCACCAGCGCAAAATCTCAGAGGAGCAGTTTCATAAATTTGAAGGTTATGCCGCCGAGATTTTTTCCGCCTTTGGTTTGGATTTGAACACCGACGCCACTAAGGATACGCCGCGCCGTTTTATCAAAGCGCTCTTTGACGCAACTGAAGGCTATGACGGCGACCCCAAATTATTGCGCGTCTTTGATACAGAATGTCACGGCGAGCCGGATTGCCGCCTAAGCCAAGTGATTGAAGGTCCCATTCCGTTCTTTGCGCTCTGTGAACATCACGCGCTTCCATTTTATGGGATGGCGTATGTGGGCTACATCGCGCATGAAAATATTGTCGGCATCTCCAAGCTCACGCGCCTTGTACGGCTCTTTGCGAAGCGTTTTTCAGTGCAAGAGCGCATTGGTCAGCAAATTGCTGATACGCTGGAGACGATGCTTCATCCGCATGGCGTGGCTGTTTATCTCGAAGCGCATCATCTCTGCATGGAAATGCGCGGCGTGCGCGAGATTTCGCCGATCACGCGCACAACCGTGTGGCGCGGACATTATGCCGAAGACCCAACCCTGCGCTCGGAGTTCTTCACCGCGTGCGGCTTGCAAAGAAACGAAAGATAATTACGCTCTCTCTACCGTACATGGCGTTCTTTTTACCGCTAAGAGCGCGAAGAACGCAAAGATTTAAAGGTTTTCTTGGCGCACTTTGCGGGCTTCGCGGCGCCTATGTACGGTAATGAAATTACGCTCAAAAAGTAAAGGAGTAAAAATGAAAATTATCAATTTGTTGGAAAACCTGAAGTTTGGAGAAAAAGACCCGCGCGCCGAACCGCTTCATGCGGATCGTGAAGGGCGCGCGATTCTCTTCACGCTCAAGCCTGGGCAGTCCATCCGCGAGCATAACGCGCCGAGTTCGCCGTTCTTTGTCGTCATCTTGAAAGGCACGGGCGTTTTCTCCGGCGGCGATGGCGTGGAACATACCTGCGAACCAAACGCCTTATTAGTTTTTGATGCGGGCGAAAATCACGCCATCCGCGCGACTGACGAATTGGTCTTCATCGGCGTTTTGCATGGTTCGCCGCTCGCGCAAAAATAATCAGCGAATGTTCAAAATCTTCGCCGCGTTTTCACGATAGATTTTTCTCAACACGTCGTCCGGCAGGCGCAAGCCATACGCATAAAAGCGTCCTTGTCGGGGGATTTCGCCGACGCTATAGTTGAAATATTCATCATCAGTTTCGAGCAGACGATAGCTGAGGCGGTAGGCTTCAAGTTTGGGACTGAAGTCTGAACCGTAGAGGATGCGATCTTGATATTCAATAAAAAATTTGCGGGCCGTATAAGGCTGGCGTCCAAGCTCGCCAAACCGCGCTGAAATATCAATGTAATAATTGGGGCAAGCCTCCAGCATTTGCCCAACCCAGCCGAGGTTTTCCGCATAACAACCCACGTGCGCGCCAATGAATGTAGTTGCCGGATGACGCGCAACCAGATTTTTGAAACAATTCAAAATGTGCATAAACGGCGGAAACGGCGGGCTGGTAAATGCCCAATCAGGATGATTGCCAAGTTCTTCCCAGCGCTCGTTGGTCTCGTCAATGGGATCAAAAAAAGCGACGGGGTCAGCCACATGAATCAAAACTGGCAAACCCAATTCGCCGGCAGTTTCCCAAATGGGGGAGAGGCGCTCGTCATCCACATCCGCCAATTTTCCATGCTGATCTTTGACGTGTAAACCAAACGGCTTCCAGATTTTAAGCCCCTGCGCGCCGCGTGCCTTTTGGGCGATTAAGCGCTTCGCCGCCCACGCTGGAAATTGATTGCCCAACTCCGGCCATTTGCCCCACTCCACGCCGCCGAAGATCTGAAAGCGCTCCGGCGCCCCAGCCTTGAAATGCTTGAGATGCGCGTCAAGAATATCTTCCCCCCAGCCGCCATCCAGATCAACATAGTGAGTCACGCCGGCTTCGTCCAGCAAATCCAGCAATTGACTCAAGGGCTTCTTATCCCACCCGCCGCCAAAAACTTCGCCGAGATGATTATGCGCGTCAATCACCGGGAACTTGGGTTTGAGCGCCTGTGTAGTTTTGGTCACAAGTTTGGATTGCGGACGAAAATCTTTGAGTAACATAAGCCCTCCAGAGCGGTTGATTCCTATACATGTGCGAAATCTTAACACAAAAGTTATCTGCTCCGCCTGTACATACCAGACGGGGCAGATAAAAAATAAGCCGCATGTTCAGAACAAGTGATTGGGTAAAATATATGGCATGGATTTTCCAATCACAGAACTCATGGATCGAGAAGCCTGTATTCAATGGCTGGCGAAGTATTTTCACCCAGTCGTGATATACAAACGAATCGTCTCGAAGGCTTACAGCCTGCGCTTACAGATTTTACATCCATGAGTCTGGAAAGCATGTTATTGCAATTAACTATTTTCGCAAACTTGATTGAACTTGGGTCAAGCCTATGGCTGGGATTTTACCTTTTCAATCGCGGTTATCCCAACCGCATCACGGCGCGTGTCGCGCTTTCATTGATGGCGCTTTCGGCGTTTTTTCTTGGGGCTTTCAATAATCATTTCTTTCCCGTTCCAGAATTGGCATTCCTGCGCGCGACCTTGCTTGTCATCAGTATGGGATGCTGGTACAGCGCGGTATTTCATCTGCTTCCCGCCAAGCACAAGGCGGCGTTTCGCTGGTTGGAATATGCAGTCTATGCGTTTTGCGGCGCGTCAATTTTCCTGCTAATAACAAATCCTAATGTTTTCGGCGAAAGCGTCGCCACAGCCTATTCTGCTCCACTGCAGAGGGGGTTGACCTACAACGTTTACGGGTTTACGCTGATTTTTACGCCCGTTATCACGGCAGTTACGGCATGGCACAACCAGCGCATCCATGCTACAAAGGACAGTTTGTATGTTTTTCTGACCTCCCTGTTTCCATTGTTTACCGCCATTTATAAGATCATTGCCGAGCTGATCAATCCTCAGATTATGCCGCGCATCATTCAAGATGGATTATTCTTTGTCGGCGTTTTCTCAATGGGGATTGCCGTGGCGCGTCATCAAAGCATGTTAGAACGCCGCACGATCCTTCAGGAATTTCCGACGACCGCCCTTTTTGTGTTTCTCGCTTCGGTAACCTATGGAGCCATTGGCTGGGCGGCTGGACTGCCGTTTTCTGCCATGGGGAATGTGGTTGCGGTTCTCGTCATTTCATTTGGGCTTTATGATTTTATCCGCGAAGCGTTGGAGCGTCGCCGAAGTTGGGAAAGAGAAGAGTTCCGACGAAAATTGCGCGTGACAGATGGCGCTGGCGAAGATAAGTTGAAAAAGATGTTGCAAGATGGGCTGGACTTGCTTTGCGAGGTATTGCACGCTTCGAGCGGAATTGTGGCAGTTCAGGAGGGGAGAAAAGCCCGGGTAGTGGCCAGCAGGAATTCGGTCGAAGTTGGAAGCGAACTCACCCCGGAGGCAAAAGAGAACGAGGCGCAGTATCGGTCTGGGGGGACGATTCCAAACATTCAGTGGATCTCATCCATATTTGAGAGAGGGCGGCAAATTGCTCTGGCGGGGGTTGGCGCTTCACTGGCAAAGATGGAGTATTCAAGCGGCGACCTGGAATTGTTGGACGAGTTTGCAAATCATGTTGGTATGCTTGTTATGTTGGCAAATTTGGTAACGGACAATCAGGTTTTGGGCGCCCCCGGAGAGGATGGCGGGGAGCAGGTGGAGTTGGCGGCAGAGAATATGATGCGGACCTTATCCAGCCCGCAAGAGACGGAACTGATAGCGCTTGTGGAAGACGCCATGCGGAAATTCTCCGATTCTCTGGTTTTGGGGCAGTCTGCGCTGGTTGAGATCGTCGGCATTGAATCAAATACGCGGATTGAGCGCGGCAGGCAGTTGCAGGAAGTTCTGCGGCAGGCGGTGGACGCTTTGCGCCCCGCTTCTGTGAGGCCCGTGGATGTGATTCCGCCTGCCTGGTACGCCTACATTATTTTGCATGACGCTTATTTGGAAGGAGCGCGCAATCGCGACGTGATGGCAAGGTTGTATATTTCTGAAGGTACCTTTAATCGTACGCGGCGGCTGGCTTTACGCGGGGCGGCGCGGTGGCTCATCGAAAAATTTGGGGGTGAGGGAAAGTTGTCGAAAGTGTGAGAGAAGAAACTGCCTGATGTTGGTAGTTGGAGGGGGAATGCGCAACCCTGAACAAACAGTACCTTGGTACTATCACAGAAAAAGTGGCGGCTTTTGGCAGTTTTTTAAGTTCCTTCTTTGACATACTTTTTAAGATATTTTTCAAGGAAAACGTCCCGAAGGTTGGCTTTTCACACAGCAACCAACCTGGAAAAACCTTCGGGACGGTGTGTGTGGATTATTTCGGATAATGTCTGTTGTATTTTCTCGCATATTTTTCAAGAGGAACTCTAATGAAATCAAAATTACTTATTTTCTTGCTCTTGTTTTTATTGATAGCGCTCTCTCTGGCGTGCCAAACAGTGACGAAAGCCTTTTCGCCAAATTCAGGGAATGCTCCGTCAGTTCCCGCTCAAAATATTGATGCGCCGCTTGCAATGGATTGGCTTGTTACAGCCGATGAACTCAATTCATTTTCAACTGATGTCGGTATCGTGGGCTGGAGCGTCATAAAGGATACCCCGGGCGAGAATCGAATTTGCCGCAGTTTTCAAGGCGCGAGTTGGAGCGCCGTACCAAATGAGGGGTTGAACTGTATCTTCAAAGTTGCCGAGGGCGCTTCTCTACAATCCATGGTCGATTCGATGTTCAATGACGGACAGTTGTTTGCCGGAGCCGAAGTTGTCAACTCCAACGTGAATTTGGAAGGGGACTCTGTGTTGTACGCCGGGCAGTATCCAAACGGACATGCGGTCTTCGACCTGATTTTTGTGCGCGGCAATCTAATGTATTGGTCAAGCGTCACTCTTGGAACGCGCGTCGGAGCGACTCCGCAGGCTACGTATCAAAGCGCAAGTCAGATAATTGATGCGTTCCTTGTAAAGATAGTTACCGTCAATCTCGATAGGTCAAAATAAGCGAGGATGCTATGAAAAAGTTCTTTATAGGTTTATCGAAGGCGGTCGGAATTCTGCTGTTGATTCTTGTGGTTGCCCTGGGCGGCTTCCTTTGGTTGGGCAATTACCACCCCAAGCCCGTGGAGCCTGCGACTGTGAGTTGCCCTGAAAGCGCGCCGTTGCTTGAATCAGGCCAGGACGTAAAGGTTCTTACATGGAACGTTCAAACCTTGTCTTCGAAGAACTACGTCTTCTGGAGCGACCTGCCCAACAACGACGGTCCCGACGAGAAGCCTTCAAAAGAAGATATTACCG
>JADZCC010000069.1 GCA_020851785.1 Anaerolineales bacterium
CAGGTTACGGGTTAGGGTGGAGGCGCGTGGAAAGGAACGTTCATATAAAGCGGGAACCAGAGTAGTCATGTGTCTTTTTCATCCTTTTCTTTTTTTGTCTAGAACACCGGTGTGCCAGAATCGATGTGTTCTCTCTTGACCCATACATCGTAACAGAATAAACTGGGTTAGCGCAGTCGTCCAATCCATTTTTAATGTGGCGTGGTGAAAAATGAAAGAATGCAAGGGAATCGTTTCACGCAAAGCGAAGCGGGCGCAAACTAATGGGGAGGCGCCGTTGGGCTGGCCCCCAATTTTGGGGTTGGCGACGCTTGCAGAAAATTCTTTTCAATCTTTGCGGTTGCAACACTTACAGGCCCTGAATATTTTCTCGCTGGATCGTAAATATCGCTACCTGGCGTTTACAGAAGCCCATCAGACAGCGGCGCAAACCAAATTTAATTATATCGTTGAGCTTGGCCGCAACATGCTGGACTTTTTTTCCAGCAGGGCGGAGCGGCGGGAAATGAAGAAATATTTTGACCGGGTTTTGCTAGGGGAGCAGGTGACCATTGAGAAGGAATGCCCGCAAAAAACAAAAGGCAGTTGGCGCGAAATCCGTTGCTTCCCATTGTACGCCGCTGAAAAGGAAATTATCGGGTTGACTGCTTTTACGCTGGATATCGAACAGCGCAAACAGATTGAATCTGCCACGCGGATTAATTCAGATCATCTGCAAGCGGTGATTGAAAACATCCCGGAACTAATCATGGAAGTGGATCGGAGCGGACGGCTGTTGTTTGTTAATCATGTTCTGAAAGGCTACAGGCTGGAAGACGCGCTTGGGCGTGACGTTTGCACCTGGGTTCAGCCGGAATATCATGCGCTGGTACGCGAGAAGTTGGAGCGGGCCTATCGCACCGGCAAGCCGCAGGAATATGAAATTTACGCCAGCGGCGAGAATAATCAATTACGCTGGTATTTAACGCGGGCTACGCCGGTGAAAAAGAAGGGCAAGGTTGAGGTCGTCGTCTTAATCTCTGTGGATATTACCGAGAAAAAGAAGATGTTGGATGACTTGCTTCAGGCCAAGCAATCCATTGAGAACATGAACGCAACTTTGCAAAAGGCTTTTGAGTATGAACAAATTGCCTCGCGTACCGATACGCTGACTGGCATCTATAACCGCCGCTATTTTTTTGAATTTAGCGAATATTTAATTTCAAGTTCCCAGCGCTATCGCCATCCGATTTCAGCGATCTTGATGGATATAGACGGTTTTAAGCAAATTAACGATACCTTCGGCCACTTGACGGGGGATGATATTCTGATTCGCGTGGCGGAGTTGATGCGCGGCGAAATGCGCGCTTCGGATGTATTGGCGCGCTACGGCGGCGACGAATTTATTGTCCTTGTGCCAAACACCAGCCTCGTAGATATTCGTAACCTTATCGAACGGATTCGCCGAAAAATTGAACGTTTTACGTTTCAGGTGCGTGGGGCTCGCATCAAAATTACCATCAGCGCAGGCGTGGCCAGTTTACGCCCCGGGGTGGATACGCCCACCAAGCTGGTCCATGAAGCCGATCGGGCGCTTTACCTGGCAAAAGAAAACGGGCGTAACCGCGTAAGCTACCCTTCGCCTTGACGATAAAAAAGCCTTGAAGGTCTTCAAACCTTCAAGGCTTTGACTTTACATCACATCCGGCGACTGGATATCCAACAACCTCAAGGCATTTTCAATCGTTTGCTTGGCCGCGCTCACCAACTGCAGGCGGGCGTTTTTGATTTTCTCGTCCTCGGTTTGCATCACATTGACGGCGTGATAAAACGAATGAAACGTATTCGCCAGGTCGTAGGCGTAGGAAGCCATCACCAACGGGCGATATTCCTCCGCCGCCTGCTGAACTTTTTGCGGAAATTGCGAAATCAACTCAATCAATTCAATTTCATGTTTGGTCAATTCGTAGTCGAAAACTGCGGGTTGTAAATTGTCAGACTTGCGACCTTCAACCTTTGACTTTTTTAATATCGAATTCGCCCGCACATACGCATTCTGAATGTAGGGTCCCGTCCTGCCGTCAAAAGATAACGCTTCATTGATGTCAAAGACAATATCTTTATTATTGTCCACCGAAAGCATGGAATAAACCAACGCGCCCAGTCCAATTTGGGTGGCAATTTCTTCCCGTTCTTCCGCGGGAATGTCCGCGCTTTTTTCCGCTTCCACGGAAAGCGCTCGCTTCACCGCTTCGTCATAGACATCTTTGAACAACACCACGCGCCCGCGCCGGGCCGACATGGCGCCTTCGGGCAAACTCACAAACCCATAGCCGAGGTGATAACATTTTTCTGCCTGTGGAAAGCCCCACAACTTCAAGATGGCAAACGCCTGTTGTAAATGCAAAGACTGTCTTACATCCACAACGTAAATGGAACGATCTACGTGATATTTTTCAAACTTTTCCTTGGCCAAAGCCAGGTCTTTGGTTAAATACAAAGTGGTTCCGTCGCGCCGTAAAATCACGTTGGTGCGATATTTTTCCTTGGTCAGCCCCAACTTTTCGTCAATCTTGACGATCACCGCGCCGCCTTGGGGGCGTTCGTCATCTGCAATATTTTTTTGAACCAACTCTTCCACAATTAATTTAGAAGGCTCGTCCACTTCGCTTTCATAAAACCAAACGTCCATCTGCACGTCGAGCATTCGCAACACGTCGCGCAGTTCTTCCAAACTCCACTCACGAGTGACATGCCATAAATTTCGCACAGCTTCATCGCCCACATCCCACTTGCGATACATCTCGCGCCGTTCTGCGTCATAGGCTTCACGCTGAGCAGTTTCTTCGGGCGTTTCATTTTCTTTCTTTTCAAGCAGAGCCGTCGCTTCAACATATAACTTCGCCAGCCACTGACCGCGCTCATGCACGCCTTCAGGTTCTTGCCCCTTATAAAATTTTTCATAAATCCACATCACGGTAATCACGCCGAGTCCTAAATCGCCCGGATAGGAGGCGCGAATCGTTTCGTATCCGGCGAACTCAACCAGGCGCGCTAGCGCTTCGCCTAAAATTGTATTGCGTGCATGACCAATATGAAATGAATGATGTGTGTTCGGTTGTGCGTATTCCACCATCACCGTTTCGGTTTTTTTTTCACCGCGCCCAAAATTATTTTTTGATTTGAGAACTTCATCCACCACGCGTTTGGCGTAATCTGATGTTTTGAAATAGACGTTGAGATAGCCCTTCACCGCTTCGATGCGACTAATCCCATCCACGCTTCCCATCTGCGCCGCAACTTGGTTTGCAATTTCCTGGGCCTTTTGCGGCACTGGAAGTTTAGAGCCTTTGCCGAGCTTGGCTTCGTTGGCGGCAGTCTGAAAAAAGGATGTCGCCAACCCCCATTCGCCAGCAAACGGAATCGCCTGCCACTTTAAGTCAGCCAGCGCAAGGTCGTTTGCCGTGCAATAACCTTTAATTTTTTCTTCAATGAGTTGTTGTTCTTTTTGAAACATAAGCGGAGCAATCTCGTGGATGGTTCTCAATTATATCTCCCTCCCCATTTAGGGTGAGGGTTAAACAAAAGCGGGAGCCTTGCGACTCCCGCGCTTGTGCCAGAAATGAGCAGACTTACTTTGCGGATTTCTTGGAAGCTTTCTTCTTATCGTCCACGGTTTGTTCGGTGGGGACGAAAGTTGCCAGCTTCTTCATCAGACGGCCCTTGCGGCGGGCGGCGTTGTTCTTGTGGATCACGCCTTTTTCTGCGGCTTTGTCCAACAGGCGGATGGCTTTCAAAACGGCTTCCTTGGTTTCGGGGAGACCCTGTTTGAAGGCGGTGCGCGCCTGATTGACCGCCGTGCGGGCGGCGCCACGCGCGGTACGGTTATGCAGACGACGTTTCTCGTTCTGACGATTGCGTTTAATTTGAGACTGAATATTAGCCACGGTCTTCCTCCAAAAATTCTTGCGCTTAAACGCCCAGCCTTAATCAAACTTGGGCGCCAGCTTACTTTTTATAACGGCGGTATATTTTACATGAGGGCGCTTTATTTGTCCAGTAAATTTAGTTAACCGGCGTCCAGGTGGCGGTGGCGTCTGATGGGGCGGGGGTGCTGGTCGGTGGGCGGGTGGCGGTCGGGGTTACGAGGTTGACCGGAATGGAGAGGGTTTGCCCAACGAAAATTTTGCTGGCATCTGCCAGATTATTAAGTTTGATGATTTCTTCCGCCGTGCTGTTGAACTTTTCTGCAATTCCGGCAACCGTATCGCCGCTTTGCACGACATATTCGAGTTTGGTGCCACGCGGTAAATCTGAAGGGATTGGGGTGGGCGTGGGGAGTTGCATGCCCGGGTTGGGGAGCAAAATGACCTGACCCGGCACGATGTTCCCGGTTTTGTCCACGCCGAGCGGCAGGCCTGTATTTGGGTCAGTGCCTTTATAGGGATTAAGGAGGATGATTAACGCGATGCCGTCGTCGCCTAAATTATATTTCTCCACAATGCTGGCGAGGTAATCTCCATCTTGCACGGTGTAATTAAAAGGCGAAGCAAAGGTTGGCGTGGTGGTAATGGTTGGCGTTTCGGTCAGCGTGGGGGTGGCGGTTTGGGTGTTGGTGCTGGTTGGCGTGGCGGTGACGGTGGGGGTCGGCGTTTCGGTTGCCAGCAATAAGTTGATCGGCTTGCCGGGCAGGGTCATCCAGTAGATCAGCGTGCCCAGCCCAAAGAGGAGCAAAACCCCGGCGCTGATGTAGATGATTTTGGGGTTGTTGCGTTTTCGGCGTTTTTTATATGAATTGATCACATCGGACGACGTGGGTGAAAGGGGTGGTCTGTTGTTCATGAATCTTTTCCTTTTGAAAGGCGCGTATTTGCCGATGGAAATTTCCCGTAGCGCACTTTGTGAAAATAATTCTACCTGAAAATAGAAAAATGGCCGCAAATTACAGTTCCAAGCTTTAAGACCTGCGACCTTCAACCTGTAACCTTCAACCTATAACCTGGAACTTTCACCTCGTCACTTAAGATGCTCTTTCAAATACTTGCCCGTGTAAGAACCCTTGACCTTCATCACTTGCTCAGGCGTTCCTTCGGCAATTAACTCACCGCCGCGGTTGCCGCCTTCGGGTCCTAAATCAATCAGCCAGTCCGCCACTTTGATGATGTCCAAATTATGTTCAATAATCAAAACAGAATTGCCGGTATCTACCAAACGTTGAATCACCTCAATTAACTTATGCACATCGGCGGCGTGTAAGCCAACCGAGGGTTCGTCTAACACATAGAGCGTTCGGCCCGTCGCGCGACGCGATAATTCTTTGGATAACTTCACCCGTTGCGCTTCGCCGCCCGATAACGTGGTGGCGGGTTGCCCGACCCGCACATAGCCCAAGCCGACTTCTTGTAACAAAGCCAGTTTGTTTTGCATCTGCGGGTAATTTTGAAACTCTTCCAAGGCATGGTCAACCGTCATGTCTAAAACGTCAGCGATGGAATATTTTTCTCGAAACAGGACCTGTAACGTTTCACGGTTGAAGCGTTTGCCGTGACAAACATCGCACGGCACATAGACATCCGGTAAAAATTGCATCTCAATCCGTAATTCACCCTGACCCTGACAGGCCTCGCAACGCCCGCCATGCACGTTGAAAGAAAAACGCCCAGGTTTATAACCACGCACTTTGCTTTCGGGCAGTTCGGCGAAGAGCTTGCGGATTTCGTCAAACAAGCCGGTATAGGTTCCCGGGTTGGAGCGCGGCGTGCGTCCAATGGGCGACTGATCAATGTTGATGATTTTATCGAGATGTTCAACGCCTTCAATTTTTTTATGTTCGCCAGCCTGCGTGTGCGCGCCCATTAACTGCGCGGCGAGTGCGTTGTATAAAATGTCGCTCATCAAGGTGGATTTGCCCGAGCCGGAAACGCCGGTGATGCACACCAACATACCCAGCGGAATGGAAACGTCCAGCCCTTTTAAATTATTGGCCGTGGCTTTAACAATTTTCAACGCCTTGCCATTTCCTTCTCGGCGTTCTTTTGGAATCTCAACTTTTTTCCGGCCCGAAAGATATTGGCCGGTGAGTGATTTGGGATGCGCCAGAATTTGTTTTGGCGTGCCTTCGGCGATGACCTGCCCGCCGTGTTCTCCGGCGGCGGGGCCAAGGTCAATCACCCAGTCCGATTCGCGGATCGTTTCATCGTCATGTTCAACGATTAAAACGGTGTTTCCTAGATCGCGAAGGCCTTTGAGCGTTTCGAGCAGGCGCGTGTTGTCTCGCGGATGCAACCCGATGGAGGGTTCGTCCAAAACGTACAGCACGCCCACCAGACGAGAGCCAACTTGCGTGGCCAAACGAATCCGTTGCGCTTCGCCGCCGGAGAGCGTCACCGCCGAACGATTGAGCGTGAGATAATCTAACCCCACGTTGACGAGAAAATTCAGGCGTTCGTGAATCTCTTTAATCACGCGCTCGGCGATGGCTTTTTGTTTGGCGGTTAGCGGGGAGTTTTTAGCCGAAAGTTTTTTAACCCATTCCAACGTTTGCAGTACCGGCCAGGAATTGGCTTGCACGATGTTCACATCGTCCACCGTTACGGCCAAGGCCGCGGGGTTTAGGCGTTTGCCGCCGCAACTCGGGCAGGGGCGGTCTGCCATAAAGTCCGCAATTTTTTCGCGCATCCATTCCGAGTTGGTTTCTTTGTACCTTCTTTCCAAATTGGTAATTACGCCTTCGAAAGCGCGCGTAAACTTAAATTCGCTTCCATTTGTGTTTTTATAAACCATCTGAATTTGTTTTTCGCCGGTTCCGTATAAAAGCAGTTTCAATTGCTCTTTGGATAAATCTTTAACCGGCGCGTCCAAATCTATTTTGAAGGCGCGCGCCGCGCCCTGTAACGATTGCCAGTAGTAGCCGCCTTCTTCGCGCGGACCCCATTCCGAAGCGCTGATGGCCCCTTCGTTGATGGATAAGTCGCGGTCGGGGAGGATGCGGTTTGGGTCAATTTCCAATTTGGATCCAAGGCCCTGACAATCCGGGCAGGCGCCTTGCGGCGTGTTGAATGAAAAAGTGCGCGGCTCAATCTCCGGGACGGTGGATCCGTGCTCCGGACAGGCGAGATGCTCTGAAAAAGCCACATCCTCTTTTTTATCTACAAGATTGACCGTAAGATACCCTTCGCCAAATTTCAAAGCGGTTTCGACCGAATCGGTCAGGCGGGTGAGCGCCGACCTTTTATCTTCCTTGTTCCCCTCATTGGAGATGACCAACCGATCCACAACCGCTTCGATGGTGTGTTGTTTGTAACGATCCAGTTCAATCTCATCGTCCAACGAATGCACGTTGCCGTCCACGCGGGCGCGGGTAAAGCCCGCTTTGCGAATCTCCTCAAAAACGGCTTGATAGGTCCCTTTACGTCCGCGCACCAATGGAGCCAGAATTAAAATGCGGGACCCATCCGGTAAATTTTGAATCTTATCCACAATTTCTTGCGCCGATTGTTTGGCTACAATCTGCCCGCATTCTGGACAATGCGGAATGCCTGCGCGCGCAAATAACAAACGCATGTAGTCATAAATTTCGGTGACCGTGCCAACGGTGGAGCGCGGATTATGACTGGTGGATTTTTGGTCAATGGAAACGGCGGGGGAGAGTCCGTCAATGTAATCCACGTCGGGCTTGTCCATCTGCCCGATGAATTGACGCGCATACGCAGAAAGCGACTCGACATAGCGGCGCTGACCCTCGGCAAAGATGGTATCAAACGCCAGCGAAGACTTGCCCGACCCGGATAAACCGGTAATGACCACCAGTTTATCGCGTGGAATTTCAACGGTAATATTTTTGAGGTTGTGGACGCGCGCGCCAACGACGCGAATGGAATTGGATGACATGGAGACTCCTCTTGGGAGGACGGATTATAGCACGAATGTTCTGCTAATGAACATGCTTAACCGGCCAATCCTCAATTATACCCAACTGGGTTTTACCCGGCTAATCAGCGAGTTGCATCACGGGAAATGTTACCGAGGGGAGTATCGTTGCATCAGGAAAAATGTTACTTTCCGATGACGACTTAGCGTCATTGGAGGAGCGACATGATGAGCCTAAAAAGCAAGCGCGAGTTACTGGA
>JADZCC010000070.1 GCA_020851785.1 Anaerolineales bacterium
AGCACGCGATTCGCCAGGTTGCCCCAATTGGCGACAAGTTCGTTGTTGTTGCGAGCCACGAACTCGGCCCAATCCCAATCGCTGTCTTTGTTTTCGGGCATATTGACCGTCAGGTAATAGCGGAGCGCGTCGGGGTCGTAGCGGGTGAGCGCGTCCAGCCCCCAAACGGCCCAGTTGCGCGAGCCGCTGATTTTCTGACTCTCAAGATTCATAAACTGATTCGCAGGCACGTCGTAAGGTAGGGTTAATTTTGTTTTATCGCCTGCGAAGAATTCTGTAAATTGTTCATCTACGCCCATCAATTCGGCGGGCCATAGGGATGTATGAAAGAAGATGTTGTCCTTGCCGATGAAATGATATTGTTTCGCTTTTGGATTTGTCCACCAATCGCGCCACGCTTCCGGCTGACCCGATACCTGACTCCACTCAATGGGGGCGGATAAATACCCAATCACCGCTTCAAACCAGACGTAGAGTTTTTTATGCTCCCAGGCCGGGTCGTCTACTGGAACCGGGATGCCCCAATCTAAGTCGCGGGTGATGGCGCGCGGCTTGAGTCCTTCTGATTCAATCTTGCGAAGCGATTCGCCGAGGACGGTATCTCGAAAATGTGCGGAGCGCTCCTGCAAAAACTTTTTCACGTCCGGTTCGAGTTTGGAGAGGTCGAGATAAAAATGTTCGGTGTCTCTTAGCTCCAGCGCGCCGTCGCCGGTCTTGGCGCGCGGATTTTTCAGCTTTTCAGGCTCCAGCACGTTGCCGCAGTTGTCGCACTGGTCGGAGCGCGCGCCTTCAAACCCGCAGATGTAGCAAGTCCCTTCCACGTAGCGGTCTGGTAAAAACTTGTTGGCGCTGGGCGAGTACCATTGCTTGCTGAACTCTTTGAACAGGAATCCGTTTTTTTGGAGGGCGAGGAAAACGGCCTGCGAAACCTTGAAGTGATTTTCGCTGTGCGTGGTGGTGAACAGGTCGTAGGTGATGCCGTAGCCTTGAAACACTTTGAGGAAACTTTCGTGATAGCGTTTATAGACTTCTTCGACAGGCCTGCCTTCTTTATCGGCGGCGATTACCACCGGCGTGCCGTGCGAATCCGTGCCTGAAACGACGAGGACTTTGTTGCCTTTGAGGCGGTGGTAGCGCGCCACGATGTCGCCGGGTAAGTGTGAGCCGGTAATGTTGCCGACGTGAATCTCGGCGTTGGAGTAGGGCCAGGCAATGGCGATTAAGATATTTTTTGACATTGGATTACTCCTGAATGATTTTCAAATTTATGACCATTGACCATTAACGATAGACGATAAGAAATGGTCTACAGTCCATTGTCTATCGTCGCCAAAGGCCTATAAACAAAAAGGCTGTCCGCGAAATGGACAGCCTGTATGTGTTGGATACAAAACTTATGCTTTCCATTTGGCGTAGTTGGACAGTTCCATTCGCGTGGGGCGCATGGCCATGGTCATTAACACCATTGGAAAAGCGGGTTTGTAATTCATGCGTATATTTTACAACAAATCCTTGAGTTTTGCGAAGGGCGAATCGTTCTCTTCCGGGCGGTGACCGCAATCTTTTTCGTTGAGGTTTTGCCCGCACTCAATGCACAGCCCCTGACAGTCTTCCCGGCAAATTGGGCTGATCGGGATTTCCAGCAGGGCATATTCGCGGAGCAGGCTTTCCAGGTCAAGGTGCGCGTCTTCGGGCAGGATCAGCCCAGAATCGGTTTCGGAGCGTTTGTCGAAGGCGTAGAGTTCGGTGAAGGTCCAGTTCAGTTCGTGATTGAACTCAACGAGACAGCGCACGCAGGAGAGGGTGGTCTCGGCTGAGAAATCTGCCTGCACGACGAGCCCCTGCGGAGTTTTGCCCACATTGATGATGCCTTCAAAATTCCGCAATTCCAGGTCTTCGCCCAGCGTGACGCTCTCGAAGGCGAAGGGAAAGTCGTAGTTTTTGCCGATCTCTTCGTGGATGATGAAACCGACGTTAATGCGAAAGGGTTTTCTGGGGCTGGGCATGGTAAAAATAATTATACTTTTCGATCTACAAAATATTTGGCCAGGTTTTCAAGCGCGTCTCTTTCGGCGCAGGGTTCAAATTTTTCCAACTGAGTTAAGGCGCGGTCTATGCGGGCTGAAGCCTCTTGCATGGCCTGTCTGGCAAAACCGCTGGCGCGGATTTGGTTAATCAATTCGACCATGTTCTCGTTGTTGGCCCAGCCGCCATTGGGTAGGGAGAGGATGTGCGGGTCGGTGGGATGGGCTTCGGCGTAGTAAATGGCTGGGAGCGTCACCAGGCCGTTATGTAAGTCTGAACCGAGCGGCTTGCCCACGGAAGTCTGGTCGCCGGTAAAATCGAGCACGTCATCCACAATTTGAAAGGCCATGCCCAGCTGATAGCCGAAGTCGCGCATGGCTTCGCTGGCTTCTTCGCCCGCCGGACTGACCATCACCGCGGCGCGCGCGGTCATCTCGAAGAGCGAAGCGGTTTTGGCGTAAATCCTTTTGTAGTAGTTGTCGCGGTTGATCAGGCCGCGCGAAGTGAACATTTGCGTGAGTTCGCCGTTGACGATGACGCTGAGGGTTTCGCCAAAGAGGTTCATCAGCGGCAGGTGATCGGTTTCGGCCGCGAGTTTGGCGGCGCGGGCGAAGAGAAAATCTCCGGTGAGGACGGTGGCGGGCGGGGCCCAGCGCGCGTTGAGGGTGGGCGTGCCGCGCCGCAGGAGCGCGCCGTCAATCAGGTCGTCGTGGACAAGCGTGGCGGTGTGCAGTAATTCGACAGCCGCGCCCAGCGTGACGAGCTTTTCCAGCGGGGCGCCGAACAGACTGCCCACCAGCAGGCCGAGCGTAGGGCGAATGCGCTTTCCGCCGGATTTAAGCAAATGCTCCAGCGCGGCGCGCAGGTCGGGGTGGGCGGCTTCCGCTTGGGCCCGCATCCGCTCTTCAACGAGCTTTATTTCTTCCGTAATGGGTGTGAGAAAAGTTACCGCGCTCAAGTCAGTCTCCCCATGCGAAGAGTCGCGCCGCGTTGGCGGTGGTGATTTCGGCGATCTCGGCAGGGCTTTTGGAATGGATTTCTGCTATTTTATCAGCAATATGCAAAACGAAGGAGGGTTCGTTCCTTTTGTCACGAACTGGAACGGGGCTTAAAAATGGCGAATCAGTTTCAATAAGTAACCTGGTAAGCGGTAATTGGGCAATGATTTCCCGTTTTTTATCCGCGTTTTTGTAAGTGACCGGCCCCGTGACGCCCAAATAAAAGTTTAGAGCCAGCGCCTTTTGTGCGGTTTCCAGCGTGCCGTTGAAAGAATGCAGTACGCCAGGTTTTTCGGCCAGCGAACCGCTTAAACTTTTTTGCCATTCTTCCAAAATCGTTAACAAATCCGCGCTGGCCTCGCCAAACCACGCGTCGTTTTCCTCGCGCATGTGAATGATGACCGGCTTGTGCATTTCTTTGGCAAACGCTAACTGCTGTTTCAAAGCCTCACGCTGAAAGGCGCGCGCTTCTTTTTCTTTGACCCAATAATAATCAATCCCAATTTCGCCAATCGCCACCACTTTAGGATGATGGGCAAGTTCCTTCACTTCATCAAAACTTTTTGGATTGAATTCTTCCAAATCGGTTGGATGAAAGCCGACAGCCGCGTACACGCTCGGATATTTTTCCGCTAATTCAACCGCGGCTTGACTGGACTTGTGGTGGAGTCCTGGCACGAGGAGCCGAATCAACCCTGCGGCATTGGCGCGCTGGATGACTTCCTCGCGGTCGGCGTTGAATTTATGATAATCAAGGTGACAATGGGTATCGGTGAACTGTAACATTCTGGCGCGATTATACCCAGTCCTGAGATTTCACGGTTTGAATTGATTTGTTTGAGATGTATACTTAAATTTGTACGCGCGGCAACCCGGGTTACTTAACCGATCTGAATTAATTAACGAAAGGCGGTCAAATGAAAAAAGTATTTCACCTCTTTGTTTTGCTTTTGTTCCTGTTGGTTTTTTCAACCTCATCCGTCCGCGCCGACGTGGCCCCGCCGGAGAATCCCCCCGGCTCGAACCTTGACCCCGGCTCCGCATCCACACAAGTGCGGATGGTGGCTGAAACCGTCACCCTGACTGTGTCGCCAGACCCGGCGGATAAAGAAAACGCAATCGCAAAGACCGAAGCGGTCTTCACCATGCGTAACCTCGGCGCTGTGGAAGAGAAGATGAACGCGCGCTTTCCGCTTTCATTTTTCAATGGCAATTCTGATGGGTTTGGCAACTTCCCTGAAATCGCATCCATCGCCGTGAAGGTGAACGGTAAGGCCGTCTCCACCCGCCGCGAAATGCAGTCTGCCTTTGATAGCGAGTTTTCTTATGACGAGCGGGATGAAATCCCCTGGGCGGTCTTTGAAGTAACCTTTCCTCCGAATCAAGATGTGCTCATCGAAGTCGTGTACAACGTCAATGGTTATGGCTATTATCCCTATGAAGCCTTCAATTATGTGCTGGAAACCGGCGCGGGTTGGAATGGAACCATCGGCAGCGCCGAGATTATTTTACGCCTGCCGTATGAAGCGAATCCGAAAAACGTCGTGATGGAAGACGCAGAAACGGGCTATGGCGGCTCCACCTCCGGCGGCGTGTTCAGTGGGAACGAAGTCCGCTGGACGTTTACAGATTTTGAGCCGACTTACGCAAACAACCTTCAGTTTGTGGCGCTGACGCCGTCCCTTTGGGAAAGCGTCCTCGCTGAAACAGAGAACGTCACGCGCAACCCAAAGGATGGCGAAGCCTGGGGCCGGCTCGGCAAAACCTACAAAGAAATTATCAGGATGCCAAAGGGTTACCTGCGCCCGGACTCCGCGGCCGTTGAAATGTTCGGCTTGAGCAAAGACGCCTACGAAAAATGTCTGGCTCTGCTCCCAAATGATTCGCTCTGGCATTATGGCTACGCCGACCTGTTGTGGACGCGTTATTATTGGGAAATTCGTCCCAGCCAAAAAAACGATAGCGAAGGGATTTTGCCAACCGTCCTCGCGCACTTGCAAACCGCCTTGGAACTTGACCCAAACAACCAACCAGCCAAAGACCTGTTGTTGGAAATCAGCTACTCCGTCCCTGAAGCGGTTCAGCAAAATGCCGATGAGAGCTTTACCCTGCTCGGGCTGACGGCTACGCCGCTTCCGCCGACGCCCTGGCCCGAACAGCCGACCCTGACTTTCGTCCCCTCTGAAACTCCTCCTCCTACGGCCACGCTTACAACCGGCGTTCTGCCTTCCAATACACCCACGCCGCCTGCGTCCACTCCTTTGTGCGGGAGCGCTTTTCTCCTTCCGATATTCTTTGGGCTGGTCTTCTTGCACAGGAAGCGCAAATAAAATAGAAAAGGCGGCAATCACTGCAAAAGTGACTGTCGCCTCTTCGTTATTAATCTACGGTCTCGACACTGTACTTGCGCTCGGGCAACTGTACGCCCTTCGCAAAGAACGCTCAGAGCTACTCGACCACCGAAATTACCAATTACCAATTACTTGATCCCCGCCACCTTGAGTCCATCTTCTAAAATGGCTTTGACCTTGTCCTTGTGCCGCGTTTCCGTGTACACCCGCAGAATTGGCTCTGTGCCGCTAAAGCGGATTAACATCCAGCCGCCGTCTTCCAGTTTGTATTGAAAGCCGTCCACGGTAATCAAATCCACTACTTTCAAACCGCCCAAAGTTTTGGGGTTGTTATCGCGGATGATCTGCTTGCGCGTTTCGTGGTCGCCTGTGAAGGGGCTATCAATGCGGTCGTAGAAATATTCTCCGCCCACCTTTGCAAACAAATCTTTCAACAATTCAGTCGGCTTCTTGCCAGTCTTGACCATGAAATCGAGCATGTACAAGCCCGCTAAAATCCCATCCCGTTCCGGGACGTTGCCGCGAAAGGCATAGCCGCCACTTTCTTCGCCGCCGATCAGGGCGTTGGTCTCGGTCATTTTTGGCGCGACATATTTGAAGCCCACGCCCGTCTCATGGACGGGGACTCCGTAAATCTCGCCGAGTTTGTTCAACATACCCGTCGTCGAAAGCGTCTTGACGATATCGCCGCGCTCTTTGCGAATTTCAAGCAGGTAATACGCCAGCAAACCATAGACGCGCAATTGATTGATGAACTCGCCGTTTTCGTCGCCAATGCCGCAACGGTCTGCGTCGCCGTCGGTGATTAATAAAACGTCCGCCTTGTTGTCCACCGTCGCTTTGAGGCCCACGTCAATGTTCGGCTGAATCGGTTCGGGGCGTTTCATCTCCGGGAAGGATGGATTGCGCTCATTATGGATTTCGATCACTTTGGTTTTGCCGCCCGCCAACAGCCGCGGAAACCAGCCCGCGCCGTTGCCCCACATCGTATCCACCATCACGGTCAGCCCGGCATCCTTGATTGGTTGCAGGCCAATCAGGCCGTCGCGAGTCAAATGCTCAATGTAGGGAGTGGCCGCGTCAAACTTGACGATCTCGCCAGCGGACTTGGCTTCCTGATAGCCTTTGCGCTTCACGGCTTTCACGTCGTCGGGAATGCCCGCTTCAATTTGCTTCAAGCCTTCGGGGTCAATTGCGCCGCCCGTCGCATCGCGGACTTTGAAGCCGTTATCCGTGGGCGGGTTGTGACTGGCGGTAATGTTCACCGCGCCTGCGGCTTTTTTGTCCACCACGGCATAGGCAATCACCGGAGTTGGCGTGGCTTCCTGCGTGAGATAAACTTTTAAGCCGTTGCCCGCCAACACCTCCGCAACGGCGGCGGCGAAATGCTCACTGCCAAATCTTTTATCATGCCCCACCACAATCCATTGACCTTGCTTGCCAGCGGCCACCATATACGAAGCAAAACCCTGCGCGGCCCGGCGGACGTTATCAAACGTGTAATCTTCCGCAATCACTCCGCGCCAGCCGTCCGTCCCAAATTTTAGTTTTTGTGCCATGTGAATTCTCCTAAAGATAATAACTGAAAAAATAACAACTTACCCCCGGCTATATTTTCAGCGGATGGGAAGCGGAAAAACAGATAGGCTTCATCTGCTTTTCCGCTTGAATAATCCGCTACAAATTTATAGCCTGAGCAGTTACGAAAAAATTATATCATCCGTATTTACGGCGTTGGCGTAACCACAGGCGACTCAACGGGCGGCGGCGTGGCGGTTGTGGTTTCAACCGCAGGCGTTGTGGTGACGGACGGGAGCGGCTCCGGCGTAAGTGTGGCGGTTTCCGTGACCGCCGCGTTGGCCTTTTCGCCGCTGACTAAAATTTGCCAGGCGATTTCCAAATCGCCAGAAGCGACGACGGGGAATTGCGGCAGGTTGCCCAGCGCCAGATCCAACCGCGCCACGGCCTGTTTCAAAACTTCGTCGTTGGTTTCATTGGCCAATGCAAATAACAAATCTCTGGCATTTTGCGCGTCTTCTTTTGCCAGCCCAAAATTGCTTTGCGCCAGATACAACCGCGCGCGCCCCAGCATATCCAAAACGCGCGTCAGGGTAATCTGCTGTTTAATTTCCAGCAGGGCTTTATCGTTATTTTCCTGCAGTTGAGCTTCCAGCGCGGTTTGCGCCTGCTCCAGCGTTTCAATGGAGGCGCTGTACGTTTCAAGCGAAGTCTCCAGCGCGCTCAGGCGTTGGTCGGCTTCCGTCAGTTTGGTTTCCAGCGCGGCAATTTCATCTTCCAACTGGTTAATCTGCGCGGTGTTCTTTTCCACTGGCGCGATGAAGGTTTGGTTGATGTAGGGCAAGCCGTAATATAACAATGCGCCAACTCCGGCGATCAGCGCGCCGACAAAGATCAGGCGGACGAGCGCGCGCAGAAAATTGCCAAAGGCCGTTCCGAGGCGCGACCAAAAAGATGGGCCCGTGGACTCTGGCGCTTCTGGAGTGGGCGAGTCCGTTTGTGTGGGGAACTCAATCGCTTCTGCCTCAACCGGAATCAGGGCCCGGCCTGCGGATTCATCCGCCTGCGCTGTGGCAAAAGCCTCCAGTTTGGCAAACAAAGCTTTGCCCATGCCTTTCACTTGCAGACAGTCTTCTACTGTGGCGAAAGGCCGGGCGGCGATGATCTGTTCGGCCAGCGCGCGGGTAATGCCGGGAGCTTGAGTCAGCGTGTCGGTAGGGGCGGTGTTGAGGAAGTTTAGAAAGTCGGTCATGGAAATCACCTTTTATTTGAAGAGGTTGATGAGTTGAAGTACGAGTTCGGGGTTAAAAGCTTTCAGCCGTTTGACGTTGCTCGAAAGCGGCAAGACAACGCCGATGAAGATAGTATAAGCCCAAAGCATGAACGCCAAGGCCTTGAAAGCCCAGACGCTTTTAAGTAGGTGGATTCTGCTCCAGAGGCCGAAGATGCCCAGCAGGGTCAGAGCCGGCACAAAGTCCAGCAGGTAGCGCATGGCGGCGTAGAAAAATATCTGGGCGAGCAGAAAAGTCGAAAGCGCCGAAGCGGTCAGGGAAATCGAAATCCAAAAAAGTTCTTTGGGTTTTTTCAGGAAAGCGAAAATCAAAAACGGGCTGGCCACCAGCAAGCCGCTGAGACCTTCGGAGAGATAGAAATAAATTTTGGGCGCGTAGGCGCTGAGCCAGCTTGGTGGGCCGCCCCAAAGCGCGGCTTTGATAAATGGAAAACTGCGATTGAGCTCCAGCGGGTTGAGCAAAGTTTTGAATAAGTTGGGCGGCAGGTAGGCCAGCGCGAACGTGTCTTGGATTTGCGCGTGGATGTTGAAGCCGGTGAGTTGATAGCTGTAGCCGAATTCGGTGATGGAACCGAAGCGGGCGAAGTTGTACCAGGCGTAGAGGAGCGCGCCCAAAATCAGCGGCGCGGCCAATGAACCCACTTGTGAGAAAAGTTTGTCCTTGTGATTTTTGAAAGACCAACATACGAAGATGAGCGCCAACAGGCCAACGGGCAAGGCGAGCGTGGTGCGCGAGCCGACCGCCAGCGCGAAGCATGTACCGGCGAGCGCGAGTTTGAAGCGCTCTGGCTGATGAAAGGCGCGAAACAAAAAATACAACCCGCCCAGCAAAAAACATTGACCGGCGACGATGGCCGCTTCGTAAATTCTGGCTTCGATCAGGACGTAGGGCAGGGGATTAATCAGCCCGGCCAGCGCGAGGCTAGCCAAAATGAGGGCTTGCGGAATCTCTGGAAAGTAAGCCTGCCATACCTCCACGAGGATTAAGGCGAGGAAGAAGAATGTGCCGGAAAGAAAGAGGAAGGTGAGGAGGTTATCCCCGATTATTCGCGCAGAAATAAATTTAAGCGGCGCGATTAAAAGCGCCGGAACCGGCCCCCAATATAAATAATACTTTCCCTGATAGAGCGTGGCGTCCCATAGCACAGTCAGCCCTTCACGGCTGGCCGGTTCGTAGGGGTTGGGCAAGGCCAACAAAGCCGGGTCTGGCTGAACTTCCAACGCCAGTTGACCCTGCCGAAAGGCGCTGGCTTGCAAATCGTAGTAATGGCTGAAGGGCGGAAAATCCTTCCATAAACCGAGGGTGACGCATCCGAGATAAAAGACGATGACGAACGCGCCCACCAGGAGCGCGCTTAAGTTGAACTTCCAAGTCCTTTGCATTTTGATATTTTATCATTAGCCATCCGACACCTTTCTTTTAGGACGCGGATATTTTCAGGTCTTCAATTGAAAAAGGCGTTTTTTTCCGCGTGCATCAGCGCTCGTCCGCGTCCAATTTTAAAACCGTCAGGTAGGTAGTTTTATCATTGAGAAAATAATTTGCTATAATCCGCCTGATGATTTACTTTGACCATGCCGCCACCACGCCGTTGGATGCGCGTGTGCTGGAAAGAATGCTCCCCTATTTCCGCGAAAATTACGGAAACCCTTCTTCGATTCACCGCTTTGGTCAAAAAGCCGAAACCGCGTTGGAGGAAGCCCGCGAAACTATCGCCAGAGTTTTGCATTGTCAGCCGCAGGAAATCATCTTCACTTCCGGCGGCTCCGAAGCGGATAATTTGGCCCTGCGCGGCGCATCTCTGGCGCGGCGCAAGACCTCCGGCCAGGAATGGATTTTGACCGCCAAAACCGAACATCCGGCGGTGAGTAAAACCGCCGAACAACTTGAAAAAGAATATGGCTTTTTGCTCGAATGGCTGGATGTGGATGAGTTTGGCCGGGTAACGCCCGAAGCTTTAGGCAAGGCAGTTTGCGGAAACACGGCTTTGATTTCGGCGATGTATGCCAACAATGAAATTGGGACGATTAACCCGCTTCGGGACTTGTCCGAAATTGCCCGGTCAAACCGAATCATTTTCCACACCGACGCAGTGCAGGCCGCGGCCTACCTGGACGTGGACGTGACAAAACTCAACGTGGATTTGCTCTCTTTGGGCGGCCATAAATTTTACGGGCCCAAAGGCGTGGGCGCGTTGTACGTGCGCGCAGGCGTGGAATTGATTCCGCACCAAACCGGCGGCGGGCAGGAGAGCGCTCAACGCGCCGGAACGCATAACGTGCCGTACATCGTCGGCTTGGCCGAAGCGCTGAAACTGGCTTGCGAAGAAAGGGAAAGTCGCGCCGCGCACGTCCGGCCGTTGCGCGATCAAATCATTGGGCAAACGCTGGAAGCGATTCCAGATTCCCAACTCACCGGCCATCCTGAAGAACGTCTGCCCAACCACGCTTCTTTTGTCTTCAAAGATGTGGATGGCAATTTACTTTTACAACTGCTGGATTCTGCGGGCTTTGCCTGCTCTTCCGGCTCGGCGTGCAAAACGGGCAACCCCGAGCCGAGCGAAGCGCTGACGGCTTTGGGCTACTCTCGCGCTTGGGCTTTAGGCTCCTTGCGCGTTACGCTGGGGAAAGATTCCACCGCCGAACAAGTGGATTCGTTCCTCAAAATTTTGCCGACGTTGGTTGAAAAAGCCAGAGCGCTGACCAAACCGCATTAGCCGCCACGGATCTATTCTCTAACCCTCTCAACCCTTGAAAACGCAAATCATCACCCTCGAAGCCCACGACGACCTCATCTCCGTCCGCGATAAGTTGACGTGGGCGAAGATGCCGCGCGTGCTGTTGGTCTGGCCAAAATATGAGACGGTGAACTTGCGCGTTTTGGATTTGAAAGTCCTCCAACGCCACGCGGATTCGCTCGGCGCGCAATTGGGGCTGGTCACGCGGCGAAGCGCCGTCCGCCGCGACGCCGAATCGTTGGGCATTCCCGTCTTTGGCGCCACTTCCGCCGCTCAAAAAGAAACCTGGCTTAAGCCCGAGCCGCGCAAGCAACGCATCCCGAAAAATCCGCGCCGCGATTTGCGAAAAATCCGCGCCATGGTTTATCCGCCGGAAGCCGCCTGGCGAACTTCGCTTTGGGGGCGCGCGCTCACTTTCGCAGTTGGCGTGCTGGCCTTTGTTGCGATTGCCAGTTTATTCATCCCGCGCGCCACGGTCACTTTGTACCCGGAAATACAGGTTCAAAAAGCAATCCTTTCCATTGCCGCAGGCGAATCGATTCACTCCGTTTCCATCAATGGAAACCTTCCCGCGCACAGTCTCTCCGTCGTGGTGGAAGCCGAACAGACGCTGGCCATCGTCAGCGAAATCTCAATCCCGCAAACGAAAGCCACGGGAGTTGCGCGGTTTACAAACTTGAGTCAGGGCGAGGTGAACATTCCGGCCGGCACAATCCTTGCCACCGCCACCGATCTGCCCATCCGCTTTGCCACTGTAAATAGCACCCTGCTCGCCCCGGGCGCGGAAGAATTTGTTGAAGTCCCCATCGAAGCGCTGGCGGCGGGCGCGAGCGGCAATGTGTTGGCTGGCTCGATCATCGTGGTGGAAGGCCCGCTGGGGCTTTCAGTAGCGGTTGGGAATCCTTCCGCAACTTCCGGCGGCACAGACACAAAGTCCATCGGCCCCACCGAAGCGGATCGCGCCGAACTGCGCGACGTAACGCTCGAAAACTTGCGCCGCGAAGCAGAGGCCAAACTCAAAGCTCAAATTGGCGCGGACGATTTACTTCTGCTGGATACGTTTGAAACCGGAGAAGTAAAAGCGGAAACGTTTGACCCAGCCGAAGGCGAGCCGGGCAATCAACTGAAGTTAAAACTGCAAATTGAATTTGACGCGCGCTACGTTTCGGCGCAGGACTTGAATCAGCTGGTGACGCTTTCAACCAACGCCTCCCTCCCGCCCGGGTTTGAAGCGGCGGAACCCCCAACTTTTGCCCCGCTGACAGACCCCTCCACCGACAACGCAGGCATTTCCCATTTTGAAGTGGAGGTCAGCCGAACGATGTACTCAAAGCCAAATTTACAACAAATCCTTTCCGCGTTGCGCGGCCAGTCCGCCGAAACTGCGCTCCAAAATTTACGCGCCGCTTTAATCATGCGGCAAGACCCGCAAATCGTCATCCGCCCAACGTGGTGGAAGCGTTTGCCGCTAATTCCATTCAACATTTCGATTGAGATTAAATAGATGCGAATTTTGGCGGTGGATCACGGCGAAAAAAGGATTGGACTGGCCTTGAGCGACATAACGCAAACCATTGCCAGCCCGCTAAAAGTCATTCAACATGTTTCGCGGCTGGTGGACGCGGCGCAAGTGGCCGAAATCGCCGGCCAAAACGATGTAGAGTTAATCATCATCGGGCAATCGTACGATGAAACGGGTCAGCCCAACCCGGCCGGCCGCCGCGCCGCGCGCTTTGCCACCGAATTGCAAAATCAGACCAGCCAGCCCATCGAGTTGGTGGACGAATCTTTCAGCACGCAAATCGCCCGCGCCGCCCGCATCGAACTCGGCGTCTCCAGAAAAAAACGCGCTGGTCATCAGGATGAATTTGCGGCTGTCGTCATCTTGCAAAACTACCTCGAAGCCAAACGCAACCTTCACCCTTAAACCTTCAACCTTCAACCCCCAACCTTCAACCTTCAACCTTCAACCTCTAACCTTCAACTTTCAACCCATGCGCCGTTATCAACTTCATTTTATTTTAGCGTTCAGCCTGCTGTTCCTGTGCGCCTGCCTGTATCTAGTCGTTGGCTATCTGCCCGCCCGCGCATCCCTGCTTTACGGGCCGCCCGCCGCGCACCTTTCCATTTCAGACCGCATTCAATATTCCACGCGTCTGATGGCCTACGGCTCCACGCTCACCGCTCCGCTGGACCCCAACGGCGCCGAACAAACCTTCCGCGTGGAGCAGGGCGAAACTGTCTTCTCCATTGCCAACCGCTTGGCGCAAGTCGGCCTGATTTCAGACGCGCAAGCTTTTTATGATTACATGGTCTATAGCGGGCTGGATTTAACCATCCAGTCTGGCGAATATAAATTAAGCCCGGCCCTGTCCAGCGTTGAGATTGCGCATGCGTTCCAAAAATTTTCCCCCGGCGAAGCGACGTTGGTCATCCTGCCCGGCTGGCGGATGGAAGAAATCGCCGCTTCGCTCCCGACCTCGGGCCTGACTCTCGACCCGCAAATCTTTCTGACCGCCGCGCAGGCTCATCCAGCCGTGTTGGATTTTCTCCCCCCTTCAGCCAGCATGGAAGGCTTTTTCTACCCGGATACTTACACCCTGCCGCGCGAAACCCCTCCCGACCAACTGCTGGACCGGATTGCCAGAAATTTCGCGCAACACCTGACCGAAGATCTAAAGAATGGTTTTGCCGCTCAGGGGCTGGACGTGTATCAAGCGGTCATCGTCGCTTCCATTGTCCAGCGCGAAGCCGTTCAAATAGATGAAGCGCCGATCATCGCATCGGTTTATCTGAATCGCATTAAGCTTGGTATGAAACTGGATGCCGACCCGACGGTTCAATATGCGCTTGGCTATCAGCCAGAGTTAAACAATTGGTGGAAGAATCCGCTCACTTTGGACGACCTGAAATTTCCCTCCCCCTATAACACCTATCAAAATTTGAGCTTGCCGCCCGCGCCTATTTCCAGCCCGGGGCTTGCGGCGCTCACGGCGGTGGCGTACCCGCAAGCCACGCCCTATTATTATTTCCGCGCCAAATGCGACGGCTCCGGTTACCATAATTTTTCAGCCACCTTTGAGGAGCAAATCGCCAACGCTTGCCCGTGAAGGGGCTATTTTTCCATCCGTAGCGCGTCCCAAACTTTTAAGGCCGGTTTTGGGCTTCCATCCGAATCCATGAAACCAATAAATGCAAAATTGGAGAGACCGGCGGCGCTGGCTGAATCCAGCCCCTGACTGCTTGCGTAGGATTGGATGTCGAGGTCTTTGAGTAAGGTGTTGGTCCAGAAGGCCAGGCGCGAACCAAGTTGGGCGTCAACCGCATTGAGATAGACGACCTGATCTTCCGGCGAGCCTTGCGCAAAACCGACCGGCTGGGACGAAAACCCGCCCTCGGCGATGGCAATCGGTTTTGTCGTCCGCGTAAGGAGTGGGATGTAATAATTAGCGGGAATGTCGCTGGCGGAGGGAAAGACCAAATAAGGGTAAGACGAAATCACCCAAACATCCAGGTTGGGTTCAAAAACTTCCACTTGTTCCCAATTTGGCTCCATCTTTTTTCGTTCCCCTTCTTCAGGTTGCGGAAACATGTTGTTCAGATCGTCCCACTGAAAAGTAACAAAGACCTGCGTTTGCGGCGCGTCGCTTTTGATCAGCGCATAAATTTCATTATACAAACTGATGAAATTTTGCGCGTCGTCCGGGTGAGCGTCTAAATAGGTATTGATCTCGGAGGCCAGCCCCAGATAGCGCGGGTGAAACGTTTGCGTAATCCAGAGGGCGTAATTTTTATAAGCCGTGCGCAGATTTGGATTGGCAAAATTTGCCGTCCAGTCAGCGGGCAAACCGGCGAATTCGCGGCGATCCAGGCCGTTAAGTGCGTCAATTACGAAAATATATTCAAGGTTGTTTTGATCCGCCAGTTTGACCTGATTCATTAAATCTGTACGCGTTTGCGATTCCCCGCCCACGCCTTGAACAAAATCTTCCCAGTCTGTGTTTTGTTGAATCAAGACAAAATCGGCGTGTTGGCCTAAATCTTTGTAGGTTTGAAATACGCTTAAGAGGGAAATTTTTGGCGGGGAAGGGTAGAAGCCGTAGGCCGTGGTCCCTGAGTCGAAAGCCGAATCTTTTGGCGTGGCCGGAGTTTCTGTCGCGCCACATGCCAAAGACGCGCAAAGTAAAAAGGAAAGAAAAATAAAGATTCGCCGCATCTCTGCCTCTGTAAGCCGCTCCGCAGGGATTTTTATAAAATCAACGCGAAGCGGCTGTGCTTAACTATAATACAGGGAAGTTGGCAAAATGTTGCAGGCGGCTATTTGGCGGTTAAAATTTCGATGTAATCCTGCGTCACCACTTCCGCGTCGTCGGCGCCGAGCAGGTTGAGCAGTTCGTTGGCTAACTCGGCTTTTTTGTCCGCGTCTTTACGACTCCACGTGCGGCTTTTGATTTCAAGGAAATATCCCATTGCCGGTTCTTTGACTTCATCTAGGTTGATGTAGAAACCGGTGTCTTTATAAAGGATGTGCCAGCGCAGGCGGTCTTTGGTGAGGGCAATTTCCCGCGCCGGTTTGAAGTATTCGCGGTAAAACCTGGCGGTGTGCATGGCTGGGGCAATAAAGCGACTGCGCGAGAGGAGCACGTCGTGAAGTTCGCCTTCGCGCTTTTGGCCCAGCAGAGTCAGGCGCGAACGCACGCTTTCAAACAGTCCCTTGTCGTTTAGCAAATTATCTTCGCGGAAGCGCAGGCGTCCCTGCGTGGGATCGTCGAAGAGGAAGTAATCGTCAAATTGATGATAATGCTTGTAGGCGCTGATTTCGATTTCGGGGCGATTCAACTTTTTGATCAATTCATCCGGGTCGCTCACCCGAACCTTGACCTGCACCTCAAACGATTCTTCCTGCGCCGAGCCGCCCAGCGCAATCAGCTTGGAAAGCACGGACTTCTCGCGTTCGATCAGGAAGGCGTCTATCTTTTTGGCAATCCCTCTGGCTTCCTTGATTAAGTCTTCCTCCTGCAAGGTGAGCAGTTGATGATCGCGCATTAACCATTTTCCGTTGACCATCACATCGGTCACGTCGGTGGATTTGGAGGCGTAGACCAGTTGAGCGTAAGCGTTGTTTAGGTCGCGGGTGAAACGGGGCGAGTTATGAATCGGCGCGGTGTCCACCAAAATCAGGTCGGCGCGTTTGCCTGGTTCCAGCGACCCGGTCAAATGTCCGATGTGTAGCGCCTGCGCGCCAAGCCGGGTGCCCATCAAAAGAGCGGTTGCGGCTGGCACAACCGTCGGGTCGTTGGAAGAGGCCTTGGCGATGAAGGCGGCGAGGCGGATTTCTTCAAACATATCCAAATCGTTGTTGGAGGCGGGGCCGTCGGTGCCAATGCCCACGTTGAGTCCGTTTTCCAGCATCTTGGGGATGGGCGCAAAGCCCGAAGCGAGTTTGAGGTTGGAGGAGGGGTTGTGGGCCACACCCGCGTTGACGTGTTGAAGCGTTTTCATTTCGCCAATATCAATGTGGACGCAATGCGCGGCGATGACTTTGGCTTCGAGCAGTCCCTGTTTTTTGACGTAGGGCACCACCGGCATGCCCTGCTCGTTGCGCATGGTTTCCACTTCAAAGGCGGTTTCAGAAATGTGGATGTGAAGCGGCACGTCGTGTTCTTTGGCGATCTCGGCGCAGGTTCGTAAAATTTCCGGCGTGGTGGAATAGGGCGCGTGCGGCGCAATCGCCGGGACGATCAGCGGATGCCCCTTCCATTTTTGGATGAACTCGCGCGCGTAGGCGATTGAATCTTCAAAGGCGGGCGCGTCTGGCGCGGGGAATTTCATCACCGATTCGCCGCAGACCGCGCGCATTCCGGCTGAGGCGGTCGCTTCTGCGATGTCGTCTTCAAAGAAATACATGTCGTTGAAAGTGGTCACGCCGCTCCGAATTTGTTCGGCGCAGGCAATTTGCGTTCCGAGGCGCACAAACTCCGGCGAGACGAATTCCCGCTCCACGGGGAGCATGTAGCCCATCAGCCACACGTCCAGCCGCAGGTCGTCTGCCAGCCCGCGCAATAACGTCATCGGCACGTGGGTGTGCGCGTTGACCAGCCCCGGCATGAGGACTTTGCCTTTGCAATCCACCGTTTCTTTGGCGGAGTAGGCTTTCTTTAATTCAGCTTCAGGCCCAACCGCCAGAATTGAATCGCCTTGCACGGCGACCGCGCCCGGGTCGTATTGATTCATCTTTTTATCCATGGTCAGGACAGTGGCGTTTATAAACAGCAGATCTATGGCTTGAGTCATGCAAACTCCTTTTGAAACGATCCAATAAAAACGATTGGTTAATTTTCCCAGGTTTGTAAAATGCGCAGGGCCTTTAAGTTTAACTTAAAATCGGTGCGGGAGTGTGTGGCGAGTTCCATATCCACCGAGGTGGCGCCCATCTCCACGGCGTAATCTGCCAGCGTACCAGTGAACGTGCAACCCAAATCAATGGGCGGGAAGGCGTAGCCGGTGGCATCGGCTAATTTCTCGGCAAAGTTGTAGGAGTTCTCTTCCCAGGGTTCGCCGCCGGGGAAGACGCCCAAAGCCGCGCTGTGATAGCTGATTAACGTTTTCACGTGGTGGGTTTTGAGAAAATTCATCACCGCCTGAGTCTCCGGCTCGGAGCCGGGGCCCGTGCCGCCGGTGGAAGGCCCGTAATTCCAACAGCCGTCGCGATCCCAGGTGGCGGCCCAATTGGTGGGGAAGTTGCGATTCAAATCCACGCCGTGATCGTTCACGCGCCCGTCGTAGCCATGATCGCGCGCGTCGCCGTCCGGGTTCAGGCTACGTAAAATATACACGGTGGCTGAGGGCATGATGTCGCTGGGGTTTTCCACCAAATGTTGAATCAACTCATCCGCCAGCGCAATCGTGTTCCATTCATAGCCGCCATGAATGCCCGCGATAATCATCACTTCTTTTTTGCCGTTGCCAAAGGTGTACACCTCCAGCGGGCGGCCTGAAACCGAATACCCAATGACGGTGGGGCGCGGCCCATTGTCTAAAATAAAAGGAGTCGCGGTTTCAACCACAATGGAAGTTGAACGCGGATTTCTGGTGACGGTGGGTAAATAATAGACTCCGCCGGGCAGGGCGGTAAATGTGGCCGGGAAGGTGGCCGTCACGGCCTGTGTGGCTTGCGGTTGGGCGATCTGGCTTTCTGCGTGCGGGGCGGCTGAAACCGGACGAAGGTATAAATACGCCAGAAAGACCGCTACCAGCGCAAACCCGCCTGCCAGATTGATGCCCCAAACGAAAGCAATTAGCGCTGAATCTTTTTTGCGACGACGCGGCGGCATATCAATTCATTTCCTCCAAAGTCACGCGCAACCAATTGAGGAGCAGGTTTGCGCTCCAGCGCGGCAGGCTTTTGGGCGGCCCGCCATAGGTGACGCGGCGAGTCGCTTCGCCGTTGGGCGAGATCAGCGCCAGCGCCGCGCTTCTTTCTTCGGGAAGGATGGTGACGCCAATCGCAAGATTCGTTTGCGCGGAGGCTTGGGCGGCGCGCAAGGCCGGGAGGAGCGTATCAGCCGTCAGATTAGGCAAAGAAGCGGCTTGTGGAATTTGGCGCATTAACAGGCCATCCAATCCGCTTTCAATTGCAGTCAAGGTGAATCCCTTTTTTGCCAAAAGGTTCAGAGTCACATCTTCCAGTTTGTCTTCGTCCACGCCAAAGACGTTGGCGCCGAGTCTTTCGCGCACTTGCGCTTCCACTGCGTCCAACATTTGATTGGCCTCGGCTTCGTCTTTGGCTTTGGCGGTCAGACGCACGTCCACCACGCCGGTGTGCGCGGCCAAACCCACGGTGGGGTTGCTCAGCGTTTCAAGGTCGGCAATCTTTTCGTCAATCGTGCCTTCGCCCAACCCCGCGCAATGCAGTACGCGGACTTTGATTACCTCGTTCAAGTTGAATCTCTTTTGCAAATAGGGGATGACCGCTTCGTGCAAAATCTGTTCCATTTCGGCGGGCACGCCAGGCAGAGAGATGACCGCTTTATTCTCTCTTTCCACAATGAAGCAAGGCGCGGTGCCCACTGGATTTTTGATTCCAATTGCGCCTTGCGGAACATACGCCTGGCGCTTTTGATTCTCGGCAGGCGCCGCGCGCCCATAGCGGGCGATGGTTTCCACAACCTGTTCCCAAAGCTCCGCTCTAAATTCGGTTTCCACGCCCACGGCTTTGGCCACCGCTTCGCGGGTGGGGTCGTCTATGGTGGGCCCCAGCCCGCCGGTGGTGATGACGATATTGGCGCGCTCCATCGAATGTTGAATCGCGCTGGCGATGCGCTCCAGGTTGTCGCCGATGGTGATTGTGCGATATAAATCCACGCCCAGCCCGCGCAAGGTTTTGGCGATGTAGCGCGTGTTGGTATCCACAATTTCGCCGAGTAAAATTTCCGTGCCAATGGTGATGATTTCTGCAGAGGTCATATTCAAATCCCCCTCTCTTTTAGGAGAGGGCAGGGTGAGGCTAGACTACATTGTACTCTTTTATCAAGCGGCCTTCTTGGAAGCGCTTCAAGTCCAACATGGAAACGTCCAGCGTTGAAAATTTCCCGTCTAAAATAAATTCGCTCATCAATTTACCAGAGACTGGCCCGTGCATAAAGCCATGCCCGGAAAAACCAGCGCATAGTGAAAAACCTTCCAGTTCGGTCGCGCCAAAAATTGGGTGCGCGTCTGGCGTCACTTCATATAGCCCGGCCCAATGCGCGGCGCGACTGGCTTTTTCCACCAGCGGCAGGCGCGCAATTGCGGCTTCCAAATTCAACAATTCAAAATCTTCGTCCACCGTTTGGTCGTAGCCGGGCTTTTCATTTTGATTGCTCATGCCAATCAACAAGCCCTCGCCTTCGCGATGAAAATACAGCGATTTCGCAAAATCAATCACAAACGGAAAATCTTCAGGAACTTCGGGCAGGGGATTGGTGGTGAACATTTGCCTGCGAACCGGCGTGATGGGAATCTCCACGCCCGCCATTGCGCCAATGCGATTGGCCCACGGCCCGGCGACATTTAAAACCCTGCGCGTCTCAATCGCGCCCAGGCTGGTTTCCACGCTTTGAACTTTCCCGCCGCTGACGGCGATTCCAACGACCTCCGCCTCCGCGAAAACTTGCGCGCCCAATTTTTGGGCCGCGTTGATGTAGCCCATCACCACGCCGTTGGGGTCCACGGTGCCATCCTTTTGGTTGAAGGTTCCGGCGAGCGCGTCGGCAAAGCTCATTTGCGGCAGTCTTTCGCGCACTTCATCGCCGCTAAGCAGTCGTGTGGACACGCCGAGTTTATTTTGCAAGTCCACGTTGCGCTTGAAGGTCTCAACTTCGGTTGGTTGGGTAGCCACCAATAAATAGCCGCACTGTTTATAGTTAACTTCTTGATTCAATTCCTCCTTGAAGCGCTCAATCATCGGCAAACTTTCCAGCGAGAGTTTAACGTTAACTTCAGTTGAGAATTGGTAGCGCACGCCGCCCGCGCATCGGCCGGTGGCGCCTGTCCCAAAATATTTTTCTTTTTCAAGCAAAACGATATTCTTCAGGCCGCGTTGGGCCAAATGATACGCGGCGCTGGCCCCCATCACCCCGCCGCCAATGATCACAATCTCTGCTGTCTTTGGTAACTGCATAATCTCCTCAATATCGCGCTTAGAATTTTACCGTCTGCCCCAGCCCCAGGTCTTGCGCGTTTTTCAATACGGTTTGCGCGGCGAGCGCGTCCTGCACAGCCACGCCGACGGATTTGAAATAAGTGATTTCGTCTGCCGATTGCCTGCCGGGTTTGCGCCCTAAAACCACCTCGCCCAATTCGGCGGCGATATGCGCTTCGGTGATCAGCCCGGCTTTCAGCGGCGTGAGCAAGTCGCCCGTTTCGGCCAAAACCGCCGAACGCGAATCCACCACCACGCGCGCGCGTTGAATCGTCTCGGCTGGAATTTCCTGCATCTCTGGCGTGTACGAGCCAATCGCGCTGATGTGCGCGCCGCGCTTGATCTCTGCGTCTGCAAAGACCGGCGTGGAAGAGGTCGTCGCCGCGCAGATAATATCTGCAGTTTCCACCGCCTGGGCCGGGTTCTGTGCCACGCGCACATCCTCCGGGATGTCCTGCTGGCCGGCCATTTCTGCCGCAAATTTTTCGGCATGGTTCTGGTTGGGCGCAAAAACCCAAACCGTTTCAATCTTGCGGACGGCGCAGGCGGCTGAGATTTGCGTCCGCGCCTGCACACCCGCGCCAAAGACGGCCAGCGTGCGACTCTCCGGGCGGGCGAGCAGGTCAATGGCCGCGCCGCTTCCTGCGCCGGTACGGATGGCCGTCAGGGCGTTGCCTTCAATCAGCGCCAGCGGGCGGCCGGTATCGGATTCTAAAACCAGCACAGCGGCTTGGATGTACTCTAAATTGCGTTTTGGGTTTTCAGGAAAGAGCGAAACGATTTTCACAGCCAGCGCTTCGGCGCTTTCAGTTTGCACAAAACTGGGCATGAAGAGCGTCAGTCCCTGATGCGTGGGGACGGGGAGCCGCGTCCGAAGCGGCACAACTGCCTTCCCGTCTGAGAGTGAGGCGTAGGCGCGTTTCATCGCTTCAATCGCTTCGCGCATGGGCAGGGCCTGGCGAACTTCCTCTGCAGTTAGAATCAGCATGAATGCTCCTGATAAAAAAACGCAGAGGCGTTTTTGACCTCTGCGTTTTGCGTGCGTTTGGTGTTGAATTACTCCATGCCGAGGTATGCTTTTTGCACGGCTGGATCGTTCTTGAGTTTGTCGGCGGAGTCGCTGATGATGATTTCGCCAGTTTGTAAAACATAGCCGCGATGGGCGATCGAAAGCGCCATCAGCGCGTTTTGCTCCACGAGCAAAACGGTGACGCCTTCTTTGTTGATCTGTTGAATGATGTCAAAGATCAATTCCACCAGCACGGGCGCCAGCCCCATGGACGGTTCGTCCATTAAGACCAGCCGCGGGTTGGCCATCAGCGCGCGGCCGGTAGCGAGCATTTGTTGTTCGCCGCCGGAGAGCGTCCCGGCTAACTGATTGCGGCGTTCCTTCAGGCGTGGAAACAGCGTAAACACGTGTTCCATGTTTTTCTCCGCTTCCTTCTGGTCTTTGAGGATGAACGAACCCATCTCCAGATTTTCGGTTACAGAAAGGCTGGAGAAGACGCCGCGTCCTTCCGGCACCATCGAGATGCCTTTATAAACGAGTTCGTGGGCCTTGTACTTGGCCAGGTTTTCGCCTTCAAACGTAACCGAGCCTTCGCGCGGTTTCAATAAACCTGAAATGGTGCGAAGCGTAGTGGTTTTGCCTGCGCCATTGCCGCCGATGAGCGTGACGATCTCGCCCTGCTCAATGGTCAGGTTGATACCTCTCAGCGCGTGGATGTTGCCGTAATACGTGTGAACGTTGTTAATGGTTAACATGGACATCTTATACTATCCTGCCTTCTTCTGATGGCGTTCGTGCGCGGTTTCCATGCCTTCTGTCGCGGCGCCACGTCCGAGGTAGGCTTCGATCACTCGCGGGTTGCTTTGAATTTCTTTTGGCGAACCTTCGGCGATTTTTTCGCCATAATCCAGCACGGTGATGTGTTCGGAGATTCCCATCACGACCCGCATGTGATGCTCGATGAGCAACACGGTGATGCCGAGCGCGTCGCGCAGGCGCCGAATGAAGACGGTTAGGTCTTCGCTTTCGCGCGGATTCATACCGGCGGACGGCTCGTCCAACAGGAGGAGTTTGGGCTTGGTAGCCAGCGCGCGGGCAATTTCGAGGCGGCGTTGTGCGCCATACGGCAGGTTACGCGCCAGCGTATCGCCGTGGCCGGTCAGGTCTACAAAATCCAATAGTCTTTTGGCTTCGTCGAGCGCGCCTTGCTCTTCCTTGACGACGTTGGGCGTGCCCAGTACGGCGCTCAGCCAGCTGGCGTGAAGGAAGATGTGCTGACCGACCAGGATGTTTTCGAGGGCGGTCATCTCGGCAAACAGGCGGATGTTCTGATACGTGCGGGCGATGCCCAAACGTGAGATTTGATCCGGACGCAGTTTTTGAATCGGCGTGCCTTCAAAGAGGATTTCGCCTTCGTCGGGTTTGTTGAACCCGGTGATGCAGTTGAAGAAGGTCGTCTTGCCCGCGCCGTTTGGCCCGATAATTGAGACGATGGATTTTTCCGGGATTTCAAAATCCACGCTGTTGACGGCGACAAGCCCGCCAAAGCGTTTGGTTACTTTTTTTGCGGTGAGGATGGAGGCCATGATGACTACAACTCCGTTCCGGCTTCAGCGTCAAGATGGTGCAGTTCTCGTTTTGCGGCTTGAGAGGGCCACAAGCCTTCCGGCTTGACGAGCATCATAATGATCAAGACCGCCCCGTAGAGTAAATAGCGGAACTCGGAAACTTCGCGGAGGAGTTCGGGAAGCCCAATCAGGGCAATTGCGCCGACGATCACGCCGGGGATGCTTCCCATGCCGCCCACGATGATCAGCGCCACGACGTTGATTGAGACGATTAACTGCATACTGGAGGCGAAGATGGAGCCGATGAGTGTGGCGAAGATTGCGCCGCCCAAACCGGCCATGGCCGCGCCGAGCATATAAGCCAACAACTTGGTTTGAATCAAGTTGATGCCCAGCGCTTCGGCCACGTCTTCATCCTCGCGGATGGCCATCCAGGCGCGTCCGAGACGAGATTCGCGCAAGCGCCAGGAAACAAATGCAATCAAAATCGCGCTGAAAATCGCCAGATAGTAAATATCCTGCGGATCTTTAAGTTCAATGCCGCGACACATGCGCGGAACGTCAATTTTGGTAAACGCCTCCAAAACGCCGATACACGGCTTTTGAATGCCAATGACGCCCTGCGGGCCGCCAAAATAATTAATCAGGAAGTCGGAACCGGCCAACAGGCGGACGATTTCACCAAAGCCCAACGTGGCAATCGCTAAATAGTCGCCGCGCACGCCCAACACCGGAAGCCCAAGCACAAACCCAGCGCACATCGCCACGAGGACGGCAATCGGAACCGCCGCCCAAAAAGAGATGTGTTGCATTCCGAACGGTCCATAGGAGGTGAGCAGGCCCACTGTGTAAGCGCCAATGGCGTAGAAGGCTACAAAGCCCAGATCCAGCAAGCCTGCGAAGCCGAGGGTGACGTTTAGCCCCAGCCCCATGAGGATGTAGAGCGCGACGATGACGATGACCTGCGCGATGAACGGGCCGGAAACTCTGGGCAAGCCGAGGGCGATGATCCCTATGATCACAATGGCCACAACGCGCAGTCCAATTTTTCCGCCTTTGGGTAAGTTCGAAGCGCTGGTTTTAATTTGTTTTCCAAAGGCTGACCAAAATGCGGAAATTGCGCCAACAAGGACAAAGAAAATGCTTGCGCCGGGAACCGTCATGCCAGTTTGGCCGAAGAGATACTTGGCGATCTTTTCTCCCTTCTCACCTTGATTGATGATGACGACGCGGAACAAGCCGGAGAAGAGCGCCATGAAAAAGAGAAACAGCACGGCATGGAAAAGCGGGCGACGAACGCTCGTTGGGATAAGCGGAAAAGCCGCTCCAAGCAACCCGGAAATTGCGCCAGCCGCCGGAAGAATCCATGCTCCGCCTATGCCTTTTTCAAAGGTTAGGACTTTATACAAAGCCGGTGAGGCGTTGAGGAAAACGGCGCGGAAGTTGATTTTGTCGCCTGCGAGGATGAACAAAGCGAGTACCAATCCCACGGTGAGCCCGGCAACGAGTCCAGCCGTCAGCCCGGAGAAAGCGCTGGGAGAACGGAGCAGTTGCGAGGTCCGCCGGGCCGCGATCAGCCCGCAGGAAACGCTAATCGCCAGCAAGACGAACTGCCCGAGCGTGATGACCTTTTCAATCACAGCGCGTTTGCTGAATATTTCGGTCATCCCAATCAGACAGATGAAGAGCGCAATGGCGCCGCCTAACAGGCCGATTTTGAGCGCGCTCCAAAGAAAGTTTTCTTTTGTGATCTCATTCATCGGATTAGGCCTTCTTTTTCGACAGACGTTCGCCCAAAATACCCGATGGGCGGAAGAGTAGAATCATCACCAGCATGGTATAGGCAATCACATCTTTGAGCTGGTAGGGGCGTGGAATGCCAAGACCTTCCAGGAAGAGCGAGGGTCCGATCGATTCGAATACGCCCAGCACTAAACCGCCGACCATGGCGCCGGGAATGTTTCCAATCCCGCCCAAAACGGCGGCGGTAAAAGCCTTGATTCCGGGAGTGAACCCCATGAAGAAGTCAATTTGGCGATACACCAAGGAGAAGAGTACGCCTGCCGCGCCAGCCATGGCCGCGCCCAGCGCAAAGGTGGAAACGATGATGCGATTGACGTCTATGCCCATTAAGGCGGCGGTATCCTGACTTTCAGAAACGGCCCGCATGGCTTTGCCGACTTTGGTGTACATGACGATAAAATATAAAATTGCCATCATAATTGCGGCGGCGGCCACGACCAAAACTTGAACCTTCTGAATTTCAACGTTGAAGATCGTCCATCCGCCATCCAGAGCTTTGATCGGCGGGTAGGCGTATTTTCCAGGTCCGAAAAAGCCACGAAAGGCGTATTCTAAAAAGAAAGATGCGCCGATCGCGCTAATCAGCGGGACGAGGCGCGGGGCGTTTCGTAGCGGGCGGTAGGCGATGCGCTCGACCAGCATGGCAATCGCCGCGGCGAGGATCATCGCAAAGAGGACGGGGATTAATAAACCGAGAAAAGGGTTGCGATCCACAAAGCCAATGGTATTTAACCAGGTGGCTACAAAGTATGCGCCGAAGGCGCCGGTCATAAAGATATCGCCATGCGCAAAGTTGATCATCCTTAAAATACCGTACACCATCGTGTAGCCCAGGGCGATCAACGCGTAAATCGCGCCTTGCGCCACGCCAAATACGACGAAACCAATCCACTGTTCGCTGGTGTAATGTCCTTTGGAAACGGTGACAATCGTTCCAATGACAATCGCTAAAAGAATTGCAATGCGAATCCCCCATAAGAATCCGGTAACAACTAGGTCCAGCATGCGTTCGCCAAAACTCGTGCGCATGAAAACTCCTTAATTAAAAAGTTACAAAGAGTGAGGCAGAAACTGCCTCACTCTCGTCGTACTAGCCTTTAGATTACGGCCAAACTTTCTTGGGATTCGGGTTCGTGGGGTCGGCAGGATTCCAAGAGGCGGGATCCGCGTTCACAACTTGGTACACCGCAATCACCGGAGCGCCGCAGTCGCCGGAGGGCGAGCAGGACAGGTTACCGGTAATGCCGGGGAAGTCCTTGGTCGCGTAGATCGCGTCGCGCAGGGCCTGGCGGGGAACGTAGACGGTTCCGTCCGCTTCCACAACGGCAACTTTTTCGAGGGCGGCAAAGATGATGTTCGCCGCATCGTAAGCGTGCGCGTGGAAGGTGGAGAGCGTGGAACCACCGTATTTCGCTTCGTGCTTCTTGAGGAAGCCAGCGTAGTCGCCGGTGAAGGCGCTGAAGTCTGGGCTGGAGAGGTACACGCCTTCAACGTTGGGGCCGGAGGCCTTCAAGAAGTCGGGGCTGAAGATACCGTCAGAACCGGCCAATTTGACATCTTCCAAACCGGGGACGTCGCGGACTTGAGCGGTGATGTAACCGCCGACAGCCACGAAGACCGGGTAGTAGATGAATTCAGGTTGCTTGGCGGCAATCGTGGTCAACACCGGTTTCATGTCGGTGGCGTCCTTGGCGACAGCTTCCTGAGCGACGATTTCGCCGCCGAGTTCTTTGAAGTTGTCAGAGAAGACCTGTTGCAAAGCCTGAGCGTAAGCGGAACCATCGTGGATGGTCGCGGCTTTGCGAACGCCGAGGAAGTTGTAGGCGAATTCAGCCACAGCCTTGCCCTGGAAGGCGTCGCTATGAGCGGTGCGGAGATAACCGGCGTAGTCAGGACCGCGATTGGGATCGGTGAGGGCTGGGCGCGTGTTGGACGGGGAGATGGTGGTCAACCCGGCTTGGGTGATCGCGGCGATACCGCCAACGGTTTCATCCGAGCAGGTGGAGCCAACCAAAGCGACGATGGAAGTGTCGGTCGCCAACTTGGAAGCGGCAGTGGCGCCGCCTTCCGGGGTGCACAGCGCATCTTCGGTGGTCAAGAGGATGTCGTGACCGAGAAGTTTTCCGCCTTTGTCATCAATGGCGATTTCAACGCCACGCTTGGAATCTTCACCGAGGGAGCTATCTGCGCCGGAGAGCACGCCCCAGAACGCCATGTGCAGGGGTTCATCAGGAGCAATCTTGACACAGCCGAGCGCGTCGGTACATTCGTAAGCGGCGGCGGGGGCGTCGGTAGCCGCAGGGGCATCCGTGGCGGCGGGGGCGTCGGTGGCGGCAGGGGCCTGGGTGGCCGCTGTTCCACAGGCGGTTAACGCCATGCTGGCGATCACCAGCAGAGAAAGCAAAGTGAACAAACGCTTATTCATTGAAACTTACTCCTCCAAAATTCTCAAAATATGTGAATTCCCGCTGACGCGGGGGACAATACGAGCAGACCATGCTTGCGGTGTCGGCATCACCTCCTCACAATGAGATATTTTTCGTCTTATTATAAAAGAAAGCCTGAAGTTATCCAGCGGATAATTTCATGGCCAGGCTACAATGGAAGGATAAGACCTTTCAATTTTATTAGCTTAATTAATCATAAGGGCTTTTTAGTGACAGGTCAAGGATATTAAATGGGGATTTAGGTTGTGGGTTTATACAACAACTTTTCCCGGATCCTCAAATCGGCGTTGCGAATTTTCATCGCCAGGTCCGCCGCCAGATTGTACATGAGGCGATAGCCCAATTGCGGGTAAGTCTCGCAGAGCATCAGCAGTTGATCTCGTGCAATCGTCAGCAGGCGGGTGTCTTTTTGGACCGCCCGCGCCGAAGCCGAGCGCAGACCTTCATCTACCAGCGCAATTTCGCCAAAAGACTGCCCGCGGCGCAAGCGCGCAATGACGCTTTCCGTAGGTTCGTCGGGGCGATTGATAAAAATATCCACTTCGCCTTGCGCGATGATGTACAACTCTTTGCTATCGCTATTTTCTTGAAAGATCAATTCCCCCATGCCGAACTGAATTTCCCGACAAAGGTTGGAAACCAACTCCAACTGCGTGGGCGTAAGCTGGTAAAAAATATCGCTTTGTTTGAGGAAACTCACCAGAGAACTCATGGGCTTTGAAATCCTTTGCGAAAGTTTAACATACTCATAGATGAAGCGCAACGCCTCAACCTACGGGAAGTCTGGGTTCTACTTAAAAGGCATTTCCTACGGGTAAGTATTCTTCAGCCACTCCAGCGGATTGACCTGCACGCCGCCAACCCACATCTCAAAATGCAGGTGCGGGCCGGTCACGTGGCCGGTTGCGCCAATCTTGCCAATCACTTGACCGGCTTGAATAGCCTGCCCAACAGTGACGTAAATTTCCTCCTGATGCGCGTAAAGCGTGTACACGCCCCAGCCGTTGTCTATGATCGTGGCGTTACCGCGTAAAAACACCGAGCCGGTAAAAGCCACCACGCCGGGCGCGGCCGCATAAATATCAAACGGGTGCTCCTGCGAACAGACCCCATAATCCACCCCGCTGTGAAAGTAGGAATAGCGCGCGTCGTTGAAGAGGAAGTAACGCGGCGTGCCGAACCATTCAGTAATGCACGAGGGCAGGCCAACCGGCAGGATGAAATCGCCATCCCAATATTTTTGCGGCGTAACGTTTGCGACAATCGCTTCAATTTGTTTCGTTTCCGGTTCTAGCGTGGCCGGGTCTATCGAAGGGACGACCTGCTCGTCAATGCGCTGATCGCCGCGCGTGACCAAAATCATCTGCTCAAAAGATTCGGTACTGCCATCCGGCAGGGCCGCGTCCAAGCGGAGCGGGTAAACGCCCAGTGGAAGCGTCACCAGAACGCCCTGTAAGGCCACCATGCGCCCATCTCCCAATGGGAAGAAGTGAAGCGGACGATCCACCAGCGTTCCGCTTAAGGCAACGTTTTCGGCAGGGTGGATGACCAGTTCGGTTGTGCCGCCTTGCTTAATGGGCAAACTGCGAATTTCCGCGCTGAGAAATGCAGAGGGTAAATGCACGGGGTTTGCGGTGGTTTCGCCGCCTGGCGCGAAGAACGTATCGCCGGGGATCGCATCCCATGAGCCTTGTAGATGATTGTAGTGAGCCAGCGTCCATGGATCGGTCCCTTTTTTGATGGCCGCTTCCAATAGGGATTCGCCCGCCGCAGGCGAGACCTGTGTGTTTAGCCCGTCGCCGTTGGCCTGGGTGGGGACGATCATGCTGGCGCCGACGTAGAATTCATTCGGGCTGACGAGGTGATTTAATTTTTTGAAGAGCGTCTCGGAGATTTGAGTTTTACGAATCAGGGCGCGATAGGAATTGCCAAAGTTAATCAGCGTGGTATCCAACACGCCGTTCACGCCTTCGAGGCCCGGGATGATTAATTGTTGCCCCACCGTCAATTGATTGGCGTTGACGATGCCGTTGGCTTCCATTAAATCATTCATATCCACGCTGAAGCGGCTGGCGATGGTGGAGAGGCTGTCGCCGGGTTGCACAATGTAAATGGGGCCGGTTCCGCCTTCTTGCGCTTTTACAGGCTGTGAGGAGGTCGCCAGAATAAGGATGAACAAACCTAAAACGAGACGCTTAAACATGTTCAATTTCCACTTTGTCGCCGATGGCGTAATCTGTAAAACGGTTTGGGTGAATTTCCAGCGTGTATTTGGCTGGGGCGGCGGAAATGTAGAAAGGCTTCCAGGCTTTGGCGATGACTTTATCTACCACCGTTAAATCAGAGTTGATCCAAAACACGGCCAGGTCAAACGGGACGAAGAACATGTGAATGGCCGTGTTGAGGCGTGAATCCTGCGTTTCGGCGAGGAGCAGGCCGTCGTTTAAGTCCAGATGGGAACGAAACATCAGCCCGCGCAGTTTGGACGCAAACGAATTGGCGTGCCCAACCAGCGCCGGGGAATGGAGCGGAGTCGTTAAATTTTTTATTATAATTTTTTGGGGCATGAGCGGTTATAAAATTCAGGCGGCTGATGCGCCGCCTGTGAGAATAAAAATAAGTTCAGGAATTTAGAATCTTTTCCACGCTGGCGAGCAGGTCTTGCGGACTAAACGGCTTGGTGATGTAGTCGTCCACCTTGGCGATGTGCAAGCCGAGAACTTTATCAATGTTTTGGGCTTTGGCGGTGACGACAATGACCGGAATTTTGCGGGTGGTCTCGTCGGCTTTGATTTGTTGATATACTTCCCAGCCATCCATGTCCGGCATCATCAAATCGAGAAGCACCAAATCGGGAAGCGTGGCCTTTACTTTTTTAACGCCTTCCACGCCGCCGGTGGCGCCTTGCACTTCAAACCCGCGCCGCCCGAGGATTAGACGAATCAGGTCAATCATTTCCGCTTCGTCTTCAATGCAGAGAATCTTTTTATCATTCATGGGACTCCTGTTTTCAAAAATAAGTTTACCATAAAAGGTTTATCAAAAAATTTATGAAGATGATTAGCTGGAACGTCAATGGGATTCGAGCGGGGTTGAACAAACAAACATTGGATTGGGCATTTGCTCAAAACGCGGACGCAATTTGCCTGCAGGAAGTGAAGGCTCGGCCCGAGCAACTCAGCGCTGAACAACGCGCCAGACTTCATCTGCCGTTTGTCTGGAATCCCGCGGAACGCGCCGGGTACAGCGGCGTGGCGACGTTTTACAAAGACAAACCGGATGAAATTAAATTGGGCATGGACGAACCTCGGTTTGACGTGGAAGGGCGGATTGTGCAAACCCGTTGGGGGAATCTACGCCTCTTGAACATTTACTTTCCAAGCGGTTCGCGTGGGCATGAGCGTGTGGGATATAAACTGGCTTTTTACGAACGCTTATTAAAAGAATTGGACGCTTTACAAAAGCGGGGAGAGCGCGTCGTCTTAACCGGCGATTTCAACACGGCGCATCAGCCGATGGATTTGAAAAATGCAAAGCAAAATAAAAACACTTCCGGCTTTTTGCCGGAGGAACGCGAGTGGTTTCAAAAATATTTGGAGCAGGGGTTTGTAGACGCGTTTCGCGCCTTGTACCCGGACAAAATTCAATATACCTGGTGGACGCAAATCCTCAAGGCGCGCGAGCGCGGCGTGGGCTGGCGGCTGGATTATTTCCTCGTTTCGGAAAACCTGTTTCCGCAGGTGAAAGATGTGATTATCCACGACCAGGTTTTGGGGTCGGATCACTGCCCGATTGAGTTGATTTTGGATTAGGCGGGGCGTATGTCGGAGGTTGGCTGGCAGGCTGGGGCGGGGTGGGCGGCGTATTAGAAAATCATATAAGATTTCATTAATGGAATGTCATCTGGGGGAATGGCTTGGTATAATCCCAGCCTAATAGAAGTAACTTTTGGAGGATTCCGTGAATTCCCGTAGTAATCAACCGTATTTTGTGTATTTTATAGTTGTTGTGGCGATTGGCGCCCTGCTCTATATGGCGTATCGTGACAATACGAGCGCGCAACAACCCTTAACGATTAATGAGGTGGCCCAGAAAGTTCAGAGCGGCGAAGTCAAGCGGATCGTGATTGAAAGCGACGATACGATTACCGTCGAAATGAAAAATGGGAGCGCCGGAAGCGTTGAGTCGCGCAAGGAGTCGAATGCCACACTGGTGGAGCAACTGATCAGTTTGGGCGTGACGGCCGAGCAACTTTCTCCCAAAAACTTGGTGGTCGAAGTCCGCGAACCCTCGCTGTGGTCGGGACTTGGCACGCTGTTGGTCTATCTCCTGCCGGTGATTTTGATGGTCGGCGTGTTGTGGTTTATTATGCGTCAGGCGCAAGGCAGTAATAACGCGGCGATGTCTTTTGGCAAGAGTCGCGCGCGCATGTTTAGCGGCGAACATCCCACGGTGACGTTTGCAGACGTGGCCGGGGCGGAAGAATCCAAACAGGAATTGGCGGAAGTCGTTGAATTTTTGAAGGAACCGCAAAAATTCATTCAACTTGGCGCGCGCATTCCGAAAGGCGTTTTGCTGGTGGGCCCTCCCGGAACGGGCAAGACCCTGCTGGCGAAAGCCGTTTCAGGCGAAGCGGGCGTGCCGTTCTTCTCCATCTCCGGTTCTGAATTTGTGGAAATGTTTGTCGGCGTGGGCGCCAGCCGCGTGCGTGATTTGTTCGATCAGGCCAAGCGCCATTCGCCGTGCATTATCTTTGTAGATGAAATTGACGCCGTCGGTCGTCAGCGTGGCGCCGGATTGGGCGGCTCGCACGATGAGCGCGAGCAAACCTTGAATCAGATGTTGGTTGAAATGGACGGCTTCGATACAGACACGAACGTCATTATGATCGCCGCCACCAACCGCCCCGATATTTTAGACCCTGCGTTGTTGCGCCCGGGTCGTTTTGACCGCCGCGTAACTTTAGACCGTCCTGACGTGAAAGGCCGCGAGGCGATTCTCAAAGTGCATGTCAAGGGCAAGCCATTGGAACCCGCTGTGGATCTGGCTTCGATTGCGCGCGGCACGCCGGGCTTTGTGGGCGCCGACCTTGAAAATTTGGTAAACGAAGGCGCTTTGCTTTCTGCGCGCCGCAACAAAAAATCCATTGGGCAGGCGGAATTGAACGAAGCGATTGAGCGCGTGGTGATGGGCCCGGAACGGAAGTCGCGCTTAATCTCGGATGAAGAAAAGCGCATCATCGCCTACCACGAGGCTGGTCATGCCATCGTGGCCAATGCCATCGCTGAAGCGGACCCGGTGCAAAAGGTGACGATTGTGGGCCGCGGGCAGGCTGGCGGCGTAACCTGGTTCCGTCCGGACGAAGATCGCATTTTGATGTCGCGCAAAAAGCTCTCGGCGATGTTGGTCTCTTCGTTGGGCGGCCGCGCCGCCGAAGAATTAATCTTCGACGATATCACCTCCGGCGCTTCCAATGACATTGAACAGGTAACGCGCATCGCCCGCTCGATGGTGACGCGCCTGGGCATGAGTAGCGAAATGGGGACGATGGTTTACGGGCAAAAAGAGGAAATGATTTTCCTCGGCCGTGAAATTTCGGAACAGCGCGACTACTCCGAAGCGGTGGCGGAAAAGATTGACGTTGAAGTGCGTAAACTGGTTGAAGATTCATACAAGCAGGCGCGGGCTTTGGTCAAGAAATATCGCAAGCAGTTGGATGCGGTGGCGCAAAAACTACTGGAAGTCGAATCGATCACCCGCGAAGAGTTTGAGGCGATCTTCCCTTCGCCAGCCGGTAAAAAGAGCGGCACGCCCCAGATGGCTTAATGCGCTGAAGGTAACGATCAAAAAGTCCCCTGAATTTCAGGGGACTTTTTTTGTCGTCAAATTTTATTGAATTACGTTGGGAAATAAGCGCAGGATGTCGGCGTACTCCGTCGCCAATTCTTCCGCGCCTTTGATCTTGGAGGCGGCTGAAAACTCCAGCGCGCGCAACCTTCCCGCACACTGACTTCCGTCAATCAATTTCTGGCTTACGTTTAGTTGTTGCCCCACGCCTGAACTAATTGTGGTGATTAAGCTCAAGACGGCGCCAATTCCGCACGCGCTTTGCCAATCCAGCACGCCGGGGATGACCGTGGGGCCTTGCAGGGCCGTCAACGCCGTAATAAAGGCGGTGACGGCCGAGCCAATGGTGGTCACCAGCGTCAGGGTGGAGTTTAACTTGCCCTGATGTTTGGTATAGTCCGTGGCTTTTGAAAGACTCTCTTGAATCCTGCGGGTGATTTCGGAAAGCCCGGCCTGCGGATTGTTTTTAGCGTCCATGCATCCTCTTTAATCAAAACGCCTGAAAATTTGCGCGCTCTTCAGGCGTTTTGCGGTTTACCATTAAATAGTTGGTGCAAGGCTTGTTTACTTGCCTTCTTTGTGTTGCCGAACCAATTCTCGTCTCAAAATTTTTCCAACGGTGGTCTTGGGCAATTCGGTGCGGAATTCCACTTGACGCGGCACTTTGTAGGAAGCGAGGCGTTCTTTGCAGAATTCCTTAACTTCGTCTTCGGTCATCGTCTCGCCCGGCTTAAGGACGATCCACGCTTTGACGGTTTCGCCGCTCTTCGGGTCGGGGATGCCGCCCACGCCCACTTCCAGCACTTTGGGATTTCCGGAAATTACCTCTTCCACTTCGCGCGGCCACACCTGGAATCCGCCCGGCTTGATCAATTCCTTCTTGCGATCCACAATGTAGAAGTAGCCGTCTTCGTCCATGCGGGCAATGTCGCCGGTGAAGAGCCAGGTCTTTCCGTCGCTCATTTGGCGCAGGCAGTTCTCGGTTTCGGTGGGCATGTTGTGATAGCCCTTCATCACCTGCGGCCCATTGACGGCGATCTCGCCAATTTCACCAAGCGGCATTTCTGTCACGCCGTCGTCCAGACTGATGATTTTCACGTCCACATCGGGAAGCGGCATTCCGATCGAGCCGGTCTTGTTCTCTCCGAGCAGGGGATTACAGTGCGTGGCGGTTGGCGCTTCGGAGAGTCCGTAGCCTTCAAAGACCCTGCCGCCGGTTAATTTTTCAAATTGTTCTTTGGTCTCGCGCATTAAGGGCGCCGAGCCGGAAATACAAGCCTTGATCGAAGAAAGGTTGTACTTCCCGGCCTTCACGTCTGGATGATTGTTGATGCCGTTATAAAGCAAAGGCACGCCGGGGAAGATCGTCGCCTTGTATTTGCTGATGTTTTCCAGCACATCTTTCAGGTCGCGCGCGTTCGGTATCATCACCATGCTCGCGCCGGAGGCCATCGCAAAATTCATGCCCGCCACCATGCCATACACATGGAAGAGCGGAATGCCCATCAAGACCACTTCCTTGCCTTCATCCAACCCGGTCATCCAGGATTTGATCTGAAGCGTGTTGGCCACCACATTGCGATGTAAAGCCACCGCGCCTTTTGGCACGCCGGTGGTGCCGCCAGAATATTGGAACAAGGCTGTATCGTCGGGCGTAACGTTCACGTTGGGGCGCGGCGAGTTGGCGTGTTTGGCCAGCAGGTCTTTCATCCATACGTCGCCCGCGCTTAGCGCTTCCAGTCGGTCGCCGCCCTTTTTTTCTTTTAATAACGTAAAGAGAAAGCTGGTAATTGGCGGCAAAGCCTCTTTGATATTGGTGACGATGATTTTTTTGAGTTTTGATTTTTCGCGCGTTTTCTTCAGCGTGTCATAAAAACGGGTTAACGTAAACATGATCTCGATGTTTGCGTCGTTAACCGGCGTCACCACTTCGTCTGGCGGGTAGGTGGGGTTCACCGCCACCACCACGCCGCCCGCTTTGAGGATGCCAAAAAAGGCCATCACAAACTGCGGCAGGTTCGGCATGAAAATTCCCACGCGATCGCCCTTTTTTACGCCCATTTCGACGAGGCTCGCCGCGATGTGGTCGCTGAGCGCGCTCATCTCTTTATAAGTAATAACCGCGCCCTTAAAAATCGTGCAGGCGCGGTCAGGATATTTGCGCGCGGCTTCCTCTAAAAAGTGGAACAACGGCGCTTGGGGATATTCGATGGTTTGCGGCACACCTTTGTCGTAGTGCGCCAGCCAGGGCTTATTACTCATACTTCTCTCCTTTTATATATATGGTGAAGCTGACTTTATGGACTGAGTATATACGCGAAAATAATAAAAGTCAATTACAACACTTGAGAAGCGAGCGAGTTGCGGATGAATTTTTCAATTTCTTTTTCCTGACTGGGATGAAACCACTTAATCGTTTCGTCTGACTCTTTGAACCAATTCGCCTGCCTTCTCACGAAAACCCGTGTGATGCGCTTCATCTCCGCCTTGGCCTGGTCCAGCGTCAATTCATTTTTGATCACGCCCACACATTCCCGATACCCAATCGCGGAAAGGCTTGGCAAGGCGGGCGAATATCCCTGCGCTAATAAGCCGCGAACTTCTTCCAACAAGCCATTTGCAAACATCAAATCAATGCGTGCGTCCACGCGTTGATACAGTTCTTCTCGCGGACGGGTTAAGCCGATTGAAATTAAGCGATAAGGAGATTCACCCTTGCTTCTTTGGTCAGAGAATTTTTTGCCAGTCGTGAAGATTACTTCCAAAGCGCGAATCGTGCGCCGATAATTACGCGCGTCAATTTTGGCGGCGGCTTCTACGTCTAATCCCTTTAGCTTGTCGTGTAGCCAATAGATGCTGTTTTGCTCTTTGAGCTTTTCGAGTTCGTCGCGGAGTTTGGGATTCGGCACAACTTCAGGCGGAGACCAGCCTTCCGTCACCGCGCGGACGTATTGCCCCGTTCCGCCGACCAAAAAGGGGAACTTGTTTTTTTGATAAATGGCTTCGATGCTTGCCCGCGCCTTGTTTTGAAAAACTGCGAGGCTCAAAGTCTCATCCGGGTTGACGATATCAATCAGGTGATGTGGGACGCGCGCCAACTCTGTCTGGGATGGCTTGGCTGTG
>JADZCC010000071.1 GCA_020851785.1 Anaerolineales bacterium
TCTCCGCCATCTCAATCGCTTTCAACATCGCGCTGGCTTTATTGATGGTCTCTTGAAATTCAGTAGATGGGTTTGAATCCGCGACGATGCCTGCGCCTGCTTGAACGGTAAATTTATTGCCGTGGCTGACCATCGTGCGAATCGCCAGACAGGTATCCATGTTGCCGTCAAAACCAAAATAGCCGACCAAGCCCGCATACGCGCCGCGTGCATCAGGTTCTAAATCAGAGATAATTTCCAATGCACGAACTTTCGGCGCGCCGCTGACTGTGCCTGCGGGGAATGAAGCGCGCACTACGTCAAATGCAGTTAAATCATTTTTCAATTTTCCTTCCACATGCGAAACGATGTGCATGACATGCGAATATTTTTCAACGGTAAAAAAATCCGAAACTTTTACTGTGCCATATTCGCACACACGCCCCAAATCATTGCGGCCTAAATCAACGAGCATGACATGTTCGGCGCGTTCTTTTTCATCAGCGAGTAATTCTTGCGCCAACAAATCGTCAGCGTTTGAATCAGCCCCACGTGGACGAGTGCCAGCAATCGGGCGCAGTGAAGCGGTTTTATTTTCCAAACGCACAAACATTTCAGGCGATGATCCAACAATAAAAAGCGGTTCGTCGTCCACGATACCAAAATCAAAAAAGAACATGTATGGCGAAGGATTCAAACGACGCACCGCGCGATAGACATCAAACGGCTCGACATTGGTTTCACGCGTGAAGCGTTGCGAAAGCACCGTTTGAAAAATATCGCCCGCCGCGACAAGTTCTTTAGCGTCGCGCACCATGTCTTCAAATTTACCTTGCGTCATATTTGAAGTTGTTTTCGATTTTTTGATTTCATTTTTTTGTATCGGCGGAAGCGGTTGATGAATGAGCAATTCAATTTCATCAAGTTTGCGATTTGCCGAATCAACATCGCCATCTAAAACATTTGCGATTAAAGATAAACTGCGGCGGGCATGATCAAAGGCGATGATGGTATCTGCCAATAAAAAAATTCCATCGGGCAATTTGCCGCGCTTCATTTTTGACCTGAGGGTTGGTTCAAAAAAACGAACCGATTCGTAGCCCAAATATCCTACCAGTCCGCCGATGAAACGCGGCGTGTTCGTTTGCCGTTCAAACTGAAAACGCTTCATTTCTTGTTGCAGAAAATGAGTTGGGTCGCCTTCGTGATTCACAATACGAGATTCGTTGTTTTCAATAACTTCAATTTGATTATCACGAATAATATATTGCGCTTTTGGCTTAATCCCAATAAAAGAATATCTTGCAATGCGCTCGCCGCCCTCAACAGATTCGAGCAAAAACGATGGGACATGTCCGCGCAGTTTCATGTACACGCTGATGGGCGTTTCGAGGTCTGCGCTGATTTCACGGATAATGGTTTGACTAGTAGTTTCAAGAAGCATATACTCTCCATTCAAAAACGATATTCGATATTGGATACTCGAAAACCGAATATCGATTCTCGAATAGCTTAAATTAAAATCCCCTTCTGTCCAATTAGGACGAGAGGGGAATCTCGTGGTGCCACCTAAGTTAAACGCAATGCTATAAAAAATTCTCTGTGTGATAACAGAGAATTAAGCCAGCGTCACTTTTGTAGTTTGCTAGTTCAATAGTTTTCTAGTTTATTCGTTGACCAGTTATCTAGTCACTAATCTTCTAGTATCCATCTCACTAAGAAACTCTGCTTTGTAACGGGTGCAGTTCCCGTCTCTGGTACTTGCTCAACTAGATAACTCAGAAGCCAGTTAACTAATTAAACTTTCTCTTCACAACTCGAAGGTCCATTCGGCTTCTGCGCTTTTGCCTCGTTCTCAGAACTTGCTACTTGGCTCTCTGGAAATCGCTTTGAAACGTACTCGTCCTCGTCAGCGTTTTTAATTGATTGGTCGCGATTGTATGACGGAGGGGAATGGTTGTCAAGAGTTAATGATCCCGATAATCTTCGTCATTTGGCGTACTGCCATACGGATAAACCGGCCTTTCGCTCTTTGCGCCGCCAAAAATACCAGAAAACAACGGATGCACACATAATTCATCAGCCTGACTCAAGACGACTTCATGCTCGACGCTATATTCAAAATAACCTTGAATGTAGGTGTCTGATTCCTTGCCGCCGGGAATCACCCGCCCAATGGCGCCGATCTCCAGCAACATCCTCTGAAATTCGGACAAATCGTCGCGCCCGAAAACCGCTTTGCCGTGCCGATTAAAGACGCGATGTAAATCGCCCATTGTAAATTTATGTCCCAGTTCCGGAAGGCATTTCTTACAGGTTTCCTCCGCGGTCGGATAGATCAACTTGAAAGCTACAAAAATTTCCTGAATAATCACTTCCTCGGTCTGACGGATTCCATGAATGATCCGTTCCTGACTCAGCGGAAAAGGCTGAAGCCTTTGCGTCGTGCGGGGCGATTTGAAGATGGAGGTTAAGAGCATCAAAAAATGGCGCGGCAATAATTGCGTATGTCGCAAGATATAGGAAATTGTCTCTTCCTGATACCCCGCGCCGTTTGTAATTTTTGCCGGAAGAACTGCGGCAAATAACTTCAATGCGTCAGCGCGCTTGGCCATATCCAACGGAAAGACGTTCTTGATAAAGTCGACATAGAAAATGGTGAGATAAAGCGTGAGGCGATGCGCTCCAATCAAAACCAATTCGCTGGCCGTCCACTGCAACTTAAGCGCGCGCCGAAAATCTTTATTAGGGTTGGAGGAAATTTTGATCAGGCGGTGATAAATTTCAGTGGGCAGGCAAAAGCGGATATCGACCAGATCGCGCGGCTTGTTCATGGAGCCGACGCACTTCAAAAGTCCCTGCAACGAACGCTCCACCGATTCAAAATCAAGCTGAAAATTCTCCAACGAATCCATCAGAATCACAAATTTCTTTTTAGAGCGTTCCAACCCCGCCAAGGTGGCGGATTTTGCATCGTCAAACCGAACGCCCTCCACGCCACGCAAGAGGTCAATCACCGCGCTCGACGGGCCAACGCGCGTGCGCGAATCCAACATTTCGGCAAAGTGTGAGAGGACCGAGTCCGCGTGACCCGCTTGAGTCACGCCCATTTTTTCAAGGTAGGCGTTGACAAGGTTCAATTCCTCCCAAGTCAGTACCGTATGATTGCGAATTTCGACAAAGACGCCGATCCACAAAACGATCTCCCAGAGTTCCGCAACCATTTCGGTAAAGAGCATGTCGTTGGTGATCTTCTGAATCACGCGCGTCATCTGGCTTAAGACATGCGCCGTGCGGATCTCCGTATAAAAGTGATAACTCTCGTCGAAAAAGGCGCTCCGCAAGTAATGCGTTTTCCCCGCGCCTTTCCGCCCCATAATGATGGACGGACGGGAGCGCAGGTTTTTGTAGATCCAGTTATGCGGCTCAAACAATAATTCAATCGCACGCACATCGCTGGCATTAATATCAAAAGAATCAATCGGACCAAACGGCTCGTCTTTGGTGATGTAAGGTTGGACTGGTTCTAGCATTATCTTTTCCCTCCGCCGGTTTGTATGGGCAGATTATACAACAAAAGAGGATGAAGTTGCCTCCATCCTCTTTTTGCCGAAGCGTTATCCCACGTAATCGCACCAGCTCACATATTTGGCTTGTTTACCGCGAATCGTATCGTGATAGACGTTTTGAATCTCGCGCGTGATTTTGCCGGACTTCCCGTCGCCGATGGTGCGGAAATCAATTTCGCTTAAGCCAATCACTTCGGCGGCGCTCCCGCAGACGAAGACTTCGTCGGCATTGTAAAGCTGGTCGCGCGAGACCGGGGCCTCCGTCACTTCGTAGCCCAAATCTTTGGCGATCACATAAATGGACTGGCGCGTGATGCCTTCCAAAATTGGCGCGGTGGCAGGCGTGGTAATTCTTCCATCGCGCACCACAAACAGGTTTTCGCCGGTACATTCGGCCACATAGCCTTGCGGGTCGAGCATAATCGCTTCTTGAAAGCCGAGGCGTTCCGATTCGGTTTTTGCCAAAATGCTATTCACATAATTTCCGGCAATCTTGGCTTTGGTCATCGAAACGTTCGGATGATGGCGCGTGAACGAAGAGATATTGGCGCGAATGCCTTTCGCCAGCGCCTCTTCACCCAAATAATTGCTCCACTCCCAGGCCGCAATCATCATCGCCGGTTTGCCTTTATCCACATTTAAGTTCCAGGCTCCGCCGTCCAAATAGATCAGCGGACGAATGTAGCAATCCCCAAATCCATTGGCGCGCACCGTATCCTTATGCGCCTGCATCGCTTCTTCGACGCTCCACGGAAACTCCCGAAAGCCCAGCACGCGCGCCGAGTCAAACAAGCGCTCGGTATGTTCGCGCAAACGAAAGATCGCCGGGCCCTTCGGCGTGTTGTAAGCCCGCACGCCTTCAAAGACCGCCGCCCCATAATGCAAGGCCGGGGTTAAAAAATGCACCGTCGCCTGTTCAAACGGGACCATCTCGCCGTTCTTCCAAATAAATTTAGATTCCATGCCCATTGTTATATTCTCCTTTTCATTGTCGAGCGTCTAAATATGTTTCAAAATCTCATCTGCCATTTGCTGGGTGGTTAACGGACCGCCGAGGTCCGCGGTCCGTGCGCCGCTGGCAATCACCGCGTCCACTGCCTGCTCCAGCGCTTGAGCCTCCAACTCCAACTTCAGCGAATACCTTAACAGCATGGCGGATGAAAGGATCGTACCGATCGGGTTGGCAATGCCTTTGCCGGCAATATCTGGAGCGGAGCCGTGAATCGGCTCAAACAACCCGACGCCTGCTTCGCCCAAACTGGCCGAGGGCAACATCCCCATCGACCCGGCCAAAACCGAAGCCTCATCCGTAAGGATATCGCCAAACATATTCTCAGTAACGATCACGTCAAAGGCGGCTGGGGCGGTGATTAACTTCATCGAAGCGGTATCCACCAAAAGGTGGTCCAGTTCGATGTCCGCATATTCTTTGCCGAGTCGCGTGGCCGTCTGGCGCCACAACCGCGACGATTCTAATACATTCGCCTTATCTACAGAAGTAACTTTTTGCTTTCGGCCTTTGGCTAAATCAAACGCCAGCCGGACGATACGCTCAATTTCATAGTCGTAATATTCCAACGTATCCACCGCGTATTGTTTGCCGTTGCGCGTTTCGCGCATTTTGGGCTGACCAAAATATAAGCCGCCGGTTAACTCGCGCATGACGAGAATATCCACGCCTTTGAGTTTCTCCGGCTTCAGCGGCGAAGAATCAATTAACGCCGGATGAACTTTAACCGGCCGCAGGTTTGCAAACACGCCCAAGCCTTTGCGAAGCGCGAGCAAGCCGCGTTCGGGGCGGTCTTTGGCGTTCGGGTCGTCCCATTTGGGGCCGCCCACTGCGCCGAGCAAAACCGCATCTGAATCTTTGCAATCGGCCAGCGTTTCATCCGTCAACGACGAGCCATATTTATCAATCGAACAACCACCCATCAGACGTTCTTGAAAATTAAACGCGTGGTCGTATTTGTCGGCTATGGCGTTTAAGGCGCGAGCGGCTTCATTTACAACTTCGGGCCCAATGCCGTCGCCGGGGAGCAGGGTAATTTTATAGTCCAAAATGATTCTCCAATGTGGTCATTGACGATAGACCGTAGACCATTTCATGGTCCATCGTCAGGGTTTAATGGGCCAAGATCAGCCCGTATTCAATCGCATCGGCCAGGGCGCGCCAACTGGCTTCGATGATGTTCGTGCTGGCGCCCACCGTGCTCCAGCGCGACGTTGAATTGCGCGTGTCAATCAACACGCGCGTAATCGCCTCCGTGCCGTGATCTGAATCCAAAATACGGACTTTGTAATCCGACAGGTGGAATTTTTCAATTTGCGGATAATGCCCAACCAGCGCTTTCCGCAGAGCCAGGTCTAAAGCGTTGACCGGGCCGTTGCCCTCGGCGGCGGTGTGAAATAACTGGCCCTGCACGCGGACTTTGACCGTCGCTTCGGCCAAAATACCGCGCCCCTGACGATGTTCAATGTTGACGAAGAAATCCACCAGTTCAAACGGCGGCTTGTAATTTAATTCCTGCCGTTTCAACATCAGCGCCACCGAAGCCTCGGCCGCTTCAAACGAAAAGCCGCGCGCTTCCAATTCCTTGATCTCATTCAACACGGGCAGAACTTCCGCGCCTTCCACTTCCACGCCATGTTCTTCGGCTTTGCTCAGCAAATTTCCGCGGCCAGATAAATCTGAAACCACCACGCGCATTTTGTTGCCGACCACTTCCGGCTCCACATGCTGATAGGATTGCGGCGAACGGCGCATGGCCGCCACATGCACGCCGCCTTTGTGCGCGAAGGCGGATTTCCCAACATAGGGCAAATGTTCGTCCGGCGTCACATTCGCCACTTCGGCGACAAAATGCGACAAATCGTAAAGTTTGGCGAGATGGCCTTTCGGCAGACACGGATAACCCATCTTCAACTCCAGGTCGGCCATAATCGAAATCAGGTTGGCATTGCCGCACCGCTCCCCCACGCCGTTGATCGTTCCCTGCACTTGAATGGCGCCGTTGCGAATCGCAATCAATGAATTGATTACGGCGCATTCGGAATCGTTGTGCGTATGAATCCCGAACGGATGAGCGATCGCCGCTTTCGCCTCGCCGATAATTGCTTCGACCTCCCACGGCAGAGTCCCGCCGTTGGTATCGCACAGGACAAGCGTTTCGGCGCCGCCACGCACGGCCGCTTGCAAGGTTTCAAGCGCGTACGCCGAATCCGCTTTGTAACCGTCGAAGAAATGTTCGGCATCGTAGATCACGCGTTTGTTATTCGACTTCAAGTACGCGACCGATTGCTCGATGATGCGCAAATTATCTTCGAGCGTGGTCAGCAAAACTTCTTTGACGTGGAGCGTTGAGGTTTTACCGAAGATGGTACAGACGGGCGTTTGCGAATCAAGCAGGGCCCGGATGTTGGCGTCGTCTTCCGGGCCGCCCTTGACGCGGCACGTGGAGCCAAACGCCGCAATCAGCGAGTTCTTCCATTGCAGGTCTTTGGCGCGTTCAAAGAACTCCACATCCTTTGGGTTGGAGCCAGGCCAGCCGCCTTCGATGAAGGCCACGCCGAGTTCGTCCAGCCGTTGCGCCACGCGAATCTTGTCGTTGCCGGAAAGCGTAAAGCCTTCAGACTGGGTTCCATCGCGGAGGGTCGTGTCGTAGATTTGAATCTGAGTCATAAGCAGTGTTTATTGACCGTTGACGATAAAATCGTCCATCGTCTGCGGTCTATGCTCGTTTTTCATATTCTGCAATCTCTTTTTCAAAATTCAGAATGTACCCAAGTTCATCCACGCCGTTGAGCAGGCAGGTTTTGCTGAACGCGTCAATCGGGAAGGTGAAGGAGCCGCCCGGGTAGGAAACAGTTTGGGTGGCCAGATCAACCGTCAGTTCGGCGCGCGGCGCTTCTTCAAACAGGTCGAAGAGCAGTTTGTGAGTCGCCTCGTCCACAACGATGGGGATTAATCCATTCTTCAAAGAGTTATTGCGAAAAATATCCGCGAAGGACGTCGAGATGACCGCGCGAAACCCGTAGCTGGTCAGCGCCCAGGGAGCATGTTCGCGGCTGGAGCCACACCCAAAGTTGTCGCCTGCCAGTAAAATTTGCGCGCCCTGTGACTCGGGCTGGTTGATGATGAAATCTGCCTTCGGGGATTTATCGTCGTTGTAGCGCCAGTGATAAAACAGTACGTCCGCCAATCCGTTTTTGTCCGTCACTTTGAGGAATTGCGCGGGGATGATCTGATCTGTGTCAATGTCGTTGACGGGCAGGGCGATCATGCGGGAAGTGATTGATGTAAATTGAGCCATAGGTTGTTTTCCAAGTTAAGCGTTTAAGGTTAAGAGTGATATTTGATAATTCGATATTTGAATATCAAATTATCGAATATCCAGCATGGTTCGCGGGTCTGTAACTACGCCATGAAGCGCAGTCGCGGCGGCAGTGATGGGGCTTGTTAAGAACGTACGCCCGCCTTTGCCTTGTCGTCCTTCAAAGTTGCGATTGCTGGTTGAAACCGCATATTGACCAGGCTTTAATTCATCGCCGTTCATCGCGATGCACATACTGCATCCTGCTTCACGCCATTCCGCGCCCGCTTCCTTGAAGATTTTATCCAGCCCTTCCTGCTCGGCTTGTTTCTTGACTTCTTGCGAACCCGGCACAACCATCACGCGCGTGGTTTCTGAAACTTTTCGATCTTTCAAAAACGAAGCGGCGAGACGTAAATCTGAAATTCGGGAGTTGGTGCAGGAGCCTATGAAGACCACGTCCACTTTTTGCCCAAGCAGGGATTGACCCGGCTGAAGCCCCATGTACGTCAGCGCTTTTTCAAAGGCGGCTTTTTGTGACGACTCGGTAAACGCATCAACGGTTGGAATTCGATCTGTGATTTTCATCCCCATGCCGGGGTTCGTTCCGTAGGTGATCATCGGTTCGAGTTCGGAGGCGTCGAGCGTGATGGATTTATCGTAGGTCGCGCCTACATCAGTTGGGAGCGCCCGCCATTTGGCGACGGCTTTGTCCCAGGCTTCGCCTTTGGGCGCAAACTCGCGTCCGTGTAAATAGTCAAACGTAATTTCATCAGGGGCGATCATGCCGGCGCGCGCGCCGCCTTCAATGGACATGTTGCAGATCGTCATGCGTTGTTCCATGGTCAGCCCGCGAATCGCTTCGCCGGTATATTCAAAGACGTGACCCGTTCCCCCGCCGACTCCAATTTTGGCGATTAGCGCGAGGATGATGTCTTTGGCGGAAACGCCGTTCGGTAATTTTCCATCAATTCGTACTTCGCAGGTTTTCGGTTTCTTTTGAAGCAGACATTGAGTCGCAAGCACATGCTCCACTTCGCTCGTGCCAATGCCAAAGGCCAACGCGCCAAACGCGCCATGCGTGGCGGTGTGACTGTCGCCGCAGACGATGGTCATGCCCGGTTGCGTGCGACCAAGCTCCGGCCCGATGACATGCACAATGCCGCGATGCGGGCTGGCCATGCCGTGCAAGGTGATGCCAAACTCGGCGGCGTTCGTTTCCATCTGCTTAATTTGGGCGGCGGCTAAGGCGTCGGTAATGGGGACATTAATCGGCGTGGTGGGAATCGAATGATCCATCGTTGCCAGAGTCTTATCGGGCTGGCGAACTTTCAGCCCGCGCTGGCGAAGTCCCGTAAAGGCTTGCGGCGAGGTCACTTCGTGGACCAGGTGCAGGTCAATGTAAAGAACCGCAGGCGCGTCGGCTTGTTCAGTCACAACGTGCGCATCCCAAATTTTTTGAAAGAGCGTTTTAGGTTGATTTGTCATGGTTTCCTTTTATCCCAACATTACGCCGAAATCGTTTTTCACTTTTTCAGCGCCTTCGGTTTGAGCGATGATCATTTTATTCAATGCGTTGATGTAGGCTTTGGCGCTGGCGACGATGATATCCGAATCTGCGCCGTGGCCGCCATAGACGCGAATGTATTCCACTTCGCTTTGCGGATCCATCGAGGTACTGCCGCTCTCGCTTTGAATGCGCACGGTCACTTCGCCGAGCGCGTCAATGCCTTCGGTAATCGCGTGAATGTTAAACTCCAGCAAAGTGCAAGCGACTTTCACAATTTGATCAATGGCTTTATAGGTGGCGTCCACCGGCCCGGTGCCAATCGAAGCGACGGTTTGCACCGCGCCGTCCGGCCCGCGCAAACGGACAGTGGCGGTGGGCATGCCCATTGTGCCGCTGGTGACTTGCAAGCCATTCAGTAGATACACATCGCGCGGACGATAAAATTCATCGGCAATCAAGGCTTCCAAATCCAGGTCGGTAATCACCTTCTTGCGATCGGCCAAATCTTTGAAGCGCGCAAAGGCCTTATCCAATTCCACTTCGTCGAGCGAATGTCCCATTTTGGCGAGGCGGTCGCGCAAGGCATGCCGGCCGGAATGTTTGCCCAGGACCAAATTGGATTGGTTCACGCCCACGTCTTCCGGGCGCATAATTTCATACGTGGTCTGATGTTTCAACATGCCGTCTTGATGAATGCCCGCTTCATGCGCGAAGGCGTTTGAGCCGACGATGGCCTTATTCGGCTGAACCAAAATGCCCGTATAGTTGCTCACCAGTTTGGAAAGGCGCGAGAGTTGCTTCGTTTCAATTCCGGTTTCCAGTCCAAAGACCGGGTGGCGCGTCTTCAAAGTCATCACCACTTCTTCGAGCGAGGTATTGCCCGCCCGTTCGCCGATTCCGTTAATCGTCACTTCCGCCTGACGCGCGCCCGCGCGAATGCCCGCCAAGGTATTGGCGGTGGCCATGCCTAAATCATCATGGCAATGCACCGAAATCGTAATGCCCGCGTGCATTCCGGGCGTGTGTTTGATAATGCCGTCTATTAGTTTATAGAATTCATCCGGCGTGGTGTAGCCGACCGTATCTGGAATGTTCAACGTGGTCGCGCCCGCTTTGATCGCTTCGCCCAAGACCACATACAAAAACTCCGGCTCCGAGCGCCCTGCATCTTCGGGAGAAAATTCCACGTCGGCGCATAAACTTTTCGCGTACGCCACCATCTCCGCCACGCGCTGAACCACGTCTTCCGGGTCCATCTTCAACTTGTGCTTCATGTGAATCGGCGATGTGGCCAAAAACGTATGAATGCGCGGATGTTTCGCGCCTTGCACGGCTTCCCAGGCCTTATCAATATCCGATTTATTGGCCCGCGCCAGCCCGGCGATGACCGGACCGCGCGTAGCAGACTCCGCGTTAGCCGGATTGCCCACTGTGAGCGCAATCTGGCGGACGGCTTCCAGGTCGTCCGGCGAGGCGGCTGGGAATCCCGCTTCGATGATATCCACGCCCAGCCGCGCCAGGTTTTGGGCCACTTCCAGCTTTTCGGCCGAGGTCATCGTGGCGCCGGGAGATTGCTCGCCATCGCGCAGAGTCGTATCAAAAATTTTTACGTAGTTATTGTTTGTCATGGTATCTCTCTTTTGGAGTCAGCCAGCTGGCTGGCGTATTTGCAGGAGCAAACTCCTGCACTCCATATCTATTTCTTCCAATTTTCTGGCCTTAACGAACGCACGGCCGCGCCCGCCTGCCACATTTCAGAATCACGGATGGCGGCGAGTTCTTGATCCAACTTCTCGCGGTAATCGGGCTGGCTGTTCGCTGTCAGCGTAATGCGGGCTTCGTTGCCCGTCACCACGCTTTGATATAAATCCTTGAAGACTGGCGCAACCGCATCGCGGAATTTATCCTTCCAATCCAACGCGCCGCGTTGCGCGGTGGTGGAGCAATTGGCATACATCCAATCCATGCCGTTTTTACCCACCAAGCGAATCAGCGATTGAGTTAATTCCTCCACCGTTTCGTTGAACGCTTCAGAAGGAGAATGTCCGTGTTTCCGTAGTTCGTTATATTGCGCTTCCATCACGCCCGCCAACGCACCCATCAACACGCCGCGCTCGCCAGTCAGGTCCGAATAGACTTCTTTTTCAAACGTCGTGGGGAATAAATATCCGGCGCCAATGGCAATGCCCAGCGCAACCGCGCGTTCTTTGGCTTTGCCGGTGGCGTCCTGATGAACCGCAAAGCTGGCGTTAATGCCCGAACCTTCGATAAAGTTTTCGCGCACGCTTCGGCCCGAGCCTTTCGGCGCCACCAGGGCCACATCCACATGCGGCGGCGGAATTACGCCGGTGTCGTCTTTGAAGGTGACGGAAAATCCATGCGAGAAATAGAGCATGTCGCCTTCGTTGAGCGTCTCGACGATTTTATTCCACTCCGAACGCTGACCGGCATCCGATAACAGATACTGAATGACCGTGCCTTTTTCCGCCGCTTCTTCAACAGAGAAAAGCGTCTTGCCGGGAACCCAGCCATCGGCAAGCGCTTTGTCCCAATTCTTCGTCCCCTCGCGTTGTCCAATAATGACTTTGATGCCGTTATCGCGCATGTTCAACGCCTGAGCCGGGCCTTGCACGCCATAGCCCAGCACAGCCACCACTTCATCCTTCAACACTTCACGCGCTTTTTCCAACGGAAATTCATCGCGCGTAATCACTTCTTCTTCCACACCGCCAAAATTAATCCTTGCCATGCTCGTTATTCTCCTTGAATTGGTTTAAGTTTTGATTTAATTTACGGAGCCATTTCCATTAATTCAGAAACGCTGTTAATCCATTCGCCACGCGCGCCGGGCATGCGGCGCACGCCGTCGTTCACGCCGCGCGTCATCGAGACCTGCCCCGTCCGCACCATTTCCACAATCCCCAACGGACGCAACAACTCGATCATGCCTTCGATCTTATCCTCCGTGCCGGTAATTTCAACGATCACCGAATCCACCGCCACGTCCACAATTCGCGCGCGGAAGATTTCCGCCAGCCCGTTCACCTCGGCGCGGCGTTCCGGGCCAACCTTCACCTTAATCAAGGCCAGGTCGCGCGTCACCGAAGGTTGATGCGTCACATCCTGCACGTCAATCACGTTGATCAATTTATATAAATTGGATTCAATGCGATGCGCGTCCATCTCGCCATTGGGACAATCCACCACCACCGTCATCCGCGAGACCTCGGGGTTTTCAGTCCGCCCCACCGCCAGCGATTCAATGTTGAAGTTGCGGCGACGAAATAAAGAAGCCACGCGATTCAACACGCCGGGTTTATTTTCAACTAACGCGATAAATGTGTAATTCATCTCTGCTCCTTACGCCTTGGCCTTAATCGGCCGTTGTAACATTTCATCCAACGCGGCTCCCGCCGGAACCATTGGATAAACCGCCTCTTCGCGCTCCACGCGGAATTCGATCACCGTGGGGCCCGGAGTGTTGCGCGCCCATTCAAGCGCGGCTTGAACTTCCTCAGGCTGGGTGACTCTCCGAGCGGGCACGCCATGCGCTTCGGCCAATTTGATGAAGTCCGGCGTGAGCATATCCACCGCCGAGTAGCGCTTCTCAAAGAAAAATTCCTGCCACTGGCGCACCATGCCGAGGTATTGATTGTTCATAATCGCAATCTTGACGTTGGCGCCTTCCTGAACGGCCGTCGTCAATTCGGCGGCGGTCATTTGAAAGCCGCCATCTCCGGCCACCACCCACACTTCCTGATCTTTGGCCGCAAACCACGCGCCAATGGCCGCGGGCAGGCCAAAGCCCATCGTCCCGGCCCCGCCGGAAGTCAGCCAGCGATTCGGCTTTTCCAACTGATAATATTGCGCGGCCCACATTTGATGTTGTCCCACATCCGTGGCCACAATCGCATTGCCGCCGGTCGCCTTCCAAATATCGTCCACCAAATGCGCGACATGCAGTTTGCCGTCTTCTTCCCAATTCATAATGCTCCGCGCTTCAGATTCGGCCTTCCAATTCCGGGTTTCTTTTTTCCATTCGTCGTGATCGTATTCATCCACCAACGGAATCAAATCGGTTAAGACCGCTTTCAAATCGCCCACCAAAGGCACATCCACATAGACGTTCTTATGAATTTCAGAAGGGTCAATTTCAATGTGAATTTTCTTGGCGCGCGGCGCGTACGTTTTCAGCGTGCCGGTCACGCGGTCGTCGAAGCGCATGCCAAACGCCAGGAGCAAATCAGAATTTTGAATCGCCAGATTGGCTTGCACTTCGCCGTGCATCCCCATCATGCCCAAACTTAACTCATGTGAAGCGGGAAACGCGCCCAAGCCCAACAGCGTGCTGGCCACGGGAGTTTGTGTCTTGACCGCAAACTGCATCAATTCTTCCTCGGCTTTGGACATCAGCACGCCATGCCCACAAAGGATCACCGGACGATTCGCCTTCTCGATTAATTTCACTGCGTCTTGCAGGGAGTTTTTCGGCGCGCGCGTCACCGGTTGACTGCCGCGCAACCTTACGGCTGGCGGATACGCAAACTCACAAGATTCAACTTGCGCGTTTTTACAAATGTCAATCACCACCGGGCCGGGGCGTCCGCTTTGCGCCAAATGAAACGCTTCACGGATGGTCTCGGCAATCTGATCGGCGCGCGTTACCAGATAATTATGTTTGGTGATCGGAAGCGTAATGCCGGTCACATCCGTTTCCTGAAAGGCATCGCCGCCAATCAAATGCGCGGCCACCTGTCCTGTGATGAAAACCGTCGGCACGGAATCCATCATCGCGGTAATAATGCCCGTCACCAAATTCGTGGCGCCCGGCCCGGAAGTAGCCAGCGCCACGCCCACTTTTCCAGAAACGCGGGCGTAGCCGTCCGCCATATGCGAAGCGCCCTGCTCGTGCCGCACCAAAACGTGATGCACCGGATAGCTCAACATCGCGTCGTAGATCGGCATGTTCGCGCCGCCCGGGTAGCCAAAGACCACCTCCACGCCCTCGCGCGTCAGACATTCCCAAACAATTTCAGCGCCTGTTTTTTTCATTTTCTCTCCTTTGTAAAAATCTATTTCTGTTTTAGAAATCCGTCGCCAACACCGCGCCGGTATCCGCGCTGGTGACGAAATGCGAATAGCGCTTCAGCCACTTGGAAGTAATTTTGGATTTGAACTGCGGCAGGGCTTTCAGCCGTGTTTGGATTTCTGCGTCGCTTAACTTAACGTTGAGCGTGCGCGCCGCCAAATCAATTTGAATCACGTCCCCGGCCTGTAGCGCCGCAATCGGCCCGCCCGCCGCCGCTTCCGGCGAAATGTGGCCAATGCACGCGCCGCGCGTGCCGCCGCTGAATCTGCCGTCGGTGATCAAGGCCACTTTGTCGCCCAGTCCGCGCCCCATAATGGCGGAAGTCGGCGCCAACATTTCCTGCATCCCCGGCCCGCCTTTCGGCCCTTCGTAGCGAATCACGACGCAATCTCCGGCTTTAACTTGGCCTTTCAAAATTCCGGCCAGCGCCTCATCCTGCGATTCAAAGATCACCGCCGGGCCTTCAAACAGCATCATCGCCTCGCTCACGCCGCCCACTTTCACCACGGAGCCATTTGGCGCCAGGTTGCCAAATAAAATCGCCAGGCCGCCGCGTTTGGAATAGGCGTTTTCATAACGATGGATGACTTCTTCGTCTTGAATCTCCGCCCCTTGAATCGCTTCGCCCAGCGTCCCGCCCGTAACGGTTAACCGTTCCAGATGCAACATGCCAGTCCCCCGCTGAACTTCGTTCAAAATCGCCGGAACGCCGCCCGCACGATGCACATCTTCCATGTGCCACTTACCCGCCGGACTCACTTTGCAAAGCTGGGAAATTTTATCGGCCACAGCGTTGATCCGTTCCAATGGATATTCCACGCCCGCTTCGTTGGCCAGCGCCAGCGTATGCAAGACCGTATTCGACGAGCCGCCCATGGCCATATCCAAAGCAAAGGCGTCGTCCAGCGCTTCGGGGGTGACAATATCCCTGGGCTTAAGGTCACGCTCGATCAAAGTGGCAATCAGTCCAGCCGCCTTCTGCGCCAGCGCTTCGCGTTCGGGAGTCTTGGCCAAAGCCGAGCCGTTATATGGCAACGCCAGCCCAATCACTTCCATCAAACAATTCATTGAATTGGCGGTAAACATTCCAGAACAGGAGCCGCAGGATGGACAGGCTAATTTTTCCAACATCGCCAAACGCTTTTCGTCAATCTTCCCGGCGGAAAAAGCCCCCACGCCTTCAAACACTGAAACCAAATCAATCGCTTCGCCTTCGGGAGTCATCCCGGCTTTCATCGCCCCGCCGGAAACAAAGATGGTTGGAATGTTGACGCGCATGGCGCCGAGCAACATCCCGGGGACGATTTTGTCGCAGTTGGGGATACAAACCATCCCATCGAAACGATGCGCTTCAATCATCGTCTCCACACAATCGGCGATCAATTCTCGCGAAGGCAGGGAATATTTCATCCCCACATGCCCCATCGCAATCCCATCATCCACGCCGATAGTGTTGAACTCAAACGGCACACAGCCCGCCGCGCGCACCGCTTCTTTGACCAACTTGCCAAAGCTCTGCAAATGCGTATGCCCGGGGACAATATCCACATACGAGTTGACAATCGCCACGAACGGCTTGTTCCAATCCTCCTCCTGCACGCCGGTAGCGCGCAGTAACGCGCGATGCGGGGCTTTATCGAAACCTTTTTTGACTGTATCTGAACGCATAATTCTCCTTATTGACGATCAACCGTTGACGATGGACGATGTTTGATGGTCTGCAGTTCATGGTTTATCGTCTGAATTTTGATAACAAAAAAGCCGCCCGTGGTTAGGGCGGCTTTTTGCTTTTTCTTTGAAAGTTATTTCACTCTCACCGGCGCCATCCTAACCAAAAATAGTCCTTTAATAATAAGGACTACAATCAGGATGCTAATAAGGGAGAGAGAGAAGGTGGCGTTCATGTAACCGATTTCACACGATTATAGGCAGAAACGAAAATCCGTCAAGGGTGATTTTTTTAGAGCGTAGCGAAAAGTAGAAATACCTCCTAGCGGAAGGTGGGTAATGTGATAATCATAGTTGCTAGAATAAGGTGAAAAACTCTACGGAATTATCTCAGCTTGCGTCCAATCCGAGCGCCAAATATAGAGATTGCCTTTATACCCGAGCATACATTTGACCACCATCCCAGGGTGGCAAGAACTGTTTGAGCGCTGAAAACCAGCATTATCGTGGTCAAGATCGCTATTAAAAAGATTCTGGTTTTCATTTTACGCCTTCCAATATTTTCAGAATATCACTGCTGGGGTTGGGTTGACTCTCAATGCTGACAATGCGTACAGTCTCATAAATCAACTCAGTGCCATCACTTAGTACCCAAATGGTTTGAGTTTGTGTCAAATCTCCAGTTTTTATATCAAAGAATCCTTTTTTGGCGATGCTGTCTACAACCATTTGTTCTGCGCCCAATTGGGTAGGAAGCTCTAATTCTTCGGTGTATGAATATACAAGGCTTGATTTTCCGTCAGCAGTTACCTCTGATTTCTTAATCCCAAGACCCTTGTTGCTGGCTTCCATGATTTGTTGCTCAAAACCTAAATCTATATTTAATGGGAATAGTTCCAGGTTTTCCTGCCGATCTTCAAATGTGAAATTGATCATCACATTGTTCTGGAAGGCTGATTGTTGTAGCAGATTACCGCTATTATCCTTCACGCTAAATATGCCTTTTTCTACCAATCCTGCGTCATTAACATAGTACCAATCGTCAGTAATGTACGCTGATGGCATGGGTTCCCCGTTTGGTAATATCACTCCTTGGGGTTCGGCTAACGCAACTGAATAAACTAAATGCGTCCATTGTCCATTTTTTAGGTTGTTAGATTTCCACTCGCGGATGGTTTTAATTACAGCATCTACGTTGACTGGTTGCGCCGTTGCAGGAGAGTAAAGCGCTGAAGCGATCAGGACAATCAACAGGGCGACGATTACGCCGAACAGTATTTTTTTTCGATCTTGCCTCATATTTACTCCTTTGAAATGAATCGAAATATCACATTTTCATCCTCGACATTGAATGAGCATGAAAAGTTCATCAAGAATTACTCTACTATTTTCTGATTAAATTACAATCAGGGAATCCCCTAGTCCTTTGCCGCCCAAGGGTCGTCAGGTTGGTACTTGAGCATCCACACAATAGCTTCGTTACGCGAATTCAGTTCAAGCTTCTTCAAGATGCTTGTTATGTGAAATTCTGTTGTTTTCAATGAGATGGATAACGTCGCTGAGATGCTTTTATTACCTTCGCCCGTCGCCAAGCGTTGCAGGACCTCGCGTTCGCGCTGAGACAACGCCTCCCATTTTGTTTCAACAGTTTGTTTCCATTGGTGCGCTCTTTCGATCTGTTCATCGCTGAAATAGGCTGTCCCTTCTGCGGCGCGGCGAATAGCCAGAGTGAGGCGCTCGAGATTTTCATGTTTCAATAGAAATCCAGCCATTCCCGATTCAATGGTTTTTGCCAGGCAAGCATCGCGCGCGTGCGCGGTTAAAACTAACACTAGAGTCTCTGGGTGATTTTCGCGAACCCATTTCTCTTGTTCGAAGGCGCGCGGACCCGGCATTCGATAATCCAGTAATAGAATTTTTGGGCGGAGTTTTGAAATCAACTTCCGAACTTCAAAACCATCTTTTGCTTCACCGACGATCTTAAAATCTTTGACTTGCGAAAGAAATTTCCGAATACCGATGCGCGCAAGTTCATCGTCATCGGCAATCACGATTGTAATTTCCAGAGAAGGTTTGTCTGACATGTTTTCATCCTCAGTCATTCCATAAGCTAATTATATCTTCCCAAACATTTCAAGCGCCGGTTATTAAACAGACCCCATTTCTACTTTGCGCCAACAATTTACTTAAAACTCTTGACACATCGCCCCCTCTGCCATAGAATACCGCCCAGTTATGAACAGTTACTTCAACAATCACAAGTACGGCTTATGCGGCATGACCATGACCACTACCTCCGGTACAACCCGTGAGGCGCTTGTGGTTGGGTAGAAATAACTGTCCGAAAGTTATCAAATCACACAACGTCTCGCGGAAAACGCGGGGCGTTTTTTTTATCTAAATGCAGACCATTGACAATAGACCGTAGACCATAAGCATTGCCTATCGTCTATTGTCCATAGTCAATGGTCTAAAAAGGAGAAAGTATGCAAAAAACATTGGTGATGAAATTTGGCGGAACATCCGTCGGGTCTGCGGATGCGCTCAGCAAAGTCATTCAAATCATTACAGACACAAAAAAAGATTGGGAACGTATCGTCGTGGTGACTTCGGCCATGGCCGGCGTGACCAATCTGCTCCTCGACTCGGCCGCTTCAGCCGCACGCGGAAAGTTGGATGCGCTTCCAGCGACAGAAGCCACACTGAGAGAAAAACACTTCGTCGCCGCGCAACAACTCATTCCAGACGAAGCGCTCCGCAAACAAACCCTCGCCGAGATTGACGAATTCATCGTCACGCTGGTGGACCTGTGCAAAGCCATCGCCATCCTCGGCGAAGCCAGCCCGCGCGTATTAGATGCAGTTGCCTCTTTAGGCGAGCGCATGAGCGTACGCTTGTTGACTGCCGTAGTGAAAAACGCAGGGATCAGCGCCCAACGGGTTGAAGCCACCGAGTTAATCGTCACCAACGCCAACTACCAAAGCGCCCATCCCGATTTCAAAGCCACCGCCGAAAAAGTCAAAGCCCGCTTAAACCCGCTCTTGGGCGCGCAGATCATCCCAATCACCACCGGCTTCATCGGCGCAACGCCCGAAGGCTCCATCACCACTTTGGGGCGCGGCGGAAGCGACTACTCCGCCGCCATCATTGGTCAGGCCCTGCAAGCCCACGACGTTTGGATTTGGACCGACGTGGATGGCATTATGACCACCGACCCGCGCATCGTCCCCGAAGCGCAAACCCTGCCAGAAGTGACCTATCACGAAGTCGCCGAGTTGGCCTATTACGGCGCAAAAGTCCTCCATCCAAAGACCATCCGTCCCGTAGTCGAAGCGGGCATCGGCTTGCGCATTTGCAACACCTTCAACCCATCACACCCCGGCACGCGATTAATCGCCAACTCCCCCATCGCTGGAGATATCGGCAAAGCCCTGCGCGCCGTAACGGCCATCCGCAAACAACGGCTGATGACGATTGAAGGGCGCGGCATGTTGGGCGTGCCCGGCGTGGCGGCCCGCGCGTTTGGCGCAGTCGCTTCCACCAAAACCAGTGTGCCATTAATTACGCAAGCCTCGTCCGAACAATCCATTTGCTTTGCCATCCCCAGCGAATCTGCCGCTTGCGTTTTGGCCGCCTTGCAAGAAGCCTTCGCCAATGAAATCGCCGACGAAGACATTGACCACATCTGGATGACCGAAGACGTTTCGATCATCACCGTCGTCGGCGTGGGCATGCGCCACATCCCCGGCGTGGCCGGGCAGGTCTTTTCGCAACTGGGCAAACATCAGGCCAACGTCTTGGCCATCGCGCAAGGCTCTTCAGAAGTTTCAATCAGCATGGTCGTCACCGCGGAAGACACCGACCTGGCCGTACGCGCCCTGCATGAATTAATCATCCAGCAATCCAGCCCCAATTTAATTCCCTCGTCCTAAAGGAGTTCTGCATGTCATCGCCCCAAATTTCCGTCGCGGTCCTCGGAGCCACCGGTTCCGTCGGCCAAAGGTTCGTCGCGTTATTGGATAACCATCCGTGGTTCAAGGTCGTCGCTTTGGCCGCATCCGATCGCTCTGCGGGAAAAAAATATGCCCAGGCCACGCGCTGGGTATTGGATACGCCCATGCCCGATTATGCAAAAGATATGATCATCGTTCCCGCCAATACAAACGCCGTGCAAGCGAAAATTGTCTTCTCTGCTTTACATACCGAAATCGCCAGCGAACTCGAACCGCAATTTGCCCAGGCGGGTTCGGCGGTTTGCTCAAACGCCTCTGCTCACCGACGCGACGCAGACGTGCCGCTTTTACTGCCTGAAATCAATGCCGACCATATCCAACTCATTAAACAACAAAGAAAAAACAAAGGCTGGAGCGGTTGCATCGTCACCAACCCCAATTGCACCAGCACGGGCCTGACGGTTGCATTGAAAGCGCTCGACGACGCCTTTGGCGTGAAAAAAGTTTTCGCGGTTTCATTACAAGCGCTTTCTGGCGCGGGCTACCCGGGCGTGTCCTCGCTGGACATCATGGACAACATCATTCCCAACGTCGGCAATGGCGGCGAGGAAGAAAAAGTGGAGTGGGAGCCGCGCAAGATGCTCGGCAAATTAAACGGCGGCAAAATAGAGCTGGCAGATATAAAATTTTCGGCGCACACCAATCGCGTAGCGGTGATTGATGGGCATACCGTCTGCGCGAGCGTGGCGTTAACGAACCCCGCCGACCCGCAAACTGCTGAAGCGATTCTCCGAAATTTTTCAGCGCCTGAATCAGCGCGGAATCTGCCGTCGAGTCCGCGACCAGTAATCAGTTTAAGAGATGAGGCGGATCGTCCGCAACCGCGCTTGGATCGTTTAACCGGCAATGGTATGACGACCGTCGTCGGCCGCGTCCGCCAAGATCCCATCCTGGATTTGAAATTTGTGACGCTCTCGCATAACACCATTCGCGGCGCGGCGGGCGCGTCCATTTACAACGCGGAGTTGTTGACTCATTTAGATTTGCTTTAAAATTCGTCGCATACTTGTCTTGACAATCAGGAAATTTATGTGATATAAAATACAAAATTAAATATTCGCTCTTATCCAGAGAAGCTGAGGGACCGACCCTTTGAAGCTTCGGCAACCAGACGAAAGTTATGGTGCCAAATTCGGCAAATAAAAATAGCTTTGGCTATTTATTATCTGGAAGA
>JADZCC010000072.1 GCA_020851785.1 Anaerolineales bacterium
GTCATACCACGCGCCAGAGCCAGCATGGGGTTGCCTGAAATTCCGGGGACGTGCTTTTCCAAAATTTCCACGGCGTGCGTGTCGTCCAAAATTTGACCAACGGTTGTATCTAATGTGTATGCCATGCCTAACTCCTTTTCATTGGTTGAATAAAAATCAGTTACCGCGCTGATTATAAAGCGCATCGCGCATCCAGACCAGCGGATGCTTGGCCAGGCGCCCCGCCCCATCGCGAATTTGAATCCGGCAGGCCGAGCCGCTGGAGGCGACAGCGCAATTTTCATTTTTTAGCGCTCTCACTTTTGGCAGGAGTTTCAACTCGCCAACTTGCATGGATAGCTCATAATGATTCGCATCGTAGCCAAACGTGCCGGCCATACCGCAACAACCCGCATCGCTCAATTCAACTTCAAAGCCGAGGCGGCGCAAAACTTCCAGCGTGGCCAATGGCCCGGTCGGCTGGCCAGCCGTCCCCACGCCAGAAGCGCGGTGGTGACAATGCGGATGAAAAAAAATCTTTTCTTTGTTTTGCGTCGCCTTATTCAATTCCAAATTATTTTCTAAATCCCCTAAAGTGGCTACGCGCAAAATAAATTCATCCACCATCCACACGTTTTTTGCGATGGATTCAAGTTCGGCTTTGCGCTCTGGCAATAAAGCGCCGTATTCCTGCTTGAGGCAATAGACTTCGGGCGGCTCGCACCCCACCACGCTGATTGTGGCTCCCGCGCCCAAACTTTTGAGCTCGTCCAAAATTTGATTGGCGTGGGCCTTGGCCTGCTCCACAAAGCCTTTGGCCAACAACGAAGCGCCAGAACCGACCAGCGCCAACTCTTTGACTTCATATCCAAAATAACGCAACAAATCCAACGCCGCTTCTTTGACTTCAGGCTCAATGTATTCCGAAAAAACGTCCGATAAAAATATGACTATCTTTTGGTTCTGCCGCAAATTCTGCGGCGTGCGCGGCCGCCAACTTGCAAATTTAGGCAAGGGCCTTTGATCTGTAATTCCAAGCGTTTTCGCAATCAGCTTGTTTATCCATTTCGTTTGCATGAACCAATTTGCCAGAGGCGCAATTGGACTCAAGTATCTGGCGACGACGTGATAATAGGCAAACAAATAATCGCGCAGTGGGCGGCGATGCAACCGATAATATTGATGCATAAATTCATATTTGAGTTTCGGCATATCCACGCCGCTGGGACATTCGCTCGTACAGCCTTTACACGCCAGGCATAAATCTAACGCCCTGAAAGTTTCTGCTTCTAATTCAGCTTGCCGACCGTCCACTGAATATCGATTACTGATCACCGCCCTTAACAGGTTCGCCCGGCCTCTTGTGCTGAGACCCTCTTCGCCACTCGCCTGAAACGACGGACACATCACGCCGGTATTTTTTCTACACACGCCCTGCCCGTTACATTGCTCAATCGCCCCGGCCAGCCCGCGCTCATGTTCAAAATGCAAAGCCGAATCCCAAACGCGAACTTGATATTTTTCGCCATATCTTAAATTTAAATCCATGGGCGGCGCGTCGAACATTTTTTTAGGGTTCAGAAGGTTATCTGGATCGGCGGCGCGCTTTAATTTTCGCATGGCGGCGGAAATCTCTGCGCCGTAAGTTGGCTCAATAAACCCGCCCGAAGCGATGCCGTCGCCATGCTCGCTACTCATCGAGCCGCCAAGGCGCATGACTACCGCAAACACCTCTTCCGCAATGGCCCGCATGGCGCGCGCGCCCTCGCCGCGCATTAAATCCAACACGGGGCGAATGTGCAAACAGCCGCCGGAGGCGTGCGCATAAATCCCCGCGTAGGTTTGATGCGCCGTCAAAATCTTTTGTACTTCACGCACAAACTCGCCGAGGCGCTCAACGGGGATGGCGCAATCTTCGATGAAGGCAATCGGCCGGGCCGCTTGCGGGCGCGAATCCAAAATGCCCAGCCCCAACTTGCGGATGTTCCAGATGCGGTTTTGTTCTTCATCCGATTCGGCAATCGTCAGCACAGCGCCAATTTTCCGAACCGCCGCTTTCAACGCCGACGGCTGGTCGCCGCTAAACTCCACCGCCAACACCGCTGAAGGGTTTCCCACGATCCAACTCATTTGACTGGCGCCAGCGGGTACGCTTCTGGCTAATTCAAGAATCATGCGCGGAATCAACTCAATGGCGCTGGGGTTAAATTCCAAAAGTCGCGGCACGTCGTCGCAAGCAGATTCAACGCTTGGGTATTGTAAAACTCCCAAAATTGTATGCCGGGGTTTTGGAACAAGGTTAACTTTCAGTTTGCGCATCACGGCCAACGTGCCTTCGCTCCCTGCCAAAAGCGGAGCCAAATTCAAAGCGTCCGGCTTCAAGCTTGGATACGCCCCTTTCCATTGCGGCGGTTTTGACGGACTCCACGGCAAGAGATAGTTCAACCTATAGCCCGCCGAATTTCGCCAGGATTTTGGATAATTTTGTCTGATGGCTTCGGCGTAATGTTCTCGAATTTCATTGACGGCTGAAACGATATTCGATAATCGAGTATTTGAATTACGAAGGTCCAACCTCGCATTATTAAACTTTACCAAACTCCCGTCGCTCAAAATGACTTCCGCTTCGAGCAAATGATCGGCGCTCATGCCATATAAAATTGAATGCGCGCCGGTGGCGTTGTTGCCAATGACGCCGCCCAGCGTGGCGCGCTCTGCCGAGGCCGGATCGGGACCAAACATCAAGCCGCGTTTTGCGGCCGCGCGATTTAAATCCGCAAGGACTACGCCCGGCTCAACCAGCGCATAGCGCTCTTCGGGATTAATTTCAAGGATGGAGTTCAAGTAACGCGAGCAATCCAAAATCAGGGCCGCGCCAATCGCCTGGCCGCCCAAAGACGAGCCAGAACCGCGCGGCAAAATCGGAATTTTATATTGCGCGGCCAACTCCAGCGCCGAATGCAAATCAGCCTGGTTTTTTGGAATAGCCACCCCCAACGGCTCAATTTGATACAGCGAAGCGTCGGTGGAATATAAAACTTTGGAAGCAGAATCAAGCCGCAGGTCGCCAGTGAAGCGTTTTTTTAGTTCGCCAATAAATTCTGTGGAAAGCGTCATGCGTCAATTCTAATATAAATAAAAATTCCAAAAGTTCGGAAAACTTTTGGAATTTGTTTCTACTTGCTCTTCGCCTGATTGGCCACCGCCGCGGCCTTCTTCGCCGCCTCTTCTGCGTCGCCGAGGTAATAGTTTTTGATCGGCTTCAAGTCTTGATCCAACTCATAGACCAAAGGCAAGCCGGTCGGAATGTTCAATTCGGTAATTTCATTTTCAGAAACGTGATCCAAATATTTCACCAGAGCGCGAATCGAATTGCCGTGGGCCACAAGCAAAACCCGCTTGCCCGATTGGATCTCAGGCGCCAGCGTGGAATTCCAATAAGGCAGGACGCGCTCCAGCGTCGTCTTCAGCGATTCGGTGGCGGGCAGTTGTCCGGGAGTTAATGAAGCGTAGCGCCGATCAAAACGCGGATGACGCTCATCACTCAACTCCAAAGGCGGCGGCGGCACGTCGTAAGAACGTCGCCAAACTTTCACCTGGGCTTCGCCAAACTTCTCCGCCATTTCAGCTTTATTCAACCCCTGCAAATTGCCATAATGCCGTTCGTTTAATTGCCAGGCGCGCACCACGGGAATCCAATTCAAATCCATTTCGTCCTGAATCAACCCGAGCGTTTTGATGGCGCGTTTCAAAACAGAAGTGTATGCAATGTCAAAATCATAACCGCCGTCTTTCAGCAGGTTTCCCGCCTCGGTCGCTTCCGCCCGGCCCAGTTCCGTTAAGTCCACATCCGTCCAGCCGGTAAAACGGTTTTCCAAATTCCAGGCGCTTTGCCCGTGCCGAACCAAAACAAGTTTATACATGAATCGCTCCTGATATTTTTTCAAATTATACAGCCTCATAGTAAAATCGGGCTATGACCTCCGAAGACATCACCCCCGCCCGCAAACAATATTTGGACATCAAAAAAGATTACCCCGACTGCATCTTGTTTTTTCGGCTCGGCGATTTCTACGAAACCTTTGACGAAGACGCGGAAATTACCGCCCGCGATCTCGACATCGTTCTAACCAGCAAGCCCATCGGCAAAGGCATGCGCGTTCCGCTGGCAGGCATTCCCTATCACGCTTCTGAAACCTATCTGGCGCGCTTAATCGAAAAAGGTCATCGCGTTGCGATTTGCGAACAAATTGGCGAACAACCAGAAAAGGGAATTTTCCCGCGCAAGGTGGTGCGGGTGGTCACGCCCGGAACTGTGACCGAACCCAGTTTATTGCCTGGGGATGCAAACAACTACCTCGCCGCTGTGATTTTGGAAACCTCCGCTTCAAACTCAGGGATGACTGCTTCAGTTGCATATACAGACGTGACCACTGGAGAATTCGCCGTCGCCGAGCTCCCGCTCTCAGCCCTGCGCGCCGAACTGACCCGACTGCGCCCCGCTGAAATTTTATACGCCGATCATCAGACCCTCACCCCTACCCCTCTCCCTGAGGGAGAGGGGCGCAGGGGCGAGGGAGGGTTTCAGTTAACTTCATTGCCCGCCTGGAAGTTTGAACCCGGCAAATGCACCGAACTTTTATTGGCGCAATTCAAATCCTCCACGTTGGAGGGTTTTGGAATAAAAGCCAACAGCTTAGCGGTTCGCGCGGCTGGCGCCATTATCCAATATCTCAAAGAGACCCAACCCGACGCATTGACGCTCCTCACTTCGCTTCGTTCCTACAACCTGAACGAATTTATGACTCTGGACTCTGCCACGCGGCGAAACCTGGAGTTGAACGAAACGTTGCGCGGCGAAAGAAAAGGTTCGTTGCTCGGCGTAGTAGACGAAACGATCACCCCCATGGGCAAGCGCGCAATTCACCAGTGGGTTAGCCAACCTTTGTTAAATGTCGAAAAGATACAGCGCCGACAAAATAGCGTGGAGTATTTTGTTCAAAATGGAATGGCGCGAGCCGAATTGCGCGCAGCCCTCAAACCGATTGTGGATATTGAAAGAATAATCAACCGGGTATTAACAGGACAAGTACAACCGCGAGATTTGGTTGCGCTACGAAGCACGTTTGCAGAATTGCCGAAGGTGAAAGAAGTGGGCAGTGAGCAGAAGGCAGAAGGCAGTAATCAGAAGGCAGTAGGCAGTGAGCAGTGGTCGGTGTGCGCAGATGAATTGGCGCTTTTGCAAAATGCGCTTGACAACGACCCGCCAGCCACGCTCCAAAACACAGGCGTTATTCGAGCGGGATATTCGCAAGAACTGGATTCGGTCATTGAAGCCTCCAAACATGCCAGAGAATGGATTGCGAATCTCGAAGGCGTGGAACGGGCAAAAACCGGCCTCAAGACGCTCAAAGTTGGATACAACAAAGTCTTTGGCTATTACATTGAAATTTCGCGCGGCGCGGCGGAGAAAGCGCCGGAAAGCTACATCCGCAAACAAACCCTGGTCAACGCCGAAAGATTCATCACGCCCGAAATGAAGGAATACGAAACGCTGGTGCTGAATGCCGAGGAGCGAATCAAAGAAATTGAAACGCGCCTGTTCAAGGAAGTTTGTGCGGAATTATCCAAAGCGGCGCAGAAAATTTTATCCACTGCGCGAGTCATCGCGGAACTCGACGCACTCTCCGCTTTGGGCGAGGTGGCGGCCTTGGGCGGCTATACCCGGCCTGAGGTCCACGCCGGAAGCGAATTGGAAATCCACGCGGGCCGGCACCCGGTTGTGGAGCAATCTCTAAAAGGCGAGCGATACATCCCCAACGACGTCATCTTTGAAAAAGGCGAAGTGGTGCGCGTGATTACGGGGCCGAACATGTCTGGTAAATCCACGTACCTGCGCCAAACGGCGCTGATTGTGTTGATGGCGCAGATGGGTTCGTTTGTGCCCGCAAACTCTGCGAAGATTGGCGTGGTAGACCGAATCTTTACGCGCATCGGCGCACAGGATGAAATTCACGCGGGGCAGTCCACGTTTATGGTGGAGATGGTGGAAGCGGCGAACATCTTGCATCACGCCACGTCGCGCAGTTTGTTGATTCTGGACGAAATTGGGCGCGGCACTTCGACGTATGACGGGGTATCAATTGCCTGGGGAATCATTGAATACATTCATAATCATCCGCAGTTGCGGGCGAAGACTTTGTTTGCGACGCATTATCACGAACTGACTCAATTAGCCGATTTATTGCCCGGCGTGCGCAATTACAACGTGGCCGTCAGCGAAGCGGATCATAAAGTTGTGTTCCTGCACAAAATTATCGCGGGCGGCGCGGATCGCTCCTACGGGATACATGTCGCTCAACTGGCAGGCTTGCCCGCGCCGGTGATTCAACGCGCCAATGAAATCATGGAACAGTTGGAGAAAACCTCCGGCCGGGCCGTAAAGATTGACCCCCACGCCGCGCAACAGGCCAAATTATTTCCCGAAACCAACCCGCTATTGGATGAAATTAATGGATTGGATGTTAATTCGCTCTCGCCGATTGAGGCGCTGAATAAGTTGTTTGAATGGCAGAAGCGGTTTGGGAAGTAAGGCCGCCATCGATAACAAGAAACCCAATCCTCAGTGCACAAAGAAACAAACGAGGGGGCAACTTCTGATACACGCCTTAATTGCACTCACATAAGTATAGGTTATAATCAAAACATGAAACAAGATATTGAGCTAAGTATCGTGTTACCATGTCTAAATGAAGAACTAACTGTCGGGACTTGCGTTCAAAAGGCTATTGGCTTTTTGAAAAAAAATAAAATAAAAGGGGAAGTAATTGTTGCCGATAATGGCAGTACAGATCTGTCTGTAAAAATTGCACAAAAAGCAGGGGCAAAGGTTGCACATGTAGAGCAAAAAGGCTATGGTTCTGCATTACGAGGTGGCTTTGAAGCGGCACAGGGTAAATTTATTATTATGGCAGATGCAGACGACAGTTACGATCTTGTCAATTTAATGCCATTTGTGGAAAAACTTCGCGAAGGCTACGATTTAGTGATGGGGAATCGTTTCAAAGGTGGAATCAAGAAAGGGGCAATGCCATGGCACCATCGCTATATTGGAAATCCCGTTTTATCTTTTCTTGGAAAGTTATTTTTCAAAACGCCTGCCAACGACTTTCATTGTGGACTACGGGGTTTTACAAAATCTGCAATTGAAAAAATAGACTTACAAACAACCGGCATGGAATTGGCCAGTGAAATCGTAATTAAGGCATCCATTTTGAAGATGAAAGTTTGCGAAGCGCCTACTACACTTTCACCCGATGGTAGAGATAGATCCCCGCACTTAAGAAGCTTTCGAGATGGCTGGAGACACCTACGGTTTTTGTTAATATACAGCCCCACCTGGCTATTCTTTTACCCTGGTATATTTTTTGTCGTGACAGGAGGGATATGGAGCATCGCTTTGTTTTTTGGGCCAGTCAACTTAGGCTTCCGTTATATCGACTTCCACACATTCATTGCAATTGGAACAATCTTGTATATCGGATTAAATTTGCTTTCTTTCGCAGTCATTACAAGAATTTATGCTTTCAAAATAAGTCTCTTGCCTCAGCCACCCAGATTCTATTCACTATTCAGGTATATCAATCTTGAAAAAGGACTCGTGGCTGGTTTTTTTTTAATAGGCGTTGGTTTTTATTTAATTACTAAATCCTTGCTTTTATCTTCTAGTTTCGCTCAAATAGGGTTTGACTCAAGCGTACGATTGGTTTTCGGAGGCTCTTTAGCATTATCCAGCGGCGCCCAGATTGTTCTTACTAGCTTTGTACTCAGTATGCTAGGACTCGAGATCTCCACTGCAAAATAAGTGCAGATCAAACTAGCATTTCACTAACTTGATTGCTTTAGCGCGGTTAAGCATAAATCACTATAAAACATGCGCTTACCGTATGAAAGAATCAACATAGTGAAGCGTTAGATATTTACGATCTGGTAAATTCACAAGAGAGGAAGTATCGTATGCAAAACTTTGATTACGAGAGTATTTGGAAAGGGGTCTGGGGCGGAATGCAAAAATACGGGCCTGTTCACCGCCACCACCGTCGTATATTTTCAGAGCTGTTTAAATCAATACAACGAGATGAAATTAAAACTATTGCAGACATCGGATGCGGGGAGGGATCAAACCTACTCTATTTAAAAGTAAAATTTCCCGGCGCAGAGCTTTACGGTTTTGATGTTTCAAACACCGCTATACAAACAGCGAAATCAAATATTGACGCCAACTTTTCAATTCTAGATATTCAAGACGAAATCCCTTCTCAAAAATTCGATCTGGTCTTTTGTTCAGATGTAGTGGAGCACTTAGAAAATGACGAAGCTGCAATCTCAAACATGAGGCGTATCACGAATAAATATGCGCTAATCGCAACTGTTCAAGGGACGATGCGAAGAAATGAAAAATCTATTGGACACGTTAGAAATTATGCTTACGGTGAGCTACAGCAAAAGGTTGAATTTGCAGAATTTGACATCCTCCAAGTTGTAGAGTGGGGATATCCTCTTTATTCGCCTATCTTTCGCAATATCATCAGCTTCTTTCCAAACGCGGAAGCCTACAGTTATGGAGAATACAATATCTTAAAGAAGTTTATTTCACATATTTTGTACTATATATTTTTTCTTAACAGAAGCGACAAAGGAGACATTATTTTCATTCTTGCCAAGGCGCGAGAGCGATGAGAATATTGACTATCAGCAATTATTACCCAAGTCACCCTGGCGGTATCGAAATTGTAGCCCAAAACCTTGTCGCAAGGTGGAGAAAAAAAAATCAAGTCCGATGGATGGCATGCGATATTTTTTCGTTGCACAATAAACTCAACGAAGACGATATACCTTTAAAAGCCAACAATTTTACGGAAACCCATTTTGGATTTCCGTATCCTATCCCCACACCTACAGCATTATTAAAAGTTATAAAGCAAGTACGGTGGTGCGATATAGTCCACATCCATGATTGTTTGTATCTTGCCAATTTTGTCGCCTTCCTTGCCGGGCGCTTTCTTTCAAAGTCAATTGTAGTAACGCAGCACATAAGTCCTATTCCATACAAAGAAACTTATAAAAAAATCCTGCAAGCCATTGCCTACGCCACAATCGGAAAACTCGTACTAGAAAGAGCCAATCAAATTATTTTTGTGAACGCCAAGGTACAGGACTGGTTTTCTCAGAAAATGAAGTTGCGAAAATCTTCCGTCATACAAAACGGCGTTGATTCTGGGCTTTTCTTTGCGTCAAACAAAGATGAAAGAAACTTAACCCGCAAGAAACTTGGCTCTACGAAAGCAGATAAATTATTATTATTTATTGGCAGGCTTACTCAAAAAAAGGGATTACATCTCATTCATGAAATCGCGAAACAAAGACCAAACTACAAATGGATAGTCGTAGGCAACGGGGAAATTGACGTATCAAAATGGGGACTTGAAAACATCAAGGTCTTTCCACATCAAAATCAAGCTACATTAAGGAGTTTTTACATAGCCGCTGACTTGTTCATACTCCCATCTCAAGGAGAGGGTTTCCCTTTGGTTGTACAAGAAGCGCTGGCATGTGGTCTACCTGCTGTTGTATCAGAAGAAATTGCCTTATCCCTACCAAGCGCTCCCTTAATTAGTCTGGACACTTCTTCGCTTTCCAAGGTTTTAGACACAATCGACCGAATCATTAAATCTGAGGAACTCCTGAGAGAAACCAGACAACGCTCTTTAATGTATGCAAAAACATGGGATTGGAATGTCATTGCAGACCAATATCTTGTTCAATTTTCCAAAAACGCACAGCAAAAATGAATTATATAAAAAATTTAATCGCAAACATTTCTTTAACAGCTTGGCTCGCGCTTAGCGTTATTGCTTTTGCTTTCGTCAATCGGATCAGCTATATTCATCTTTTTGCATTCCCAAACTGGGAAGTTCTCAGAACAAAAGCCTCGCAAATTTCATATTTTGCATTTACAGGAGATGCCTTGCTTGCATGCGGCGGCGCGATTACATTTGGTGTAATATGCACAGGAATCGGACTTCTCCTACTAAGGCCTATTGACACTTCAGAGACATCGCCCCTGGCACTTGGAGCAAGCGCATTCGTTCTGGGAGAAATTATTTTCTCAGTTTTATTTCTCTCAATTATTAGCCTAACATCTCTGAACCCCACCACCACAAAAACAATATTACTAGCCAGCGCTCTGATTGGACTAATTCCGTTACAGAACTTCATAGCCATGCACAATCAGAATATCCAAAAACTCAATCTGGAAAAAGCGCAAAAAAGTATCGCCATTTTATCAATCTGTATCTTATTATCAAGTCTGCTTCTTACGTCTTCGAGGCTTGGGTACGACGCTGTTTCAGATTACTTTTCTCAAGCTAAACTCATGGCGACTACAGGCGAGGCATCTTCTTTCTTTCCTGGCAACAAAATGATTGTGAGTTCTCTGCATCTTGATATATTATTCACCATCTTAATGCAAACATTTGGAGATCAATCTGCAAGAGCGCTTTCATGGTTAAATGGAATTATTATTTTAATTATTGGTTACGCCTTGGGAAAAGAATTTGATCTCTCGCCACAGAGCAAGCTGTACTTCTTAATATTAATGCTTTCCTCGACAGCCTATGTTGATTTATTTGGGGACGGAAAAGTTGAGCTTATCAGTACGGCGCCTATTATGGTGGCCATTTACTGGATGACGCTTAACACAAAATCATTTAATAGGTATGTATTCGTACTAATTGGGGCGCTAATTGGATTTTCGATTATTTCAAGACTATACAATATATTTTTAGTAAGCTTGTTTGTTGTTTCGTTTTATAGTTACGATTTATTTAACGAGACGGGCAAAGAGCAAAAAAACACATCTGCGCGAATTTGGAAAACGATTCAACCGCCGCTCTGGATACTCCCAAGCCTGATCTTGGTCGGTATTTTTCATCTGTGGCAAAACTGGCTTTGGCTTGGATCCCCCTTGGCTCCGTTAGAATTCACCCAGAACCTTAAGGCAAGTAACTGGGAATGGCAGTTTGACCCTAAGATGTTGAACGCGCTACGAATCTTCTACCCAATAACCGTTACGTTTTTAAATTCTCCGCAAAGTCTAGGAACGATTTCTCCGGTATTTGTGGGATTCCTACCTTTCTTGTTAATCAAAGAAATACGCAAAAAATTATTGTTTTCTAAAAAAATGAGGCGTGTTTTAATGGCGGGCTTTATTACTTTGGCAATCTGGGTATCGTCTTTTTACACTGTCGTAGAAATACGATATGTTATGTTCATTTGGTTTTTACTATTTTTGGGAATTTCACCATTGATCGAACATTCCGTAACTTCGGGGCATAAAATAATTTCAGTAACACTGCAGCTCTTAGCGCATCTTCTTCTGATTTTCATGGTTATCCGTGGAATTTACATTTCAATCGTCACTTACTCGCCAATTCTTGAAGGTGGGCAAGCCGCCTGCTCTGACATAAAAGCTTGCGTATTCTTCAACTCTGTAAACCAGCTAGCCAAACCCGGCGACAGGGTGTTTGCCCTTAATGCTTATCGCTATTATTTTCGGAACGACTTATTTGATTGTTCATCTCGAGCCAATGTATATTCACACCTGCAAGAATTGGCAAGTAAAGACCCACAACTCTTCTGGGTTGAGTTATATCGTCAAGGATATCATTTCATTGTTTATGAAGAAAATTTTTCTGTTTATCACTCTAAATTTGGGACAATCCCAAGTTTAAATACGGCGCCAAAATGGCTTAAAATTACCATCCTTTCTTCTACAGGAGATAATATTTCCTATCAAATCAAATCCATCAGTCCGCCTTTTGAGCCAGAAATATCTTGCGCCAGAAATAGCGACGGGTGGTATTTATCATCTTCAAATCATGAATAAAAGGACCTGTAATGGGATTAGATATTAATGGAGTTCAATTTTTATTTTACGCAAGCTCTCTCGGAGTTAACTTTGAAAAAACAGCAATGATAGGCAGGCAAAATCTTGACCTAAATCATCTGGATCTGAAAAGATCGATAAAAATGTTCAAGAAACCTGTGACGAGATATCTCGTCAACTCAATCTTAAATGACGATAATGGCTACGCCGAATCGCTTCTTAGATATTTAGGCGCACAGGACATTCATTCATTTGACGCATCAGAATACGAAGGCGCAACACATATTCACGATATGAATGAGAAGATACTCTCTGAATTTAGAAATCACTACTCAGTCGTTTTGGACGGAGGCTCTCTTGAGCATATATTTAATTTCCCCACGGCAATAAAGAATTGCATGGAAATGTTAAAAATGGGCGGTCATTATCTTGGAATTACGCCAACAAATAACTTTATGGGACATGGCTTTTACCAATTTAGCCCTGAATTGTACTTCAGTATATTCAATGCCCAAAACGGCTTTGAGATGATTGAATTAATTGCCTTTGAAGACGCGCCTGGAGCAACCTGGTTCTCTGTTAAAAATCCAAACAAGGTCAAGAGCAGGGTGACTCTAATGAACTACCAGCCTACTTACTTACTGGTCATTGCCAGAAAAGTTAATGATGCGGTTATATTTTCATCTACACCACAGCAAAGCGATTATTTTGATGCATGGCATGAGAATAGTAAAAAACAATCTAGGAAGCAAAAATTATCAAAATGGATAAAAAGAAAACTACCCTTTTTTATAGTCCACTTACTCAAAAGCTTGGAGCAGGGCTTTGGTTTTAAATCACGCTTTTTTACTCCTTTAGATTTTCATCAAAAAAAATAAACCCCATAGAGCTAAATCCTGTGGGGTTTATTAGGTATTATCTTGAATTTTGCCTTACTTCTTCGGCGCGGATTCTTCCGTCATGGATTGCGCGGGGGCTTTGGAGCGTAGCACAGCCCAGGCGAGGACTCCGATCAGGATGAGGGAAACCGCCCAAACGACGTACAGCGGCGTTCCAGTCACGCCTTGATACTGCACCACGATCGGGGCGATGATCACCGCCACCAGGTTGACCACTTTAATCATCGGGTTGAGCGCAGGGCCAGCCGTATCTTTGAACGGATCGCCAACGGTATCGCCCACCACGCCAGCTTTGTGACGTTCCGAACCCTTACCGAGGTTTTTGGCCGGGTCTTTGGGCTCATCTTCGATGAGTTTCTTGGCGTTATCCCATGCGCCGCCAGCGTTGTTGAGGAATACCGCCAACAATTGACCGGAGACGATGATGCCCGCTAAAAAGCCGCCTAGCGCTTCCACTTGAAGCGTCAGCCCCACAATAATTGGGGTGATGACGCCGAGCAAAGCCAGGGTGACCAATTCTTTTTGCGCGGCCGTGGTGGAGATGTTCACCGCCTGACGATAATCCGGCTGTACTTTTCCATCCAACACGCCTAATTTGAATTGGCGGCGAACTTCAAGCACAATCAAGGAGGCGGCGCGCGTCACGGCTTGAATTGCAAAGGAGGAGAACAGCCACGGCAGAGCCCCGCCGATTAACATACCGACGAAAACCTGAGGAATATCCACGCGGATGCCCGTCGCCGAAAGGAGTTGATCCGTCGGAACGCCCAACGTAGTTTGGGCGCGGGAAACGTCCACGAGGAACGAGCCAAACAAGGAAACAGCGGCGATTACCGCGGAGCCAATGGCCACGCCTTTGGTAATGGCCTTGGTGGTGTTGCCTACCGCGTCCAAATCCGCCATGATTTTTTGAGCTTCCTGAGTGGTCTTGTCGGTTTGGCCAGACCAGGACATTTCGCCAATGCCGTTGGCGTTGTCTGAGATGGGGCCAAACGAATCCATGGCGACGATGTTGCCGGTCAGCGTGAGCATGCCAATGCCGGTCATGGAAACGCCATATAAAACGTAGGTGGCGCCAAATTCGCCAAACAATAAGATGGAAGCGATGATTGTCACTGCGATTACGATTACGGACCAGACCGAAGATTCAAAGCCGCTGGAAATGCCGCTGAGGATTAAGGTAGCCGGGCCGGTATCGGCGGAACGCTTGATCTCGTTTACTGGAGCGGCTTCTGAGCCGGTGAAGTAATCGGTCATGCGATCAATCACAATTGCCAGGACAACGCCCACCAACACAGCCGCGGGGATACGCCACCAACCGCCCGCGATGTTCTGCAGATACAAGTAACCAGCCGCGCCAAACAAGATTGAAGAGAAGACTGCAGAGATGAGCAAGCCGTTGAAGATGGCCTTCATGGCGTTGCCGCTCTTGCTGTCTTCGCCGCTCTTCACAAAGTACGCGCCGACAACGGTTGAAATTACGCCAATGCCGCGCACGATCAACGGGAAGATGATCCATTCAAGTTGATTACCTGTAACGTGCCACAAGGCCAGGCCTAAAATCAAACTAGAGACGATGGTCACTTCGGACGATTCGAAAATGTCCGCCGCCATGCCTGCACAGTCGCCAACGTTATCACCGACGAGATCGGCAATCACGGCCGGGTTGCGTGGGTCATCCTCTGGGATGCCGGCTTCAACCTTACCCACCAAGTCTGCGCCAACGTCTGCGGCTTTGGTGAAGATACCGCCGCCCACGCGCATAAACAAGGCGAGCAGGGTACCGCCGAAGCCAAAGCCCAACAAGGCGTCTGGCGCGGCAATTCCCAAAGCCATAAAAATTACTGTGCCGCCCAAGAGTCCCAAGCCGCTGGTGAGCATACCGGTCACTAAACCGGCGCGATAGGCAATATCCAGCGCTTTACCAAAAGATTGGCGGGAAGCCGAAGCCACGCGGACGTTTGCTTCAACCGCGATGCGCATGCCCAGTTGGCCAACCTGCATGGAAGCCACCGCGCCCATGATGAAGGCAATCGCGCGCGCCACACCGATAATTAAAGTAACTGTTCCAGTGTCATATTGCGAGAATTGACGCAGGGCTTCTTCAGACGGCGGGATAATGGCCACCGAGGCGAATAAAACCAGCGTTAGAACGCCAATGAGGGGCCAAATGCTCCTGGATTGGCGACCTAAATAAGCGTCGGCGCCGTCGCGAATCGCTCGCCAGACTTCCTGCATCTTCTCGGAGCCTTTATCTTCGCGCAAAATGTTGGAGCGCAGATAAAAAGCATACACAATGCTGAAGATCGCAATCGCAAAAACCACCCAAATTGCGATAATCTCAAAACCTTTCAAGCCTTCCATTCCGTACATAGTAGGGTATTCCCTTCTCCGCAAAAATAGTTCTGGGCTGTGCCCAGAAAAGCAGAAAGATTTTACAGGCGCAAATAGATTGTGTCAAGAAATATTAGAAGCGCAGGCCGCGGGAGACGCTCGCTCGCTTCGCTTAACAGAATTATCAGGCGCGAAAAAGCCTGTATTTATTGAGTTGACAGTCGGATTCAAACCTGATAAGATTTTTCAAAACTGGAAACTTATTATAGGAGAAAAAACATGCTCCAGCAAATTGAAACGCAACTCTTTACGCTCACCCCAGCCGCCAACAAGGCTGTGAAAGATATTTTGGAAGAACGCAACCTCGAAGGCTATGCCTTGCGCGTATATGTCGCCAGCGGCGGATGCTGTGGCGTAAATTTTGGTATGGCTCTGGATAACAACTTCCGCGATTTGGACACCGCCTTTGAAACCGACGGCGTGAAGGTCGTTGTGGATGAAGTTTCCGTTGATTACCTGCGCGACGCAACTGTGGACTTTGTCAACGACCCACAACGCGGAGCGGGGTTTGCCGTCAACAGCCCGAAAGCGAATGCGGAAAGCGCTGGCGGTTGCTCTTGTGGCGGTCACGGACATGCAGAAGAAGGTTCTTGCGCCTGTGGTAGCGGTGGCGGCGGTTGTGGATGTGGCGGCGGGGGCTGTGGCTGTGGCGGTCACGACTAACCAAGCATACGAGATAAAAAAAAAGACCGAGAGTTTCTCGGTCTTTTTTTATTGTTATCGCCCACGTAAAAAGGAGAGGATCACGCCCAGGGCGCCAACAAAGCCAAGCCCAAAAATAAGCAAGCCCATCGGCACAGTTACTGGCTGGGATTGGTCTTCAAATGTGGTCACATTCAAAGGCGGCGGAGCGGTAAAAGTGGGCAAACGGCCCGGAGTAACGGGAATAATGAAGGCCGCTTCGAGCGTGGGATTAATGGTGGGTGTGGAAGCCGGCGTGGGCGTGGAAGGCGGCGCCAAAATCGGCAGGTCGCCAATCTTCTCAAATTTCATATACGGCCCATAAACCCAGGCGACGGAATCCGGGACGCCCGGGTAGTAAATTTGAATCCAGGTTTGATCTTCCGAATAGCCCAAAGCCGGGATTTGTTGTCCAGCGATTAAAACGCCAATCGCTGGATAAGAGAACGTGCTTGGCCCGGCATACACATTGACATACGGGATGGATAAATCCACCGAAACGATTGGACCGGATGGCGTGCCGGTTACGGTTGCGATTGAACCGGTGGGCTGTTGCGCGTGCGCGGAAGTTTCCGGCGCGACGTTCAGAGTCAGCGCGAGCAAGCAAATGCTTACCGCAAATCCACCGATCCAGATTTTGGCCTTTTTTGGGGACATGGACATTAAAAGCGACGCGGGAGGAGCAAGGATACGGCCAAGCCAACGACGCCAAAACTGCCCAGCGTAAAAATGATCAACCCCAAGGGGACTGAATCTTTGGCTTCAGAGTCTGGCGAAGTTGAGTAGGCGGCTTTGGTGGCCAGCGGCGCGGGCGGCGTGAACGTGGGCAGGCGCGTACTGGTCGGCACAATCGAAAATTGTGCGGCCAGGGTGGGGTCAATGGTAGAGGTTGGGGGCGGTAAGGGCGTGGGCGGCGGCTCAACAACGTGCAATGTGCCGGGAGATAACGAAACTAATGGCGAATAAATCCAACCTTTGTTGTTGATGCCGCCGGCAAATTCAATTTGAACCCAATCGCCGCCGGGAGAGCGCCCAATGGCCGGGGCGGTATCGCCGGGAAGTAATTGCCCAATCACCGGGTAGATGGAAGCGCTTGGACCCAGACGCACGTTGGCGAAAGGTTCATCGCCCAACACAGTGACAAAGATGCCGCCGGAAGAGGCCGGGGGCGTGGGCGAGGCTTGGGGTTCCTGAGCCAGCGCCACAGTCCGCGAAGAAGCGGCGAACCAAAAAATTAGACCGAGGCTGAAACCTATCAGCGCCATGTGAAACTTAAATCGAGACATTGCGTAAATTTTCCAAGAAGGACTTTGAAGGGATTATAATCCATCTCATGGAACGAAAATTTTTTCACGGAGTAATTCAGGCTGTAGACCTTGCCCAGGTTCTGCAGGCGGAGTTCAATCAGGGCAACTTGCGCGCGCAAACTTTAGGCGCAGGCGACAAACTGGTCGTTCAGGTTCGCACCAGCCCAAACGCCAGTTCTGGCGGACAAACCGCGCTGACCATCACCCTTCAAAACATGGAAGACGGCGTGGTGGCGGAAGTTGGGCAACAGGCCTGGCTGGGTGTGGCCGCCAGTTTGGGGGCCAGCGCCCTTTCCGCCATTCGCAACCCGTTTAGCCTGTTTGGCAGGCTGGACGATATTGCCCAGGATATTGAGAACCTACAGTTGGCGGAAAAAGTTTGGGGAATCATCCAACAAGCTGTAAAAACTTCAGAGGCTTCAACGGAATTGTCAAAACGCCTGCGTCGCGTGACCTGCGAGTTTTGCCACGCGGCCAACCCCGTGGGCGAACCGACGTGCCTGGCTTGCGGCGCGCCGCTCGGGCTGGCGCAACCAACCACCTGCCCGCATTGCGGATTCGTAGTGAAGCAAAGCGATACCGTCTGCCCCAACTGCAAGCAGAAGCTCTAAATTTTCGTTTTTTTCGCTTGCGTAATCCTGCCGGGCCTTCTATAATGAAGGCTACGGAAATCGTATGAACTTAAAAGAAATCGAAGCTCGGTTACAGAATTTAATCGAAGTGGATTTACTCACGGCTTTGCCCGGCGTAAAAGTCGGCGATGTCATCGCGCAAAAATTGGCGTCTTCCATGCAGGCGAACACGCAAACGCTGGAGGATGGCTCGCTTCTCGCTCCAAATGTCTATACGCTTCAGGCGCACCCTGAAACCATTGCCACCCTGCAGGATAAAAAATTACTTGCAGTATTGTTGCATTCGCTGGTCACGGTGGCCCATGAAGCCGGACTGCAGTTTATAATCAGCCCGACGATTACCCTATCTTCAGATCATAATTTACCCTTGCAGGATGCAAATGTAATTGCATCCCACCGAACGGAGCCAATGGCCGACACGAACGCAACCTCGCCAAACCTGGAAACCACAGACGATAACGGAAAAATTCCAGCCAATGCCTTTCTGATTGTAGAAGGCGTCAAAGTCTTCCCGCTGGTTGTAGCGGTAGTGAACATTGGCCGCAGGTTGGACAATCAACTCATTATTGACGACCCGCGCGTTTCCCGCGCCCACGCCCAGTTACGCTCAATCAAAGGCCGCTATGTGGTTTTCGACTTAAATTCAACCGGCGGCACCTTTGTCAATGGTCAGCGCACCAGCCAAAGCGTGCTTTATCCTGGAGATGTGGTTTCGCTGGCCGGAGTTTCGCTCATCTTCGGGCAGGATAACCCGCCGCCCCGTCCAGACCTGAAAGAGACCGCGCCGCTCCAAAACGCCGCCGCCGACCGCCCCACCGCGCATCTTTCCAAAGACAGCCGCACCACGGCCAAATTCATCAAAAAAGAATGAGTGGAATCGTCGTTTTGATCTTACGCTTCCTAATGGCTCTGGCCCTGTACTCCTTTTTGGGCTGGGCCATCTATCTATTATGGCGCGAGATTAACAAACAAGGCCACGCGTTGACCAATCGCCGCGCGCCAAACATCGGCGTGATTGTTCAATCCGCCGGGAACGCGCAAATTGAACGGCATTTCTCCCAGCCAGAGATCATCCTCGGGCGCGACCCGGGTTGCGACATTCCACTCAAAGGCGACGACACCATCTCCACCCGGCACGCGCAAATCAGCTACCATCATGGCCAGTGGTGGGCGCAAGACTTGGCCTCCACCAACGGCACGCTTCTCAATCAACTCCCCTTAAGCACGCCCACCGTACTAACCTCCGGCGATGAAATTCGTTGCGGCGAAACGCGCCTTCTCGTTAACATCTCGGTGGATGTTTTCGTGTCGCCCACCATCAAGTTAGAAAAAGATAATAGCTAAACCCCGCCCAAAAGCATAAATCAAAAATTGATGTAAGATTGTGGCATGTCCAACGCTATTCAAACGCGCCTGCTACGCTGGATTGGCGTTTTTTTGTGCCTCTATTCCGTCATCCTCACGCTCGCGCCCGCCGTTCGCGAAAGATCCTGGGACGTTGACTATCGCTTCGCACACTGGATCGGTTTTCTCATCTGGCTTCTCGCAATGCGCGCCATGCATTCGGCCACCGTAAAACACCTGCAAGATCACGATCCCTATTTATTTTCAGCGGCGGCCCTCCTGGCTGGCTGGGGGCTTTTAACCGTTTGGCGGCTCAACGGAGGCTTTGGTTTTAAACAGGCGCTTTGGCTCATCGTCAGCGCCGCGGCCTTTCTGAGTTTGATTCGTTTTCGTCAGCATTTCATGTTACTGCGGCAATACAAGTACATCCTGCTTTTTAGCGGGCTCATCCTGACGGCGTTAACCATCCTCCTTGGCACAAACCCGCTCAACGCCGGTCCGCGCTTGTGGCTGGGATGTTGCGGCGTATATTTTCAGCCTTCCGAGCCGCTCAAACTCTTGCTGGTCATTTATCTTTCCGCCTACCTGGCCGACCGTCCCTTCATCAAATTAAATTCCCTGCCCTTATTAATCCCAACCATCGCGCTGACTGGCTTTGTCCTGCTCCTTTTATTCTTTCAACGCGACCTCGGCACAGCTTCCATCTTCGTCTTCATCTTTACAATCATGCTGTTTATCGCCACCGGAAAAAAGCGCATCCTCGTCGCTTCCGGGCTGGTTTTAGTCGGCTCTTTGCTGGCGGGATACTTCCTGATTGACGTGATTCACATTCGCATCAACGCCTGGCTTTATCCCTGGGCCGACCCGTCCGGGCAATCCTATCAGATTGTGCAATCCATCCTCGCAGTGGCCAGCGGGGGCGCGCTTGGCCGCGGCCCGGGGATGGGCAGTCCGACGCTTGTGCCAGTCGCCATCTCAGATTTTATCTTCGCGGCCATTGCGGAAGAAACCGGCCTGCTCGGAACTTTAGGCCTGCTAGCCACTATCTGGCTTTTTCTCGCCCGCGGCCTGCTCGCCGCGTTACACGCGCCAGATCGCTTTCGCAGATTTTTAGCGACAGGCATTGTGACCTACCTCGGAATCCAAAGCCTGCTGATCATTGGCGGCAACATTCGCGTGGCGCCGCTCACCGGCGTCACCCTGCCGTTCGTTTCATACGGCGGGTCGTCGCTCTTAACCGCATTTATTGCTCTGGCGCTACTGCTCATCATCAGCGCCGCCGAAGACAGCGAACCTGCTCCCCTAAAAAATTACAAGCCTTACGCGCTTCTCTCCACCATTCTGGCGGGCGGGCTGATTGCCTGCGCCTTTTCCGCTGGCTGGTGGGCGCTGGTGCGCGGCCCGGATTTGGTCAACCGCACCGACAACGCCCGCCGCACGATTGCGGATCGTTATGTTTTGCGCGGAAGCCTGCTCGACCGAAACAACACCCCGCTCAATGTGACGCAAGGCAAAAGCGGCTCATACGAGAGAATCTACCTCTACCCGCCGCTTGGGCCAACGCTTGGCTACACTCACCCCATTTTTGGGCAGGCCGGGCTGGAAGCCAGCCTGGACGATTACCTGCGCGGCTTGCAGGGAAATCCATCCCGATTAATCTGGTGGGATCATTTAGTGTATGGCTCCCCTCCCTCCGGCCTGGACGTACGCTTGAGCCTTGATTTGAATTTACAAAAGAAAGCTGATGAACTCCTCAACGGACACATCGGCGCAATTGTCCTCATCAACGCGCAAACCGGCGAAATCCTGAGCATGGCTTCATCTCCAACCTTCGACGCGAATCAACTCAATGAAATTGGCTCCGCGCTTTCCAGCGACCCAACCGCCCCGTTATTAAATCGCGTGACGCAAGGGCTGTACCCACTTGGAGACGGACTCCTGCCGCTCATTCAAACCCAATATTCCCAAAACACCCGGCCAAGTAATGCCCAAATTCAGGCCTTATTAACCGCCATCCATTTATTTGAACAACCCAAACTTAACCTGCCGCTCGCACAGACAGAACCTCAAATAAACGTAAAGGACGTTCGCGTCACGCCATTGCAGGTTGTCCTCGCAATTTCAGCGCTAAGCAATCACGGGGTTGTGCCTGCGCCGCGCATTTCCATGGCCGTGAACACGCCAGAGCAAGGCTGGGTGACTCTTCCAGCGCAGGGAACTGCCCATACCGCGCTACCCGCCGCGGCGGCGGACGAAGCGGCTTTGGATTTCATCGTGCCGGGAACCGCTTATTGGAGTCATATCAACAAGGTGGAAGTGGGCGAGAAAAATTTCACCTGGTTGGTTTCCGGCTCCTTGCCCAATTGGGGCGGCTCGCCTTTGGCTTTGGCGGCTATTTTGGAAGAAGACAACGCTCCTCTGGCAAGGGCCATTCGCGATCAACTGTTGGGCGCGATTATTAAATAAAAAAGCCGCGCAAGTTTTGCGCGGCTTTTCTTTTGATCGTTATCGTCCGTCGTCAACGTCTTTGGCGGAATAGCCCGGGCCGGTTTTGAAGAAGTCGTAATGCGGCTTGATATCTGGCGTGAAATCCAAAACTTCGCCAGCTTCCAACTGACGGGTGATGTCCAAAACAATCGGGTTGCCATGATGATTGACGGCCTCAAAGTGGCCGGTTAGCCCAACCTGGGCAATGCTCTCGCCGCCTTTGGCCGTGTAAGCCGAAGGGACTTCGTCTTCCGGGAAGATCGCCGAATACGGGCATTCCGGCACGCACGCGCCACAGTCAATGCAGGTATCCGGGTCAATGTAGATCCAGGGCCATTCTTCCAGCGGCTGACCGGCAATCATACATTCCACCGGACAAACTTCGATACAGCCACGATCGCGAACGCACAAGCTTGTAATGATATGGGTCATTCAGATTCTCCTTATCCTCAACAGGATGATTTGAAATTAAGTGCGGCTATTATATCTTCGTTTACAAAAGCGGCAAGGCGGGTAAAAAATCTGGGATTTTTTTATTAACTATCTAAAAATTCTACTTGGCCGAGAACTTCGCGGCCACCGCGTCCCAATTGACCACGTTCCAGAACGCGGTAATGTAGTCGGCGCGGCGATTCTGGTAATTCAGGTAATAGGCGTGTTCCCAAACGTCAATGCCCAAAATGGGAGTCAGCCCGTCTGAAAGCGGGTTATCTTGATTGGCGGTTGAAACCACAGCCAAGCCACTGCCTTTTTTGACGAGCCAGGCCCAGCCGGAGCCAAAACGCGTGGAAGCGGAGGCGGCAAATTCCGTCTTGAAATTATCGAAAGAAGTAAAAGCGGAGTCAATGGCTTTAGCGAGTTCGCCTTTGGGCGCGCCGCCAGCGTTTGGCGCCAGAATTTCCCAAAACAAATTGTGGTTATATGTGCCGCCGCCATGATTGCGGACAACGCCGCGCACGCCTTCCGGCACGGCATTTAAATTCCCGAGCAAATCTTCCAACGATTTTCCAGCCAGTTCGGGGGTTTTCTCCACCGCGCCGTTCAAATTGGTGATGTAGGCCTGGTGGTGCTTGGTGTGATGAATTTCCATCGTCCGCGCATCAATGTGCGGTTCGAGGGCATCATAAGCGTAAGCCAGTTTGGGTAATTGAAAAGTCATGCGAGCGCTCCTTGGTATATTGATAAATTAACAAAATCATTGTATTCCCCCGCTGGAGTCATGTCAAGACAAAAATCAACTTTCAGCATCCGTTATACTTGCCCAATGCAAACCTCCCACAAACCAGCGGCCCTGCCGTTCATCATTTTGATCGCCATCCTCGCCATTTCGACCTCCAGCATCTTTATTCGACTCGCGCAAGCGCATCATGTGCCTTCGCTGGTCATTGCGACTCTGCGCGTGACGTTTGCGACGCTCCTGCTCGCGCCGCTTGCGCTGACGAAATATCTGGAGCAAATCAAACGCCTCACGCGGACCGAAATTTTGCTCGGCGGACTTGCGGGTTTTTTCCTCGCGATTCATTTCGCCACCTGGATCACCTCGCTGGAATACACCAGCGTGGCCAGTTCGGCGGTCTTCGTCACCACCGGCCCGCTGTGGGTCGCTTTGCTTTCGCCGGTTTTGCTCAATGAAAAGTTGAGCCGCTGGGCGCTCCTCGGGCTGGGGCTGTCTCTCGTCGGCGGAATCATCGTCGGCTTGGCCGATGCGTGCGCCTGGGATGGCGGATTCAATTGTACGGGCGCAGAATCTATTTTTAAGGGCAAAGTCATGTGGGGCAATTTTTTGGCCTTGTGCGGCGCCTGGGCCGTGACGGGCTACTTAATCATCGGCAGAAAAATTCGCGCGGGGTTAACGCTCATCCCCTACATTTTTCTGGTGTACGGCATGGCTTCCGTTACGCTGATTATTTTCACGCTGGTTTCGGGCAACACCGTATTCGGGTATGAACCCAAAGCCTATTTTTGGATTTTTCTACTGGCGTTAATTCCGCAACTCATCGGTCATTCCACTTATAATTGGTCGCTAAAATATTTATCCGCTTCGCTGGTTTCAATCACCACGCTGGGCGAGCCAATTGGTTCGGCCGTGTTGGCGTTCTTTATCCTCAGCGAAGCGCCGCCCCTGCTCACCTATTGCGGCGGCGCGTTAATCTTGGCGGGCATTTATTTATCCAGCCGCAGCGCTTCTACATAAAGAGGATTGATGAAACTTCCCGCACACCTTTATTTGGAACAACAACAAATTCCCTACGAAGCAAAAAGTTTTTCGCCTGAAACAGAAAAGGGCGCGGCCAATGTGGCGAAAGCGCTGGGTTTTGCCGAAAGACAAGCCGTGAAAACTTTGATCTTTCAATTAGATACCGGCGAATGCGCGCTGGTGATGCTGGGCGGCGATCAGAACGCGATCTCTGGAAATTTGAAGAAAGCCTTGGGATCGCGTAACATTAAGATGGCGGAGCCGGAAACGGTGAAAGCCGCCACGGGATATGTGATCGGTTCGATCCCCGCCTTTGGCTGGCAGAGCGTTAATTTCAGGTCCTTCCTCGAAGCGACTCTGCTCAACGAGCCAATCCTCGGCACGGGAGCCGGTCAGTGGGGCGAAGAGATTATGATCACGCCGCAGAATCTCATCCGCGCCAGTCATGCGCTTGTGGTAAATTTGACGGATAGAGACAAGCCCGTCCCTGTAATTTACGAAGGAGCGACCGAATGAACGACCAACGCAAAGAAACTCGTAAAAAACTCATGGCGTTTACGCCCGTGTATGACGCGCGCGAACGCTCCCTTTTGGGCTACATTGGCAATTTGAATTTACGCGGCGTCATGCTAGTTGGCGAACACGCCCTGGAAATTAGCAAAGCCTACAGCCTGCACGTTGAACTGCCTTCCAGCCTTGCCGAACAGGAAGTTGACAAGCTAACGCTTTCAGCGCGGGTGGCTTGGTGCAAAGCCGAAGATGCCGTCAAGAGTTTCACCGTTGGCTTTGAATTTACCGAACTCAAACCGGAACAGGAAGCGATTATTCAAGCCATTTTAGAACGCTATCATTTTCGATACAACGAATAATTTTTCTAGCGACTTGACAGTTTCAAAATTTGGACGCGAAAAAAACTACCTCTTTAATCAAAACGCTGAAAGTATCCGCGTTTTCCGCGTAAACCCGCATCCCAAAAGAAAAATGTCAGGTGGCTAGTAATTTTTCAATTTTCCGCCGCTCATTTCACTCTCAACCAATAGGACGCTCCATGCCCCATTCTGTCAATTCGCCTGCCCACCAAACTCCCCCACAAAAAAACATCATCATTGATACCGACCTCTCCTTCGACGATTATGTCGCCATCGTTTATCTGCTCGAACACCCAGATGTTAACGTCCGCGCAATTACAGTAGCGGATGGCGTAGCGCACATTCAACCCGGGCTGGAAAATTGCGCGCGGCTTTTAGCGCTGGCTGGGCAGGCAAATGTTCCAATTGGCAAAGGCGCGAGTCTCCTCTCCAATCAAAATGACTTCCCGCCCTTTTGGCGCTTTCTAATGGATTACGCCATTCGGATTTTACTCCCCAAGCGTAGAACGCCCGCACATTATCAAGATGCGCCGAATCTGATTCGCGAGCAAATTCTAGCCAGCCCCACGCCGGTGACGCTCGTGGCCCTCGCTCCCCTAACCAACCTGGCCCTCGCGCTTCAAAGCGACCCAACGCTGGTTAATCAGATTGAGGCCATCTACATCAGCGGCGGGGCGTTTACGGTTCCGGGCGTGATTCATACGGACATTCCCTCCAACCCCAACACCGTTTCAGAATGGAATTTTTACACCGACCCGCTGGCGGCCAAGGTCGTGATTGAATCTGGCGCGCAAATTTTTCTGGTTCCGCTGGACGCAACCCACCTGCAAGGCTCGTCGCCGTTGGCCTTCAGCCACTCTGCAATCCAAACGCTGACGAAAGCGCCAGCGCCCAGCCACGTTTGGCGCGTCCTGACGCGCCTGCTCCGTTCGTGGCAATCCAAGATGAAACGCGCTTCCGTTGTGCCGGTTTGGGATGCGGCAGTGGCCGCGTTGGTCACGAATCCGAACTTGGGGAGTTGGCGGGAGTTAAAAGTATCCGTGGCGTTGGAGCCGCAAGCCAAAGCCGGGCAAACTTACGAAGACCCAAACGCGCCACATTCCATCCGAGTATGTTTCGGCGGAGATCGGGCGGCGTTTGAAGCGGCCTTCCTAGAGTTGGCGAAAAACAATCAGCGAGCAAATTGAGGCTTTTTGTTACTCTTTGAGAGCGGCGCGCGGCTATCCTTGTGAAGAATAAAATTTCAAAAGGAGTATTCAGCTATGACTTTCACAATTTTGTATTTCGGATTTGCTCTACTCGTCTTGGCGCTCGTCTTCGGAGTCACGTTCAAACTTAAAGGCTGGAAAATTGCGCTCGCGGCAACGGGCGGAACTTTCGTCCTCTTTGCGCTGGGGCTGGTTGCGGCGATTTACGCCATCACGAGCGCCATGTAAAACAAACAGAGGGGCGAATGTTCAGGGTGGCGAAGCAAACCTCAGCGCGGGATGAAGCGGGTTTAAATCAAAAGGGATAGTCGTTTCAAGACTATCCCTTTTATCTTTTAGAGGAGCGTTCCTTTAAGGATCGCCGCCGCCACGCTAAAGTAGATGATCAGCCCGGAAACATCCACCAGCGTTGCCACGAACGGCGCGGAGGATGTGGCTGGGTCGAGCCCGGCGCGCCGCAAAATAAACGGAAGCATGGAACCGGAAAGCGACCCCCACAAAACGATGCCCACCAGCGCGAAGCCGACGGTGAGAGCCAGCAGGAACCAATGCTCGCCATAAGAGCCAAAGAGTTTGGCCCAGACGCTGATGCGGACAAAACCGATGACGCCCAAAATTGCGCCCAGCGAAAGGCCGGATAAAAACTCACGCCGCATGACGCGCCACCAATCTTTGAGAGTCACTTCGCCCAGCGCCATGGCGCGAATGATTAACGTGGAGGCTTGTGAACCGGAGTTACCGCCGCTGGAGATGACCAGCGGCACAAAGATGGACAAAACCACGGCTTTGGCAATTTCATGTTCAAACTGACCCATTGCGGTGGCGGTTAACATTTCGCTGATGAATAAAATCACCAGCCAGGTGGCGCGCTTTTGCACCATTTTGGGAATGCCAATTTTCATGTAGGGTTCGTCCAGCGCTTCGGAACCGCCGATTTTGTGGATGTCTTCCGTGGCTTCTTCTTCGGCCACATCGAGGATGTCGTCCACGGTAACAATGCCAATCAAGGTATCTTCAGCGTCGGTCACGGGCAGGGCGTTTAAGTCTGAGAGCTTGAATTCTTCAACGGCTTTTTCGCGGTTATCGGTGGCTTTCAGGGCCACAAAGCGAAAGTCCATCAAGTCGGAGATCAAGTCGGTGGGCTGGGCTAAGAGCAGTTGGCGAATCCGCAGGTCGTCCACCAGTTTATTGCTTTCGTCAATCACATAAATCGAACTCATCGTCTCGCTATCTTTGCCGTAGCGGCGAATATGATCGAGGGCATAGGCAATCGTCCATTCAGTGCGGACGCGCACAAAATCCGGCGTCATCAAACGTCCAACGGAATCTTCTGCGTAGCCCAGCAGTTGCGAAGCGACGGCGCGCTCTTCGGTTGAGAGCAGGCTCAGCAATTGCTGAATCACAGTGGCGGGCAATTCCTCCAGGATGGAAGTACGATCGTCCGGGGACATGGCGTTGAAGATATTGGCCACATCCTCGCGGGCCATCGCTTTCAATAATTCTTTTTGGCGCTCTTCAGAAAGATAACTAAAGACTCCCGCCGCCTGATCGCGCGGAAGCAGGCGGAAAATCACCGCTTCCATCTCCGCCGATAATGGCTCCATCAATTCGGCCAAATCCACGGGCGGCCAATTTTTGGTCTCTTCGCGAATGGTATTAAAATCGCGGGCTGACACCAACGCCTTGAGGTCAATAATTTTCAATGTTGGATTCATATCCATTTTCCTTTAAATCAGATGAGATTGCCGCGAGTCCTATTTTGGATTGGGACTTAAAACAAAAGACTCGCCTGCGTTGGACGAAAAGGCGAATCTTTCCACGCTCGGGGTTGCGCGTCATTCCCCCACAGTTTACAAGCCCGCCAGATCAGCGCGACGCGAAAGGAGGAAACGCAGACAACCAACCGGCGTAAGGGAACGCCCGGCTTTTCGCCTGAGAAAGAAGCAACTGTTTATCGCCGTTCGCACTACTCATGCGAACCACCTCCTTGCGTTATGCGTCTGGATTTGCAACTGCATCGCATACCGGCAAAAGGAAAGCCTCCCGTTAAAAATCAGGGAGGCGCAAAGGCAGACCTAAAGAACGCACGCCTCTCTGGTTGAGCTTTAGCACTGTGTATCGTAGGGAATTGCTCCCAGCCACTTTGAGTGAAGCCTTAAGCCGACCTCACCTGGTATACCCTTTGGCGTCTTTCGACGTTTCAGGACAATGGCTTGTGTATGCAACAGACGCCTGGCCTAACGAGGACCATTCAATTTGCGCTGGGAGTTATACACCCGTAAAAAAGCCCTGTCAAGAAAAGCGCGGGGGAATTTTATGCGACGCTCAACGCCAAAAAGTCAGGCACAACAACCCAACCGTTGCGGCGAAAACGATAAAAGCAGTTGAAGTTAACACACGCCAGTTCGGCTTGCCCCCCAAACGGATGGCATGAAGTTGGAAGGCTTGAAAAACTGTCAGCGGAAGGATCAAGAAGGCTGTTCCAACCAGCCTCAAAGAAAAGCCAAATAATGGCGCAGAGACAAAAGCCAGATAGGCAAAGGCCAGCAATCCATTTAGCAAGGGGATGGCTCGTTCCCAGGTTAGCAAGCGAAGGAGCGTGCCACGCTGATACTTTTCATCTTCCGTAAAAGTGGGAAAATTCAACGTGAGGAAGTACGTCAGCGCCAAAGCCGTTAGCGGCACAATCACGAAGCGCAACAGGCGCGGATCATCTTCGGTTTGGAGCGCAAATCCCAGCGCAGGAGCCAGATAGGCGATCAGCGCCGCCAAAGTCAGCTCGCCAAAACCATGCCCATTCAGGCGAAAAGGCGGAAGCGCATAAAGGATGGCCAAGCCGATAAACAGAGCCAGGAAATAAAAAACAAGGGTCGAAACGGCGTAATTCGTCAGCAAAAGGTAGGAAAAGGTTAAACTGCCCGTTAAAAATATCAGCGCAACATACAGCAGATTGTTTCGCAGAACTTCTTTTTGTCTGGGAGTTTCTCCAACGACTAGCGGTTCGTTATGCGGACGAAAAACCCCGGCCAGTAAATTCATGCTCATTTGAGCGAAGATCAAAACGGATAGGCCCAGCGTAAAAACTGAAAGTCGCAAAGGGTTGTTCAAATAAACGGAAATGCCGCCCCCCAGCGCATAGGTCAGGACGGTTAAGCACAACTCCGACGGGCGGATAAATTTAAGCATGTCGCGCCATTGAAAGGGCGTTTTAGTTCAGCGCTTTTTTGATGTCGCGGCAATGCGTCTGGTTGTGCACGTAGAGCAATTTAATCATTTCGCGCAATGTGGTCACGCCCAAAAAAGGATGACGGCCCGTAAACTCAAGTTCTTCATCTTTCAATCCAGAAGTCCATTGAATTGAATCGGCGCGCACCGCCTGATATTGGGTCAGCAATTCGGCGGGCGTCAAGGCTTTCACTTTTTGCTGTTGCGCGGCGTTATAACGATCAATCGAGAAATCTTCAGCCGCGCCCGCCCCGCCCGTGCGAATCTGCTCAAAGAGTTTGACCAACCCGCGCTCCGCAGTGACGAAATGCGCCAACACATCGCGCAACGTCCAAAGCTCGCCTTCGGTATAGATTTGCAAGCCCCACTGTTCGGCTGGCAACTCAGAGAAAAAGCGAACCGTCTTTTCGCCTTCGCTTTTTAATTTTTCGGCAAGGTCGTTAATTTCAGACAAGGGAGAGCCTCCTAAATTAAAGAATAGCCGCCATCCACCGCGATGGTTTGCCCGGTGATGTATTCATTCTTGACTAAAAATTCAAGCGCGGACGCAAGTTCTTCGGCTTTGGCGGCGCGTTTCAGCGGAAGTTTGGTCAGCAACCGATTCCATTCCTCCGCGGTAACGACTTCGGAAGGGAGCGCCAGGCCGGGGGCAATGGCGTTGACGCGAATCGTCGGCGCAAGCGCGCGCGCCAGGACTTTCGTCAACGATTCCAGCCCGGCCTTGCTGACGGTGTACGCCGGGTAGCGACTCCAGGCTTTTTGCGCGCCCACATCCGTAATGTTGACGATCAGCCCACCCGTGGTCATTCGTTCGGCGGCTCTTTGGGCCAGCAAAAATGGGGCGCGTAAATTTAGATCCAAAGCCAAATCCCATTCTGCAGTTTCCATCTCTGTGGGGTTGGCGGCCGTCATCACCGCCGCCGAGTTGACCAGGACCTTTAACGGCGCTTTGAATTCATCCACCAGCGAAAAAAGAAAATCTATTTTTTCAGGGAGGGTTAAATCTGCGCGAATGGGGAGACACTCCACGCCGAACGCGCGGATTTCCTTCACGGTATGGTCGGCTTCGTCCGCAGAGCCGCGATAGTGCAAAGCAACGGAATATCCCAAACGGGCAAGTTCCAAAGCAAAGACTTTTCCCAGCCGATGAGCGGAGCCGGTGACGAGGGCTAAAGCGTTCATCATAATGAGAATTGTACTCGATGGAGCGGAGCGTTATATCATGCCCACGGTCACAAGTTGCGCTTCCTCACTTCAAAAAGGCGCAATTTGTGACCGCGCTGGGTATAATTAAGCCATGAAAAACATTTGGTATTCCCTCTCGCTTGGCGACGGCATGACCGCCGACGAGCCGGCTGAAGAAATTCGCGCGGCATTTCAGGAGTTATACCCAGCCAACGAAGCGAAAGATATTGCCGTTTTTACGCGCAACGAATCCGAAGGGCGCCTGCACTGCGCGGTGATTGCGTATTTCTCGCCTGCGGCTGAGGCGTTGGCTTTGCTCTTCGACGCAGAACCCTGCTCCAGTCCGGTGCGAAGCGGGCTGGGCCTGTTGGCCGGGGATTCTGGAAGTTGGGCCCGGTTGTTTCCAGAATCGGAAGCGTAACCTTCAAATCCAAAATTAAGTTTATGAAAACTTCAAACGGTAGCCGTAATTCGCTGACCCGCTTTGCGTGGCTTTCGATTGGCGCGGCGGTCGCAACGATTTTATTAAAGTCCTACGCATATTGGATTACCGGCTCGATTGGCCTGTTTTCAGACGCGCTCGAATCGTTTGTAAATTTGGCGGGCGCCATCATGGCGCTGGCGATGTTGAAAATTGCCGCCCGCCCTGCCGATGAAGATCATCTGTACGGGCACACCAAGGCTGAATATTTTTCAAGCACGCTGGAAGGGACGTTAATTTTACTTGCCGCGTTGAGCATTGGCTTTACGGCCGCGCAAAGGCTGATGACGCCCAAGCCGCTCGAAGCCATTGGGCTGGGGGTTGCCGTTTCGTTCCTGGCCGCGCTGATTAATTTCAGCGTCGCGCAAATTTTATTGCGCGCCAGCCGACGGGAAAATTCAATTACGCTGGAGGCAAATTCACATCATTTGATGACGGACGTGTGGACTTCGCTGGGCGTTATTTTTAGCATTGGCATCGTAGCGCTGACAGGCTGGGAAATTTTAGACCCCCTTGTGGCTTTGCTGGTGGCGATGAATATCATTTGGTCCGGGTTTCTGATCCTCCGCAAATCGGTCCTGGGGTTAATGGACGCCGCCCTGCCGCCGGAGGAACAGGCGCTCGTCCATAAAATCCTTGCGAAGCACATGCAAAAGAACGTGCAATATCATGCTTTACGCACCAGACAATCCGGCGCGCGCCGGTTTGTTTCTGTGCACGTGCTGGTGCCGGGCTATTGGACGGTGCAACGCGGTCATCAACTTCTGGAACGCATCGAAGCGGACATGCGCGAGGCTTTGCCATTTGTCACAATCCTGACACATCTGGAGCCATTGAACGACCCGACTTCATGGGAGGATGTAAACTTGGATCGTGAAGGACGAAAAAAATAAAAAGACTTCGTGGAGTTCCACGAAGTCTTTTTATCATGACTTACGCAAATCAAAATCTTTTGCCGCGAATTAGGCGAATTTCGCTAATTTCTAAAAACGATTCGCGTGAATTAGCGAAATTCGCGGCTTGGTCTTGGGTTTTGCGTAAGTCCTATTTATAAGAAATTAGCCTTTGAAGAAGTTGGAAATAAAGAACCAGAGGTTGGCTGGTTTCTCGGCCAGCCGCCGCACAAAGTAAGGATACCACTGCGCCCCAAATGGGACATACACACGGACGGCATAGCCTTCTTTAGCTAATTGTTCCTGCAAATCGCGGCGAATCCCATAAAGCATTTGAAATTCAAACCCATTTTTGGGAAGCCCGATCTTTTCGGCGTACTGCTTCACGAAGGCAATGCGCTTTTCGTCGTGCGAAGCGATGGCCGGAAGTGGCGGAAAACGTCCATCTTGCGAGGCGGCGGATTGATTGGCCAGCGAAGCGTCCAGTAGAATTTTGGCCAGCAAGTCATAATTTGCATCCACGTCTGCCTTTTTCGGGAAGGCTTTTTCCGGCGGTTCGTTATACGCGCCCTTGACAATGCGAATGCGGGTTTTGTCCTGCAACATGCGGCGGATGTCGGCTTCGGCGCGATATAAATAGGCCTGCACCGCCATGCCAATATTGTCGTAACCTTTTTCGCGCATGGCGTAATACAAGTTAATCGTCTTGTCGGTATAAGGCGTATCTTCAATATCCAGACGAACAAAGGTTTTACACTGTCTGGCGCGGGCTAAAATTCGCTCCAGGCTTTCAGCGCAGATGCGCTCATCCAACCCCATGCCAATTTGCGTCAGTTTGATGGAGACGTTACCGCGCGCAGTCGCATCCGCTCCGAGCGCGTCCAGCGTCGCAAAGATGTCGTCGGTGGCTTGTTGCGCTTCATCGGGCGTGTTGATGTGTTCGCCCAAATGATCGAGCGTGACGTTAATGCCCTTCGCGTTCAACTCATGGACGATGATCATGGCTTCTGAAAGTTTTGTCCCGGCTACAAAGCGGGAGGCGACCTTCCAGGCCAGCCCCCAACTGGTCGCTATTTTTTGGGCCCAAGCGGCTTTAGAAAGATAAATCAAAAAAGATCTGAGCATTGCAATCCTTCCACCTAAGAGGATAGCCAAAAAAAGATTGGCTTTGAAAATTACGCCCGTATTCTAGCACAAGCGCTTTATTTTGGTATGTTATACTTTTTAAGCTACGTTATTTTGTGGAGGCGCATTGAGGAACCGAAATACAAATACCATCCTGCGGGGTGTTTCTCTTTTATTCTTGATTGCGGCGGTGATTATTGGCATCATCTCGCTGATTGGGTACAGCCGTCAAAGAAATAATTATCCCGCCAGCATGACGATTGCCGGAGTGCCGGTTGGCGGACTCACCCCTGCCGAAGCCTCGCAACGCCTGCTGGAAGTTTACACCTCGCCGATTGAAGTTACCTACGGCGACGGCTTAATTCAAATTGACCCAAACCTGATTGGCTTCGAACCAGACGTGGAAACGATGCTCGCCGCGGCAGACTTAAACCGCACCGGCGGCTCCTTTTGGGGCGGGTTTTGGGATTACCTTTGGAATCAAAGTCGGGCCGGCGCGCAAATTCCATTAAGTTTTTCGCTTTCAGAAGAACGCTTGCGCGGATATTTGCAAAACGAAATCGCGGCGCGCTACGACGAACCGCCCACGCCTGCCCAACCCATTCCAGGCGGCACCTCTTTCCTACCTGGCGCGCCCGGTCAAACGCTGGACATTAACCGCGCAGTTCTGTTGATCACCGACGCGCTCAAATCTCCCGCCAACCGCTCCGTCACGCTTACTTTTTCGCGCACCACTGCAGACCGGCCAACCATTGACAACCTTGAAATCCTGCTTAAACAGATCGTGACGGTTTCAAAGTTTGATGGGTTGATTGGGCTGTACATGGTGGATTTACAAACCGGGCAGGAAATTCACTTTCTGATTAATAACAAGCAGGAACTTCCCGTAGAGCCAGACGTGGCCTTTACCGCTTCCAGCACCATCAAAGTGCCCATCGTCGCTTCTTATCTAATCAATCGCGGCAGTACTTTGGACGCTGGAACAACCGCAACCATCTCGCGCGTGCTCGGCAAGTCGGACAACTCTGCGACTGACATCGTTCTCGGCGGCATTGATCCCAACATCGGCCCGCTGATTGTGACCGAGAATATGAAAACGCTTGGGTTAACCAGCACGTTCATCAACGGGTTCTTTTATTTAGGCGCTCCCCCGCTTTCCGTTCAGCCGGTTACGCCGGGCAATTCGCGCTCCGATATTTTCACAGACCCCGATCCATATTCACAAACCACGCCTTCCGAAATGGGTTCGTTGCTCACGGATATTTATCAGTGCGCGCAAACCGGCGGCGGCGCTTTGGTGGCGGCCTTTCCAGATAAGATCAACGGCAAAGCCTGCCAGATGTTAATTGACTTTATGGCGCAGGATAAACTCGGCGCGTTGATCCAAGGCGGCGTGCCAGACGGGACGCTCGTCCCACATAAACACGGCTACGTCCCCGCTTCAGACGGGACCGTTCACGACATCAGCGACGCCGGGATCGTGTACACCTCCGGCGGGAATTTCGTCCTCTCCGTGTACACCTATCACCCCGCCAATAACGTTTGGGATATTACCAATCCGTTAATCGCCGACCTGGCCAAGGCCATTTACAATTACTTCAACGTTTCAGTGCAGTAAAAAAAATCGCCATTTGCAAGCCTGAAGGGTATAATTCAAAACATGAGCGCTTCTCTGGGACTTTTTCGCCTGCAACAAGTGGACAGTCAGATAGACCGGACCAATTTGCAATTGGAGAAAATTCGCAAGACGCTTGAAAACGATGCGGAGCTTAAGCGGGCGTTGACTCTGGTTGAAACCGCACAGAAAGAAGCGCGGACTGCTGGTTTGAATCTCAAACAGGCTGAAGCCGAAGTACAGGCGCAAAAAATAAAAATTGAACAAACCGAAGCCAGCTTATACAGCGGCAAGGTTCACAACCCTAAAGAACTGCAGGATTTGCAAAAAGAATCCGCTTCGTTGAAGAAACATCTCGCCGCGTTGGAAGAGCGGGAACTTGGAGCGTTGGTCAAAGTTGAAGAGGCTGAATCCGGCTTGAGCCTGGCGCGAAGCGGGCTTGACCTCATTCAATCCAAATTAAATGACGATCATAAAACCCTGTTCGCCGAACGTTCCAAATTGTCCACCGAATTGGAACGACTCGGACAGGAACGCGCGGCCTCTGAACAACCCATTGAACCTAGCCTCCTGACCATTTACAACGACTTACGCAAACAGAAACGCGGCGTGGCGGTCACCGAATTTTCGGATAACTCATGCGCTTCGTGCGGCGCCGCCCTCACGGCCGCATTGCAACAAAATGCGAAATCCGCCAAACAACTGGCGCAATGCCCATCGTGCGGTAGAATTTTATACGCGAGTTGACGCATGTTCTTATCTGGATTTGATCCCTTTTCATTCTTCGCTGGTTTTATCGCCGCTTCGGTTTTTTGGTGGCTGATCGCGCGCGCCCGCCCGCTCTGGAATGAGATACGAAGCGGAGCAAAGGAAAAGCGCGAAGCCGCGCAAACGCGCAAGTCCTCCACCGTTGAAGAAAACCATCGGCGCAACACCCTGCGCCGCGCGCAGGGAATGCACTTGGCCGCGCCGCTCTTCGCGTTGGATGAAATTTTACAAACGCCGCTTGTGCTGGCCCCAAAACCAATTGTGGAGCCGGGCGCGCCGCCTGTCTTTGAAGACGTAATTTCTCAAACCGTGCCTTACCTGCCAGGCTGGCCAGAAATTGGCGCTGCGTTTGGCGTGCAAACGCTCACCCTGCCGCAGGCGTTGGCGGGCAATTCCAACCTGGTGATTATCGGCCAGCCGGGCATTGGCAAAAGCGTAGCCCTGGCGCACATTGCCTCTTTGCTGGCCAACCGCAGTTCGGAGATGGGCGCGTTTCAAGAAGTCGTCCCCTTCCTTTTACATGTTGCGGATTTAAAACTCCCCGCGGTTGATGAAAAGAATGCGCTAACGCCGATTACTGATGCGTTTTCAGAAAACGCCGCCATGCTGGACTTGGGACGCCTGCCGGCTTTTATTCAAAGCGCTTTCAAAAGCGGTCAGGCCTTTTTGTTGGTGGATGGCTACGATGAAATTACACCTGCCGAACAACAGGTCGTCAGCGACTATTTTAAACTGCTGATCAAACTCTTTCCGCAAAATCGAATCATCGCCACAGGCTCGCCGGAATATTTGGACGGGCTGATTGCGCTGGGCTTCGCTCCGCTGGCGTTGGCGGCCTGGTCGGCCAAACAGCACGAGACCTTCATTCGACAATGGGGCCAACTTTGGACGCAAACGGTCAGCCTCGAAAGTTGGGCGCAAACTGGCGGCCAACAAGTGGACCCGCTCCTCCTTAACATTTGGCTGGGTTCTGACAATTCAAATTTAACGCCGCTCGAACTGACTCTCAAAGCCTGGGGCGCGTATGCAGGCGAGAGTTTAGGCCCGCACGTGCTGGAAGGTATCGCCAGCCACATTCGGCGGATTGCCCCACCCAACACGCCGCTGGCCGCATTGGAGACGTTGGCCATGCAGGCCACCTTAAGCGCGCAAGCCGTATTCGATCCCCGCAAGGCGCGGGATTGGGTGCGCTCATTTGAACCGTCTGAAGAGCGCGTCCCCGGTCAAACCGGCGAGTTGAAAATGAAGACCGGCGAACTGAAGATGAAGACGGACGCTCCGCCCGCTGAAGAAAAACCAGCCGCCGACAAGAAAACCGAAAAAGTTGCCACGCCCACGTATGGCCTGCTCAGCAAAATGGTCGCCAGCGGATTATTGGTCAGTTACGCCAACCATCGGATGAGATTCGTCCACCCGATCTTTGCCGGTTATTTGGCCGGGCGCGCCATGACAAACTACAATGCGGAAGAGCCAATCCTTAATCAAACTGACTGGGCGGGGAAATATCTCGCCCTGCGTTATTTTGCCGCATTCGGCGACGCCAGCAGTCTCGTTCAATCTCTGCTGGAATTTTCGCGCCTGCCCATGCACCGCCCGCTCATGGCGGCGGCGCGCTTCCTGAGAGACGCGCCTAAAAACGCTCCCTGGCGCGGAAAAATATTTGGTTCGCTCGCGGCAATTTTACAAACTGAAGGGATTCCCCTGGGCGTACGCGGACAAGCCATGGCGGCCTTCGTACACAGCAATGACTCAAACGCCGCCCCGCTCTTCCGTCAATTTGCCACCGCAACCTCTTTTGAATTGGTGCATTTGGTTGTGCTTGGGCTGGGCGCCATCAAAGACGCGAAAGCCGCGCAAGTCCTCGCGCAAACGCTCAACGCTCCCAGCATTTCCGTCCGCCGCGCCGCTTGTCTGGCGTTGGTTTCCATTGGAACGAATGAAGCGCTGGAATTGGTGGCCCATACTCTGCTCAGCGGCGATGAAGACGTGCGCCGCGCCGCCGCCGAAGCCCTGGCCAGCGACCCGCTTGAAGGTCACGCCGTGCTCAAAGAAGGGCTGGAGCATTCCGACATCCTCCTGCGCCGCGCCATCGCTTACGGGTTGGGCCGCCTGGATAACGCCTGGGCTATCGAGGCCCTGCAAAAGGTGCAAATTTCAGACGAACAATGGGTGGTACGCAACGCCGCCACCGAAGTATTGGACGCCAAGACGAACATCGCTTCGCGCGCGCCGCACAAACTGAAAGCCCCGTCGGACTCTCCATGGCTGGTGGAATTTGCCAGCAAACAAGGCGTGGGCATTTCCCCCGGAACGCCCGCTACGGACATCCTCCTGCAGGCGCTCAAAAGCGATAACCCGGAAACGCGCCTGGCCGCCCTACCCTATTTGAAATTCGCGCCCTCGGAAGGCGTTGTCACGCAGATTTATCATGCCATGTACAAAGACGACCCCGAATTGCGCGAAGCCGCCTTCAACATTCTTTGGGAACTGGGAGCCTCCGGCATTAAACTGCCCGACCCAACCCAACTCGGATTAAATTAAATATGCTGATTACCAACGCCAATCTGATTACCTGGGAAACTCCAAATCGAATTTTGGAAAACCATGCCATTTACATCGTCGGAGATCGCATCAAAGAGATTGGACCAACCAAAGCGCTCGTCGCCAAACACCCAAAGACCAAACCTACCGACGCCAACGGCCAATACATTCTGCCGGGCGGCATTTGCGCACACACCCATTTTTACAGCGCTTTTTCACGCGGCTTGGCCATCCCCGGCGACGCGCCCAAAGACTTCCCTGAGATTCTGCAAAAGTTATGGTGGCCGCTCGACCGTGCGCTGGATGCGGAAGCCGTGCGCTACTCCGCATTAATCAGCCTGGTGGACGCGATCAAACACGGCACAACCACGCTGATTGATCATCATGCCTCGCCCAACGCCATTGACGGCTCGCTCGACCAGATTGCCGACGCGGTGGATAAAAGCGGACTGCGCGGCGTTTTATGTTATGAAGTGACCGACCGCGACGGATTGGAAAAAGCCAACGATGGCATCAACGAAAATGCGCGCTTCCTCAAACGCCTGCGCGCCAACCCGCATCCGCGCCTCGCGGCGACCTTTGGCCTGCACGCCAGTCTGACGCTTTCTGGCATCACCCTGCAAGCCTGCCGCGCCAACGTTCCAGACGAGGTTGGGTTTCATATCCACGTAGCCGAGCATGAAGCGGATCAATACGACAGCTTGAAAAAAAGCAATTTACGCGTCGTGGAGCGCCTGCAAAAACACGGCATCCTCGGCCCGCAAACCATTGCGGCGCACGGCATTTACCTGGATGCGCGTGAAATGGAAATCCTCCGCGAAACCGAAACCTGGCTAACGCATCAACCCCGCTCGAACATGAACAACGCCGTTGGCGCCGCGCAAGTCGAATCCATGTTGCGGCTTGGGGTTAAAGTGGCGCTGGGTAATGATGGTTTTTCCAATTCCATGTGGGACGAATGGAAGGCCGCCTATCTCCTACAAAAAATCGAGACCCGCGATCCGCGCCGCATGAACGGCTCGCTCGTGGAGCAAATGGCGGCTTACAACAACGCCCAATTAGCCAACCTCTTCTTCCCCGCCGCCCCGCTGGGACAGTTAACGCCGGGCGCATTTGCCGACATCGTTTTTGTGGACTATAAACCTCACACCCCGCTCACGGTCGAAAACCTGCCCTGGCACATGATCTTTGGTTTTCAATCCAGCCTGGTGACGACCACCATTGTCGGCGGAAAAGTTTTGATGAAAGATCGCAAACTCCAAACTTTGGACGAAGACGAAATCGCCGAACGCGCCCGCGAAATTGCCCCGCGCATTTGGAAGAAGTATCAGGAAGAAGCGGCAAAAGCCTCATAACGGAGATTTAATGGAAAACGCGCAACTCTTATTAAGTATCGCCGTCCTCGGCGGCACAGGCAAGGAAGGCAAGGGCTTGGCCTATCGCTGGGCGAAGGCTGGGTACAAAGTCATCATCGGTTCGCGGGATGCGGCCCGGGCGGAATCTACCGCTCAAGAATTGCTGACCCGGCTCGAAGGTCAGGCCAGCGTCGTTGGTTTATCCAATTTGGAAGCCGCAAAAAAAGCGAACATCGCCGTGTTAACCGTCCCCTATTCTGCCCATGCCGAAACGCTCGCCAACGTTAAGGACGAACTCAAAGGCAAACTGCTGGTGGATGTCACCGTGCCTTTGGTTCCGCCAAAAGTTGCCACGGTGCAAATGCCCAAAGCTGGCTCTGCCGCGCAGGAAGCGAAAGAAATTCTCGGCGCTGAAACGCAAGTCTGCGCCGCGTTTCAAAACATCTCGCATGAACACCTGCTGGATGACGCCGCCGTGGAATGCGACGTGCTGGTGACTGGTTCTTCAAAGGAAGCGCGAAGCGAAACGCTCAAACTGGTGGAAGCCGCCGGACTGACCGGCTGGGACGCTGGGCCGCTTGAAAACTCGGTCGTCGTGGAAGGCCTCACCAGCGTCTTGATTGGCATTAACAAAAAATATGGCTCCACGCACGCCGGAATCAAACTCACCGGAATTTCAAAAGTATAAATCAATCGTAATGCGCGATTTGTAATCTCCGCATTACAAATCGCGCATTATCCTCATGGCCCTCACCCTCACTCCCCTCATCAACATCCCGCTCATTCAATCAGGCGACTCGCTGGCCGGGATCGTCCTCGCGTCTCTATCAAAAACAGAAATTGAAATTCAAGACGACGACATCCTGATCTTTGCTCAAAAAGTGATCAGCAAAGCCGAAGGGCGTCTGGTCAATTTAGCCGCCGTTACGCCTTCGCCGCCAGCGCTGGAACTGGCTCAAGCCACCGAAAAAGACCCGCGCCTTGTCGAATTAATTTTGCAGGAAAGTAAAGAAATTGTGCGCGTACGCCCGGGCGCAATCATCGTGGAACACAACCTCGGATTCATCTGCGCCAACGCCGGCATTGATCATTCCAACGTAGCGGGCGCAGGAAAGCAAAACGAAGAATACGTTTTGCTCCTGCCCCAAGACCCAGACGCCTCCGCCAAACAACTTCGCGAGTTCATCTTTCAACGCACAGGCAAACGCATCGGCGTGATGATCATCGATTCGCATGGGCGAGCCTGGCGCAACGGAACCGTCGGCATGTGCATTGGGTTGAGCGGCCTTCCCGCGCTGATTGACGAACGCGGCTGGAAAGACCTCTTCGATTACACGCTCAAAATCACCGTAGTCGGCGTGGCCGACGAACTCGCCGCCGCCGCATCCCTGATGATGGGACAAGCCGCCGAAGGCACGCCCATCGTCCATGTGCGCGGTTTTCCCTATCCATTAACCGAAGGCTCGCTCGCCGAATTAATCCGCCCAAAACATCAGGATATGTTTCGCTAACAAGAATCTAACGCCCGCCTGATACACTTCGCCAGCGGGAATATTCTCAAACAAAAAATATATTTAGGAGCCGCATTATGAACTTTCCAGGAACCATGCTCGACCTCGTCCAGAAAGACTCCAAAGCCTTTCTCTATCTCGCCACCCTCATGCCCAACGGCGCGCCGCAAGTGACGCCCGTCTGGTTCGACGTGGACGGTGAATACATCCTCATCAACACCGCGCAAGGCCGCATCAAAGACAAAAACATGCGCGCGCGTCCGCAGGTGGCCATGACCATCTCCGACCCCAAGAATCCCTATCGCTATCTCGGAATGCGCGGCGAAGTTGTCAGCCAAACCACCGAAGGCGCCGCCGAACACATCAACCAGCTTTCTTTGAAGTACAGCGGCGAACCCTGGACTCTTGCCGAAGGGCAGACTCGCGTGATCTTCAAAATTAAGCCGACTCATTTTGACGCGCACAACTGACCTGCACGCCTTTCTGCGGACGCGCCGCTCCGTCCGCCGCTTCAAACCGGACCCGGTGCCGGATTCGGTTTTAAAGGACATGCTCCACACTGCCACATTTGCGCCGTCCGCGCACCATCGCCAACCCTGGCGCTTCGTGGCGCTGACAGATTCAACCGCCAAAGAGCGACTGGCGCAAACCATGGGCGCTGAATTTCAACGCGACCTTGAAAAAGACGGCCTCGCGCAAGCCAATGTTGAAAAGCGCGTGAAAAAATCACAAGAGCGAATTACCTCCGCCCCACTCGTCGTCATCCTCTGCGTTGAAATGAACGAAATGGACGCATACCCCGACGCGCGCCGAAAAAAAGCCGAATACCTCATCGCCACGCAATCCGTCGCCAATGCGGGTTTGCAATTACTGCTCGCCGCACATGCCGAAGGGCTGGGCGGCGTTTGGGTGTGTAGCCCGATCTTCGCGCAAGCCAGCGTGCAAAACGCATTGAACATCCAACCTAGTTGGGAGCCGCAAGCCATGTTCCTAATTGGCTATCCCATTGAAACGCCAGAAGCTAGAATTAGAAAACCCATTGAGGAAGTTGTTAAAATTTTATAACGCTATGAAAATCACAGCCTTAGCCGGAGGAGTTGGCGGAGCCAAAATGGTTCACGGACTCGCCGCACACCTCGCGCCAGAAGAATTAACCGTCATCGTCAACACCGGCGATGATTTTGAACATTTGGGGCTGGCCATCTGCCCAGACCTGGACACTGTTTGTTACACGCTGGCGGGGCTCGCCAATTTTGAAACCGGTTGGGGACGCGCCAACGAAACCTGGAACGTGATTGCCAACGTGGAAAAACTGGGCGGCGCGGGCTGGTTTCGGCTGGGCGATCAGGACATCGCCACGCATTTGGAGCGCACGCGCAGGCTCAAAGCGGGCCAAACGCTTTCACAAATCACCAGAGACTTTTGCCAAGCCTGGGGAATTGGGCCGACGGTTTTGCCCATGTCTGATTCGCCGGTCAGAACCATCGTCCAGACGGACGCGGGCGAACTGGCCTTTCAGGAATATTTTGTTCACCAAAGGTGTGAGCCGAGGGTCAAAAGCTTTCGGTTTGACGGAGTCGCTTCCGCTGAACCAGCCGTCGGCGTGGTTGAAGCGCTTCATCAAGCCGACGCGCTTGTGATTTGCCCATCCAACCCCTGGGTGAGCATAGACCCCATCCTCAACGTCGTCAAAACCTTGCCAGCCAAGCCGATTGTGGCCATTTCGCCGATCATTGGCGGGCAGGCGGTCAAAGGCCCCGCCGCAAAAATGTACGCGGAATTGGGCATTGAACCTTCCGCGCTGGCAGTTGCCAAACACTATCAAAACTTCCTGGCGGGCTATGTGTTAGACAGCGTGGATGCAGAATTGGAAAAATCCGTTAATCAATTGGGCCTCAAAACTCTGACGACGAATACGCTTATGAATCACCTTACAGATCGTGCGCGCCTAGCCGCGGATGTGCTACACTTCGTACGGAGCTTATAACCATGTCAATTTGGGCGATCGTGCCTGTCAAACCCCTCAAACGCGGAAAGTCCCGTCTGGCTGGGACGTTATCGGAAGAAGAACGCACGCAATTAAATCAGAATCTTTTGGAAAAGACGCTGGGGACTCTGACCCAACTCAAAGAACTGGATAAGATTCTAGTCGTCAGCCGCGACCCACATGCGCTGACGATTGCCAGAAATTACGGCGCAAAAACTGTGCAGGAAGATGGCCAACCACACCTGAACACAGCGCTCACCCGCGCAACCGTTGTCGCTCAGATTCACAACACGCAGGGGGTTTTAGTCATTCCCGCCGACCTGCCTTTGCTCACCGCGCAAGACGTGCAAACTTTATTAGATCGAAGCGGCAAGCCGCCCGTGGTAGTGATTGCTCCAGACCGGCATCACTCCGGCACCAACGCCTTGCTGATGTTTCCCGCCGGCCTGATTGACTATGATTTCGGGGAAGGCTCTTTTCAACGTCACTGCGACCGGGCTAAACAAGCCGGAGCTAACCTGGAAATTGTGGATTTACCATCGCTGGCGCTCGACCTGGACTTGCCCGAAGATTTGGAAATTGTCCGCAAACTAGAAGCCGCAAAACACTAAACGCTTTTCTACGCGATCCATTCTGCACCACAAGGAGTATTTCCATGAACAAAGAACGAGTGGCGCTTTACCTGCAAGATTCGCACGACCTGCGCGACGGACTGGAATACGCAAAGTATGCTGAAGCCAAAGGCTTTGAAGCGGTCTGGCAGGCCGAGAGTCGCCTCGTGCGCGACGCCATCGTCCCCATGGCTGGGTATGCCGCCGTCACGAATCGCATCAAAGTTGGTTCGGGGGTGATTAATAACTGGACGCGCAATATTGGATTACTAGCCGCCACTTTCTTGACCCTGGATGATTTGGCCCCGAATCGCATTATCTGCGGCCTCGGCGCCTGGTGGGACCCACTGGCCAAAAACGTAGGCATAGACAGAAGGAAGCCGCTCACCGCCATGCGCGAGACCGTCCAAGTGATGAAACGCCTGCTCAACATGGAGCGCGTAACCTTTGAAGGCGAATTCATCCGCGTCAATGGCATTGAGTTGGATGTGGTGCATGGTCGGCGCGAACCGCGCAACATCCCAATTATGATCGGCGCGACCGGCGACCAAATGATGGAATTAACCGGCGAAATTGCCGATGGCGCAGTCTTGAATTATTGCGTCGCGCCCGACTATAACGATAAAGCGCTGGAACTGCTGAACAAAGGGCTGAAAAAGTCCGGCCGCACGCTGGAAGATTTTGACCGCCCGCAGTTAATCGTCTGCTCAGTGGATGAAGATCACGACAAGGCGATTGACTACACCAAAATGCTGTTGTGCCAGTACCTGGCGCAACAGCCGCACATCGCCAAAGCCTCCAACGTTTCAGACGAAGTCATTCAAAAGATTCAATCCATTTTAGGCTGGCCCGCCACCAAAGAGCAGATTATGAAAGCAAAAGACCTGGTGCCAGACGAACTCGTTCATAAAATCACCGCCTCCGGCACGCCCGCCGAAGCCAAAGCCAAAGTGGCGGAATACAAAAAACGCGGATGCACCTGCCCGATTTTGTACCCGGTTGGCGGAAATTTCAAATTGCTGATTGATACGTTTGGGGTGGAGGGGTAAGACAAGTTATTGGTACAACTACGACAGCGAAGCCTATAAAAGCCATAAAGACAATGCCAATCGGTTGAGCGGCAATCCACCCTAATTTTCAGGAGAAAAATGAAACCAAGTCAATTAACGCTTGCTTTAGTTGGCGCTTCCCTGTTGTTTTTTGCATGTTCCAGTTTACAGCCAGGGCGGGGAGTCCCAGCCGCGCCTCCAACAGAAACTCCCATCTCCATCCAGGAGCCTACATCAACGCCCAACATCAAAATAAAAGAAGAAGAAATCTTCTGTTCCAGCGATAGCGCGGAGGCGCGAACCCTATATACTGACGCCTATACTTCGCAAATGAATGGAAATCTTACAGAAGCAGAACTGCTTTATCGGCAGGCGCTTGAACTTGACCCTGAATATTGCGACGCGATGGATAACCTGGGACAAACGCTTCGGCAACAAGGCAAAATTGACGAGGCAATCCTCTGGTATAAAAAATCTCTGGAAGTAAAGCCCGACAACCCCGTGGCGCTCCAAAATTTGGCGCTTGCGTACAATCTCCAGGGCGAAACTTCAAAGTCCATCGAAATGTACGAAGCCTTAGTCGAGACCGCGCCTGAAAACCCGGAAGGTTATTTTGGGCTGGGAAGCATCTATTATCGGTTGAGCCAGCCTGAAAAAGCCATCTCCTACCTGACGACTGCAGAGAAACTATACATTCAAGAATCATCGTCCTATGTGTCAGACGCTCAATACTACCTGGGCTTCTCATATTTTGAGATTCAAGACTGTGCAAACACCAAAAAATATTTTGAAGCAATCTACAATCTATTTTCAAGCGACGGCAACGTAAATTACGCGTTAGGCGTTTGCTATTTACAGTCCGAGCCAAAGGAGATTGATACGGCGCGAAACTATATCTTGAAAGCTCAGGAAGCGGGCGTGCAGATCCCCGCCGATGTATTAAAGATCATCGCTGAGCAATAAAATTTTTGCTTATAGGAAAGCCCCTGTATGGATCATAATCTAGGCGCAATTACTGTGTCTCGGAAAACCGGCGAAGAAAATTTCAGAGCAAAAGGGATCCTGCTGGGGAATAAGTTGTTCGATTTTTGGCAATGGGCTAACTCGGATTTATCGAGCAACGCCATACGCGGCATTCTGGCTGAATACATTGTAGCTTCTGAATTAGGGCTGTCAGCCAACTTGCGGCGCGAATGGGACACATACGATTTACTTACAAAAGACGGCGTCAAACTCGAAATAAAATCCGCCGCATATCTTCAGACTTGGGCGCAAGTCAAATTCTCGAAAATTTCATTCGCCATTGGCCCAAAAAAGGACCAGGACGCCAACGCCAAAGAATACAGCCGTGAAGCCAAACGCCATGCGGATATTTATATCTTCTGCCTGTTACGACATCAGGAAAAATCCACGCTTGACCCGCTAGATTTAGATCAATGGACGTTTTACATTTTACCTACATCCATCCTCGACGCTAAAAATGAAAAGCAAAAGAAGATAACCCTATCTGCCCTATTAAAGTTAAACCCTATTCAAGTTTCATTTGGTGAAATCAGTTCTGCAATTAAAAAAATTCGTCCCGCTTCTCAATAAAAACCACAACTATTTTTCTGTTTGTACCTGACTTGTGTATAATGGCACAAAATGTCATTTTGTGGTAAATTTTTTCCTTATTCTCAGAAGCTGAGGTGCAAAGGATGAAAGCTGAAAAAATACCAGACATTATCGTAGGACGACTACCCATTTATTTACGCGCCTTACAGCGCATGGCAGACAACGGACTCAAGACTACCTCTTCTCAAGAATTGGGCGAGCGCGTGGGGATTTCTGCCGCGCAAATTCGCAAGGACATTTCACAATTCGGCGATTTCGGTAAGCAAGGCACGGGGTATTCCATTGAATATCTGCTGAATAAACTGCGTGAAATCCTCAAAGTGGATCGCGTCTGGGATGTGGTTTTGGTTGGCGCAGGCGATATGGGCCACGCGCTGGTGAATTATCAGGGATTCAAGAATCGCGGGTTTCGCATTGCCGCCATCTTTGACGCGGACAAAAACAAAGTAGGCCGCAAAGTGGGCGAATTTGTCATTGAGGATGCGGAAAATCTGGTTGAAAAAGTTAAAGCCCTGGACGTGAAAGTGGCCATGCTCACCATTCCGGCCACGGCGGCGCAGGCCGTCGCCGAGAAGTTGGTGCAGGCTGGCGTAAAAGCGATCTTGAACTACGCGCCAATCAGCTTAAACGTGCCAGATCATGTCAAAGTCCAATACATTGATCCATCCACCCATCTGCAACGGATGACCTACTATTTATAACCGTTTGAACGCAAACAAAAAGGTTTCCAAAACTGGAAACCTTTTTTCTCTTAAACTTGCGGCAAATTCCGCCGGATTACGTTCAACATGCCAAAACTTTTCCCGGCGCCTTCCACTACACAAGTCAGCGGATTATCCACCAGATATGCGGGAATACCCAGAGATTTAGTCAACAGTTTATCAATGCCGCGGAGTAACGCGCCGCCGCCGCACAAGGCCACGCCGCGATCAATAATATCCGAAACCAGTTCCGGCGGCGTTTTCTCCAAAACTTTACGCCCCGTCTCAACGATCTGTTTGAGCGAATCTTGCAGGGCTTCCACAATTTCACCAGTGGTCAGCGTTACCGGGCGGGGCAAGCCCGTGACCTGATCCTGTCCCTGCACTTCCATACTGTTTTCAATATCCTGCGGAATGGCGGCGCCAATGCGAATCTTCAATTGTTCCGCCGTCACCTGGCCAATAATCACGCCATACTTTCGGCGCACATAGCTCACGATCGCTTCATCTAAATCCATGCCGCCGGAGCGCAATGTATCCGCGGCCACTATCCCATACATCGCCATCACCGCCGCCTCGGTACAACCGCCGCCCAGGCAAATGATCATATTTCCAGAAGGGGAATTAATCGGCAGGTCAATGCCGATGGCCGCGGCCAGGGGTTGTTGAATCAAAAACGTCTCGCGGCTTCCCGCTTCCATCACCGCTTCGTACACCGCGCGCCGTTCCACGCTGGTAACGCCATACGGCACAGAAATCATCGTGCGCGGGCGAAAGATACGCATCGAACCGCTCACGCGCTGAAGCAAATAAGCCAGCAAAGTTTCCGTAATTTCATAATCCGCAATCACGCCGTTACGCAATGGACGCGCCACTTCAATACTTTCCGGCACGCGCCCATACATATCCCGCGCTTCCAGCCCGGCCGCCACCATTTTTTGATCGTTAACGTCAATGGCGACAATCGTCGGCTCTTCCAACAGCGTCTGCGCGCCATCGGCAATTCGAGTAAACATGGTGCCCAGGTCTACGCCCAGGTCTTTGGAAAACATGGCCACGAGTGTCTTTCTTCCTCTACGCAATCTGCAAATCGTTCGCAGTCCGTTTAAAAAATGCGCTTATTGAGCAAATCAATAAGCGCACAAATGATACCTGAAAGACTATGGCTTGTCTAGCATTGAGATTTTTCACCTTAACAAACTGCCTGCCCCCTTGTAATCTAGACGGCTTAAGCTATGATTGCCTCATTACAAACTGAAAATTTTCAGAGGAAAACCAATGTCCGAGTCGCCTGTTCATGAAGCAGAAAAACTGCATCCGCACCCCAAGCGGCGCTGGAAGATCGCCGTCCTTGCCAATATCAAAGACGAATCACAGCCCAAGCCAGAGGGCGTCCCGCCAGACGCCTTCGCCGACTTTGATCACATTGAAACGATAGACGCGCTTCGGGCCGCGCTCGAAACGGACGGCCATACAACGGCATTTATCCAAGCCGATAGAGACCTGCCTTACGCGCTTCGCGCCGAAAAACCAGACATCTGCTTCAACATTGCCGAAGGACTGGGCGGCGACGCGCGCGAAGCCCAAACCCCAGCCCTGCTTGAAATGCTCAAAATCCCATACACCGGTTCGCGCGTGTTGACCAACGCCATCTCGCTGGACAAGACGCTCACCAAAAGGATTTGGCGTGACCGCCGTCTACCCGTGGCGCCGTTTCAAGAATTCGTCACCGGCGAAGAGACCCTTCGCGCCGAATTAAAATTCCCCTTATTCGTCAAACCGGCGCGCGAAGGCACCGGCATGGGCGTGGATCTCAAAGCGATCTGCGCCAACGAACGGGAGGTTCGTGAGCGCGTCCAATACATCGTTTCCACTTATCAGCAACCCGCTTTGGTGGAAACCTTCTTACCCGGGCGCGAATTCACCATTGGCCTGTTAGGGCGCGCCGACGCAAAGCTCTACTCGCGCCACCCGGAATGGTATGAAAAAGACGGCTTTCATCGTTTTCCAATCCTTGAATTGGATACAAAAAACTCAACCTCAACCTGGGTTTATACCAACGAGGCGAAATCCAAAGAAGTCGGCGCAGACGGTACGCCCGGCTATTTTTGCCCGGCAGAAGTTGAACCTGAGTTGGAAAAAAAACTCAAATATCTCGCCCTGCGGGCCCATCAACTGCTTAACACGCTGGACGTTTCGCGCACCGACATTCGCCTGGACGAAGAAGGCAACCCGCGCGTCATGGAAATTAACACCCTGCCCGGACTCACGCCTGATTACAGCGACCTTTGCCTACAAGCCAAGGCGGAAGGCATAAAATACGAAGACCTCGTGCTGGACATCCTCTATCTGGGAGCCAGCCGCTGGGGCCTGCTGGAGCCGCGCGCACATAACGCAGATGCAAGGAAAAAAGCGCCCGCTTTAGCTTATAATTAAAACATCAAATTAATCGCATGTTTTAATAGGTAACCATGGCAGAAATCATCGGTCAGACTTTTGAACGCTACAAAATCCTCGAACGCCTCGGCGAAGGCGGCATGGCAACGGTTTACAAGGCCTACGACGAACGCCTCGACCGCGAAGTGGCGATCAAGGTCATTCGCCGCGACGCCTTTCCGCCCGACCAAATGGAAATGCTCCTCAAGCGTTTTGAGCGCGAATCCAAATCGCTGGCCAAACTTTCGCACCCCAACATCGTCGGCGTGTTAGATTACGGCGAGCACGAAGGCTCGCCGTATTTGGTCATGGAATATCTCTCAGGCGGCACGCTGAAAGAGAAACTCGGCTCCCCCCTCCCATGGCGCGAAGCGGTGCAATTGGTTTTGCCAATTTCACAGGCGCTGGAATATGTTCACAGCCGCAACATCATCAACCGCGACGTCAAGCCTTCAAATATTTTGATGACGGAAAAAGGTCAGCCCATGCTGACCGATTTTGGGCTGGTGAAAATCTTTGGGGAAGAAACCAAAGAAAATACGCATCTGACCAGTTCCGGCTCCGGGTTGGGCACGCCCGACTACATGGCTCCCGAACAATGGACGGGCGAAACCACGACCCAATCCGATTTGTATTCGCTGGGCGTCGTGCTCTACGAAATGATTACAGGCCGCAGGCCTTATACCGCAGATACTCCGGCGGGCATCTTGCTGAAGCAGGCTACAGAATCCCTGCCTTTACCTAAAAATTACATTCCCGACTTACCAAAAAACGTAGAGGCGGTTCTCCTCAAAGCGCTCGCCAAAGAACCGGCCAATCGCTACCCGGATATGCGTACTTTTAGCAGTGAGTTACAAAACCTGCTGGCCGGTAAAGAAGTTTTGGCCTCGCTAACTAAAACGGAGACTCTGCGCGACCAAATGACCGGGCGCATCTCCAAAAAAGAAGTGGCTGAAAAAGTTTTACAACCGGCGCAAAAGAAGCGCTTAATCCCAATTCTCGGCGGGTTGGGGGCGCTATGCGTCGTTGTGGCATTGGGCGGATATTTGTATCTATCCACTTTTTATACCCCGACAGCCACGCCAAAGGCGCCCACTGCAATCACAACCGCCGCCCAAGCCTCCGCCACGCCGGAAGTGGTAATCGTGGAAGTGACCAGCGCGCCAACGAAAACCATCATCCCCACGGAAACGTCCATTCCGAATGAAATCAAAGATCAAAGGAACGTGACGATGGTGTACATTCCCGCAGGCGACTTCACGATGGGCGCCAACGACAGCGGCGACGTATCTTCCAAACCGGAGAACGTGGTTTACGTGGACGGCTTTTACATTGACAAATATGAAACCACAAACAAAGAATATGACGCTTGCGTGTACGCCGTGGAATGTCGCAAGCCGCTCAAAACCGGCTCGGTAACGCACAACACCTATTTCGGCAACCCGGTTTTTGCCAATTATCCAGTCCTATATGTGGATTGGAAAATGGCAAAAATGTATTGTGAATGGCGCGGCGCACGACTCCCCACCGAAGCAGAATGGGAAAAAGCCGCGCGCGGTTCAGACGATACGCGTATTTACCCGTGGGGCAACCTCACCCTGGATTGTAGCTATGCCAACCTGCACGGGTGCATCGGAGACACCGCGCCTGTGGATCAATACTTAAAAGGCGTCAGCGTGTACGGCGTACTTGGTCTCTCAGGCAACGTCCTTGAATGGACCAGTTCGCTCGCGCTACCCTATCCCTATAGCGCAGGCGACGGGCGCGAAGACCCGGACAAACGCGGCAACCGCATTGCGCGCGGCGGTTCGTGGCATGCCTTCGGCGGGAACGGCGAAAACGTCCGCTTGGATTCCCGTCTGGCGCTGGACCCGGCTTACGCTGGCGCGTACGTAGGCATCCGTTGCGCGGTTTCTCAATAAGGCGCGAACATTCTTACAGCTTATGAAAATACATCGGTCAAAGTTTCCTTTCAGTATTCTTTTCATCGTCAGTTTGTTAGCCTGTTCATTTCCGGGGATTCCGCAAAGTTCCCCCACAGAACTCCCAACAGAATCTCCCGCCGTAACTGCTCCAAGCGCCACCGAAACACAAGTTGTTACAGAACCCACCGTCACCCCGTTCCCAACGCTGGCGCTACCAACCGCCACCATTACAGTCCCCCATTCTTTGATTCCATCCACCATCGTTGGCAAAGCCAAAGTCACGATTAACGACGTAACCTCCGTGGATACCGCCGCCGAAAACCGCGCCCCATACGGCGATTCCTATAACATCAGTTTGTTTGAACGCCCCTTTACGCAAGATATGACGTACCTGCCGGATGTGGATATCGTCAGCTACAGCCTGGCCTATGACGAAAAGTTTTTCTACGTTTCAATCGAATTGATTGGAACCAACCCAAACAACGCCATCGGCATTGACTACGCCGTTGAACTGGATATCAACGCAGACGGGTTTGGCGACTATCTCATCCTTGGGCGCGCGCCGCACGAAGTGAATTGGGCCACTCATAACGTCCAAATCCTCAAAGATACCGATCACGATACTGGCGGGCTTTCGCCGGAACGGTCCGACGCGCCGCTCCCCGGCAATGGCTACGACACGGTCGTCTTTGACGGGAACGATCCAGATGCCGAAGATACCGACCTGGCCTGGATGAGAATCAACGCGGGTAGCAAAGCCACCGTACAATTCGCCTTCAAACGCACCTTCGCAGGCGAGAATTTTATGTTCGGCGTCATGGCCGACGCGGGCATAAGAAATGCGGAAGATTATGATTACGTGGATCGCTTTACTGAAGAAGAAGCCGGTTCGCCTGAAAGGGGCGAAAAGGAATATCCTCTTAAGGCGCTCTACGCAGTGGACAACGTCTGCCGGGCGGTTTACGGATTCAAAGGCACAGGCGATGAGCCGCGCCGTTGCCTGGATAAATAAAAAAAAACGGGAGTTGTCTCACGACAATTCCCGTTCGTTTCGCAAAAACTTAGCCGTCCGGCCAGTCTTACGCGAGTGGCACCACGTTGGCGGCCTGCAAGCCTTTCGGCCCGTCCTCTACTGAGAACTCAACTTTTTGCTCGGCTTCCAACTTGCGATAGCCATCCGATTGAATGGCGGAGAAATGCACAAACACATCCTCGCCGCCATCGCGCCCAATAAAGCCGTAGCCCTTGGTCGCATTGAACCACTTGACGGTTCCAACAAAACGCTCAGACATCTTTCACTACTCCTGAGAAAAAATTGAAGCCCGCTCGCCTTCCGCTTTCAAAGGGCGATTCGGGCCTACTGTCCCAAGATTATCATAGCTAAATAGCCATGTCAAGTTTTATTGGCTTTTTTTCAACGCAACGTAGAGATACGCCTCCGCTTTGCCGGGCCCGGCGCTCTCGTACGGCCTGTTCAGCTCCTTTCTGGACTTGACGCTTTGCGGCATTAGCCGTTTGCTGATCCGCTGAGAAAAGAAAGATTCTAATTATCTCTCATTGCCTTACTTCACATTTGCGCTACTATCTGCTAACGCAAATGTGAAGTTTAGAGATAGGCTTTAATTTATGAGGCGCTAGTAAGTATATGCGTCTAGTTCCTTTTTTTCGCTATCTGTCCAAATATGTCCGTCAATTTTATCTATGTTAACAAAAAGCGCGCCTGGAATAAGGCCTGCCGCCAACCACTCTTTTGACGCAGAAAAAAAGGTGTAATACATGAGTGAGCTGTATGCGCTTACATACTTCGCCTCAAAAAAAAACACGCCCGGATATTTCATTTTTTCTGTCGCAAAGAAAGAATTAGCTACGACGAAGGCTTCATCAAAATCAAAAAGCAAAGTGGCGTCTCGATATTTTGTAGGGACAATCGTTCCTGTTGCTTTCATATTTTTTAAGGAGACTAGCATACGCTTGGCTTCTAGTAACGAAATATTTAATCCCAAATATTCAGGTACACTCCGCATTGTCTTCTGCGTTATCTTTTCGCCAAGAAGGATGCTCTCAGGCGACTGAATGCATCCTTTAAACAAGTATATATCAAACATTCAATAAATTCTCCTTACATAACATTTACGGACTTATAACAGCGCCTCTCTCTCTTCTCCAGTAATTCCAAATATCAGCTCCTTGAATTTTATAAGAAGATCCTGATCCTACTGGCAGTGGGTCTCTTATCAGGAAGTATCCATCAGAAGTAATATTGTCCACCACAACAGCATGATTTAGTCCAGAGGTGTTTATTGAGATAATAGCAGGTCCGTTCTCCAAATATTTTTTCAAATCCGTAAGATTTATTGTATCAACATAGATGTATTTTTTATTAGTGTATTGATTTAATGCCGTTACAGCATTCTGGATACCGACGCCGCTAGCACTATCAGTCCCCACTATCTCAATTATACCCTCTTGCAAAGAAGGGTCATTTAATATTGTGGCGCAAGATGCGGCTACGCATGAATAATCGAATAATTGTCCAACAATATCTCCATCTGGTAGATAAGGTTGGAGAGTTATTTCTGGAATATCGTTAAAGGCACCACGCGGAATTGGGTTATTAGCCAACTTCCCTATTTGCTCTCCCATCTCATTTATCATGGTATTGCCTGGCGCGCCCCCATCTGTGAGTTCCATTTGCCATTCGATGGTAGCCAGTTCCAGATTTTCTTGATCATTGATCAAACCGTAATAGGCCATCTGGGTAGCGATGATGGCCTGCTCGCCGA
>JADZCC010000073.1 GCA_020851785.1 Anaerolineales bacterium
GAGATTGGTTTATTACAGGCCTCCATCCCGGAATCCTATGGCGGCTTTGGCGAGCGTAATGCTGTCACGAATGTGCTGGCATTGGAAGAAATGGCCTATGGCGATTTGGCAGGCGCGTTGGCTGTGTTAACTCCGTCGTTATTTGCAACGCCAATTTTGTTATGCGGTAGTGAAGAACAAAAGAAAAATTATTTACCAAAAATTATTGCGGGCGAGTGGAGTCCTTACACGGCGGCGTTGATTGAGCTGAGCTTTGATTTTGACCCGAATGCGCTTAAGACCACTGCGGAGATTGTTGGGGATACGATAAAACTCGATGGAACGAAAGCCTTCGTCCCGTATGCCAAAGAGGCGCAGGAAATTCTGGTGTATGCGAATCTCAATGGCGTCACGCAAGGCTTCATCGTCCCAAAAAATGTTGAAGGGGTAATCATCTCAGAAGAACGCGAAAAGCTGATGGGATTAAATGCCCTGCCGATGTATAAAATCGAATTGCAGGATGTGATGATTCCGCTTGCGAATCGTTTGGGCGGCGCGGCGGGGCATGACTTTGAGACGCTCCTAGCTTCGATGCGCATTGCCTCCGCCTCAGCCGCTTTGGGCGTGGCGAAATCGTCTTTTGAATATGCAGTGAATTATGCGAAGGAACGTGAAGCCTTTGGCGTGAAGATTGCACAAAAACAAGCAGTGGCGTTTATGCTCGCCGAAATGCGGACTGAAATTGAAGCGATGCGTTTGCTGACGTGGGAAGCCGCCTGGAAGCTGGATACGCAAAAAGAAGACGCCAACGTAGCGGCGTATCTTGCTCACACGGGCGCAGTGGATATGGTGATGATGGTGACCGACCGTGGCGTGCAAATTTATGGCGGACATGGATACATTCGTGAAAACCCGGTTGAATTGCTCATGCGTAACGGCAGAGGGTTTGCGATGTTGTTGGGATTGGCGATTGTTTAAGGCTGGAAGGTTGCAAGTTGAAAGTTAAAACCTTACACCTTCAACCTTGAACCTTCACCCTTAGACCTGTAACTCGAAACGGAGAAATGATGACTATAGAATTTGAAGCCCCTAAACCGATAGCGAATCAGCAGGCGATGCTGAAGACCGTCGCTGAAAATATGATGCGCCCGATCTCGCGCGAGTTTGATGAGAATGAGCATACGATTCCGTGGAGCTATGTGGAATTTATGCACATGGCAATGAAAGCCGCAGGTGGCGGTGGCGGATTGACGGTCGCAGAAGAGACCTCACCCCCAGCCCCTCTCCTAGAAGGAGAGGGGAGTCAAAAACGTCCGCCGATTGGGTATCAAAAATTAGCCACCCAAATTGAAATGTTAGCCTGGGGCGATGTGGGCATGTATTTAATTACGCCAGGCGGCGGGTTGGGAGCGGCGGCAGTTGCGGCGGCGGGATCGCCTGAACAAAAGAAAAAATTCCTTGAAAGATTTGAGAGCGATATTCCAACCTACGCCGCCATGTGCATGACTGAACCTGGCGCAGGTTCGGATACTTCCGCTATTCGTACGCGCGCTGTATTAGACGAAAAGGCCAATGAATGGGTGATCAACGGCGAAAAGATTTTCGTAACCGGCGGCGATAAATCTTTTACGCATTACGAAAAGCTTGGGGCAGGGTTTATCGTCGTCTGGGCAAGCATTGACCCAACTGCAGGGCGCGCTGGGATGCGCGCGTTTGTGGTTGAGTCTGGCACGGCGGGCGTGAAAATTAATAAGCTCGAAAAGAAAATGGGAATCAGAGTCAGCGACACGGCGGCGATTTCGCTGGTGGATGTGCGCGTGCCGTTCGAAAACATGCTCGGGAGTTCGACGGTTGAAAAAAATAACAAAGGCTTCCGCGGAGCGATGGCGACCTTCGACGCGACTCGGCCGCTCGTGGCGGCGTCCGGCTTGGGCGTGGCCAGAGCCGCGCTGGAATTCCTCAAAGAGAAATTGGAAGAGAACGGCGTCAAAATCCGTTATGGCTTGCCGCGTCAGAAGTTATCCAATGTTGAGCGCGAAGTGATTGATATGGAAATCATGTTGAAATCTGCCTGGTTGATGGTGTTGAAAGCCGTGTGGATGATTGATAATAAAAAATCGAACGCTTTGGAGTCTTCAATGAGTAAAGTGAAAGCAGGCGATGTGACTACAAAGATCACTCAAAAGGCGGTTGAACTTCTTGGACCGATTGGTTATACCCGCGAATTCCTTTTGGAAAAATGGATGCGCGACGCCAAGATTACGGATATTTATGAAGGCACGGGACAAATTAATCGTTTGGTTGTTGCGAGACAAATTTTAGGTTATAGCGGAAGCGAGTTAAGATAAATTCTTAACCGCAGAGACGCTGAGGTCGCGGAGTTTTATAAAAAGAATCCCTACGCTCTCTGTGCCTCTGCGGTGAATTTGGAGGAATATATGAAATATCAAATCAATAAAGCAGTAGTCATTGGTTCGGGAACGATGGGCGCGGCGATTGCGGCGCACCTTGCAAATATTGGTGTGCCAGTCACTTTGCTTGATATTGTTACAAAAGATTCAACTGATAAAAATAAAATCGTCAAAGAAGGCTGGGAGCGTTGTCTCAAAGCCAAGCCTGCCAATTTGATGACGGATGAATTAAAAACATTGGTCACGCTTGGCAATTTGGAAGATGATTTCAACGCCATCGCCGAAGCCGATTGGGTTGTGGAAGCGATTGTTGAAAACTTAAAAATCAAACAAGAGCTGATGGCGCGCATTGATGAAGTCCGCAAGGCGAATGCAATTGTTTCAACCAATACATCGGGCATTCCCGTTCGCGCCATTGCAGAAGGTTGCTCGAAAGAATTCAAAAAACATTTTCTGGGAACGCATTTTTTCAATCCGCCACGTTATTTGAAACTGCTGGAAATTATTCCCACCGCAGATACAGCCAAAGATGTAGTTGAGTTTATGGCTCACTTCGGCGAATACCGCTTGGGCAAGGGTATTGTCATTTGCAAAGATACGCCAAACTTTATTGGCAATCGGGTTGCGTTTGGAACTGGCGCATTTGCGCTGGATTTCATCCTCAACCATGGATATACCGTGGATGAAGTGGACGCTCTGACTGGACCTTTGATGGGCCGCCCGAAGACCGCCACATTCCGCCTGATTGACTTGGTGGGGGTGGACGTTTGGCATCATGTGGGCGCTAACCTTGAGCCGTTGATTCCGCACGATAAACTGGGTCAAAAATATTTGTCCGCTGAAAAGCCAAAGAAGTTAATGGATACCTTGCTGGAAAGAAAATGGCTGGGTAATAAAACCAAAATTGGCTTTTATAAAGAAGTCCGCAACGCCGAAGGCAAAAAGGAATTTTATGCTCTTGACTTGAATACCTTTGAACACGTTGCGCCGACCAAGCCGCGATTCGACTCGGTTAAGGCGGCGAAAGATGTCGAAGATTTGGCTGGCAGGCTGAAGGTCATGCTTGAGGCGGATGATAAAGCGGCGAAATTAGTCAGAGCATTAACCTATCAAGCTTTTCAATATTCAGCATCGATCATCCCCGAAGTTGCAGATTCAGCCAAGCCAATTGACGATGCCGTGCGTTGGGGCTTCATGCACGAAGCGGGTCCGTTTGAAACGTGGGATATGCTCGGCGTGAAAGATACGCTGAAGAAAATGAAGGCCGAAGGATATACGCCCGCCAAATGGGTGGATGAAATGTTGAAGGCTGGCGTTGAAACTTTTTATCAGTATCGTGGAGCGAATAAAGTTGGCGTGTACGATGTGAGCAAGAAAAAATATGTCAAGTTGAAACAAGATGAACATTTTGTGTTCTTGAAGAACTTGCGCGGCACGAAAAAAGAAATCAATAAAAATGCGGGCGCATCTTTGTTTGATATTGGCGATGGCATCGGACTTGTTGAATTTCATACCAAGATGAATGCGTTGGATGACGATATTTCCGCCATTGTCAATGAAGCCATGGATAGATTGCAAACTGATTTTGACGGGCTGGTGGTTGGCAACGAAGGCGAGCATTTTAGCGCGGGCGCAAATTTATTTATGGTCGTGGTCGCCAGTCAGCAAGGCATGTGGGATCAACTAGACGGCGCGATTCGTAATCTGCAAAATATGAACATGCGGATGCGTTACTCGCCAAAGCCAATTATCGTCACTCCCGCGGGTTATACCTTGGGCGGCGGATGTGAAATTACTATGCACGCTTCACGAGTTGTTGCGGCGACCGAATCTTATATCGGCTTGGTTGAACTCGGTGCGGGCGTGATTCCTGCTGGCGCTGGCACAAAAGAAATGATGCGGCGCATTATCAACCCTGCCATGAAGACAGAACATGCCGAAGCGCTTCCATTTTTGCAAAAAGCATTTTTGCAAATTGGTCAGGCAAAAGTCGCTACATCCGCTGAAGAAGCGCGAGGCATGGCAATTTTGAATCCACAGGATCGAGTGATTGCCAATCGCGATCATTTATTAACCGAAGCCAAGCGTGAAGTATTACATTTGATTAACTCTGGCTATAGAGCGCCTGCTCCAGAACCCATCTATGCCGCAGGGCGGGATTATCTCGGCGCGTTGCAGGTGGGTACGTTCATGTTCAAGGAAGGAAAATATATTTCTGAATATGACAACCATATTGCCAATAAACTCGCCTACATTATGTGTGGCGGAGATTTGAGTCGCAGCGCCTGGGTCTCTGAACAATATATTTTAGATTTGGAACGCGAAGCATTTTTGTCATTGTGTGGCGAAGAAAAGACACAGGCGAGGATGTGGAGTATTTTGCAAACGGGGAAGCCGTTGAGGAATTGATTGAAAGTTACAAGTCAAAGGTCACAAGTTGCTTGACCTTGAACCTTTGACCTTCAACCTGTGACCTGTAACTTGGTATAAGGAGAAATCATGAAAGAAGCAGTTATCGTTAGCGCCGCCCGCACTCCCGTTGGCAAAGCCAAACGTGGAGGATTAACTACCGTCCGTCCCGATGAGATGATGGCGAATGTCATCAAAGAATTGCTAAAGCGTACGCCCGGCCTTGATCCCAATCAAATTGACGATGTGGTCATCGGCTGTGCGTTCCCTGAGGGCGAGCAAGGCCTGAATATGGCGCGGATGATCGCCCTGCGCGCTGGCCTGCCTGAGACCGTCCCCGGCGAAACCATCAATCGCTATTGTTCTTCGGGCGTGCAATCCATCGCGCATGTCGCCAATGCCATTCAAACCAATCAAATTGATATCGGCATTGCAGGCGGCGCCGAATCCATGTCCATGATTCCGATGACGGGTTTGCGTTTTTCGCCCAATCCATATTTCGCGCAGGATTTGCCGCACTACTACACCAACATGGGCTTGACCGCTGAAAACGTTTCGGTAAAATACAACATCAGCCGTGAGGATCAGGATGCCTTTGCGCTACGAAGCAACCAACACGCCTCTTCCGCCGTTCAGTCTGGCCTCTTCGACCCGGAAATTATCCCGCTGGATGTGGATGTCGTGGAGTATGCCAATGGCAAGGCGGAGAAAAAGTCTTTCGTCGTGAAGCGGGATGAGGGTCCGCGTGGCGATTCGACGCTGGAAGGTCTCGCGAAATTGAAGCCAGCCTTCAAAGAGGGCGGAGTCGTCACGGCGGGCAACTCCTCTCAAATGTCGGATGGCGCGGCGGGAGTTGTCGTCATGTCTTCTGACAAAGCCAAAGAATTAAATCTCAAGCCGTTGGCGCGCTTCGTTTCATTTGCCGTGGGCGGTGTGCCGCCGGAATTAATGGGCATTGGGCCGATCGCCGCAATTCCGAAAGCCTTGAAAGTAGCTGGCTTATCACTAAGCGATATTGACTTAATCGAATTGAACGAAGCCTTCGCCGCGCAATCGCTGGCGGTGATTCGCACGCTGGAAATTGACCCGGAAAAGGTTAACGTCAACGGCGGCGCAATTGCCTTGGGCCACCCGCTTGGATGCACTGGCTCAAAATTGACCACGCAGTTGATTTATGAAATGGGCCGTCGCAAATCCAAATATGGCATGGTGACCATGTGCATCGGCGGCGGCATGGGCGCGGCGGCGATCTTTGAGAATTTACAATAAAAATAGTTACAGGTCAAAAGTCACAGGTTGCAAGTCAATGACCTTTGACCTTCGACTTGTGACCAAAAATCAAAGGAGAAAACAAAATGTCTTTAACCATCGAAACGCTTATGGAGAAAATGCCCGGAGCCTTCATTCCCGAAAAAGCCGCAGGCTTGGATGCTGTGATTCAATTCAAGTTCACGGGCGCAGAAGCGGGGGAATGGTACGCAGTGGTCAAGGATGGCAAGGTGGCTGTCTCCAAGGGCGAACATGCTTCGCCGAAAATGACGCTCACGGCCGACTCTGCGGATTACGTCAAAATTTTCACCGGCGAGTTGGACGGAATGCAAGCCTTCATGCAGGGCAAGTTGAAACTGGCTGGCGACTTGAACCTGGCGATGAAATTGACGCAGATGTTCAAGATTAAGTAAGGATGTTGGAAAACGGCCGCCAGCTTGTTTGGCGGCCGTTTCTTTGGTGAAAAGAAGCCCCTGAATATACTAGAAAAATATCATAAAAATTTGACATTTTCCTCTGACCCTGCTATAATCCCGCCGTTTCAGGTCAAAAACGCCGGTTTCGGCTTATTTTTTAGAGGAGCGTTACGCGAATGTCACAACTTGAGATTAAAAATCTCCATGTCAGTATTGAAGATAAAGAAATTCTAAAGGGGCTGTCGCTTACGATTAATCAGGGCGAGATTCATGCAATCATGGGGCCAAACGGCACGGGGAAATCCACCCTGGCGTACACCTTAATGGGACATCCAAATTACACGGTCACACAAGGCGAGATTCTTTTTAAAGGTCAAAATATTTTGGAACTTGAGCCGGACGAACGTTCGCGCGCCGGAATCTTTTTGGCGTTTCAATATCCTGTGGCCATCCCCGGCGTAACGGTCGCCAACTTCCTGCGTTCGGCCATCAACTCCCGCCGCCGCGCGGAAAACCCGACAGACAAAGGCATCACCATTGCCGAATTCCGCAAAATGCTCACCGAGAAAATGAAAATGCTGAAGATGGACCCCAGCTTTGCGGGCCGTTATCTGAACGACGGCTTTTCGGGCGGCGAAAAGAAGCGCGCTGAAATTTTGCAAATGGCCACGCTCAAGCCGGAAATCGCCATCTTGGACGAAACTGATTCAGGTCTGGATATTGACGCGCTTCGCATTGTCTCCGAAGGCGTAAACGCGCTGTCCGGCCCGAACCTCGGCGTGCTGGTCATCACGCATTATCAACGCCTTTTGAATTACATCAAACCGCATTTCGTGCATGTGATGATGGGTGGGCGCATCGTTGAATCCGGCGGGCCGGAACTGGCCCTGCACCTGGAAGAGCGCGGCTACGATTGGTTGCGCGAAAAAGCAGAAGAAGCCGCCTAAACTGGTTTGGAAAGGTCTTAATCATGTCTGATGATGCAAAAATTTTAGAAGATATTGGCGAGTACAAATACGGTTTTCACGAACCGGATGACAAATACGTCTTTAAATCTCAAAAGGGGTTAAGCCGCGAAGTAGTTGAGCAAATTTCGCGCATGAAAGGCGAACCCAAATGGATGCTCGATTTTCGCCTGAAAGCTCTGGAACATTTCCTCTCTCGCCCCATGCCCAACTGGGGCCCGGACCTAAAAACGCTCGACCTTGACGATATTTATTACTACGTCAAGCCAACCGACAAAATGCAAAAATCCTGGGACGATGTGCCAGACGACATCAAGCGCTCCTTTGATAAATTAGGCGTGCCGGAAGCCGAGCAGAAATTTCTCGCCGGGTTGGGCGCGCAATACGAAAGCGAGATGGTCTATCACTCCATTCAAGAGCATCTCGAAAAACAAGGCGTGATCTTCCTGTCCATTGAAGACGGACTCCGACAACACCCCGACCTCTTCCGCGAATATTTTGGAACGGTCATCCCGATTGAAGATAATAAATTTGCCGCGTTAAACTCCGCCGTTTGGTCGGGCGGCTCGTTCGTCTATGTGCCGAAAGGCGTAAAAGTGGATTTACCCTTGCAAGCCTACTTCCGCTTGAACACCTCCAACGTCGGCCAATTTGAGCGCACCCTGATCATCGTGGATGAAGGCGCGTCGGTGCATTATGTCGAAGGGTGTACAGCGCCTCAGTACACCGCCGACTCCTTCCATTCCGGTGTGATCGAAATCATCGTCAAAAAAGGCGCGCGCTCACGTTATTCCACCGTGCAGAACTGGTCCACCAACGTTTACAATCTGGTGACGCAACGCGCCAAAGTCTTTGCCAATGCCACGCACGAATGGGTGGACGCAAACATCGGCTCGAAAGTCACGATGAAATACCCATCCTGTTATTTGATGGAACCCGGCGCGCATGGCGAAATGCTTTCGATGGCCTTTGCCAGCGTCGGCCAAATTCAAGACGCGGGCTCCAAGATGGTGCATTTCGCGCCAAACACCACCAGCAAAATCACCTCCAAATCCATTTCAAAAGCGGGCGGACGCGCTTCGTATCGTGGCCTGCTCAAAGTTCACAAAGGCGCAAAGGGCGTTAAATCCAACGTCGTTTGCGACGCGCTACTGCTCGACCCGCAGTCGCGTTCCGACACCTACCCCTATATCGAAGTGGACGAAGACGACGTGACCATTGGTCACGAAGCCTCTGTTTCAAAAGTGGGCGAGGAACAACTTTTTTATCTCATGTCGCGCGGGCTAAGCGAAGAAGAAGCCACCACCATGGTGGTCTCTGGTTTTATTGAACCGCTCGTCAAAGAGTTACCCATGGAATACGCAGTCGAAATGAATCGTTTGATTGCATTGCAAATGGAAGGAAGTATCGGGTAATGCAAGAGAAACCAAGAGTAGTAATTTCAAAGGGGAAGCGGAGCGACGTTGCGGTTAAGGATTTTGCCTTCACGCAGGCAGATGTGCCTTCGGCGAACGGACTCGCTTCTTTCCGCGCCTCAGCCTGGGACGCTTTCAAAAAAATGACCATCCCCGTCAACACCGACGAAGCCTGGCGCCGCACGGATATTCACCTCTTGCCAGCGCCTGATTTTAAAATTCCACAGGCGGACGCCTACCAAGACCTGCCCGCCGTGCCGGAGACTCTGCTTAGTCCGTTGACTGGCGAACAGCATGGCGGACAGATTACCTTATTGCCCGGCGGCTCTCAAGTTGAATTGAACGAAACCCTGATTGAAAAAGGCGTGGTCTTTACGGACTTTCGCACCGCCGAGAAGAATCATTCGGAACTCCTTAAAAAGTTAATCGGCCAAATCGTCAAAGTGGATGAGGGTAAATTTGCGGCTTTGGCCTCCGCTTTAGCTGAAAATGGCGTGTTGTTATACGTCCCCGAAAATGTAACGGTGGAATATCCGCTCCATTCGGTGTTATGGGGGCCGGGTGGAAATCTGGCGCATTTTTCGCATCTGATTGTTTGGGTGGAGGCGGGCGCTTCCGTGACTTACGTCCATGAAGCCGCCTCGCCGGATGAAGCCGAACCGGCCATGCACACCGGCGTGGTCGAAATTCATGTGGGCGAAAACGCCAATTTACGCTTTGTTGAATTACAATCGTGGGGCCGACACGTTTGGAACTTCTCTCACGAACGCGCCCGCGTGGAACGCGGCGGAAATTTAGATTGGATATTTGGCGCTGTCGGCTCAAAGCTCACCAAGAACTTCTCCGATCTGGATCTGGCGGGCGAAGGCGCGCAAGGCCGCATGTCAGGCTTTTATTTTACGGATGGCGTTCAACATCTGGATCACGATACCCAGCAAAATCACCTTGCTCCGCGCACCACCAGCGACCTGCTCTTTAAGGGCGCTCTGCGTGGAAAGAGTCGCTCGGTTTGGCAGGGCATGATCTACGTGGCCCCGGGCGCGCAAAAGACAGACGGCTATCAGGCCAATCGCAACCTGGTGCTGGACGATCAAGCCCGCGCCGACTCAATTCCCGGCCTTGAAATTCTGGCGGACGACGTGCGTTGTACGCACGGAGCCACCGTTGGCAAGTTGGAACAGGAACCGCTCTTCTATTTGAAATCGCGCGGCATTCCTCAAAAAGAAGCGGAGCGTTTGGTGGTGGAAGGCTTCTTTGACCCGATTATGCAACGCATTCCCTTTGAGGGCGTGCGTGAAAGATTTCAGCAGGCGATTCACGACAAATTGTCGAAGTAAGTAAGGCTTTCTGTGGCGCGGCTTTGCCGCGCCACAGAAAGAAACTCAGCGTGGCGAATGCCGATTGTGTTGAGTCAAATTTCGGGCGGGTAGGCGGCGCGAGGCCTTTTATCCGGTTAGGATGCGAGCATGGTCATTAAATCCAAATCGAAAGTAAAATCCAAAACAGCTAAAACAAAGGCGGCGGTGAAATCAAAGATGACGACCAAGTTGAAACCGGTTAAACAGAAAAAGGCAACGTCTGTTAAGTTGACTGCCACGCGCACGGAGAAGAAGTCGGCGACGAAAGTTAAAAGGATTTCTGGAGCAGGCGAATCGGGGCTTCCAATTGTGCGGCATGTGGTCAATACGTATGTGGAACGCCGCCCGGCCGCGCCCCGCGCAACCCGTTCGCAATTTGCGTACATGAAAGCGCCGGGCATGGAACATGCTTTTGAAGTGGGCGATCACGTGGAAGTGTTTTGCGATCACGAGAAAAGCAAAGAGCGCATTCGCGGTTGGATCAAAGGCATTGTTGTGCAGGTGGATAACAAGATGGTCGCGGTTCAATTCCGCACCAATGTTTTCCTGACGGATGGCTGGATGGTTCCGGATCGGATTTTGTGGTATTCGCTCACTTCCGAATTCATCCGGCAAATTGCCGGGAAGAAAACCAACGCCAAGAAAGAATTGCTTCCGGATTATTAAAACCCAGGCGGCAGGCCTTTGGCTTGCGCCCTGAAAATGCCATGAAATTTAATATAGATGAAATTCGTAAAGACTTTCCCATCCTGACGCGCGAAACGCAAAGCGGCGCGCGCGTGGTGTATTTGGATTCAACCGCCACTTCGCAGAAACCTGTGCAAGTCATCGAGGCAATGAACGCTTATTATCGCCGCTCCAACGCGAACATTCATCGCGGCGTGCATACGCTGGCGGAGGAGTCCACGGCGCTCTATGAAGGCGCGCGCGAAAGAATCGCCAGGTTTATCAACGCTTCGTCCGCGCGCGAAGTTATTTACACGCGCAACACCACCGAGTCCATCAATTTGGTGGCGTATAGCTGGGCCCGCGCAAATTTACAGGCAGGCGATCTGGTCATTTTGACGGAGATGGAACATCACTCCAACCTCGTTCCGTGGCAGATGTTACAAGCAGAAAAAGGGATTGAGTTGGAATTCATCCCTGTGACGGAAGACGGCCTGTTGGATTTGGAGACGTATAAAACGCTTCTGAATCGCCGCCCGAAGCTGGTCTCGTTTACGCACATGAGCAACGTCCTCGGCACGATCAATCCTGCGCAGGAGATGATCCGTTTGGCGCACGAAGCTGGCGCGCTGGCGCTGGTGGATGGCGCGCAATCTGTTCCGCACCTGCAAGTGGACGTGCGGGCTTTAGACGCCGATTTTTACGCCTTCTCAGCGCATAAGATGTGCGGTCCCACCGGCATTGGCGCGTTGTACGGAAAACCCGCTCTGCTGGAAGCCATGCCGCCTTTTCTAGGCGGCGGCGACATGATTAAGGAAGTAAAACTTCGTTCTTTTCGACCCAATACCTTGCCGCATAAATTTGAAGCCGGAACTCCGGCCATTGCCGAAGCGATTGGCTTTGGCGCGGCGGTGGATTACCTTTCGCAAATTGGCATGGATGCGATTGCGCGCCATGAGCATGAAATTACCAGTTATGCGCTGGAGCGCCTGGAGGAAATTCCAGGCCTGAAATTGTTCGGGCCCTCGGCGGATCAAAAAGGCGGCGTTGCGGCCTTTGTTTTGGATGGCATTCATCCGCACGACGTGGCGCAAATTTTGGATCGGGATGGCATTGCCGTTCGCGCCGGACATCATTGCGCCCAGCCCCTGCACGAGAAGTTTGGCATCCCTGCCACTAGTCGCGCTTCTTTTTATCTGTATTCCACAAAAGAGGAAGTGGATTTGCTGGTGAATGGAATTTACAAAGTCAAGGAATTGTTTGGCTGATGGACGATTTGTATCGCGAAGTGATTATTGAACATTATAAAAACCCAACCTATCGCGGCCAGCTAAACCCGCATGACATTTCGTTTGCGGATAATAATCCGCTCTGCGGCGATCACATCCAGATAGATTTACGGGTAGATGCAGAAGGCACAGTCACCGACGCCCGTTTCGACGGTCACGGATGCGCCATTTCGCAAGCCTCGGCGGATTTGCTAATCGAAGCGATTGTGGGCAAGCCTCTGGAGTCCATTAAGCGGCTTGGCAAGCAGGACGTGCTCGACCTGCTCGGTATTGACCTAGGCCCGGTTCGCCTGAAATGCGCCTTGCTTTCGTTGAAGGTGCTCAAAGCCGGGGTTTATGGCTTGGGGGAAGCCAGCGATGAACTGGTGGAAGAATAGAGGCTATGTTTAATTACACAACTTTTGAAGAATCCCAGGTGGAGTTTATTGAAATTGCGCCCGCTTCAGAACTACCCAATGGCGAGCGCTTATTTGTAGATTTGGAAAATACGCCCATCGTAATTTTGAATATTGCCGGAAAGCTGTTTGCGATTGGCGATGTTTGCACGCACGACGGCGGCCCGTTGGGGGAGGGCAAGGTTGAAGGGAATAATATCATTTGCCCTCGACATGGCGCGGAATTTGACATTCGTACGGGAAAAGCCGTGCAACTGCCGGCTGTGGAGGATATCCCCGCCTACCCTGTGCAGGTTCGAGACGGAAATATTTTCATCGGCATTCCGAAGCCAACGATAACGTAATTTCAGTCGACAATAAAAAAGTACCGAATTAATTCGGTACTTTTTTATTTATCCGTTATTCCTTGTCTGGCTCCGGAATGAGCGGTTGTTTCTCTTTATTCAAATATCCTTTAAGCTCGGCAATGAGGCTCTGGTATTCAGGTTGATTGACCATATTGTCCATTTCATAAGGATCAACGTTTAGGTCATAAAATTCGGCGGCCTGATCTTCGGTTTCGATGTAAATAGCGTGATCGGTGCGAATAGCGGTCCAGTGTCCGCGATCTGGCCAGGCTTCCAGTAGGAGATGAGTGCGCCAGTTGTAATTTGGGTCAAGCAATTTGACGATGGAGGTCCCGTCTATAATTTTGGGCGGGGGCGTGTTGGAGAGTTCGTAAATGGTCGGCGCAATATCTATGTTTGCCACGAGCCGATCTTCAATGTAGGGAGTTTGAATTAGCGGCGGATAACGAATCGCAAACGGCACGTGAATCGATTCTTCGTAGGCGGAGCTTTTATTGGTTAATAAACGATGCTCGCCCAGATGTAATCCGTTGTCGGAGATGAAGACAATGAAGGTGTTATCTAACTGCCCGGTATCGCGTAGTTTCTCGACGATCTCGGCGATGGAACGATCCAGCGAGGCCAGCGCGCGCAGCTGGTCAAGGCGTATCTGATCGGCTCCCGCAATATCCGCCGCGGTTAGGGAGGGCCTTTCTTGAATTGCCAGAGGCTTGTCTGAAAGGTCTAATTCGTTAAAATTTGGCGGGCGATAGGGCGGCAAATCAGCGTAGAGTTTTGCGTCTTCGTTTGCCGGGGTGTAAGGCTGGTGTGGCGCGTTCGGCGTGAAATACAGCAGAAAAGGCTTGGATTGCTTTGAAGCGTTGTCTAGGAATTCAAGGACGCGATCTCGTAATAAGTAGGTGATATATCCGGGTTTCTTTTCGCGCGTGCCATTGACCATTAGCCTGGGCTCGTAGTAGGTTTTTGCTTCTCCGCCCCAAAAGGAAACCCAATAATCAAATTCCGGACGGGGCGAGTCCGTCCATGAATTTAGATATTTGCCAATTAGCCCGGTGTAATAACCATTGTTGTGCAGGTCGTCGGCCGTCGTTTTGAAGTAGAATTTGTCTTCGTTGAGATGCACATAATGATTATGGGCGTACAAGCCAGTGAAGATGCTCACGCGGCTGGGACAGCAGAATGGCGTGGTGACAAATCCCTTTGAGAAGGTTACGCCCTGATCAAAGATTAACTCCTGAGTCTTGGGCATAAATTCCATCGAATCGAATCTTTGATCGTCTGTAATGATGATCAGAAAGTTGGGGCGTTTATCCGCCGAGCGGGATAGTCCGCCGCAGGATTGTAAAATTAGCGAACATAACAGATAAAAAAGCAGTCCGCGTTTGGCGGACTGTGTAAAATTAGTTTTCAAAATTACCTACGATTCTTAAAATGTCAAAGCCTTCCGCAAACGGACGTTCTGCCAGCGCGCCATGTCGAATTAAGATGGAGCGGGTTAGTTCACTGTTGAAATAATACCTGTCCTGGTACGTTGTATATTTAGACAGGGCTTCGATTTTTTTATTTACGTTCTCTTCGCTGACTTCAACCAGGAAGTGCGGGAAGAATCCATAGGAAGAACGGACCACGTCAAAGCCGAGGACGGTGATTCCGCGAAAAGCTCTCAAGGCTTCGTCCGTCATAATATTGTGATCCTGATGCACGTCCTGCCTGGAATGCGTGAAGATTAAATCGGGCTTGAAATCCTTCCGAAGTTTAAGGAAGTATTCAAGGATCTCCTGCCGCGCTTCTGGAAAGACCCTGGTGGTGAAAGGACCCAGAATGACTCCTTTTTCCACCACGCCCAGAATCTGCATGGACTGATAATGCTCGGACTTTACGTTTTGTAAATCCGGGTTTTTCTGGTTGTCTGAAAGCGTCACGCATAAAACCTCGGTCTTGGGGGCGATTTGGTGCAGGAGCGCCCCGCATCCCAATTCAATATCGTCTGGATGTGCGCCGAGAAAAAGGACTCGTTTTCCGTAGAAATTCATTTGGTTTCAATTCGCCGCTATTTTACGGCAAGGATTCCGCCAATAACTTTGGTCATTACCAACTTCCCGTCGCGGTCGAACCATTTTTTGGCCACAGTTTCGATCTTCCCAACCAGGGCTTCATATTCATCTTTGCCGTTGAACATGGAAGTCCATAACCGGCGATCTTCTCCCAGCGAGGCGCGCACGTAATCCATAAATGGCGCAACCTCTGGGAAGGTGAGGTGATTTTCAAATTTATGCAATTCTGTTTTGGTAAAGATCTTTTCAATGGTGGCGTAAATCTCGCCTTTGAAGCGCGAAGACCCAGGCATGGGCGGGATGGGCGCGTTATTGGTCGCTTCCTTGATGATCTCGTAAAACATTTGCTTGTTTTCAGGCAGAGGCCCGGAGACAAAGAGACGACCGCCTTCTTTTAGGACGCGATGCGCTTCGCCAAACGTAAAGTTTAGATCAGAGGCGTAATAAATTGCAAAAGCGGAAGTGCATAAATCAAATTGATTGTCCGCAAATTTGAATGGCTCGTTGAAATCCAGAAATTGAAAATCAATTTTGGCGCCGGTTTGTTTGTTTTTCTCGCGGGCTTTTTCGAGCAGTTCGTTGGAAAAGTCGCCGCCGGTAATTTCGGCCTGCCCCTGAGCGTATTCATTAAATAAAAAACATAACTTCCCAGCGCCGCAACCCACGTCTAAAATTTTCATACCCGCCTGAGGCTTAAGCAAATCGTTTGTCCAAACGTCAATGTTGGCCGAGCCATATTTTTCGTGCAGGTCAATCCGCATGAGCAGGTCTTTGCTGGGTTCTTGATAGTCAATTTTCATCTGAAATCTCCTTGATGCGTTGAATTATACAACAAAATTCATTCACTGAATTTTGAATTGAAAAATCCCATGATAAA
>JADZCC010000074.1 GCA_020851785.1 Anaerolineales bacterium
GTTGCGTCCCTGCGTGTTGCGTCCCTGCGTGTTGCGTCCCTGCGTGTTGCGTCCCTGCGTGTTGCGTCCCTGCGTGTTGCGTCCCTGCGTGTTGCGTCCCTACGTGTTGCGCGCGCCCAATATATAATAATCGTATGTGCGCGCGGCCGCGTGCCCCAACGGAATCAGCCAATGACCTACGATCCCAAAATCCACCATCGCCGATCCATCCGCCTTAAGGGATATGATTATTCCCAAAACGGCGCGTATTTCATTACGATTTGCGTTCAAGATCGCAAACATCTTTTTGGGAAAATCGTCAATGGCGAAATGCGCTTGAATCAATTTGGCGTTATTGCGCGTGATGAATGGGTAAAGACCTCCGAGATGCGTAAAAATATCGAAATGGATGAATTTGTCATCATGCCGAATCATATGCACGGGATTATCGTGATTGATGATGGGGATGGTGGTGATCGCGGTGTGGATGGTCGTCGCAGGGGCGTATTGCAATACGCCCCTGCGGAACCCGCCAAATTCCAATCGCCATCGCAAACCATCGGCGCCATTATTCGCGGCTACAAAGGCGCGGTCACCAAACAAATTAATACCCTCCAGATCAACGCAGGCGTGTACAATATGCCTGAGAGAATTTGGCAAAAGAATTATTATGAACACGTTATTCGCAACGAAATCTCTTTGAATAAAATTCGGGAATATATCCTGAGCAACCCGCTAAATTGGAAGGAAGATGATTATTATTTGGAATAATGTACGGACACGTTGCAACGTGCCCCAACGCAACGCGCCCCAACGGAGAAAAACATGAACGAAGCCGAAACCAGAGCCGAGCGTATTGATCCGCAACTGCAAAAAGCAGGCTGGGGCGTAGTCGCCGAGTCGCGCATCTTGCGCGAGCGTCACATCACGCAAGGCAAAATTCAAACGGGCGGCAAACGCGGCAAGCCGCTCATCACCGATTACATCCTCGTTTACAAAGGTCGCCAACTCGCGGTGGTCGAAGCCAAGAGCGACGAAAACGAAGTCGGCGAAGGAGTCGCGCAAGCCAAGAACTACGCCGCCAAACTCAGCCTCGCGTTCACTTATTCCGCCAACGGCAAAGAAATTTATCAAATCAACATGCTCACGGGCGCCGAAGGTCTCGTCGCAAACTTCCCTACGCCCGACGAACTCTGGGCGCAAACCTTCGCGCCCAACGAATGGGAAGAGCGCTTCAACCCCGTCCCCTTTGAAGACCTCAGCGGCACAAAACCGCCGCGCTACTATCAAGAGATCGCCGTCAACAACGTCTTGCAAGCGATTGCCGAAGAAAAGAACCGCATTCTTTTGACTCTCGCCACAGGCACGGGCAAAACGACGATTGCCTTTCACATCGTCTGGAAGTTGTATCAAACGCGCTGGAATTTAAGACGAGACGCTTCGCGCCGCCCCCGCGTCCTGTTTCTGGCGGACCGAAACATTCTCGCCAACCAAGCTTTTTCCGAATTCGCCCGCTACTCCGCTTTCCCCGACGACGCGCTGGTGCGAATCAAGCCCGACGAAATCCGCAAGCAAGGTCGCGTGCCAACGAACGGAAGCATCTTCTTCACCATCTTTCAGACGTTTATGAGCGGTCCCAACGACACGCCAAATTTTGGAGAGTATCCTGCTGATTATTTCGACTTCATCATCATTGACGAATGTCATCGCGGCGGCGCCAACGACGAATCCAACTGGCGCGGCATCCTCGAATATTTTTCGCCCGCCGTGCAACTCGGTCTCACCGCCACGCCCAAACGCAAAGACAACGTGGACACCTATAAATATTTCGGCGAGCCTGTCTATGTTTACTCGCTCAAAGAAGGCATCAACGACGGCTTCCTCACGCCGTTCAAAGTCCGCCGTATGCAATCCACGCTCGACGAGTATGTGTACACATCAGACGACACCGTCATCGAAGGCGAAGTGGAAGCGGGCAAACGCTACACCGAATCCGATTTCAACCGCATCATCGAAATCAAAGCCCGCGAAATGGATCGCGTGAAGCGCTTCATGTCCGAGATCAACCAAAACGAAAAAGCCATCGTCTTCTGCGCCACCCAGGACCACGCCGCCGCCGTGAGAGATTTGATCAATCAATATCGCAACAACTTCCCCTCTCCGAGCGAAGCGAATGGGAGAGGGGCTAGGGGTGAGGGGACGACTCCCTTCTCCAGCGGGACGCGTGCCACGCCCAGTGGTAGAAGGGTTGGGGATGAGGGCAACGACCCTCTCTACTGCGTCCGCGTCACCGCCAACGACGGCGCATTGGGCGAGCAATATCTCGAACAATTCAAAGACAACGAGCGCACGATCCCTACCATCCTCACCACCTCCCAAAAATTATCCACTGGCGTGGATGCCCGCAACATCCGCAACATCATCCTCATGCGCCCCGTCAACTCGATGATCGAATTCAAACAGATCATCGGCCGCGGCACGCGTCTCTACGATGGCAAGGAATACTTCACCATCTACGATTTCGTGGACGCGCACCATCACTTCGCCGACCCCGAATGGGACGGCGACCCCGAAGAGCCTGTTGAAAACCCCGATCCTGTTGAGCGAAAGCCGCGAACCACCAAAGAACCGCCCGAAGGGTATGAGCCAAAAGTAAAACTCAAAATCAAACTGCGCGACGGCAAAGAACGCCAGATCGAACACATGTCCTCCACGCTTTATTACAGCGCCGACGGCAAGCCAATTTCAGCGCAACAGTTCGTCGAAAACCTGTACGGCGTTCTGCCCGCCCTCTTCAAAACCGAAGAGGAGCTTCGCAAAATCTGGTCAAGCCCCGTCACGCGCAAAGCCCTGCTCGATGAACTGGAAAAGGCGGGCTTCGGCAAAGAAGAGCTCGCCATCGCTCAATCCCTGATCAACGCCGAAAACAGCGACCTGCTCGACGTGCTGGAATACATCTCGTTTTTAGAACCGCCCATCAGCCGCGAACAGCGCGTCGCCAACGCGCAAGGTCAAATCTTTGCGCCGCTCGCCAGCGAACAAAAACAATTCATCGAGTTTGTGCTATCCAAATATATCGAAACCGGCGTCGAAGAGCTCGATCAGGAAAAACTGCCCCACTTGCTCACGCTCAAATATAAAGCCATCGAAGACGCCAAAGATTTGTTGGGGAGCGTTGAAGCGATCCGCAAATTATTTATGGATTTTCAACGCGCGCTCTACGCCGCGCCGCAGGGCGCTTAAATAATCATGTACAATCCAGCGCATGGCCACCCTCTGGATTACGCTGGCGTTTGTAGCGGGAATTGTCCTCGCCAGTTTGCTCGCCTTGCCGCTCTGGGCTTGGTTTTTACTTTTAGCTGGCGCAGTCTTGGTCGCGCTCTTCCTTCGTCAAGCAAATTTGTTCAAGCAACGCCCTGCGTATCTGGCGCTTTTACCGGCGCTCCTGCTCGGCGCGTGGCGCTATCAACTGTCCCAACCAGTAATTAACGCTTTCCAGATTGCCTTTTATAACGACCGCAGTTATGAAATGCTGGCGACGGGCGTCATTAGCGAACCGCCAGATTACCGCGATACCTACACCAACCTAAAGCTCAAAGTCACGGCCGTGGATTCGGGAAGCGGCGACCTCCCCGTCAGCGGACTGCTGTTGGCGCGCGTCCCTGAAAATGTAAATTATGAATACGGGCAAATTTTGCGCCTGCGCGGAACGCTCCAAACCCCGCCGGAAAATGAAGAATTTTCCTACCGCGATTATCTGGCGCGCGAGGGCGTGTACGCCTATATGACCAAAACCGAAGTGACCCTGCTCCCCGGCCGCGCGGGCAATCCCATCCTCGCCGCCGTTTATGCCTTTAAGGAAAAGTCGCTGAAAAATATTTACCGCCTCTTCAACGATCCCGAAGCCTCTCTGCTGGCGGGCATTTTACTCGGCGTGGATACTGGCCTTACCGCCCGCCTGCAAGCCGCATTTAAAAACACCGGCACGGCCCACATCATCGCCATCTCCGGGTTTAATATTTCCATCATTGCCGGAGTTCTCAAAAAGCTGGCCGAAGCGCTCTTCAAAACCAAAAAAAGCGCCTGGCTGGCGATTGTGGGCGTTTTCTTTTACGCCCTGCTGGTCGGCGGAGACGCCGCCGTCTTGCGCGCCGCGCTGATGGGCAGTCTCGCCATCGTGGCTGGTTTGTTGGGGCGCAGGCAAAACGGCTTCAACCTTTTGCTCAGCGTTGCGTTGATCCTGCTTCTCTTCAATCCCATGCAAATTTGGGACATTGGCTTTCAGCTTTCGTTCTTTGCCACGCTCGGGCTGATTTTGTACGCCGAGCCTTTGGCCGCATTCGCCGAAAGAATCTTTTCAAAACTTGGCGACTTAAATACAATCGCCCAATTCATCAACGCCAACGTCATGCTCACCTTGGCCGCCCAATTGACCACGCTCCCCATTATGATCTATCACTTCAAGCGCTTCTCGCTCGTTTCATTAATCGCCAACCCGTTCATTTTGCCAGTTCAACCCGCGGTGATGATCTTCAGCGGGCTGGCTTTGCTGGTCAGTCATTTCTTTTTTCCATTGGCGCAGGTTTTGGCCTGGCTCGCGCTTCCCTTTTCCGCCTACACCATTCGCATGGTGGAATGGTTCAACCGGATTCCGCATGGCGTGGTCTTTTTGGGCGATTCGTCCCTGTGGTGGGCGCTTGGCTTTTACGCTACGCTTCTGGGCGTGACCTTTAACTGGTCGGCCATCCAGGAGCGTTTCCACGCCCTGGCCTCGCGGCTGAAAGCCGTCGGCCTGAGCGGGGCGATGGCGCTTTTGTTCATCTGTATGCTTCTCGCCTGGCGCGCCGTGGGAACCGCCGGAGACGGCCAACTGCACCTGACCTTTTTAGACGTCGGTTCGGCCAACGCCATTCTGATTCAAACGCCGCAAGGCCGGCATGTGCTGATTAACGGCGGCGCCAGCGTCAGCGAACTTTCAGACGAGTTGGGCAGAAGGCTTCCATTTTTTTCGCGCAAGTTGGATTGGTTAATCGTCGCTTCTACCAATGAAAACGACCTCTCCGCTTTGCCGCGCATCGTTGAGCGCTATCCGCCGGAAAATGTTTTATGGAGCGGCAACTCGCAGGCTTCCTTTTCAGCTCAAACGTTGGATCAATATTTTGCGGAAACGGAAATTCCCGTCACCCGCGCGGAAGCGGGACAAAAGCTCGAGTTGGGCGATGGCGCGGTGATCGAGATTCAGGCCGCAGGTCCGCGAGGGAGCGCGCTTTTAATCCAATATAAAAATTTTCGGGCCTTGCTTCCGCTGGGCGTGGATGTCGAGTCAGAAGCGGCGCTCAGCGCGCTTGATCCGGTGGACGTTTGGTTGTTGGCTGATTCCGGGTACGCGCCTGCCAACCCGCCGGAACTGGTTGAGCGTTTGAACCCGCGCCTGACGGTATTAAGCGTGGGCGCAGGCGACCCAAATGGCTTGCCCGCGCCGGAAGTGTTGGAAATGTTGGATGGGTATGCGTTATTGCGTACCGACCGCAACGGCTGGATCAGCATCCAGACTGACGGCTTGGAAATGTCGGTGACGGTAGAGCGCGGCAACTAACGTGGGAGTTTTGTACCATTTGAAGTTGCGCCTTGTTCCTATAAAATACCGCCCACTAAAAAGGAGCATGAAATGAAATCAACTCATAGGAATTTATTTTTGGCCGCGTTTGTTCTGACGCTTTCGACGCTGGCTTGCGCCATGCCAAACGTGGACGCGCTACTCAACCCCACGCCCAAGGATGACTTTTCCGATTCTTCCAGCGGCTGGGGAACGGGAACCGACGCAAGTAGCTCGGTGGAGTATGCCGACGGCGGCTTGAAGATTGCAATTTACCAGGCGTACTACATCACCTGGTCCACGCCGAGTTTGGAAGCGCAGGAAAACTTGCACATGGAAACGACGGTTCAAAACCTGGGTTCTGATCAGGAAGCGTTCTTTGGCTTTATCTGCAACGAACAAGGCTCAACCAATAGCTTCTATTACGTCGGCGTTTCGCCGGATGGCTACTACGCCTTTAATAAATCCAAAGTGGCCGGGGAAGATGAAACGCTCAAAAAAGGCACCTCGGAAGTCATTTCGGCCAACGCGCAATCTATGCGTCTCGGCTTGGATTGCCAAAACGGCTCGATGACCTTATACGTCAACGGGCAGGTGATTGACAGCGTTTCCGACTCCAGCTATACCAACGGCTCAATTGGCCTCTTCGCCGCCAGCGACGACCTCGCCACTGGAACCACCGTCCTCTTTGACGATTTTGCAACGAACAAGATCGAGAAATAAAACGAAACAGTAGGGCAAGCCCTGTATTCAACGTCCCCGTCAATACGCATTGACGGGGACGTTTGTGTCTAAACGCAACGTAGTATAATTTTGCCCAATATTTTAGATATTTGTATAAAATTGCTTTATATTGCGTTTGTTTTTGGGAGTTCAATGACTGTCAGCCTTGCCATGCGGCGCTATGCCGCTGAAATCTATCGCCTGCAACAAGACCATGAGCAGGTTTCGCTCTCTCTTTTAAGTTCGCACATTGACGCTTCCGCGCAGGCCATTTCGATGATGGTTAAACGCCTCACCAAAAACGGATATTTGGCCTATGAACCCTATCGTGGGGTGCGGCTGACGGATGAGGGCGAAAAGATCGCCATGCCGGCTTTGCGCCGCCATCGGCTCACCGAAGTTTTCCTCGTCAAGGTGATGAACTACGATTGGGCTTCGGCGCATGAACTTTCCGACGTGTTTGAAAAAGGCGTGAACGACGAACTGGAAGATCGCATGGATCAACTGGCGGGTTATCCGACGCGTTGTCCGCATGGCGAGCCGATTCCGTCTAAAACCGGGGACATGCCTCAAGTTCAGGACGAACCGCTGATCAACGTCCCCTCCGGTTCTGATTGCACGGTCAGCCGCGTGCGCACGCACGACATGGAAAAACTTAAATACCTCGGCGACTTGGGGCTGGTGCCGGGAACGCCCTTTCACCTTTTAAGTTGCGCGCCGTTCAAAGGCCCGCTCCGTTTGGAAATGAAACCGCATGGGCATATCATTGGCTACGAGTTGTCGCAATCCATTTGGGTGGATGTGACCAAAAAAGGCGAAGGCAATAAATTGCCGCCGCTCAAAAGCCGCGTTTAGGAATCCCAACCTTTTACGGAGTTGAACCGCATGTCTCTCGACCTTTCCGCCATCCGCCAGCGCTTTCCCGCGCTCAGCCGCCCCGCCGTTTTTTTTGATAACCCGGGCGGGACGCAAATTAGTCAGTTTTCTCTAGAGCGCATTCAGCGCTATTTAATTGAATCGAACGCCAATCACGAGGGCGCCTTTCAAACCAGCATAGATTCGGACGCCGTATTAGATGAAGCGCACCGCGCCATGGCGGATTTTTACAACGCCGCTTCGGCAGATGAAATCATCTTCGGCAATAACATGACCACGCTTACGCTTCATCTAAGTCGCTCGCTTGCGCGGGAATGGCAGGCGGGCGATGAAATTGTCGTTACGCGGCTTGACCACGACGCCAATGTGACTCCCTGGGTGTTGGCCGCGCAGGATCGCGGCGTGAACGTGAATTGGGTGGATTTTGACGTCGAAGATGGCGTTCTCAACCTTGAAGATTTACATCGGGCGTTGGAACGCAAACCCAAACTGTTGGCGGTGGGGTACGCCTCCAACTCTTTGGGGACGATTAACCCGATCAAAAAAATCATTGACCTGGCCCACGCGGCCGGGACCTTGGTCTATGTGGACGCCGTGCAATACGCTCCGCATGGGGCCATTGACGTTCAAAAATTGGATTGTGATTTTCTGGTTTCTTCCGCTTATAAGTTTTTTGGCCCGCACGTTGGTATTTTGTATGGCAAACGCGACTTGTTGGAAAATTTATCCGCCTATAAGGTGCGCCCGGCCACCAATCAACTGCCCGGCAAGTTTGAGACCGGAACGCAAAATCACGAAGGGATCGCGGGCGTGTTGGGCGCGATTGAATACTTTGAGTGGATCGGCCAACAGTTTGGCGGCGAATTTGAAGGCGGCCTGCGGGAAGAGCATTATCAGGGCCGCCGTCTCGAACTCAAAAAAGCCATGACCGCGATTCATGCCTACGAATACGAACTGGCGCGCGGCTTGTTGTCCGCTTTGGAATCCATCCCCGGCTTGCGACTCTACGGTTTGAGCGATGCGCGGCGTTTGGATGAGCGCGTAGCGACGTTTTCATTTCGTCTCAAAGATATTCCTCCGCGCGTGGTGGCGGAAAAACTGGCTCAGGCGGAAATTTACGTTTGGGATGGAAATTACTACGCCATCAACGTTTCGGAACGGCTGGAGGTGGAAGCGCAGGGCGGCATGGTGCGCGTGGGCGCGGCGCATTACAACACGCTCGAAGAAGTCGCTAAACTCAAGGAAGTTTTACTGAAAATTGCAAAATAAGTTCCAGCAATTAGCCCGCGTTGCCGCCCGTATGGATACATTTGGAAATTTAACGCAAAGGCGCAAGGTCGCAAAGAAAACCCCTTAAACCTTAGCGTCTTGGAGGTTGTGGGGTAAGGAATCTTGCTAATTTATGAAAACCGTAAGCGCCAGCGTTCTGCGCCATGCGTGGAGCGCTGGTTTGATTAATGCATCTTACGCAGTTTTGCGAAAATGTGTGACTTCTCCCTTTGGGATGCTTCGCGAGGGCTGGGGATGAGGGCGCACAATCCATCTACAAAAAAAACAGACAAAGGTCATTTGATTTCAATGACAGAAAAGACGCACTTCTAACGCGATATAGATACAATCAAATTAGAATCAAAGCGTCAGTCATCGAAAGGAGTTAATCACATGTTTGAAAAACTTTTACTCGCTGTGGACGGTTCTGAACACGCTTTACACGCCACGCGCAAGGCCGCAGAGTTGGCGCGGCGTATGGGGAGTCGGGAGTTATGTATCGTTGTGGCCTTCGAGTCCATCCCCCCGTATCTCGGAGAACCTAATTTACAATTTGCCATCAACACCCGCAAAGAGTACGCCGAAGAATTGCTCGCCACGACCAAAAAAGAAATTGGCGACATCTCGTGCGAGATACATACAGAAGTAATGGAAGGCGACCCGGCCCAAATTATTATTGAATTGGCAACCTCGCGCAAGAGCGACCTGATTATCATGGGTTCGCGCGGTTTGGGGCGGTTGGCTGGGCTGGTTTTGGGAAGCGTCAGCCAAAAGGTGGTTTCCCATGCGCCCTGTCCGGTGTTGATCGTCCGCTAGCGATTTGCTCGGCCTCTAAAAATTCGGCGGGCGTATTCACGTTCCAAAAGCATAAGCCGGATGGGTCAATCGCGCGCATTTCAGCGGGGGAGAAAATGCGTAACTTTGCATTAGACAGCCACGCGCTGACTCTCCAAACGTCTTCAGCCAGCGCGGCTTGAATTAAAGGAAGGCAGGCCGCCCGGCGATACAACGCATGGAATGGCTCGTAACCTGCCGTGGTTTTGGCGATGACCACATCCGCTTCAGTTTCGACCATCAGCCGGTGTGCGCTTTCAAAAAACAGCGGACTAGCGAACGGCAGATCGCAGGCCGCCACGGCCACCAACGGGCGCGTCGCGGAAGCGATGGCAGTGTAGAGTCCGCCCAGGGGGCCGCGCCCAGTGATCAGGTCCGGTACGAGGCGCGTATTCAGAAATTCGTATTCACACGGGCGGTTTGTCGTAATCAAAATTTCGTCGGCGATGGGGGCCAGGCGCTCGATTGCCCTTTGAATTAATGGACGACCTAAAAAAAGTTTCAAGGCCTTATCTTCGCCCATGCGCGAAGATTGCCCGCCAGCCTGAAGCGCGAGGGTTAACATGCGGTCATTATAATCAAATCCCGTTTGCAAAATTACCGTCGGGGGCTTGGAGTGGTGTATAATTTCCGCCAGTCATTTTGGAAGGAGGCGCTTGGCGAGCGAGTGTATTCTCTGATTTCCCTAATGAAAAATCCAACCCCTAAATTCTCTATGGAGGAGAAACGTGAAAAAAAACCTTTCTGTTTTGTTTTCGCTCTTGGTGTTAGCAAGCGTCGTGCTTGCGGCCTGTGGCGCTCCCGTCACTCAGGCCCCTGTTGCGACGGAAGCCGCAACCGAAGCCGCTACTGAAGCGGCGACGGAAGCCGCAACTGAAGCTCCCGCGTATGATGGGCTGACGGTTGAAGCCGCCAGCTGTGATTACGGCGGCGAGTTCAAATCCATGAAGGCTGTGGACGCGCACACCGTTCAACTCGACCTGTGCTACCCAGACCCCGCTTTGCCTTCCAAGATCGCCTTCTCTGCGTTTGCCATTGAACCTCAAGAATATCTTGAATCCACCGGCGGCGCTGGCGACTTGCTCGAAAAACCGATTGGCACCGGTCCTTACAAATTAGAGACCTGGGATCATGGCAATCAAATCGTCTTCACCCGCAACGACGCCTATTGGGGCGAGCCCGCTCACGCGCAAACGCTCGTCTTCAAGTGGAGCACCGAATCTGCCCAACGCCTGCTTGAACTCCAATCCGGCACCGTGGATGGCATTGACAACGTTGGACCAGACGATTTCGCCACCGTCGAAGGCGATTCCAACCTGCAGTTGATCACCCGCCCGGCGTTGAACGTAATGTACATGGGCTTCAATAACAACCCCAAAGTTGAAGGCTTTGACAATTCCACGAATCCTTTGGCCAACGAAAAAGTTCGCCAGGCGATTGCGATGGGCATTGACCGCCAACGTATCGTGGACAACTTCTACCCCGCTGGTTCCGAAGTTGCCGACTACTTCACCCCTTGCGCCATCCCCAATGGTTGCGTGGGCGATAAGTGGTACGGCTTCGACGCCGCCGCCGCCAAGGCCTTGTTGGCCGAAGCCGGCTACGCCGATGGCTTTGACACTGTTTTGAACTATCGCGACGTGGTTCGTGGCTACCTGCCAGACCCGAACGTTGTGGCGCAAGACATTCAAACCCAACTCAAAGAAAACCTGAACATCAACGCCAAGATCGAAGTGATGGAATCGACCGCCTTCCTCGATGCCGCTTCCGCTGGCCAACTGACCGGCCTCTATCTCCTCGGCTGGGGCGCGGACTATCCTGACCAGACCAACTTCCTGGATTACCACTTCGGCGCCACCGCCTCCGATCAATTCGGCGACAAGTTCGAAGACATCACCACCGCCTTGACCAAGGCCGCGCAACTCGCCGCGGACTCCGATCGCAAGCCCTTCTACGAAACTGCCAACAATGCGATCCGCACCCACGTGCCGATGGTCCCGATGGCGCATGGCGGTTCCGCTGTGGCCTTCAAAGCCAGCGTAACTGGCGCGCACGCCAGCCCGTTGGGCAATGAAATCTTCTCCGTGATGGACAACGGTACCGATACCTTCGTCTGGTTGCAAAACGGCGAACCCGGTTCGCTCTTCTGCGCGGACGAGACCGACGGCGAATCCCTGCGCGCTTGCGAGCAAGTTACGCAATCCCTGCTCGGCTACAAAACCGGCGGCACCGAAGTCGAACCCGTTCTGGCTGAATCTTATGAAGCCAACGAAGATTTGACGGTTTGGACCTTCCACCTGCGCGAAGGCGTGACCTTCCACGACGGCTCGGCCTTTGACGCCAACGACGTGATCGCCTCCCTCTCCCTGCAGTGGGATGCCGCCAACCCGACCCATGTCGGCCGCACCGGCGACTTCACCTACTGGAACGCTTTGTTCGGCGCGTTCCTCAACGCTCCCGCTCAATAAGTCAACCCGTTAGTTTTTTTCAGCCCCCGGCAAGAACCCTTGTCGGGGGCTGATTACCTAAAAGAGCCATGACTACTTACATCCTCCGCAGACTTCTACTAAGTATTCCGGTCTTATTGGGCATTTTATTTGCCACATTTGTTTTAGCGCGCGTCATCCCCGGCGACCCATGCCGGGCCATGCTGGGAGAAAAAGCCAATAAAACCGTGTGCGATGAATTTATGCATCGCCATGGGTTGGATCGCCCCATTCCAATTCAGTTTGGCGTGTATGTCAACGAGATGGCGCATGGCGATTTCGGTAAATCCTTTCGCTTTTCAAAAACCGTCAATGAATTAATGGCCGAACGCTTACCCGTCACCGTGGAATTAAGCGTCTGCGCTTTGCTGGTGAGCATTCTGATCGGCATTCCGTTGGGCGTGATTTCGGCCGTCAAACACAATACCTGGCTGGACGTGGTCACCATGCTTTGGGCGAACATTGGCGTTTCCATGCCGGTCTTCTGGCTCGGGCTACTGCTCGCGTACATCTTCTCGTTGACTTTAAAAGGCACGCCCTTTCAACTACCGCCTTCCGGACGGCTTTCGCCAGGCTTATTAACCGACCCGTTTACGGAAGTATGGGGATTAAAACTGGCCGCTGGCTCTGCCCTGTCCACCTTCTCTGAATTTATCGCCCGCATGAACATCCTCAACGCTCTGCTTTCCGCAAATTGGAAGACGTTCAAAGACGCGGTTCAACATATTATCCTGCCCGCCGTCGCGCTGGGCACCATCCCCATGGCATTAATCGCGCGCATGACGCGCTCCGCCATGCTCGATGTGCTGGGGCAGGACTACATCCGCACGGCCCGCGCCAAAGGCCTGCGTCAAAAAGCGGTCATCCTCAAACATGCGTTTCGCAATGCGCTCCTCCCGCTGGTGACCGTTATTGGGCTTTCTTTGGGCGGACTATTGGGCGGCGCCATTTTGACCGAAACCATCTTCAACCTTGCGGGCGTCGGCCGTATTTTATACGAAGGCATTACCGCGCGCGATTACGGCATCATTCAAGGCTTCACGCTGGTCATTGCGGTTTTCTTCGTATTCCTCAACCTGATCGTTGACATCTCCTACGCGTATCTCGACCCGCGCATTCGCGTGGATTAGGACTTATTATGGCTGTAAACACCGCTAAGTTGGATTCCAACGAACTCTCCTTAAAATCCGTCAGCTTGTGGCAAATCACCATGCACCGCCTCCGGCGCCGCAAGTCGGCGATGCTCGGCGTGTTCATTTTGGCCGCGCTGGTTTTTATCGCAATTGCCGCGCCGTTGCTCGCGCCCTACGAACCGACTCGCTCCATGCTGGATATTGACGGTTATCCATCTCAATACGCCAAGAAGCGCCTGGACCCGTGCATTCACGCGCTGGGTTGCCCAGCCGACCAGCCGCAACATTTGCTGGGACTGGATGGCAACATCCGCGACGAATTTAGCCGCCTGTTATATGGCGCGCGTTTAAGTTTGATGGTCGGCTTTGCCACCGTCACCTTTGCCATCATCATCGGCACGATCCTCGGCGCCATCAGCGGTTACTTTGGCGGCTGGGTGGATAACGCCATCATGCGCGTGATGGATGTGCTTTTGGCCTTTCCTTCGCTCCTGTTGGCCATCGCCATTGTGACGGTGCTCGGGGCCGGGCTGATTAATGCCCTGCTCGCGATTGGCATTGTCACCATCCCGGCCTATGCCCGCGTCATGCGCGCCTCCGTCCTCTCCATCCGCGAGATGGATTACGTCTCCGCCACGCGCGCTTTGGGCGGCAATAGCTTGCAAATTTTGTTTCGGCGCATCCTCCCCAACGCGCTAACGCCGCTCATCGTGCAAGGCACGCTGGGCATCGCCACCGCCATTTTAGACGCCGCCGCGCTCTCCTTTTTAGGGCTGGGCGCACAACCGCCCACGCCGGAATGGGGCGCCATGCTCGGCGCAGAACGCAACCAGGTTTTCACGGCTCCACATCTGGTCTTTTACCCAGGCTTTATGATCATGATCACCGTGTTGTGCTTCAACCTGATCGGCGACGGACTACGCGACGCCTTAGACCCGCGCCTGGCGCATGTCAGCTAAACCGATAAAAACTCCCCAAGCGGGAGTTTTTTCTTGAATCGTAATGCATCAAGATAAAATGTTACTTTGGTAGTAACGTTGCATCAAGAAGGAATGTTACCGAGAAATTTTCCAAAGTTTGGCAGTTTTCTGGTCAATCCGACGCCGAAGTTCAGCGGGGTTGA
>JADZCC010000075.1 GCA_020851785.1 Anaerolineales bacterium
ACATCGATTCTGGCACACCGGTGTTCTAGACAAAAAAAGAAAAGGATGAAAAAGACACATGACTACTCTGGTTCCCGCTTTATATGAACGTTCCTTTCCACGCGCCTCCACCCTAACCCGTAACCTGATTCTGATTCTATTGGGTTCGCTCTGCGTTGCGCTGTTCGCGCAAATTGAAATTCCGATGCAACCCGTGCCAATTACCGGCCAAACTTTTGCCGTATTATTAATCGGCGCGCTCCTCGGCTCCAAACGCGGGGCCGCGGCGATTCTGGTTTACATTGCCGAAGGCGCATTGGGCTTGCCATTTTTCGCGGGCGGCGGTTCTGGTTTGGCCACGCTGACCGGAACCACAGCCGGTTATTTGGTCGGTTTCGTCGTCGCGGCGTATGTCATCGGCTGGCTGGCAGAACGCGGGCTGGAAAGAAGCGTACAAACCTCCTTGATTCCATTTTTCATTGGCACGCTCATCATTTACTTCTTTGGCGTAAGCTGGCTTTCATATCTGCTGGGGAGTTTGAGCAAGGGATTTCAATTTGGTTTGATCCCCTTCCTATTTGGCGACGCGCTCAAATTGATCGCGGCGGCGTTGTTATTGCCGGTAGCCTGGAAGCTCTATAACAAGTAACTCACCTTACGCAGTTTTACGAAAATTCGTAAATTCTCCCTCACCCTAACCCTCTCCCAAAGGGAGAGGGGACTCCCTTCTCCAACGGGACGCGTGCCCGAAAGGGTAGAAGGGTTGGGGATGAGGGCGCGTAAGGTGAGTAAGTAACTTGCTTAGGTTCATCTTGTTATGCGCAAGGCAAGGTGAACCTTGCTGTCCAAATAAAATGCCTGCAGAAATCGCAGGCATTTTATTTGACCAACTTTAAGCTCACCAAAAAAGTCGTTCCACGTTTAGCTTCGCTCTGCACTTGAATTTCACCCTGAACCCCATCCAAAATGGATTTGACGATGTACAGCCCAATGCCGCTCCCCGGCACTTCGGCCACGGTGACGTTTTGAGCGCGGTAGAAGCGCTCAAACAAATGCGGAATGGATTCGGACGGAATACCCAACCCGTGATCTGAAATGGAAATCTGCGCCGCGTCTTCTTCCAGTTTGACGTTCACTTCCACCGTTTCATTCTCCGGCGAAAATTTGACGGCGTTGTTAATCAGATTGATGAAGACTTGTTGCAGGCCGCCCTTATCGCCCCAAATCAGCAAAAAGTTCAGCGCGGTTTCAAATGCAATCGTAATCCTCTTTTTATTGGCGATTGGTTTTACCGCCGCGACGGAGTCGTTCAGAATTGGGATTAAATCCGTCGGCGTGGCTTCCAGTTTCATGTTGCCGCTTTCCAGCCGCCCGGCCATTAAGAGTTCATTGATCAGGTTTTTTTGGCGATTCAGTTCGCTGTTCAGCGTGCGCCAATATTCGTCCAACTCTTCCGGCGTTCCGCCTTGTTGAATCAAGTCCGCCATTAAAATGGTGGAGGTTAAAGGCGTGCGTAATTCGTGCGAGATGCGGTTAATAAAGTCGGACTTCATTTGGTCCAAGCGCACGCGTTCGGTAATGTCGCGGATGATGATCAGCGCCTCCTGTCCGCTGATGGGATACAACTCCGCTTCAAACGTATTTGAAACCTGCGGGATCGTAAAACTCTCCAAGCGTTCGGGGGCGGCAAATGGAAGGTTCTCCTCGCCAATCAATTTCTTGATGAATTCTTCCGGCAAAACGCCGAGCAAGCGCTTGCCCAAGACGGCATTCTGAAAAGGGTATAAAGGATGATCGGCTTTGGCGAAGAAATCCAATACGCGCCCAAAACGATCCACGCGGATTAAGGCGTCCGGCAATACGTCCACGATGACGCGGTTGCGGGCTTCGCTCAGGCGCAGAACTTCTTCATAGTGAACCCGCTCCATGGCCGCGCCGATTAAATTGGCGGTGGTTTGAACGATGTCAAAAATGGTCGGGAGCCAGGCCAGGCGGTCTTCACGGTCAAACAGGGCCAGAAACCCCCAAAAGCCCAACGTGCCTTGAATGGGTATCACCACCAGCGAAACGCTCGGCGCGGATTGCGAATCGGTTTGCACGTCCGTCACGGAGAAGACCCGCTCCGGCATTTCCGCCAACGATTGAGCAAAGGGCGTCAGGGCTTTCTCCACGTCAAAGTCGGCGGCGGTATGATCCGTCCACTGATGCTTAACTTGTACCGGGCCGTTTTTAATGTCAAAAATGGCGCAACTAAAAATGCCAACCGCGTAGCCCAGCGTCTCCAAAACTTCCGGCAGGCGGTGATCCAACTTGGGCGAGCGGAAAAGCCCGGCGGTCACTTCGCCAATTACCGAGAGCGCGCGCATGTGGCGCTTTAAGGCCCGGTCGGTTTGTTTTCTTTCGGTAATATCCCGCGCCACCAATTGAATATAGGCGGGCATGGATTTTTGATCATGCACGACTGAAATACTCAACTCTACGGGGATGATTGAGCCGTTCTTGCGTTTGAGCGTTTGTTCAGTGGAATGTTGATGTTTCTCTAAAATGGAGTGGCGGTCTGCGGTTTCGTCCAGCATGAGCATTTCTTCAACCGTCGTCCCAATCAACTCCCCCTCCGAACAGCCCAGCAGGCGCAAGGCTTGCGGATTGGCGGTGATCACTTTGAAATTTAACCCAATAATAAAAACGGCTTCGCTGGTTTGCTCAAATAACGCGCGATAATCCAGCGTCTCTCCCCAACTTTTTCCGCCGGTCAGGTGAACCTTGACGTCCACTGGAAGTTTATCCAGCGGGATGGTTTTTTCATCCATACACTGCGTCGTCCGGTTTAATCGGCGGGAGGATGGCTTGAACGCAACAGCCGGTTTCCCGCTCTAAAATTTTCACCTCCCCACCCAGCGAGGCGAAAACAGCGCGCGCCGTGGTTAAGCCCACGCCCAACCCTTGAAATTCGCGGTTATCTCCCTGACTAATTTGATAGAACCGTTCAAACACCTTTTCGTGTAATTCTTTAGGAATGCCCGGGCCTTCGTCTTCTACTTCAATCAGCGCGCCGCCACTGCCGGTGGATTTAACCCGCAGGGTCACTTTACCTTTCGGCGGGCTGACCTTGAAAGCGTTATCCACCAGGTTCACCAGCGCTTGCGAAAATTCGCGGCGCGGGGCGTAGATTGTGTCTGTAATTTGCAAATCGGGGATGAATTCCAGTTCTTTTTGCTCATATCGCGCCAGCCGTTTTTGAATGGGCGCAAGGATGTGATGTTCCGGCGTAATCGGTTGGCGCGCATACTTCATTTCGTTTTGGTCCAGGTCGGAGAGCAGAATAATATCCGCCACCAGGCCTTCCATGCGATCCACGCTGGAAAGGGCGATCTTGATGAAATCCTTTTGCTCTTCGGGGTCGTCAAATTTATGGTTGACGGCCATCTCCAAAGACATGACGATGTTGCCGAGCGGCGTGCGAATTTCGTGATGGAAGTTCTGCAAAATTTCGCGGCGCAGTTTTTCCATCTCTTCCTGCACGTCCTGCCGCCCCAATTGACGGCCGCGTTCGCGCTCCATTTCCACGCGGCGAAGCACAGCCTCCACCCGCGCCAGCAATTCATCCACCATAAAGGGCTTGGTCACATAATCGTCGGCGCCTTCGCGGATGCCGGTAATGCGGTCTTCCGAGGCGGTGCGGGCGGTGAGGAAAATGAATGGAATGGTGGAAAGGCTGGGTACAGTGCCCAGTTTTCGGCGGAGTTCGAAGCCGTTCATGTTGGGCATCATCACGTCAGAGAGGATCAAATCTGGCAGGCTTTGCGTGGCTTTGAGAATCCCATCTGTGCCGTCTTCAGCGGTGACGACGGTATATCCCTGCCGTTTCAGAGTAGCGGACAGGCCAAGGCGGATGGCGGGTTCGTCATCCACAACCAAAATGGTTTTTTCTTTTTCAGCGGTCATAGCGTTACCCCCGATTATCCCAACCATTTTCGCTAAAAACCATAATAAAGGCATGACAAATTCAAAACCCTGTATAATGTCCGCATGTTTATAGATCACGTCAACATTCATGTAAAATCTGGAAAAGGCGGCGACGGCATGGTGCATTTTCGCCGCGAAAAGTACGAGCCGCGCGGCGGGCCGGATGGCGGCGACGGCGGCAAAGGCGGCGACCTTATTTTTGAGGTGAAGTCCACGCTGAACACGCTTTCGGCTTTCCGTCCCAACCAAAAATTTGGCGCGGAAGACGGCAAAGGCGGCGGCGGTTCGCAAATGACGGGCCGCGGCGGTAAAGACCTGGTAATTTCCGTGCCGCCCGGCACGGTGATTTATGACGCCGAAACCGGCGCCCTGCTGGGCGATTTAACGCAGGCCAATCAACGCCTGACGGTTTGTAAAGGCGGGCGCGGCGGGCGCGGCAACCAACATTTTGCGACCGCCCGCAATCAGGCGCCACGCACAGCCGAACGCGGCGAACCGCATGAGGAAAAATTGATTCGCCTCGAGCTTAAGCTGATTGCGGATATCGGCATCATCGGCCTGCCCAACGCTGGAAAATCCACGCTCCTCACCGCGCTGACGAATGCCCGCCCAAAAATTGGCGATTACCCATTTACAACTTTAGAGCCAAACCTCGGCGTGGCCAAAATTGACGACGATACCACCGTGGTCATGGCGGACATCCCCGGGTTAATTGAAGGCGCGGCCGAAGGCGCCGGGCTGGGACACGACTTCCTGCGTCACATTCAGCGCACGCGCGTTTTGATTCACATGCTCGACGGACTCGCCGAAGACCCGCTGGCAGATTTCAGCCAGATTAACAGCGAGTTGGCCTTGTTCGACGCCCGGCTGGGCGTCAAACCGCAGGTGGTGGTGATTAATAAAATTGATCAGCCCGACGTGCAGGCGCGTTTAAAGGAAATTACCGCCAGCTTCAAAAAGAAGCATGTGGAAGTCATTACCGCTTCTGCCATGGCCCGAACAAACACGCGCGACATTTTAATTGCCGCTTTTCGCAAGCTGGAAGAAACGCCCATCCTCGAAGTGGAGGAAACGCTCCCCGTTTACAAGCCAGAAGTGGACCCGAATCAATTTGAAATCACGCGCGAAGACGGCGCCGAATGGCGCATCATCGGCGTAGCGATTGAACGCGCCGCCAAGATGACTTACTGGGAACACGACGGCTCGGTGCGCCGCTTCCAAAAAATGATGACCAAACTCGGCGTGGACGAAGCCCTGCGCAAGGCGGGCATTCAAGAAGGCGACACCGTGTACGTTGGTAATTTTGAGTTGGAGTGGCAGGAGTAAGCGCCCGACATTCCTCCAAAAAAGAAACATGCTCGAAAAAAATCCGAAGCGCCGTTTTATCATCCTTGGCTTAACTTTTTTTGGCTGTCTATTAATTTTATTTTTTGGGACGCGCCTGTTTCATGCGTATCAGAAATTTAATGGACATGGCCCGCACGGATTCGCTCCAAAATTGGAAACGGACGTGGAACAAGTGCGCGGCTGGATGACGATTCCCTTCATTTCACGCATGTATGGCGTACCGGAACCCATCCTCTACAAAGCCCTCGGCATCCCCGAGGAGGGCAACCATAAAAAAAGCCTCGAAGATTTGGATGGCGAATATTTTCCAGAAGCGGCTGGAACCGCGCTTCAAATTGTAAAAGCCACGCTCCTTGCGCATCCGGCTCCGCCCACCCCGCCCAACGCGCCCGACGCGCCGCTTCCTTAATTCATGTCTGACTTTTTATTAACGCAAATCATCAATTATGGCGCGCCATTGCTTGGAGTAATTTTGTTAATTGGCGGGTTGGGCGCGCCGCTTCCCTGTACCCTGCTGGTGATTGCGGCAGGCGCATTTGTCCATCAAGGAGTTTTAGATTGGCGCATCACGGCTCCGCTCAGTCTGGTCTGCGTCCTCCTTGGCGACAGCTTAAGTTACGCGCTTGGGTTTTATGCCCATCAAAAAGTATTGGCGCATTTTGGAGCCCTGCCGCAATGGGTTCAAGCCGAAGAAGCTTTTCAAAAATGGGGGGCGTTGTCCATTTTCTCTTCAAGATTTCTCGTCACGGCCATTGCCCTGCCGGTTAATTTAATTTCAGGCACAACGCGCTATCCCTTCCAAAAGTTCTTTCTTTACGACCTACTCGGCGAAACGGTCTGGATTTTCGGCTACGGCGGGCTGGGATATGCCTTCGGCAGTCAATGGGAAATCGTGAATGAATTCCTGAGCAATTTTGGCGGCGTCCTTTTAGGGCTGTTCTGTTTCGGCTGGGGAATTAAACAAGCGTGGAATTGGAAAACAAAAAATGCCCGCTCAATTTGAGCGGGCATTTTTTTATTTTCAACCCAGCGTTTACTTAATGATGATGACCGTCGCCTTCATGCACGTGGCCATGATCCAGCTCTTCGGCGGTGGGTTCGCGCAGGGCGATTACCTTCACGTAAAAATTCAAAACCGCGCCCGCCAAAGGATGATTGAAATCCAAATGGACGGTTTTATCGTCAAAACTTTCCACGAACGCCGCCTGATGATTGCCGTCTTCGTCAGTCACGTTTAATTCCGCGCCTTCTTCGATCTTGAAATCCGCGGGGAATTCGCTCCGCGGCACATCCATAAAGGCTTCATCGTCAAATTCGCCGTAGCCATCTTCCGGCTGAACGGTCACTTCCTTGCTCTCGCCAATTTTCATGCCCATCATCTCGTTTTCCAGTCCGGGGATGATATTGCCATATCCCGCCAAAAACTGGAGCGGGCCCGCTTCGTCGGACGAATCGAGGACTTCATCCTCCACCGTTAATTTGTATTCCATTGAAACCACCACGCCATCAGCCACTTTTTCGATGCTCATATTTTTTTCCTTTGGTTAATTGATGGTCACATTTTATCAGCAATCAAGCAATTCGCGGGCAGTTACGCCCGGCGCGAATATTATATAATCGCCACGATGACAACTCTTATTCAGGAGCATTTATGAAACCACGCGCCAGAGATATAGGGATTCCCTTTGAGGGGGAAACAGGAAGGCACAACGCAATTACCGACGTTGAAAACGTGACCGTGGGCTACGCCACCATCCTGCAAGGCGAGTCGGCTCGAACGGGAGTGACGATCATTCATCCACGCGGCAGGGATTTTGCGCCGGTATTTGCAGGCATCCATTCCTTTAACGGCAACGGCGAAATGACCGGCGCGGCCTGGGTGGAGGAAGGCGGCCTGCTGGAAGGCCCGCTTGGGATTACCAATACGCACAGCGTTGGAGTTGTGCGCGACGCCATCATCGCCTGGCAGGTGAAAAACAACGCTCTGCATCAAAAGTGGTCTTGTCCGGTTGTGGCAGAAACGGCCGACGGCTGGCTCAACGACATGAACGCCTTCTTTGTAAAAGAGAGCCACGTAATGATAGCGCTGGATTCTGCCAAATCTGGCCCGATTGATGAGGGCAATGTGGGCGGCGGAACCGGCATGATCTGTTATGAATTCAAAGGCGGGACGGGGACTTCATCCCGCAAAATCCCTGAAGAACTGGGCGGCTGGACGGTTGGCGTTTTGGCGCAATGCAATTTCGGCCGAAGAACTCAATTGACCATTGCAGGCGCGCCGATTGGAAAAGACCTCAGCGGGGGCGCTCCGTTTACAAATCAGGCAGAAGATGGCTCCTTGATTGTCATCGTAGCGACGGATGCGCCGTTACTTCCTCACCAATTAAAAAGGGTGGCGCGGCGGGTCACACTGGGCATGGCCAGGACCGGAAGTTTGGGCGGCAATGGTTCGGGGGATATTTTTCTGGCGTTCTCAACCGCAAACCCAAACGCGGCCCATCCAGACCTCGGACTCAAAGCGCTCTCAAACGACCGCCTCGACCCGATCTTCTCCGCCACAGCGCACGCCACGGAAGAAGCCATTCTCAACGCCCTGATTGCGGCCGAAGACCTGACAGGCCACAACCACTTAAGCGTTCAAGCCCTCCCCCATAATCAGGTAAAAGAACTTTTGCGGAAATATTCAAGGTTAGCGCGTAGGGAGTAGAACAACTTATTTCATTATTATCCGTAGAATTACGCATGTTATTGTAAAGTCAAATCAATAGGAGCAATTATGGCGAACATCCTCGAAGTTCAAAACCTTGTCAAAAATTATGGGGCTTTCCAGGCCGTCAAAGGCGTATCGTTCAACATTCAGGAGGGCGAAATCTTCAGCCTGCTCGGCCCAAACGGAGCGGGAAAAACGACCACCATTTCCATGCTCTCCACTTTATACCAACCCACTTCGGGCGACGCGCAGATCGCCGGACATTCCATCGTCAAAGAGCCGATGCAAGTTAAGCGCGCCATTGGCGTTGTGCCGCAGGAATTGGCCTTGTACGAGGATTTAAGCGCCAAAGAAAACCTCGTCTTTTGGGGGCAAATGTATGGGCTGAGCGGCAAAGCCCTTTCCGCCCGCGTGGACGAAGTGTTGGAGCAAATTGGGTTAACCGATAAAGCCCGCGACAAAGTCAAAACCTATTCCGGCGGGATGAAGCGCCGCGTCAACATTGGCGTGGGCCTGCTCCACAAACCCCGGCTGTTGTTTATGGACGAACCCACCGTGGGCATTGACCCGCAATCGCGTCGCGCCATTTTAGACACCGTGAAAGATTTGAACCAACATGGCATGACCGTCCTCTACACCACGCATTACATGGAAGAGGCTGAGGAACTTTCCAACCGCGTTGGGATCATTGATCACGGCGAGTTAATCGCCATTGGCACGCAAAAAGAACTGACCAAACAAGTGGGCGAAAACGAAACCCTGCTGTTGCACATTGGCGAACAGGAAGAACCCGCCGCTTTGGCCACGGCGCTGAAAGGTCTGCCCAACGTGCTGGACATAAACGTGGTCAACGCCGAAATTTCAGTGGTGACTTCCTCCGCCAAAGACATTCTAGCTTCGGTGGTGGGCGCCGCCAACGCGCGCGGAATCAAGATTCATTCGATTGACATCCGCGAGCCGAATCTGGAAGCTGTGTTCCTCCATCTCACCGGACGCGCCCTGCGGGATTGACAAGCGACCATTGACCGGAGACCATAAAAACGGTCTGACGTCCATTGTCCATCGTCAAATACGGAGTATTCATGCTAAAAACCTTCATTATCGGATTCAAAGATTTAAAACTCGCCTTCCGCGACCGGGCCGCATTAATCCTCATGCTGGCCGCGCCGTTTCTGGTCACTGTAGGCATGGGGCTGGTCACTGGCAGGTTTTCAGGAACCGACCAAAGCGGCGCGCTGAACATTCCCGTTGTCGTGGTCAATTTGGACAACGACGCAATTGGCAACGCGCTGGTGGAGGTCTTCAATTCGTCAGAGTTGGCCGACCTGCTGGAACCCACCGCAAGCTCGGACGCAGAAGCCGCGCGTCGTCAGGTGGATGAAGACCAGATCGTCGCCGCCATCATCATCCCCGCCGGGTTTACGCAAAGCGTCATCCCAACCAATGGCGTCGCAAGTTCTCCAATTCAAATTGAGTTTTACGCCAACCCCTCGCGCCCCACCAGCGCCGGAATCATCAAAACGATTTTGGACGGCTTTCTAGCGCGGATTGATGAAATGCAAATTGGCGGGCTGACTTCGATTACGCAATTAATTGCCAGCGGAAAAATCTCGCCACAGGAAGCGAATCAAGCGGGCGCCGAAATGGGCAAACGCTTTGAAGCCGGAGGAACGACCTACGCTGAAACTGCCGCGATCAAAATCAATTCATCCACCACCGCCACAGAAACCAACGACTTTGACCCGCTGGCCTTTTTTGCGCCCAGCATGGCGCTGATGTTTTTGATGTACACCGTCAGTTATGGCGGGCGCTCCATCCTTGCGGAAGAAACGCAAGGCACTCTGCCGCGCCTGCTCGCCACGCCAACCACTTCAGTTCAAATTTTAGGCGGAAAAATTTTCGGAATTTTCCTGACCGGACTCGCGCAAATGTTAATTCTAATCGGCGCCAGTTCTCTGTTCTTTCAATTGAAATGGGGCGACGCCCTCGGCGTGGTCCTCCTCGTCTGCGCGGCGGTCTTTGGCGCAACCGGCTGGGGTTTGCTAATCACCGCATTGGCGCGCACGCCCGCGCAAGTGGGGAGCGTGGGCACGGCTGTGATGTTAATCTTTGCGGTGTTGGGCGGCAGTTTTTTTCAATTGAGCAACATGCCCCCGATTATGCAAGCGTTTAGCAAGATTACGCCAAACGCCTGGGCGTTGGATGGGTTTAGCACGCTCGCGCTGGGCGGCAAACTCGCCGCAATTGCTCCGCCGATCACGGCCCTGCTGACGATGGGCCTGATCTTGTTTCTGATCTCAGCCGCGCTCTTTGGAAAAAAGAATCTCGCGCAGAAATAATTTGGAGTCGCAATGCACAAAATATTTGCCATCGCCTGGAAAGACGCCCTCATCCGTTTCTCCAGCAAAGCGGAATTAATCTTCTTCATCATCCTGCCGATCGTTTTCATCTTCATCATCGCGGGCGGAGTTCCCACCGGGCACGAAGACAACCGCATTCGCATCGTCGTCGTGGATCAGGCCGGTACGACCCTCTCCGCAGAAATCCTCTCCGCGCTGGAAAATTCTCCTTCCGTCCGGCCAGACCTCCTCACGCTGGAAGCGGCGCAAACCGAATTTGACGCGCGCAGCGCCACCGCCCTGTTAATCATCCCCGCCGATTTAGACGTAGCCTCCATTCAGAATGGAACTGCGGAATTGGAACTGCGCCAACCACCCAACGACGTGAACGCCTCGGTTGCGAGTCGCGCGATTGACGCCGCGGTTCGCAAAGTGAGCGCCGCGCTCAGCGCCGCCAACCTGGCAGTGAACGAAGCCAAAGCGCGCGGGGCTTTTAAATCCGCAGAGGAGGAGCAGGCCTATTTCAACGCCGCCTTGGAAACCGCCAAGCGCCTGCAAGCCGAAGCGCCCGAACGCCTGACCGTAATTGAAGGCAATACGCCCGATGATTTTGATTACGACCCGCACGTCAACGTTTCGGCGGGGCAGTTAATCACCTGGGTGTTTATTCCGCTGTTTGGCATTTCAGCGCTGTTTGCATACGAAAGGACGCAAGGCACGCTACGCCGTCTCTTAACCACGCCCACCAGCAAAGCGACCTTTTTATTGGGCACAATTTCCGGGCAGGTCACGGTGGCGTTGATTCAAATGACCTTGCTGGTGATCTTCGCCCGTCTGGCGTTCAGCTTGAATTGGGGCAACCCGCTTGGGCTGTATATCGTCCTCACTTGCGGCTGTCTGGCCGCCGCCGCGATTGGCACCGCCATGGGGACGTTCATCAAATCCGAAGGGCAGGCCAACGGCCTGAGCATTCTGGCGGGCATGTTGATGGGCATGCTCGGCGGGTGTTGGTATCCGCTGGAGTTATTTCCGAAGTTTATGCAAACCGTGGCGCGCCTCTTCCCCACCACCTGGGCCATGCAAGGCTTATTAGATTTGTCCCTGCGCGGCGCAAACGTGACGCAAATCCTTCCCGAAGCAGGCGCGTTATTAATCTTCGCCGTGATCTTTTTTGGGATTGGGGCGCTGAGGTTTAGGTATGAATAATATAGAAGGCAGTAAGAGTAAAAGGCAGATAAGAGAATGTAGATTTGTTGAAGGAGAATGAGATGGCTTATCAGGAATTAAAAGGACATCGTGATTTGAAGGTTTATCAATTGGCTTATAAATTAGCAATGGAAATTTTCAATGAGTCCAAATCTTTTCCAAAAGAAGAAAAGTATTCCTTAACCGACCAAATCCGCCGTTCATCTCGAAGCGTTGCCGCCAATATCGCCGAAGGTTTTCGTAAAAGACAATATCCAAAAATGTTTGTCAGCAAACTTGCAGATGCAGATGGTGAAGCAACTGAAACTCAAGTTTGGTTGGACCTTGCTCGTGACTGTGAATATCTCGCAACAGAAAAACACGCAGAACTTATCAAAGGCTATGAAGATGTTGGCAGAATGCTAGGCTCAATGATGTCTATGCCCGAAAAATTTGCGCCAAGAAACAAAGTCAACGAATAATCAATCCACCTTCCGCTTTCCGCCTTCCTCACTTCCGCACTCCGCTTTCTGCCTTCTGCTTTTTGCTTTCTGGTAAGCTGAAAAATCACGCCCGCGCCTCGGCTATAATCCATCCATGCGCTATGACTTGTGTTTACCCTGGTACTGGGAATATGACGACGTTTTTGCAAGCCTGATCGAGCGCGCCAGCATTGAAGCTGGCGTTTCGCTCTGGCAAATCAAACCGGATAATTTGCTGGAATCAATTACCGCGTTATACAAAGGCGTGACGACGTACAAAACGCTCCTCCACCGCGGACAGGGGGACGCGCGCTTCGATCCGATTCTCCGCTGGGGGCTGGAGCGCCACGCGCGGGTGATTAATCCCACGCAGGCTTCGCGCTGGTCGGAAGATAAAGCCACCATGCACCTGGAACTGATCAGCGCGGGACTGCACACGCCGCACACCCTTTTGCTCGCGCCGTTTCTGGAACAACCCGTCATCGGGCCGCTGGATTTAACCCCACTGGGCGAAAATTTTGTGATCAAGCCTTCGCATGGGGGCGGTGGCGAAGGCGTCATTTTAGGCGCGAACTCGGTGGATGAAATTTTGCGGGCGCGGCTGGAATTTCCCGAACAGAAATATTTAATTCAGGCGCACATTACGCCGCAGACTATTGCCGGCCAACCGGCCTGGTTTCGCGTGTTTTACGCGCACGGCGAAACCTACCCCTGTTGGTGGCATCCACAAACGTACGTGTACAAAAATGTTTCAGCGGAGGAAGAGTCGCAGAATCGCTTGAGCCAACTTGGGGAAATTACGAAGCGAATTGCGTCCATTTGCAAGTTGGATTGGTTCTCCACTGAAATCGCGCTGGCGGATGAATTTATCGTCGTGGATTATGTCAACGATGAAATTGATACGCGGGTGCAATCGCAGGCGCGGGATGGCGCGCCGGACGAGGTGATTGAAAAAATCGCCCGGCAACTGGTGCAGATTGCCAAAGAAAATTTATGAGCTTTGCAATTCGGCCGCGGCGAGCGTGTTTTTCATCAACATGGCAATCGTCATCGGGCCCACGCCGCCGGGGACGGGGGTAATGTAACCGGCGACTTCTTTCGCTTCGGGAAAGTTAACGTCGCCCACCAAACGCTTGCCGCTTTTTTTCGTCGGATCGGGGATGGTGTTAATGCCCACGTCAATCACCGCCGCGCCGGGTTTGATCCAGTCGCCACGCACAAATTCCGGCTTGCCAATCGCCGCAATCAAAATATCCGCCTGACGAATTACATCCGCCAAATTTTTCGTGCGCGAGTGACAAATTGTGACTGTGGCGTTTCTGGCCAGCAATAATAATGAAACCGGCAAGCCGACAATGTTGGAACGCCCCAAAACCACCACATGCGCGCCTTCAATTTTCACGCCCGATTTTTCCAGCAGATAGACACAGCCGCTGGGCGTGCAAGGGATAAACAACGGCTCGCGCCCTTTTTGCGCCAGCCGCCCAATGTTCAACGGGGAAAAGCCGTCCACGTCTTTTTCAATGCTGATTAACGAGAGGACTTTCTCTTCATCCAAATGCGCGGGCAGGGGCAGTTGCACCAAAATGCCGTGAACTTCCGGGTCGGCGTCCAACTTTTTGACCAGCGCTTCCACCTCGGCCTGGGTGGCGTCTTCCGGCAAATGCTCGCTCAGCGAACCCATACCCAACTCCATGCAGGCTTTGCTTTTGGAGGCGACGTAAGCGGCCGAATCTGCGCGATTGCCCACCAGCACGGTGGCCAGGGTGGGAATGGATTTACCAGACGAAACGCGCCGCCCAACCGCCAGGGCCACTTCCTCCCGAACTTGTTGCGCGATTTTTTTCCCATCAATCAATTGAGCTGTCATTTTTATTCCTTCTTTGTGTAATCAAGGTTTGAAAATCTTGACTTACGCAGATCAAAATCTTTTGCCGCGAATTACACGAATTTCGCTAATTTCTAAAAACAATTCGCGTGAATTAGCGAAATTCGCGGCTTGGTCTTGGGGTTTTGCGTAAGCGCTAAAAATTATACTTTTTGCCCACCGCAACGCGTAGTGACATTCGTTATAAAATTTTGCCTGGCATAATCCCATTGTGGATTTCTTGCAGTTCCACTTGATTCACTTCATTCCAGCGCGGGGTGGGAGCAAAGGCGCTGACGCGCAAATAATTTTCAGACCAGCCTTCCATCTTCCAGCCCAGTTCGCCATATTCGGTGGTGGATTCCCAAAGCGCCGAAACGGTTTGCCCGATGAATTTTTCACGATAGGCTGTGGCGGATTCTTCAATGACTGCCTGCAAGCGATGGTTTCGTTCCTTACGAATTACCGGCTGGACTTGTCCGCGCATCCGCGCCGCGCCGGTGCCGGGGCGCGAGGAATAGGAAAAGACATGCCCGCCGGTAAAAGCAATTTCACGGACGAATTCCAGAGTTTCAGAAAATTCGGTTTCGGTTTCGCCGGGAAAGCCCGCGATGATGTCCGTGGTGATGGCAACTTCGGGGATTTGGCTTCGCGCTGAATCGACCAACTCGCGGAAGGAAGCGGCTGTAGTTTTGCGAAGCATCCGCTTGAGGGTGGAGTCGCTCCCGGATTGAAGCGGCAGGTGGAGGTGCGGCATGAGGCGTGAATCCTGCCAGAGCGAGAAGAAGTCCGCGTCCAAATCCCACGGTTCGAGCGAGGATAAGCGCAGGCGCTTCACGTCCGTTTCGCGCAGAATTGCTTTGACTAAATCACGCAAGTGATGATTGAGTTCTTGCCCCCAGGAGCCGAGGTGTACGCCAGTTAAAACAATTTCTTTTGAATCGCCCGCCAGCGCAGAATTTATATCTGCAATCACATCCGCCAGCGGACGGCTTTTACTTTCGCCACGCGCCACCGTGGTAATGCAAAAGGTGCATTTGTTGTCGCAACCATCCTGCACTTTGATGAACGCGCGCGTGCGGCGATGTAGGCCGGGGATGGGCGTTCGGTCTATGGGTTCGAGATCGAAGGTTGAAGGTTCAAGGTTTAATACTTTTGAAACGAGATTATCTTTTTCGGGGTTGGCGACAACTTGTAAAACATTCGGCAAGGCCAGCGCTTCTTTGGGTTGGAGCGTCGTCCAACAGCCTGTGGGGATGATTTCTGATACGCCCGCTTTGGCGATTGTGCGAATTTTACTGCGCGAATCAGAAGCCGCCTGTGTGGTGACGGCGCAAGTATTGACGACGGCCATTTCCGCCAAATCCGCCGTGGGGACGATCTCATGCCCGGCCGCGCGAAATTGCCGCGCCATGTTTTCAATCTCCGCCTGATTCAGGCGACAGCCGATGGTTTCAAGGAAAATTTTCATTATTAGACCGTTGACCATTGGCGCTGGACAATAAAACCACGCGGTCTATTGTCCAGCGTCAATGGTCTGTTAGGGTTGTAAGGCCACGAAATTATCAAAGATGACGTCCACGCCCGACGTAGCGAAGGAACCGGCCAGCAGGCCCACATCTCCGCTGGTTAACGATGAATCTTGCGTTTGCGCTACTTGAATGCCGTTGATGAAAAAGGTCAGCGTATTGCCCACGCAATCGGCGCGGAGATGATTAACCGCCAGCCCGGTATGAATGTTGGGCGAAGGTTGCATTTCGCTTTGTCCCAACAACACGGCCTGCCCGCCCTTGGAAACGCCAATGCCGTAATAGCCGTCGCTGGAAAGCAGGAAGAAGTAGTAATCCGCTCCACTTAAGCGGCAGACCAGCCCAATGCGATTTTCATCCGGCCCGGCGAGTTTGCCGGTATCCACTTCCAGACGCACGTCCGCAAGGTTAAGCTGGAGGGTTGACCATAAATTCGTTTGCGCGGCATTGACCAACATGCGATACCCGCCGCCGTCGTAATCCATCACGCCGTCATTCCCCTGCAGGCGATTCCAGCCGCTAACCGGTTTAGAGAAATCATCTTGAAACAAAACGCTCCCCGTCGGTAAAGCGGCTTGCGGAGTGAGGTCAGCGGTGGGTTGTAAAACACAGGCGCATGAAACCAGCGCCAACACGAGGAAACTCTGTCCAAAACGATTCATAGCGTCATTTTATCATGGGCGGCTTATGGAAAATATTGCGCCAACAATTGTCTGGCGCGCGCGCCATCGGCGCCGTTGGCGTCGGCGTCGCGCACATAGGTCAGCGCGTTATACGCCCCGGCGCGATCGCCCTGCGCCAGATCATTCAGCGCCAAATGCACATGCGCCGCATAAAACTGCGGAGCGATTTTAATGGCCGCCAACAAAGTGGTTTCAGCGCTCGCGTATCTACCGGAAGAAAAATAAGCAAAACCCAAAGCGTCCAACGCCAACGGGTCGTTGGGCGCAAGCTCCACCGCTTTTTGCGCGGCGGGCAAACCCAACTCTTCCACCGCGCTCCCCTGCTCGGCGCACAACATCGCCAGCAAGCGCCAATAGGTTGGGTCGTTTGGCGTCAACTCGGCGGCGCGTTGATAAAAGCCAATCGCCGCCGCCAAATCACCACGCTTGAGATGTGCGTCGCCAATGGCGGCCTGCCAGGCCGGGTTTTCCGGTTCCAAGCGGGCCGCCAAAGAATATTCCGCCAACATTTGATTATATTTTTGCAGGCGATTCCAACGCAGGCCCCGTAACGCGCGAACAACTGCAGATTGAGAATCAAGCGCCAGGGCGCGATCAAGTTCCGCGCCGCCATCCCCGCCCAGTTGTTGCTCGGCTTCGCCCAACCAGGCCCACGCCTCGGCATTTTCAGCGTCAGTTTTGAGCGCCTGTTCAAAGGCAGATTTCGCCAACGCCCATTCCTGCGTTAGCCCCAGCGCCCGCCCAATGGTGATTTTTTTTTGCGCTTCGTCCGTCTGCGTGGCGGCGATGTTCAAGGCGGCGATTAAGGTTTGGGTGGCTGAATCAAACTCCGGGTCCAGCGCAGAGGCGCGCGCAAATTCCGCAAAGGCCGCAGACGGGTTAAGCAAAGTCCACAACAGCCCAAGCCGATAATGGGCATAAGCGTTGGTTTCATCCAGACGGGTTTGGTTTTGCAGGGCTTTGCTTTCATCCAGCCAATCTGCTTGCGCGCGATACATCATCGCCAGCCCGGAATATAAACTGGCGGAGTTTGGAAAATTTTGCAAGCCGCGTTGATAGGCTTGCAAAGCCGCCGAGGCTTCGTTGGTTTGAAGGTAAGCATAGGCTAAAGCGCCCCAACCCTGCTCTGAAAGTTGCGACGCCTGATTTAAATGCAAGATGGCCTGGGGATAATTTCCCGCCAAAGCCTGGGCCGTGCCGGCCTTTTCGTACAAATCCTTGCGCCACGGGAAATAACGCAAGGCCTGCAAATAGGCCTGCGCGGCGGCGGGGTAGGCCTTGGATTGCCAGGCTTGTTCTGCGCGTTTAATTGCACTCCGGCCTCGCCAATAAAGCGCGCCGCCCACACTCAACAGGGTTAAAACCACAACCGCAAAAATGACCATTTTCCGATGAACCATTTCATCATTATAGCGGTCTGTTCAATATTTTTGAACTGGAAGTATAATCAATGCGCAATGAGTATTTTCTCCGGCTCCATCTTTGAAAAATTTGGAAGCTCAGACATGAGCTTTAGCTATTATTTTGCAATTGCCTTTGCAGTGGCGGGCGCGTTTCTGCTGGTCTTCAATCAGTGGCGCGTCAGCGAGTTTCCACAAGCCAAACGCGCCATGACTGGGCTGGCCATTTTGCTGGCCGCGCAATTCTTTATGTTTGCCGTCAGTTTCTTTGGCTGGCAGGACAGCCTCTTAAATTCGCGGGCCATTCTGCCGCCTTTGGATCGGGCTTTCATCGTCTTTAGCATTATCTGGATCACCTGGCTATACGCCTTCCCCGAACCGAGCAAAATTTCAGACGCCCTGGCGACGCTCTTTAGTTTATTGTTAATTGTGGCGTTGGGGTTGAGTTTGGTCTTTTGGCAGGCGCAAATTGACGCCGCCAGTTACGGCATTACCTACAACGAAACCGACGCGGATTTTGCCTGGCAAATTGCTTCACTGGTTATGGCCCTGCTGGGCATGGCGTTAATCTTCTTCCGCAAGCCAAACGGAATGTGGTACGGCATCGTCCTTTTAGGGCTGGGCGCGTTGGGTCACATTGGCCAACTGCTCTTCCCCATCGTCAGCGAATATTCCGGCATGGTCCGGCTGGCCTATATGGCGGGCTTTCCGTTGCTCTATACCCTGCCGCTCCGCTTCTCGCGGACGCTTTCGACCAAACCGGCCGAGCCGCTCTACAACTCTGCCGCGGTTGGCAAATCCGCCGACCATGCCAATGCGGCCGAACGTCGCCGCTACAGCACCGACCCGAAGACCTTTCACGCCATGCTCGCGCTGGCGGCAGAATCCACCCCGGCCAAGGTCAGTCAGGCCGTGACGCGGGCCATCGCGCAGACCATGCTCTCGGACCTGTGTTTTCTCATTTACTTAACCGACAACAACAATCAGATGGTGATTGCGGGCGGCTACGATTTAATTCGAGAGGATACAATGGAAGGCGGCTCGCTCAACAAAAACTCCGTGCCGATGCTGGCCAATTCGATTCAGCGCGGGCGGCCCCTGCGGATGCCGGCCAGCAGTACCTCGGCCGATGTGAAAGGCCTGAGCGACATCCTCGGCATTACCAACCCGGGACATTTGCTCAACGTGCCGATCTTAACTCCCGATAAAGAAGCGCTCGGAAGCATTCTGCTCCTCTCTCCATACTCCGACCGAATTTGGACGGCGGAAGATCAGGCCTTTTTAGCCAACATTGCCGCTTCGCTCGTGCCGGTGATTCGCCGCAGTCAAAAACTGAGCAAGATGGAAATTCAAAGCGATCAGGCGCGCATCCGCATTGGCGAGTTGGAAGGCAAAGTGGAAGGCCTGACCAAACAATTGGAAACCGCGCAAGCCGAAGCAGGCCAAACCAAGACGGTTGAATACGCCTCCCTGCTTGCGGCGCAGGAAGAATCGCAACGCATCATTGAGCAACTGCAAACCGAAAACGCAGATCTGCGCACCGGAAAGAACGCGCCCGCCGGAAAACTCAGCGCCACGCTCAACGCCGCCCAACCCGAACAGGACCTCAAAGCGGCCTTGCAGGAAATGGCTCATTTACAAAACGACTTAGCCCAGGCGAACGCCAAAGTTTTAGAGTTGGAAAAAGGCCACGTGGCCACCAAAAGCACCGAACAGGCGGAAGTAATCGCCTCCATCTCGCAGGAGTTGCGTCAGCCGCTTTCCTCGGTCATCGGTTATACCGACCTGCTCCTCGGCGAATCGGTTGGGATTTTAGGCGCCTTGCAAAGAAAATTTGTGGAGCGCGTCAAATCTTCCACGGAGCGCATTCACAGTTTGATTGACGATTTGATTCACATCTCCACTTTGGAAACCGAATTAAACGACCTGAAACTTGAAGCGGTGGATTTGAATTTGGTGATTGACAACGTCATGTCTTACACCAGCAGTCAGGTGCGCGAGAAAAACATCTCCATGCATCTGGATTTGCCCAAGCAATTGGCACCGATTCAGGCCGACCGCGAAGCCTTGCAACAAATCCTCATTCACCTCCTGCAAAATGCCGGGGCGGCGACTCCGCTCGAAGGCACGATCCGGCTCAAGGTCCAGACCCGCACCGAAGACGGGTTGGATTTCATCCTCCTGCAAGTCAGCGATTCAGGCGTGGGCATCCCGCCCGAAGACCTCTCGCGCGTGTTCACCCGCTTGTTCCGCGCCGATAACGTTTTGATTCAAGGCGTGGGCGATACCGGCATTGGGTTATCCATCGCCAAGAGTTTGACTGAAGCGCATCGCGGACGGATTTGGGTGGAAAGCGAAGTTGGCGTTGGCTCCACCTTTAGCGTGTTACTGCCGATTGCCGGAGAAGCCCTGGCTGAAAAGAAAAAAGGCAGAGCGTAATGCGCAACCTGCGCGAATTGGGTAGCGCGCTTTTAGTGGCTTTCATTTCGATTGGGTTGGTGGCCGGGGCGCTTTCCATATCCACCGTGGAGTTTACCCCGCCAGCCAGCGCCACCCCCACCAGCGTGGCGCCGCTTCAACCAGAGCCATTAACCGCCACGCCCACCACGCCGCCCACCGCTACTTTGGACCTCGCACAGGCCTCACCCACCGCCAGTTTAATTCCAACGGCCAGCGTGACTTCCACGCCGCCGCCCAATTGCCAAATCCCGGCCGGGTGGATTCAAGTGATCGTTCAAGTTGGCGAAACGATTAATACGCTTGCCGCCCGCTATCGGACAACACCCGACCAGTTACAAGCCGGAAACTGTTTATCTACCGCTAATTTAATTTCAGGCACGATCATTTACGTCCCGCCGGTTGCGCCAAATACGCCCGTGGCTTGCCTCCCCGGAAAAGTGGGGTGGAGCAAAAGTTACGTCGTCAAAGCGGGCGACAACCTCTATCGCATCGGGTACGATCATTACGTGACGCTGGAAGAAATGCGGAGCGTGAACTGCCGAGTGGGCGACATCATTTACGCGGGCGAAGTTTTATACGTGCCCAACGTCGCTTCGCGCACGCCGTTGTCTTCCGCCTCGCCGGTTTTCGTCGTCACCAATACACCCGCGCCCACCGAGCCGCTGACGATTACGCCTTTACCCTATACCGCCACCATTATGCCCATCTCCACTTTGCCGCTCACCAGCACGATCATCCCAACGGATACGCTCCAACCTTAAGCGCCATGAAGTTATCTTCGCGCATTTTTTGCATAGTCCTCTGGGCTGGGCTGATTGCGGCCTGCGGCGCGCCACAAGCGTCAGATGGCGTAGGGTCGGCGCCTTTTATTTTGATCACCTCGGCGCCCAACCCATCCCCCACGCCCACGCCGTTTCAACCGTTGAACGTAACGCTAACCCAACCGGCTTTATTTGTCGCCTCGGCGCAAACCCCCACGCCGCAACAAATCCTCCCCACGGAAACGCCTTCGCCGACCGTCCCGCCGCCAGCCGAAGTAACCGCCACAGCGGATTTCAACCAACTCTTCCCCACTGCGGCCGCGCCGCCGCCCGCCGAAGTTCCGTTGGTCAACCCCACCACGCAACCTTTGCTTACCACAAACGATACGATTAACTTCCTCTTGATTGGTTCGGATAAACGTCCCGGCTCCTCTTATCGCACGGACACGCTGGTGATCGCCATTGTGTGGCCGAATGCCGGGCAGGTTTCGCTGATCTCCATTCCGCGCGATTTATGGATTTACATCCCAACCGTGGGAATGCAAAGGATTAACACCGCCTATCAAAGCGGCGAAATTGGCGGGTACGTCGGCGGCGGCCCCGGAATTTTAAAAGACACGATTTCCTATAATTTAGGCATCCGCATTGACCATACTGCGATGGTGGAATTTGACGGCTTTCGGCGCATCGTGGATACGCTCGGTGGAGTAGACCTACCCGTGGCCTGCCCCTACACCGACTGGCGCTTAATTGACCCAACCTATGACCCGGAAAATGAAAACAACTGGTGGCTCTACACCGTGGGACCTGGCCAAATTCACATGGATGGCGACCTGGCCCTCTGGTATGCGCGCTCGCGTTCCAAATCCAACGACTTTGATCGCGGCCGCCGTCAGCAGGAAGTTTTGCGGGCCATCTTTAGCAAAGCCCTGCAAAGCAACACCTTTGGCAAAATTCCGCAACTCTACAACGACTTCTCCAGCACCATCCTCACCGACCTGGGGCTGGGAGATTTGCTCAGCCTCGCGCCTTACGCCGCCAACTTCACCAACGCCAACATTCGCGGCTATTACATTCGTCCGCCGTATGTTTCCGCATGGACAACGCCTGGCGGCGCGGCCGTGCTTTTGCCCAACGACGAAGCGCTCAAACAAATGCTCGTGGAAGCCACCACCCTTTCCCAAAGCGCGGTGGAACGGAAGGTCATCAAAATTGAAGTGCAAAACGGGACAACCACCGCCAGCCTCGACAGCTTAACCGCCGCGCGCCTCAATTACGCCGGATATCAAACGCTAACTTCCGCGGCTGACCGCAACGATTACGCCAATTCCGTACTGGTGGATTTCACGCCCGCGCAGGATGCCAATCAACAACAGGCGATCATTACCAACCTCGGCTTGTATCAAGCCAATATCATTTCCCTACCCGACGCCAACAGCCCAGTCCAATACCGCGTCATTTTGGGCTATGACTACGAACCCTGCTTTCAACCCCAAGACCTTTCGCATTAACCGGCGCGACGCGAAGGGCGGTCCTTGTCATTACTCCAATGGGTTATTTTTGCAAGCCCTATGTCTGTCTAAAAGTATTCTATTTTCCTTGACACATCCAGACAACGTTCATAAAATGAGCGTGAGATTAACCTGACGCGAGGGAGCGCCGCAATGCCAAACCAAACCATAAACGCTTCATCCGCTTTATAGCTGTGTGCCTCAGCGTGATCGTCCTCTACCTGCTCCCCGTCAACACCAAACCAGAATTCATCGCCTATCGCGGACAAATTATCGAAGTCCCGCAAACCCAACCCATCCTACAATCTATTTATCCTGAAGGCGCGTACGCCA
>JADZCC010000076.1 GCA_020851785.1 Anaerolineales bacterium
ACTTGAACGGCGACGGAAGCCTCGGCTTGGGCGAAACTTTGCCTGAAGCGGAAATTTTGCTTGCCTCCACGCAAGGCTTGGACATCGCCGCCCAGCAAACGCTGGACGCGGTCAACGCCTGGCAACCGACGCTCGAAGACGCGTTTATGGCAATGGTCACGATGATCCCCACCATGAACGAATATTTTGAACAATGGAAGTTGTCCACCTTCGTCTCTGGCAATAATTTTGAAGGGACGGGCTTTGTCGCCGCCAGCCGCCTGTTGGATGTGACGGGCATTTTGCAAGGCTTGGATTTGACGTATGATAACATTCGCCCCGTGGTCGCCAACGCCGACTCGGCGCTGGATACGCAAATTGACGCGGGCTTCACCGATTTGGTGACTTACGTCAACAATTTGTACGATAAAGAAAAGGCTGGCGCTGTGTTCTCGCCGGAAGAAGCGGACGCGTTCGGCACCGAAGCGCAGGATAAAGCCACCGCGCTCGCCGCGCTCGTCGCGCAAGCCGCCGCCAAAGCGAACATCGCCATCAACCTCGAAGCCGCTGGCTGGGCTCCCGCCACGCCGCCTGTGATTGAAGCCGTTCCACCCGCGCCGTAAACCTGCCCCTCATCCCCAGCCCTTCCCCCGAAAGGGGAAGGGAGTCCCCTCTCCCTTTGGGACGTGTGCCCGTTAGGGTAGAGAGTTAGGGTGAGGGAAAAAAAGAAGTGAATGTATGATTACAAACGTGACCGCCAAATCTCGAACCTCCGCCCGCATCTCTCCCGCCGTGAAAGCCGTCAGAGATTATCTTCTGCCATTCATGGTCTGCTTTGCGATTGCCCTCGTCAGCGGGTTGTTCTACTATCTCGTGCCGCGCTCGTGGAATTGGCGCGCTTCGCAAGCCGCGCTGTGGATTCACCTCATCACGGGCATCCTCGGATTCTTTTATCTGGTTCCGTATGTCTTATCGCATTACAAAAAGAAGGGCGAATCCGCGATTAATTTGATTTTCGTCTGGCGCGCTTTTCGCCGCAATGAAAACGAATCGGATTGGGCGTATCAACAGCGCGTGTACGGTCACATCCTCAACTGGATCATGGCTCTGCTCGGGCTGAGCGGATTCATCCTCCTCATCCCCAGCCTGCTGTGGATGGGCGGCGTGGTTTGGATGGCGGGCTATCCCGCCTATCAAATTGCCAACCTCGGGCATTTGGGCTTTGCGCTGTTGGCGCTGACGTTCATCGGCTTTCACGTTGCCCGCCGCAGGAAACGCGTCCAGCCGCAATGAGTAAGCCGATTCGATTTTTGGTCGTTGGGGGAGCGCTGACCCTGATTGCGTTCCTCGCCGCTTTGTTCCTTTTGCCCAAGCCGCAAGGCACGGGGCTGACGGCGGGTTCGGACGTTCCCTTTTATTCCATGCCCTGGGGAGATAACCCCTTTGCGCCTGGCAACCTGAAAACTGCCGACGGCAAAATGCTCGACGCGAAAAACATTCCCACCGCCGAGTTCTGCGCGCAATGCCATCAAAAAGAATACCGCGAGTGGATTAGTTCTATTCATTCGGTGACGGGTCCCGATATCCTTTACGAAACCGCCATCAGCAACAACGAACTGGCGCACAAGAATCGCCTCGGCACGGAAAAGATTCGCTGGTGCGATTCATGCCACGAGCCTGTCAATTTATTGATGGGCGAAATCAATCCGCTGGCGGTTGTCGGTCCCAGCGAAGCGACCGCCGAAGGCACGACTTGCATCGTCTGTCACACCGCCGTCCAAGCCGATCCGCTGGCGGGTAACGGCGGGCTGACGCTCGACATCAACAACCTCAACAATTACACCGAAGCCTTAATCATGGCGGCGCCGTCTGAACATGCTGTCAGTATGCAAGCCAAAACGCATAATCCGCTGATGGGCAGTTCCGATTTTTGCGGCGCGTGTCACACCGAGATTCGTCCCGTTGAAATTAACGGCGGCGAACCCATGCATTTGCAAAACACGTACGAAGAATGGAAGAAAAGCGAATACGCCGAGAAGAACATCCAATGTCAGGATTGCCACATACACCCTGATCCAGCGGCGTACATTTCCCAGTTAAACGAATCAGGTCAGGTTCCCGAGCGGATCGTTTCGCATCGCTTTGTGGGCGTCAATTATCTGCTGACCGATTCCAATCTCCCCTCCAATCTGGTAACGTATCTGCGCGGCGGACTTCCGCCTGGCGGCATTGCGACGGATGAATGGAAAGCGGATTTGCTCGAACAAAACCGCCTCATCCGTGACCTGTTACAGGCGGCGGCGACTTTGAGCGTTTCTGCGCCTGAGAGCGTTGCCCCCAATTCCAAAGCGACTCTCGATGTGACCATTGCCAACACGGGCGCGGGTCACAACCTGCCGACGGGCGCGCTCGATCAGCGTCACATGTGGCTTGAAGTCAAAGTGACTGACGCGGCGGGTAACGTCATTTATCACAGCGGTGCGTTTGATGCGAAGACAGGTAAGATAGACCCCAATGCCGTGATTTATATCAAAGTCCTCAAAGATAAAAACGGCGACGTGATTAACGAACACATCCTCTTCAACGCCGAAAGTTATACCTACACCCGCGACCCGATCCCCGCCAATTCCAGCGACACGATTCCGTATGCGTTTTCTGCGCCAGCCAACGCGCAAACTCCGCTGACGGTGGAGACCACGCTTTGGTATCGCCTTGCCTTGCAGGAATTTGTGACCTACAGTTTGAAGCTGGACGTGATCATTCCGCCCGTGATGATGGAGCAAACGAGCGTGGAGATTCAGGTGAAATAATTTGTATCAACGGATGGGAAGCGGATAAGCGGATAGGATGCGGAAAAACGGGTGGGAAGCGGCGTATTCATCCGCTTATCCGCTTAAACAATCCGCTACAAATTTAGAGCCTGAGCAGTTACGCCGATCTTGTCAGTGGGGCAACGTGAACGTTGCCGTACACGCTTAACCCTCATTTTCCCCATGATATACTTGCGCGAAGTGTCAGACAATTTCATATCGGCGAGGAGGAAGAGCATGGCAGACTCGGTTTTGCAAGCGAAGTCCACAAAACGGGAACGGATCGCGTGGTACTTGTACGATTTTGGAAATTCCGCGTACGCTTCGGTTGTTTTGCTGGCGGTCTATTCCGCATACTTCAAGAATCAAGTGGTCGGCGGCGCGGAGGGTTCGCGTTTGTGGGGCTTGAGCATTTCCATCGCGATGATCATCGTCGCCGTGATTGCGCCGATCATGGGGGCGATTGCCGATTATTCGGGCGCGAAGAAAAAATTTCTGTTCTTTTTCACGGCGCTTTCGGTAGTCTTTACCGCTTTACTATTCTTCACACAAAAAGGGACGATTGCCATGGCTGTCGTCTTTTTTCTTTTATCGGAGTTGGGCTATCGCGCCGCGCAGGTTTTTTATGACGCGCTCCTGCCCGAGATTGCCGCGCCCGAAGAGACGGGGCGTATCGCAGGGACGGGCTGGGCGATCGGCTCCGCGGGCGGCATTGTCATCCTTTTGCTTATTCTCCCGCCGATTCTGATGACCAAAAGCGATTTGCTCGTGGTGCGGAGCATGTTGATTGTGACCGCCATCTTCTTCGCGCTGGCTTCGATTCCCATCTTCCGCTGGTTGAAGGAACGCGCCCAGCCGCAGGCATTGCCCGCAGGCGAGAACTACATCAGCCTCGCGTTCAAACAACTGAGTCAAACCATCAAAGCCGCGCGTGGATTCAAAGAGTTCCTCAAGTTCATGCTGGCATACCTCATCTACAACGAAGGCGTGATTATCGCGCTCGATTTCGCCGCGATTCTGGGCGCGGTGTTATTCGGCTTGGAACAGACAGGCTTGATTATTTTCTTCATCGTCGTGCAAGCTACCAACGTGGTCGGCGCTCTGCTCTTTGGCAGTTTGCAAGACAAAATGGGCGGGAAACGCGCGTTGACCATCTCCATCTTTATGATGGCGGCGTGTATCGGCGCGATGTATTTTGCCCAAAACCAGACGCACTTCTTCATCATCGGCGCGTTCATTGGCGCGGCGATGGCGGGCGTGCAATCTGTCAGCCGCGCCATGGTTGCCACATTTAGCCCGCCAGGAAAAAGCGGCGAGTTCTTCGGCTTCTTCGCGCTGACGGGACGTACCTCTTCGTTTATCGGTCCCGCCGTCTTCGGCTGGCTGGCGGCGGAGTTGACGCTTTGGTATCAGTCGCAGGGACAGACGGCGCTGATTGCCGAGCAATCGGGTCATCGTCTGGCGCTCCTGTCCATTGGCGTGTTTTTGTTTGCGGGCTGGGCGCTGATGCTCTTCGTCAACGAAAAGAAAGCCCGCGAAATGGCGAACTTGCAATAAAGCAGGGTTGATATGAAACGTCCCGAAGGTTTCGGTGCGATAAATTCATCTTCAATAAAGCCTTCGGGACGGTTGAAATGACATCAAAAGTAATTCTCATCACTGGAGCCGCCAGCGGAATCGGCAAGCATTGGGCGGAAACTCTCTCAAAGAAAATCGGCGAGTATCAACTGATACTCGCCGATTCAAATCTGGAGGGTCTGCGCTCCGCATTCTCTGCCACGGAACAAGTTGTTCTGCATCAACTCGACATCCGCTCGCCCGAGCAGTGGCAAACCGTTATAGACGATTTGCTTCGGCGCTTCGGGCGGATTGATTATCTGTTCAACATTGCAGGCGCGAACCGTCCGCTGTTTTTTAGCGACCAGCCGCTCGACGCGATTGACCGCGTGATTGACATCAACCTCAAAGGCGCGTTGATTGGGATGAAGCTCGTCGGCGCAATCATGCTCAAACAAAAAGCGGGACACATCATCAATGTGGCTTCGCTGGCGGGAGTCTCGCCCACGCCTGGCAACGCGCTCTACTCGGCGGCGAAGGGCGGCTTGCGCAACGCTTCCATCGCAACGGCGATTGAATGGCGTAAGCGCGGAGTCGCGGTCACGGTCATTTCGCCAGATTTGGTGAATACGCCCGTTTTGACGGAACGCCTCGACTCGGCGGGGGAGGAAGCCGCGCTTGCATTTAGCGGCGCCACGCTGACAGTTTTTGATTTGGAGCGAGCCTTTTGGAAAGCCATGCGCGCGAAACCGCTGGAGATGAATCTTCCGCGTTGGCGCGGCTGGCTGACGAAGTTGAATCACGCCAACCCCGCGCTGATGCTCTGGCTGTACGAATCCATGAAGCGGCGCGGCATGAAGCGGCTGGAAAAACTTCGCAAAGAAAGAAATGCGTAACGCAAAATTCATTTTGCGATTTAACTTCATTTTGCGATTTGATTATGGAAAACACTCGCTATCAAAAAATCTTCATCACTGGCGCATTGGGCTTTGTCGGGCGCGCGCTGGCGGAGCAGTATCGCGCACTAGGTTCGCAAACCTGCGGCTTGGACGTTCGCGCTGATTCCAGTTGGAACATCGTTACGGGCGATGTGTCGCAACCCGAAGCATGGCAGTCCGCGTTGAACGGATGCGACCTCGTCATCCACACCGCCGCGATTGTGACCAATAATGTCTCGCGCGAAGAGGCTTGGCGGGTGAACGTGCTGGGGACGCGGCGCGTATTGGATGCGGCGATTCGCGCGGGCGTGAAGCGTTTCGTCCATGTTTCCTCGCTTGCCGCCATGCGCTTCAACGTGGAAGACCAAGCGGATGAGTCTGCGCCTGTCCTGCCGACGGGCAACCCGTATGTGGATACGAAAATCGCCAGCGAGCATGTTGTCCTTGCGGCGCACGCCAAAGGCGAAATCGCCTGCACAATTTTGCGCCCCGCCGATATTTACGGACCTGGCTCCCGCCCGTGGACGTTAATCCCTGTGCAGATGATTCAAAAGGGACTGTTCCTCCTGCCCGCGCATGGACAGGGAATCTTCCGCGCCATTTACATTGACGACCTTGTGAACGGGATTATGCTTGCGGCTGAAAAAGATGAAGGCATTGGTCAAATTTTCATCCTCGGCGGCGAACAGGCTGTCACCTGCGAAACTTTCTTCGGGCATTACTACCGCATGTTGGGGAAGGGGAGTCCGCGCGTGATGAGCGCCTCGTCCGCGATTGCGATTGCCGAGATTGGGCGCATCCTCTTCAAAATGCTGGGCAAGCCAACCGAACTTGGGCGCGGCGCGATGGAAATGCTCTCGAAGAAGAACACGGTTTCAAATGATAAGGCGCATCGTCTGCTGGGTTGGTATCCGCAAGTGAGTTTGGAAGAAGGAATGCGAAGGACGGAAATTTGGTTGCGAGAGCAAAGGATTTTGTAGGACAAGGTTTACCTTGTCAGGGCAATGTGAACATTGCCGTACTGAATGTTACAGTAAGACAAGGTTTACCTTGTCCATGTGGGGCAAGGTAAACCTTGTTGTACTAAAAAAAGGAGACAACATGACCGAAATAACAGTTGGTGAATTGCTGGCAAGATGTTTGCAAGCCGAAGGCATCGAGATGATGTTTGGCATTATTGACGGGGCGCACATCCCGTTTACCGCTCACGCGGCGCGGTATGGAATCCGTCACATCAATTGCAGGCACGAAGAAGGCGCGGTACATTTGGCGGAGGGATACACGCGCACGAACGGCAAAGCAAGCATTGTGATTGGCTCGCCAGGTCCAGGCGCGGCGAATATGTTGGCGGGCGTTTCGAGCGCCTATGCGGAAGGACATCCCATCCTTGCGATTGCCTGCACGCGCAGACGTCTCACCACCGACCCTGAGCGGGGCGGCGCGTGGCAGGCGACTGACCTCGTCGAGATGGCAAAACCGATTACCAAATACAGCGCGTTGATTCGTCAGCCTGAGCGCCTGCCCGAGATGATTCGTTCCGCCTTCCGCGCCATGTGGACGGGCAGACCTGGTCCCGCTTTCATCGCCATCCCCGATGAGTTGATGAGCGTGAAAGTGGACGCCGATAAAATCCCCGTCTATCCATCTGCGAAATATCGCAAACTGGATATGGGCGCGGGCGACCCCGATTGGATTGAGCAAGCCGCTGAACTGTTGGCGAATTCCAAGAAGCCGTATCTGCACGCGGGCAAGGGCGTGTTGTGGGCGGATGCGTCCGCTGAATTTTTGGAGTTGGGCAATTATCTCGCGGCGGGCATGGGTTCGAGCATGGGCGCGCGCGGCGCTGTCCCTGAAGACCACCCGCATTATTTTTTCCTCTTCGACATGCAAGCCACGTCGCTGGCGCGCAACGAAGCGGATGTGATTCTCGTCGTCGGCTCGCGGTTGGGCGAGTATGACGGTTGGGGGTCGCCTCCAGCGTGGGGAATGCCCGAGAAACAGCAAACCATTCAAATCGATTCCGACCCGAATTCCATCGGCTTGAATCGCCCTGTGGATGTGGGCATCGTCGCAGATGCGAAGTCGGCGCTGAAGGCGATTTTATCCAAAGTGAAAGCGAAGACCGCCGCCCGAAGCGAAATGCCCGACCTGGCGCGTTACCGCGAACTGACGCAGGAGACGATGACGAACGGGATTCAATTTTTGATGGCGCAACCCGAACGCGGGCTGAACCCTGGGCAGATGGTTTTCAATGCGCGCGGATTTTTTCCGCGCAACGCCGTGACGGTTTTGGACGGCGGCAACACGACGTTGTGGGGCGTGGCGTTCAATCAAATTTATGAGCCGCGCAGTTTTTTGTATTCGGTGAAGATGGGCTTTCTTGGCACGGGCATCCCGTTTGCAATTGGCGCGAAACTTGCGGCGCCAGAGCGCCCCGTGTATTGCATCACTGGCGATGGCGCGGCGGGCTTCAACATCATGGAGATGGAAACTGCCGCGCGCGAGAACGCTCCGATTGTTGTGCTGGTGGCGGTGGACGACGGCTGGGGCATGGAACGCTCCGCGCATAATTTTGGCGGCATTCCCGCCGAACAGCAACAAGGCGTGAATCTTTCGAGCGAGACGCGCTACGATTTGATCGCACAGGGGCTGGGATGCTACGCCGAAAAAGTTGACTCGGTGGGCGACTTGCCCGCCGCGCTCCAACGGGCGGTTGACTCGGGCAAACCAGCCTTGCTCCATGTGACGGTTGATTCTGCCATCAACGCCGACCCGCCAGGCTATAAGCAGTTTCGGTATGTAAGGACGTTGTGAGCGGACTCTGGTAAGCGGACTTTGTCACGGAGTCACGGAGGGGAACGGACTTGGTAAACGGACTTTATCGCGCAGTCACGGAGGGGAACGGACTTTTGTAAACGGACTTTGTCACGGAGTCACGGAGGGGAACGGAAGAAGTAACGGATGGGGAAACGGATAAGCGGATGTTGAGCTATTAGCTCAACATCCGCTTATTTATAGAAAGATATTCCTCATCACCGGCTGATATTCGGGGAAGACTTCATGCGTGGCGGGATTGTTCAGGCGCTTCAATAAAACTTCGGATAGCACGTCGCGGTAATCGGTGGTGACGGCTAGGTCGCCGGGGCCGATCAGTTGACCTGCGCTCAGGCCGGGCCATTGTCCGTGAACTTTGCCGCCGTCCACATTGCCGCCGAGGACCATCATCATGCTCCCGTGACCGTGATCGGTGCCGAGACTGCCGTTCTCGTAGGCGCGTCGCCCAAACTCAGACATGGTGACGACGGTGAGTTTGCCCATGTAATCCGTTAGGTCGGCGTGAAAGGCGGCGAGTCCGTCCGCCAAATCTTTAATCAAGTTTGGCATGATGCCGTTGAGCGAACCTTGCGTGAAGTGCGTGTCCCAGCCGCCGAGGTCAATGGCGGAGACTTCGAGACCCACTTCCGCTTTGATGAGCATGGCGGTTTGTTTGAGGGCGAGACCAAAATCGGAATCGGGATATTGGGGATTTGTAGATTGGTAATTGGCAGGGTCAAGTTTTTGGAGCGTGTCCATAATGGATAATGTATCTTGACCGAGTTCATCGTTTTGATAAACATAATTCAATGCGGCGCGCATTTGTTGCAGGGCGCGCGCATCGCCGCCGAGGTGAAAGTCTGCGATGGAGCGCAAAGCGGAGACGGGCACGCCGCCGCTTAAACTGCGCTGGGGATTATCGCCCATGCTGACGGCGCGTAACGGCGAGGGATTGCCGGTATTGAGCGTAGCCAAGTGACGACCGATCCAGCCGGAAGCGGGGCCACGCTCATCGCCTATACCGCGTTCCATCAGTTCCATTGATTTGAAGTGACTGCGCGATTCGTCCGGCGCGCCGCAAGCGTGGATGATGGCCAGTTGTTTACTCTGCCAGGCGGCGAGCAGGGAGATCATGTTTGGATGCAAACCAAAAAAACCATCCAAATCCACTGCTCTTTGTTCTTTCATCTTTTTAGAATCATCCGGTCTTGCAATTCCAAGCGTTGGGCGCAATTGATAATAGGCTTCTTCGCCGTGAGGCACGACCATGTTGAGTACGTCCGCCGCGCCGCGCAAGAAGATGACGACTAAGGTATCGCCGCGTGGCGCGGAATATTTCGGCGCGAAAGACAGGCGCGGCATCCAGGTCTTAGTTGGAAGTTGAAGTACGGGTAAGGTTTCGAGCATGGGGTCTCCAATAAGTTACTATGTCATTGCGAGGGCGTTCTTGCTTTTTGCCCGAAGCAATCTGATAACATGATACGCAAGATTGCTTCGTCGGGAAGAACTCCCTCCTCGCAATGACATGGTCAGCGCCATTGAAATGCAGGCGAGGCGATTAAACTTGCGGCGATGATTTGCAGAGTCTCTTCCGGCGCGGCCTCTGTTGAATGAATGGTATCCAGCATTCGGTTAAGAAAGAGGCGATCTAAGGGCGCGCCCAAAAGTAATGAGGCGAGAGTATCCGCATTAGATTGTAAACTGCCGGTAGGCGAGACATCCAACAAAGCGTTGAGATCGCAGGTTGTTTTTGGAATTTCGTTACGAATTAATTCAAACGCAAATTGCCAGCGCGGCATGAGGTTGCCCTGCCAAGCTTCGCTGGCATCGGGGTAGCCGTCGGGCGTGGTCCAGTTGAAATAGAGCTGTCCCATGCGCAGGAGCGGCTTGAATAATGTTGCGCCGTTGGCTTCGGCGTTGAGCGCTCTCAATGCCGATAATACGAAGTTGAGCGGACGTTTGTATTTGGGTTGCGCGAACGCAAGTCCATCGAACAGGATGACGCGCAAGACGGATTTGATGTCGCCTTTGGTGGCGAGAAAAGCTTGCGCGGCTTTTTCGATGATTTCCTGCGGCGGGTTGTCGGCGATGAAGCGTCGCGCGAGTTTGGCGCAGATAAATTTTGCGGTGGATGGATGAAGCGCGAGATGTTCGATGACTTGCTCCGCTTCATGCTGACCCGATTCCTGAATCGCAAGCCCCAAAACATTTTTCACGCCGTCAGCGTGTTGCTTTGGTTTGAAGACGAATTCTCCCAGCCAAAAATGTTTTTTGACTGACCATCCCGTGAGGCAACGCGCCAATTGCATGACGTCGTTTTGAGTGTAGCCGCCGTTGACGCCAAGGGTGTGCAGTTCCATGAGTTCGCGGGCATAGTTTTCGTTGGGCGCGCCTTTGACGTTGGCTTGATTGTCGAGATAGGTGAGCATGGCGGGCGAATGCGCAGATGCCCAGAGCAGGTCGCGGAAGTTGCCGAGCGCGTGTTTGCGAATCACTTCGCGGTCGTCCACAGTTTTGAGATAGAAGATGGGTTCTTTTTCGATGAAGATGTTGAAGTGGTCGCTCCAGAAATCCACCATCACTTCGTAGAGTTGGCGTTGGCTGTACAACTGACGAAGAAACGTGGCTTGCCGCAGTTCGTGGATGGGGCGGCGGCGGTTGTAGCCGTCGAAGAGTTCGTTGGTGATGGCTTCGATCTCGTTGGCGGACATGTTCAATGTGCTGAAGTTTGAAAGCTGAAGGCCTAAGGTTAGGTCGTTGATGGATTCAAAGGCGAGTTGTTCTTCGATGTAGGCTTGCAAACCGATTTCCGCGAAGCGGGCGCGTTCTTCCATTTTTGCGCCGAAGGTGATGCGATTGAGCGCGGTGAATTCTACGGCGCTGAGTAGATTCAGCGGCGTCTTGTTGGCAAAGCCTCTCAGGGCGGGAGCGCAGGCATTGAGGGCGGCGGCGCTGGAGAAGAAGGTGGCGAGTTTGAGGAAGTCGCGGCGGGTGAGGGACATGATGAGGTTGCAAGTTACAGGTTGCAGGTTACAGGTTGTGAGGTATAGGTTGTGCGTTGACTTGTGTATTCACTTCAACGCTTACTGCTTTTTCACGCGGAGTCCAGTTGAGCAGGGCAAAGCCGGTGGCGCCGAAGGAGATGAGGATGGCGGGAATCCATACGAAGAACCAGCCGATGAGTGGGAAGAAGGCGGCGAGTTCGAGGATGACTGCGCCGCGGATGAATCCGTTCAATGGAGTTAGGGCGCTGTGTTTGGAGAGTCGCGCGCCGAGGTGGGCGGTGATTCCGGCGGAGCCTAGCGTGGAGACGGTCAGCGCCGCGCCGAGCAACATCCAGCCGATGAATTTAGCGGGTCCGAAAGGCAGAGCCAGCAGGATGACGACGGGAATGGCGACGCCGATGATGAGGATGATTCCCAGCCAGAAGGCGCCCAAGGGAGTCTTTTCCACGCAGGTTTGGGCGCGTTGAATCAGGTTGGGGAATAACAACCACCAGGCGGTGAGCATGGCAGGGAAGGCGATTCCGAGGATGAGCAAGATGAAGAAGATGGCAGAGATGTCGGCCATTGTTTTTTTCCTTTCGTTTGGTTGATGTAAGGGATACAGGGGTGGGGCGGGGAAAGTTGCAAGGACAGTTGGTAGTGGGCAGTTGTCGGTTTTCAGCGGGTGAGGGATGGAAAAAGAAAAAGACGCGGGATGAGCGCGTCTCTTTGGGAAGGTGAAAATTGTTTATGCCGGTTGCGGTAGATGCAGTAAGGTAATAGGAATTGACTCGGAAAAAGTTGGGGTGTAGGTTGAAAGAGACAGGATGGACTTGACAGGTTCTTTTTCAAGAATTTCCATCACAAGTTCACGCGTTTCATCGGTTAGCGCTGTCAGCCCGGTAAGCGGAAAACTGCGCGGCCCGAAATCTGCTTTTTGAATGAGGATGGAATAATTCAAAAAAGTGAGACCTACTGCCGTGCGCGACTCTTTGTCAATCCGCAGGAGGATGTGCTCGTTTAATTCGACCCCGGTCGCCTGGAGATTGGGAACGAACGATATATATAGCGTATCGCTGGTTTCGTCGTAATTAGTAGCGGAGTGTGTCATGGTTAACCTATTTCTTTTTGGTAGGCAGTGACAATAAAATTATTTGAGACGATCTCTCCTGCCTGATCTTCGCGAATTCCAAATAAGACAATTGCGACAATGTGGGTGTTATCTGCCGGTAGGTTCTCAAACTCTTTTGAGTACCGATATTTTTGTGAATTAAGCGTATCTTGCTTCCGAAAACCTATTTGAATAGTCTCCTTCAACTCTTCTTCGTATTCTTCCATTTCCGGATGGTTGATGGCTTCAATAATGTGTTCCCATCGTTCCTGAGTGAGGTAAACGCTGTTATTGTAGCGATCACGTATTGTCCAGCGGATGGGATTGGTCATGGCTTGATTATACCCCGCCAAAAAATGAAGATTATCAGCCCTTCTGAAAGAATCCCAAGATCGTTGCGCCGATGCTGATGAAAGCGATATAAGGCAACAGTAAAAACCAGCCAACGAATGGCAGGGCGCAAGCCATGCACAAGATTACCGCGCTCCAGAAGTTGCGCTTCCAGTTGACTGAATCCGGAAAGAGGCGCTCGGCCAGATGTTGCACGGCGGCCGTGAGACCGACGCTGAGGAGGACAGCCAGAAACGCGAGGATGAGCAGGGCAGGGACGGTGAGCGCTCCCTTAATAAAACGCCCGGAATTTTCAGCCAGCGAGAGCATGACGAAGGCGATCAAACTAAAGAAAAGAAAATTGACCATGCCCAAGCCAAAGGCCCGTCCGGGTGTGAGGTTGAGGCTGGTTTGGGTTTTGTTTACGCGATTGCTAAAGAGCGCGCCAATGACCAGGAAGTAGGCGCTAAGCGTAATGGTCAGCGAGAGGATGATGAGTACAGTGTGAAAGATGTTGTTCATGGGTATGCTCCTTGTGAAGTCAGCCAGCAAACGCCACAAAATGATAGGCTGGCGAATTTGCGGAAGCGTGCTTCCGCACTCCATAAATTATTTTGTTTGATTCCTCAATAACAACCCATTGCCAAAAACCCAAAAGATGGAAACAACAGCGAGGGCGATGAAAAGGGTGGAGAGTTCAACGGGGTAGGTTGGGAGATTGGTAAATTGGTACCCTTCGACGAAGCTCAGAGCAAGATTGGACAACGCGTCTAGCGATGAAGTCCACAGCGCTTGAACCTCAATCAACCAGATGGCGAAGGGCGGCGTCTCCACTTGCGGGAGCATGAGGGAGAAAAATGGAACGGCGATCATCAGCGCAATCAACGCGCCAGCGGCTTGCAGAACAGCTGTCAGCGTGAGCCAGCGCGGCAGTTGGGCTGGCAGGCTGGGGCGCGGAGCGAAGCGGGCGGCGAGGTTTTTAGATAACGGCGCTTCGGGCAGAGAATCCAAATCTGCAAATAAGGTTTGCAGGGCGAGGAGTCGCGCCGCGCATTCGGCGCATGAATCCAGATGCGTTTCAATTTCTGCGCGCTGTGCAGATTCGTTGTCGAGGTATTCGTTGAGTTGATTGTCAGTCAGATGCATGGAGTTTCTCCGCGAGAAGTTTGCGGGCGCGGAAGAGATGGCTCTTCACGTCGCTGAGTGGAATATTCATTTCAACCGCAATTTCATCATACGATAGTTCTTGATAATGGCGCAGTTCGACGACGATGCGATATTGCGGCGGCAAAGACGCCAACGCCATGCGGATTTGCGCGCTTCTTTCTTTGACCTCAACCTGCTCGGCAGGACTTTGAGTTTTATCTTCGTCCCGATCTTCGTCCAACTCGGCGGAAGGTTTTTGCGCTTCGAGATAATTCAAGCATAAGTTGGCGGCCACGCGCCGCACCCACGGGCTGAACTCGCGTTCGAGGTCGAAGGTGTGCAGGCGATCCAGCGCGCGGATGAAGGTTTCCTGCGCGAGGTCTTCGGCGTCGGCGCGGTTGTGCAGGATGCGATAACAAACGTTGAAGACACTCGTTTGATGACGCGCCACGAGTTCGCCGTAAGGTTCAACCTCGCCGCGACGGGCGCGCAAAATCAGGTCGCGGTCGGTGAGCGCATTCATGGCTAGAAGATAATACAGGAGCGAGGGCGAAAAAGTTGCAGGCTGAACTTTTACCCTTTCAGATAAGGCTTGGCGATTAATAAGGCGGCCAGGGTTTTGGCGTCTGGCAGTTCGCCGCGCTCGGCCATTTGGAGGGCCTCTTGGACTGGAATCTTTTCGACGGACAGGAATTCGTCGTCGTCGGCTTGAAGCGGGTTGTGGGTTAGGTCGGTTGCCAGGAATACGCCCATGTATTCGGTGGAGTAACCCGGCGCGAGGTAGAACGAGCCGATGCGTTTTAACGTCCCAGCCGCCATGCCGGTTTCTTCGCGGATTTCGCGCGCGGCGCATTCTTCAAAGGGTTCGTCGCCTTCGCGCGTTCCGGCGGGGAGTTCGAGCATGTCCATGCCTGCGGCGTGGCGGTATTGGCGGACGAAGAGCAGGTTTCCGTTTTGGTCAATGGGGAGGAGGATCACTGAGCCGCCATGATCCACAATTTCATATTTTGTTTCGCGCCCATCTGGCGTTTTTAATAGGTCACGGCGAATTTTGAAAGTGCGGCCTTGTAACACAATTTCGGATTTGATTAACTGAAACGGCATGAGTTGCTCCTTTAGATACAAAAAAAGCCCAAGCGTTGGCCTGGGCTTTTAGTGGGTTGAGAGTTTAGGGGATTTTGATTTGTTGGCCGACGCTGAGCGCAGAACCGGCCGAGATCCCATTTGCAGAAGCAATGGCGCCGGGGTCTACGTCGCCGTATTTACAGGCGATGCTGTATAAAGTTTCGTCTGAGGAGACGACGCCATATGTGGCTGGGTGGGAGATTAACATCCGCTCGCCGGGGAAGGCTCCGCTTTGCGGAATTTTCAGGGTGAGGCCGGGGTAGTACAAATCCGGGCTGGTCAGTCCGCTGGCGGCAAGTAACGCATACGGATCAACGTTGAAGCGGCGGGCGATACAAAATGGGAATTCGCCAGCTTGTAAGGTATAGCTTGCGGGGCGAACGCCCTGCGGAACCGGCGTGGCATTGACGGGGGCAATGGTGGGCGCGGCGGCGGTTGTCGGCGCGGACATGTTGGCGTTGGTTGGCGTGGCATTTGCATCGGTAGGCGCAACTCCGGGCGTGTTGGTGACAGCCGCCGGTTGGGTCACGTTGGCTTGCGGGGTTGGAGTGCCAGCTAGCGGGTTGGGCGTGCCGGGGGTTCCAGTTGTGGCCACGGAGCCGCCCGCGGCGATCGTTTGGGCTACAGAGGTTTGCTTGGCAAATTCGGCGATCATATCCAGCGGGTTTTCAGCGGAAGGGATTGGCGAGACGAACAATCCGGTTGCAATCAGCGTGGGGGTTGTGACCGGCGCCTGCGATAGCGATTTTTGACAAGCCGTCATTAAAAGGCTGGCGCTGACCAGAAAAGAAAAGACCGCCAAGCCGCGTTTCGAGTTACTCATAGATTCTCCTCATTTACAACTTTAGGAAGATGGTAGCACATCCTTTTTAAAGCGTCAAGAATAATTGTTCTATTGACCAGAAAGTGACCAGTTTTTGAAGAATTTTAAATTATCGTGCGGCGATGAGGTCAAACCTGAAACGATTGTTATGTTTTTGCAATTCGCCAAAATTGCAACCTTGCTTTTTTGTTAACTATAATATGGGAATATCCCCCGTATTTCTTAGCGGAAAAGCAAATTACGGACCAGAGCTTGTGATATATTTCTGATTAGAAAGGCGCAAGAAGGAGAGGATCATGTTTAAAAGAGTTTTATTTTTGACCATTCTGGCAATGGTCTTGCAGGCTTGCTCAACGCCGGTTACAGAAACGCCCAGTTCTGTAACCGAGCCAGCCGCAACCAACGCCGTCGCCGATACCGCGACGCCCGTTGCCACCGAGGTTGCTCCGCCAGCGACGGAAGCGGCCCCCACTGAAAACCCAATTGACCATGCCAACATCCCCACCACTGGCATTACCGATCGCGCCACCGCGCATGATAATGACAACGCTTTAACTTTTGATACAAAAGTTGTCCGTTCTGGAGATGAATTTCTCCGCAACCGATTTGAGCGGCCCTTTACCGCCAATGAGATGAACTACCTGCCGGATTTGGACATTGTTAATTTCTCGATCATCAGCGACGACACCTTCTTTTATGTCAAGCTCTCGTTTGTATCCCTGGATGCGGCCACGCAAATGCTGACTGGCTCGTACGGCGTGGAGATTGATCGCAATGGCGACGGGCGGGCTGAAATTCTCTTCGTGACGCATGGCCCCTACACCGATCAATTTTCTGCGGATAATGTGACGGTCTATTTAGATGTAAATGGCGACGTGGGCGGCTCAAAAATTAACCGTCCAGACGACTACCCCGGCGACGGTTTTGAAACGACCATCTTTGACCTCAGCCAAAACATCTACCCCAAAGACGACCCCGACTTGGCCTGGGTGCGTTTGGCCACCGACGGCAGTTTACCCGCCGTTGAAATTGCTTATAAAAAATGGATTTTTGGCGGCCGTGAATCTTTTATGTGGAGCGCAGACGCCAGCGGGCTATTGCTCAACCCGTCCAAGCTCTATGTGCAGGATTTTATGACCGCCGAGCAAGCTGGGGCCGCAAACAATCAGGATCCCAACTATCCCATCAAAGAACTTTCAGCTTTTGATAACACCTGCCGCGTGTCGTTGGGCTTTAATGTCACTGGCCTTGAGCCGCTGGGTTGTTTCGTTAAACCTCCGGATGGCGAAAGAATGAGCGAGCCGATTAGCGCAGGTCCAGATTCAACCTGCGGACAATATGCCGAATTGTGCGCCCGAACTGAGAATTGAAAATAAAAAAAATCGGAGGCTGAAAAGTCCTCCGATTTTTTTATTTAACCAGCGTTTGGATATTTTCAATCGGCGTTTGGATGACCAAATCACAACCTGGCCAGACCGCATCCACACCCGCCTCTTTCGCACGGATAACTGCCTCAGCGACTTGAGCATTTTCTCCCCGCCAAATTGTTTCTACCGGGTCAAGATTCCCAAACAGCAGAGTATCTTTCAACACTTCACGCGCCTTGACCAAATCCACAGTCTGGTCAATGGAGATCGCATCCGCCCCCGTTTGACTCAACAAATGCAAACCATTCGTCACATCCCCACACACAGACAAAACCACTGGCTTTGATAATTTCTCAATCAAGACTTTCTCCGCAGGCAAAACAAACTGCTCATACTTGGCTGGACCAATAAACCCAGGCGACCCGCCCATATCGTGAATCGTAATAAAATCCGCGCCTGCATTTTTATATTCATCCCCAATCTTTGCAAGAAAAGAAGAAAGATGAAACAGAGCATCTAAAACGGCTTGTGGTTCTTTCTTCATTTCAATAAATAAATTCTTCGGGTTACAAATATACAACAACAAAGTATAAGCCCCAGGCATCATCCCCGAAATCACAACATCTTTTCCAATATCTTCTTTCACTAAGCCAATCGCTTCACAAATAATATCCAGTTTGCTTGTTTCTAGTCCCCTGGTTCCTAATTCCCAATTCCCTAATCCCTGAATCTCCTTCACACTCTCAACCAACGCCCTCTTCACCTGCGGAAACATCAACTCCCCACCCTCAAAATAATTTAATTCAGCGCCCAACATCTCAGCAGGGGAGCATAAATCCAATGGCAAAGTTGCAGACGGCATTCCTGTTAACTTAAATGTACTCGCCGCGGCTTTTGCCATCTTCTTTGCATCTTGATGAATTTCATGCAAAGACAGACCTTCTTTATTTAATCCCTCTTCTGTAATATGAATCAACCCGCTAAAAGCAGGTTGTTTATCTGTCTGTTTGCCAGAGAGTAAATCAAGAATTGCTTGTCGCTGACTCATCGCTCGTAAACCTCTCTCTTTACCAATTACCCTTTTACTGCCTTCACAATCGCCGCAATATGCTCTGGAGTATTCCCACAACACCCCCCAACAACCTTTGCACCCAATTCTACATACTTCTTCGCAAAATTCGCCATGTCTTCTGGACCCATATCGTAAACACCTTGTTCCGTTTCAATATCCATGTGAGGAACTCCAGCATTTGGCTTCACCCACAACGGAAAATTTGGCACAGCCACAGCATATTCTTTGACCACTGCTTCCATATTATCAAGTGTTGTCCCACAATTCGCGCCGACGAGTGTTGCGCCCATTTCAGAATATTTTTTCATCACATCCTTGGGTTTGACTCCCATCATCGTGCGTGTGCCTCGGTCATAACTAAATGAAACCACAATCGGCAAATCCGTCACAGACCTTGCGCCTTCAAACGCCGCATTGGTTTCTTCCACTGCAAACATCGTTTCAATTAATAACAAATCCACGCCGCCATCGGCAAGCGCTTTGGCTTGTTCTGCAAAGGTCGCTTTGACATCATCATATTCCAACGGACCATACGGCTTAAGAATCGCACCCACAGGACCCATTGAGCCAGCCACAAGTCCATTATTCAATGAAGCGGCTTTGCGTGAAATTTCCGCCGCACGCATGTTGACCTCAGGAGTTCGATCCTGATATTTCGAATCTTTCATGCGCATCCTGGTTCCACCGAAAGTACAAGTTAGAATGATGTCAGACCCAGCCTGAGCGAAGGAAGAAGCGAGTTGCAAAAGTGTGTCAGGATCATCAAGTATCAAATCTTCTGGCGGCTTACCAGGTTTGAGTCCCATCTTTTGTAAGTTTGAACCCGTTGCCCCATCCGCAACCAAAATTTCGCCACTGTTTAATCGTTCTAAAAATTTATTCATTTATCCTCTCGGTGGTCGAGTAGACGCGCTCTTGTTCTTCGCGTCGTATCGAGACCATCACTTTAATAAAGATTTTTCTTTAACAGGTGGTTTCGATACACCCCTCAAAGAGCATTCGGGGCTACTCAACCACCGTACATCACTTCATAAATTTTTTCGCCATCGGGTCCACGACTCGATTCGGAATCAAATGCGCGATATGCGGAAACGGCTCGCTCATGTGCGGGAAACTCGTCGCCAACATAAATTGATTTTGAAATTCAGGGTCAGTGGGCAATTCAAACCGTTCAACACTGCGCGTCACTGCATCAATCTCATTTCGTTTTTCAACATTCAACAACGCAATCCGCGCGCCATCGCCCGCCGCATTTCCAACCGCATACACATTTTTCAAATCGCAATCGGGGATCAACCCAATCAACATCGCTTTTTCTTTATCAATATAACTTCCAAACCCGCCCGCCAAAATCACTTTATCAGGGTCTTGCAAACCACTGCGTTTCAACAAAGTGCGCGACGCAGTAAACAACGCCGCCTTTGCCAATTGAATTTGACGAACATCTTGCTGAGTCATGGGGATGTCTCGACCGATAGATGTTTCCTCCGCCCAGGCGATGACATACTCCCAGCCGCTTTCTGCTTTTCGAATCCGCTTCCTCTCCGAGGACGATGTCGACTCTAGCCCCTGCTTGAATTTGCCACGAGAATCTATGATCCCCGCTCGAAACAATTCCGCTACCGCGTCAATGATGGCAGAACCACAAATCCCTTTTGCCTTGCCTGTGTTCCAATCCTCCTCACCGACGATTTTATATTTTGGTTCAAGAGTCTTTTCATCAATGTGGACTCGTTCAATGGCGCCAGGCGCCGCGCGCATTCCATATTCAACATGCGCCCCTTCCAATGCGGGTCCCGTTGGCGTGGATGTACAAACCAATCGCTTTCGATTTCCTAAAATCAATTCTGCATTTGTGCCTACATCAATTAACAACCAATTTTCATCTTGCTTGTGTGGTTCTTCTGCCAGAATCATGGCGCTCGTATCTGCGCCGACAAATGATGCAATCGTGGGGAGGATATGAATATTTCCTGACGTATTAATATGAATACCAAGTTCTCGTGCCTTCACATCCACTGACTTATGAATCGTTGGCACAAACGGAGCTAATCCTAAATCTTTTGGATGTAAATTCAAAAGTACATGATGCATGGTTGAATTGCCAACCAAAACCATTTCCAAAATTTCTTCTACTTTTATGTCGTTGCGAGGACGCACTTGCTCTTTATCCGAAGCAATCTCCTTGTTTTCAACCGGAGACTGCTTCGCAACTTGCGCTCGCAGCGACATATTAGCGGACTTGACCGCTTGTTTCAATAATTTATTTAATGTAGAGATAATAGCTTTGTGTAATTTCTCCAAGCCGTCTGGATGTTCAATCGTATATTGAATGCGCGACATGACATCTTCGCCATACACAATCTGCGGATTCATTTCAGATTCAGAAGCCAAGACTTCGCCAGTTCGTAAATTGCATAAATACAAAGCAATGGTTGTAGAGCCAATGTCCACAGCCGCGCCGTAACTATCTTCTACATAGCCTGCTTGCACTTCAATTACTTCTTTATCCTGCCAAACGGAAACAGTCACGTTCCATTTTGAGTCGCGCAAGGTTTTGGATAAATTTCGCAAGCATTGATAATCAATATCCAACTCATACCAGAGCGGAGTTTTTGCATCCACGCCACGCACCAACTGCATGGATGTTTCGATTCCTTTGGCGAGTCGTTCCCAATCTGCAATTGGTCTCTCCAAATTAGGCGGAACCATGCTCACCAAATATTTTCGTACCGATGGTTTAACTTCAATGGCACGGTTGCTGGCGCTCTTGCGGACAATTTGTTTATTCCCGCGGCTCTCTTCAGGCACATTGATTAATACATCGCCATTAATCTTGCACTGACAAGACAACCGCACTTGTCCCACTTCCCAGCCTTTATCTTTTAATAACTTCGGTCTGCGAGCAAAGTAGGCCGCTTCTTCTGGCGAAACCGGTGAGACGTTTTCTCGTTTGGAGTCAATGTTGTATTTTTCAAAACGCCCCTCTTCAATTAAAACCAGACACTTGCCACAAGTGGCATTCTCAGCGCAAATCGATTCGATTTCCACGCCCAACTCGCGCGCCGCCGAACGAATGGACAGTCCTTCATCTACTTGTCCGCGCGAGCCAGAGGGTTGCAGGATGATGTTATGTTTTTTCATAAATTGACAATGGACGACGGACGATTGACCATGCTCAACGGTCTATCGTCTATGGTCTTAAGCAGATTCTTTTTCCCGTTTGGGAATTTCAATTTTGGCAGACTCAACTTCCAGTTCGGCAAGGAGCGCATCCGCAACTTCTTCGGGCGAGCCATCCCGTTCGATCCACTCGCCACGTTTGTATTCCTTTGCGTAAGCGCTGGTGGAGGTTGCGCCAACGGCCATGGCGTAGGCGTCAATTTTGTTTTGAATTTTGGCAGAGAGTTGTTTCTTGACCGTGCGCCCTTCGCCCTCCACCGTGAAGGATTGGGGGATCTGCTTCCAATACATGATTCGATATCTGGTCATCGCGCCTCGAAATTATATATAATTTTAGGGGATTGTACGAGAGGAATGCGGATGGGTCAAGGCGAAAATTATCAAAGGCGTTGAAGACGAAATATTTTTTCTGAAGATTTGAACTTCAGCCCGCCCCCTAGATTGGTTTTTCACTTTGGCAGTAGAATGGAGCCAGCTTAAATACGAACGGAGAAAAAATGAGCAAGGATACTTTGAATTTATCTGAAAAGCCGCAGGTTTTAGCGGACTTAATCGCCACCCAGCCCGGCGCAGTGGTCAGTCGCGTTTTGTTGAATAAGCCCACCGGCACGATTACGCTCTTCGCGTTTGACGAAGGCGAAGGGCTGAGCGAACACACTTCGCCTTATAATGCGCTGGTGCAAATTTTGGATGGCGAAGCGCACATTTTCATCGACTCGGTTGAGCATGTGGTGAGCGCGGGAAGCATCCTGATGTTGCCCGCCAACGCCCCGCACATGTTACAGGCCAAGGTGGCCTTCAAAATGTTGTTGACCATGATCCGCGAGAAAAAGGAAGCCTAGAAAAAAACCGCAGGCAAAAGCCTGCGGTTTTTTATACGTTTTCCGCCAGCGCATTTCCCGCCAGCCAGCCGGTCGTCCACGCGGATTGAAAGTTAAACCCGCCAGTCAAACCGTCAATATCCAGAACTTCGCCCGCAAAGAACAAGCCGGGGATGAGTTTGCTTTGCATGGTTTTGAAATCCACCTCGCTTAACTTGACGCCGCCGCAGACGACAAACTCTTCTTTGAAAATTCCCTTGCCTTGAATCCTAAATTCGCCCGCCGTTAACTCTTGCGCGAGTTTGCGTAGTTCCGCTTTGGAGAGATCGCCCCAATTTTTTTCGCCGATGAAGCCAGTTAATTGTTTCCATAAGCGCAAGGGGATTTGCGAGAAGGCGGGTTGCGTCGCAACTTTTTTTCGCGCGTTCTCTTTCCAGTCTTTATTACTGTGCAGGATGGCCAGAGCGGAATCGAATGTATGGTCGCCGAGCCAGTTCACGGTGAGGGGCGAAGCGTATTTTTTATCAAATAAAATTCTGGCGCCCCAGGCGGAACATTTCAACACGGCGGGGCCGCTTAATCCCCAGTGCGTAATCAGCGCCGCGCCTTGCGTTGTGATCGTATCCATTTTGAGAATTACATTTTCAACCGAGACGCCCGCCAGCCCGTCCAGCCTTTTGTCTTTGACGTTGAACGTAAAAAGCGACGGAACTGGTTGGACGATGGAATGCCCCAGCGCCTGAACCAGGCTTTGCGTTTTTGCGTCGCTCCCCGTGGCGAGTAATAATTTTTTGGTTTGCAGGTTAAATAATTTGCCTGCGCCTCGCAGTTCAAGGCGAAATCCGTTTTTATTTTTTTCGACGGCGAGCAGGGCCGTGCCGGTTTGAACTTTTATTCCGGCGGCCTGCGCCGCTTCGCGCAAGCCGTTCGCAATTGTGCGGGCGTCGTCTGTGCTTGGAAACATTCGACGATCGGCTTCGGTTTTTAACTTCACGCCGCGCGCTTCAAACCATTTGAGCGTATCTTTGGGTTGAAAGCGTGTGAACGCGCCGCGCAATTCGTTTGCGCCACGCGGATAAAAGCCCACCAGTTCGGCAGGTTCAAAGCAGGCGTGCGTCACGTTGCAACGCCCGCCGCCAGAAATCAAAACCTTGCCCAGCGTCTGGCTGGCCTTTTCAACGATTAAGACCTTTAGCTGTGGGTTTAATTCCGCGCATCGAATGGCGGCAAAAAAACCGGCGGGGCCGCCGCCGGTAATTACTACATCCCAGTTCAAGTTGGCGGACATTAATCAAACAACATCAGCGCCGGGTCTTCGAGCATCTGTTTCACATGGACGAGAAATTGCACGGCTTCGCTTCCGTCCACAATGCGATGATCGTAACTGAGCGCCAGATACATCATCTTGCGAATGACGACCTGTCCATTGAGCGCGATGGGGCGTTCTTCAATTTTGTGCAGGCCCAAAATGCCAACCTGGGGCGGGTTCAAAATTGGCGTGCTGAGGAGCGAACCAAAGACGCCGCCGTTGGTAATGGTGAAACTGCCGCCGCGTAAATCTTCAATCGAAAGTTTGCCGGTATTGGCCTTCGTCGCAAAGACTTTGATCTCGCGTTCAATATCCGCGTAGCTCAGTTGATCGGCATCGCGAAGCACCGGCACCACCAGCCCTTCTTCCGCGCCCACCGCCATGCCAATGTCGTAGTAATTTTTCAAAACAATTTCATCGCCCTGAATTTCGCCATTCAAACGCGGGAAGGCTCTCAACGCGCTGATCGAGGCTTTGACAAAGAAAGACATCAACCCCAACTTCACGCCATGCTTGGCCTGAAATTCATCGTTGCGGCGCTTGCGTAACTCCATCACTGGGCCCATATCCACTTCATTGAAAGTGGTGAGCATGGCTGTGGTGTGTTGCGCTTCCAACAAGCGTTTGGCGATGGTTTGCCTGCGGCGCGACATGCGGACGCGCTCTTCGGAACGTTCGCCAGCGACGCGCGCAGGCCTGGCGGGCAATTGCGCTTCGGGCTTAACCGAAGCGGGTTTGGCCTCCGTTTGAGTTTTCTCACGCCCTTGCAAAAACTGTTGCACATCGTTCTTGGTGACGCGCCCTTCAACGCCGGTGCCGGAAAGTTGCGCCACGTCCACGTTTTGTTCGCGGGCCATGCGCGAAGCCACTGGCGTAGCCTGCGGCGTTTCGCGCGCTGGTTTGGCGCTCTCTTTCGGCGTGGACTCTGTTTCCGCTTGCGGCGTAGCAGGCTTCGGCGCGGCAGAAGCGGCGACCGCTTTTTCGTCAATTTCGGCTAGCACGTCCCCAACCTTCACATCGGCCCCTTCCGCAAATTTAATCCGGGCCAGCGCTCCGGAACTTTTCGCGCCAACTTCGAGGTTGATTTTGTCGGTTTCCAATTCCACGAGGATGTCGCCGACGTTCACGGCCTCCCCTTCTTTTTTGAGCCAGCGGGAGACAGTCGCCTCAATGACAGATTCGCCCATCTCAGGGACCAAGACTTGTACGGTCATAATTATTTATCCTCTCTCTTTCACCACGCTTGGGAGGTGAGTTTGTTCTTTGAATTTAAAAGCCTGTTCAACCAGGGCTTGTTGATTGATGCGATATAAAGTGGACGAACCTTCCGCCGGGCTGGAGCTTTCCGGCCGCCCGACGTAATAAAGCGAGATCGTCTCGCCGGTGAGTTGGCGGAAGAGCGGGCGGAGATAATCCCACGCGCCCATGTTGCGCGGTTCTTCCTGCGCCCAGACCAGGTTTTTCAGGTTGGGATATTTGGCCAACAGCGCTTCCAGCGTTTTGCGCGGGAAGGGGTAAAGTTGTTCCAGCCGCGCAATGGCGGTCGTGGAGTTGGCTTTGCGTAACTCGCTGGAGACGAAGTCCACATAAATGCGCCCGCTACATAAGATCAGCGTTTCAACTTTCTTTTTATTGGCGGTTAAGTCCGGGTCGTCTATGACCGATTGCCAACTGCCGCTGATGAATTCTTCCGGCGCGGAGGCCGCCAGCGGATGACGCAACATGCCCTTCGGCGTGAAGACGATTAAGGGCAGGGGGTCGGTTTTCAGTAACAAAGCCTGACGGCGCAGTAAATGAAAATATTGCGCGGCGGTGGAAGGATAGGCGATGCGCACGTTGGTTTCGGCGGCCAACCCTAAAAAGCGCTCAATTCGCGCGCTGGAATGGTCTGGTCCCTGGCCTTCGTTGCCGTGCGGCAGGAGGAACACCAGCGATGGCGTAAGCCCCCACTTGGCCCGCCCCGAAAGGATGAACTCGTCAATAATCGCCTGCGCGTTGTTGACGAAGTCGCCGTATTGCGCCTCCCAAATCACGAGCCGTTCCGGGGCTTGCACGTTGTAGCCAAACTCAAAGCCAATCACGCTGATTTCGCTCAACGGGCTGTTGATGATTTCAAACGACGCTTTGGCCTGTGGAATGTGTTGCAAGGCGGAAAAGCCCTGATTGGTTTCGCTGTCGTAAAACACGGCATGACGCTGACTGAACGTGCCGCGGGCCACGTCTTGCCCCGTCAGGCGGATGGGAATGCCTTCGTTCAGAATCGAGGCGAAGGCCAGTTCTTCGGCGGTGGCCCATTCAATCTTTCCATCCAGCAATTTTTTGCGCTTTTCCACGGCTTTCTCAAGTTTGGAATTGGGCTTGAATCCTTTTGGAAATTTCAACAGCGCCTGATTGAGTTCGTTGAGCGTTTCGCTTGGAATGGCGGTTTTCGCCTTTTGAGCCGCGCCTTGCGGGGGCGGTTGGGGGATGGGTTCTTTGAGCGAGCCTTGCGCGTCGAGTTGATCGTTCACATCTTGCAGGCGCTTAAGGTAGCCTTGCAAAATTTCTTCCGCCTGCCCGGGCTGAATTTGTCCGCTGGCTTCCAATTTGGAACTCCACAACTGCCGCAGGGTGGGGTGGGCGTCTATCTTTTTATACATCACTGGTTGCGTAAAGCGCGGTTCATCCCCTTCGTTGTGGCCGTAGCGCCGATACCCAATTAAGTTGATCACAAAATCTTTTTGGAATTTCTGACGGTAGGCAAACGCGGTTTGTATCGCTTCAAAGCACGCGGCCGGGTCGTCGGCGTTGACGTGGATGACGGGGATTTCAAAGCCTTTGGCCAAGTCGCTGGCGTGCAGGCTACTGCGTGATTCGTTGGGGCTGGTGGTAAAGCCCACTTGATTGTTGGCCACGATGTGAATCGTGCCGCTGGTGGTGTAGCCGGGCAAACGGGAGAAGTTCAACACCTCCGCCACAATGCCCTGACCTGAAAAAGCCGCGTCGCCATGAATCAGAATCGGCAGGGAGGCATTTGCGAAATATTCTGGCGTGCCCGCCTGATCTACGCGCGTGTTCAAGGCTCTGGCAATGCCCACCAGCACGGGGTCAATTTGTTCCAGGTGACTGGGGTTGGCCGGCATACGCACGGTGAGGCTAAAGTTATTGTCCGAGTGCGCGGCGCGGGAAGCGCCCATGTGATATTTGACGTCGCCGGTCCAGCCCAGTTCGCTCCAGGTGGTGGCGCGTTGCGGGTCTTTGAATTCCGCCATGATCTCGGCGTACGGTTTGTGGAGGATGTGCGCGAGCGCGTTTAACCGGCCGCGATGTCCCATTCCGATGACGACGTTTTCAATTTGAGCTTGTGTGGCGGCCTGAATGACTTCATCCAGCATGGGGATGAGCATATCCAGCCCTTCCACCGAGAAGCGCGTCTTGCCCGGGTACACGCGATGTAGGAATTTCTCGAAAGCCTCCACTTCGGTGATCCGTTCGAGCAGTTGCTTTTCGTCGAACGTGCGATGCGGCGGGCGGAAGTTTCCGGCTTCGGCGGTTTGGTACAACCAGGCTCGTTCTTCGGGCAGGCGAATGTGATCGTAGTCGTAGCCAATCGTCCCGCTGTAAATGGAGCGTAGGGCTGAAATCCCCTGATTGGCGTTTTGAATCGCGTACGCGGCGGGCAGTTCCACAATTTCCGCCGGTAATTTGCGTAGGTCGTCTTCGCGTAAATGATAAAAATCCAAACTGAGGATCGGGTCGTTGGCGATTTCGCCGAGCGGGTCTAACTTGGCCGCGAGGTAGCCGTATTCGCGGATGGCCTGGGCGAGGGTGGCAATGCGGATGAGCGTGTTTAATTCGGGTTGGGAATGTTGCGCCGGTTCCACCTCCGCTGAGGGACGCCAGTTTTGAAATAACTTGCGCGTCTCTTCGTCCACGGCATTGGGGTCGTTTTGGTAGCGATCGTATAGCTCCAAAATGTACCCCAAATTGGGACCATAAAATTCATGCTCTAATGACATTTACTCTTCCTTGAAGTGTGTTATGGAAACTGTGCGTTTCGATGCCGAATTATAACCTGCCGCTTGGATTATGCGGTTTATAGAATACCCCCGCCCACAAATTGTATTTTCCCGCTTCTTAGAAAATTTGTAATCGTAAAAGCGCGTGGCAGGAGTTAGCGCAATAACTCCAGAAATTTCTTTACAATTTGCGGGTCAAAATGCTTCCCGGCCTGTTCCTGAATGTAGCCTCGCGCCCTGGTTTTAGTCCAGCCCTTGCGATAGGGGCGGTTGCTGGTCAGCGCGTCCCAAACGTCGGCCACGGAGAAAATTCGCGCGGCCAACGGAATTTCCCGTCCGCGTAACCCGCGCGGGTAGCCGCTCCCGTCCCATTTCTCATGGTGACAGTAGGGGATATCCATGGCTGGTTTAAGGTAGCGGATGGAGGCAAGCATGTCGCGCGCAAATTGCGGATGCTTTTTCATTTTGGCCATTTCGGTTTTGGTTAATTTGCTGGGTTTGAGCAAAATATTGTCCGGCACGCCCATCTTCCCAATATCGTGCAGGAGGGCCCCGCGTTTGATATGAATCAACTCGGCTTCCGGCACGCCTAAAGACTGCGCCAGCTTTAAGGTTAACGCCGTCACCCGTTGCGTGTGGCCTTCGGTTTCCTTATCGCGTAAATCCATCGCCAGCGACCAGCCTTCGATGGTTGCGTCGTAGGCTTGCATTAACTGCCGGTTGGACGATTCCAAATCCTCCAACAGAATGGCGTTGTCAATCGCAATGGCGGCCTGCCCGGCCAGCGTGGTGAAAAAGTCAAACCATTCGACGCTACGTTCAACGGAACTGCGCTGAAAAACTTCCAGCACGCCGAGCGCCTTATTTTTAGCCACCAAGGGAACCGCCCAATAGCTGACGAAACCATCCGCCTTGAGAAAGCCTGCCGAAAATAAATTGTGCGCGGATTCTGTTGGGCTGGGGAGGTGGATGACACAGCGCTTCAGAATCGCCCGCCCGGCGTAGCTTTCATTTACTTTGACGCGCGCCGTTGCCACGGCTGTGGAGTGAAAGCCGCTACTGGCCGCGGCCCACAATTCCTCGGTGGCTGGGTCCAATAACAGAATGCTGGCCGCGTCCACTTCCAATAAACGGATGGCATGCGTGATTAATACGTTCAGCGTGGTTTCTGCATCCCAGGAGGAGGTAATGGATTGATCCACCTCGCGCAGGGCCGTCAGATAATTGATATATCTTTGAATTTTTTCCGCGTGCTGTTTTTCCCCGGTGATATCAGTGGCTATCCCTACCAGATAAATGCAAACGTTGGCCTCATTATAAACCGCCTGAAGCGTAATGCGGCTATACCGGTTGGCGGTGGCTGACTGCGCGGCGGCCTCCCAGGAAACCGGCGTCCCTTCGCGGATGGCTTTTTTATAATTCTTGAAAACCAATTGATGGATGGCGGGCGGAAGGATTTCAGGCACATATTTACCAATCACTTGCTTTGCGTCCAACCCGCTGGTTTGTAAAAAAGCCTGGTTGACGGAAACAAACCGATACTGATCGCGTGGCTCAACGGCAATCAAAAAAGCCACGTCGGGTAAATAGTCATACAGCAGTTTGAGTTGTTGTCCCGTCAGGCGTTGAAAGGCGGGCTGGGACTTCTTCTTTTTTCGCGCTCCAGGTTTTGGCTTGGGCTTCATACGGTTTCCTTGAATCAGCATAACGGGAAGCTTGAACACATTTTGGGCAGTATAGCATAAATTAATTTAACGCATTTGTCGGCGGTCAAATTGAACGCCGGGGCTTCGCGGTACAATCACATGATGAAACTCAATCGCTTTCCCATTCCATTTTTATTTTTCGCCATCCTCGCCTTGCTCTTCGCGCTGTGGGCGGGGCTGTTGCGGCTGGGCTGGAGCCTGCCCGCGCTCACGCCCTCTTTGGCCATGGCGCATGGCCCGTTAATGATCTCTGGATTTTTAGGCGCGTTGATTACGCTGGAGCGCGCCGTAGCCATTCGACAAAAGTGGATGTATCTGCCCCCGCTCCTCGCCGGACTGGGCGGCCTGCTCACTTTTCTGATTAAGCCTCTGCCGCTCGGGCCAATTTTGCTCACCTTGGCCAGCCTCGGCGGGCTGGGTATCCTCACGGTCATGGCGCGCCGCGAAACGGCCTTGCATACCGTCACCATGTGGTTGGGCATGTTGGCCTGGCTCACGGGCAACCTGCTCTGGTTATTGGGCTGGCAAATCTCGCAGATTATCTTCTTCTGGCAGGCCTATTTGATTTTGACCATCACCGGCGAACGGCTGGAGTTAAGCCGCGTCTTGCGGCCCACCCAGTTACAGCAATATCTGTTTGGCGGCATTGCTTTCATCTTTCTGGCAGGCACGATCGTTTCGTTGTTCAACCTCAAACTGGGAACGGCTCTGGTAGGCGTCGCGTTGATTTTCACCTTCTTCTGGTCGTTACGCAACGACATCGCCTGGAAGAATCTAAAACATAAACTTCCGCTCACGCGCTACATTGCCTGGTGCCTGGCTTTGGGGTTTGTCTGGCTCGGAATCGGCGGCGGCTTAAACCTGATGTTTGGCGCGCAGGTTGCCGGTCCAAGATATGACGCGATTCTGCACGTCGTTTTCATTGGCTTCGTCATCTCCATGATCTTCGGCCACGCGCCAATCATCTTCCCTGCGGTGTTGGGCATTCCGATTCATTTTCAACCCGCGTTTTATCTGCAATTGATTTTGCTTCACGCTTCGCTGGCCGTGCGCGCCTTTGCCGATTACGCCAACCTGCAAACGCTTCGCATGTGGGGCGGCCTGCTGAACGAAGTTGCCATCTTGATGTTTATCGCCATGACGGTGTATTCGATTCGTAAAAGCCTGCTGGAGAAATAGCCATGCCGCTCCTTACTCGCACCTTAATCAAAACCGGAATGATCTGTTTAATCCTCGCGCTGATCTTAGGCATTGCGCTGGCGTTGGGCGCCACCAACGGACTCTTCCCGGCTTATATTCACCTGCTGGTCTTCGGCTGGATCACGCAATTAATCTTCGGCGTGGTCTTTTGGATGTTCCCCAAATATTCGCTCGAACAGCCGCGCGGAAGCGAAGCGCTGGGCTGGTGGATGTACGCCCTGCTCAACAGCGGTTTGTTAATGCGGGCGGCGCTTGAACCCATTCAAGCCACGCGCCCCAATGCGTTTAGCGGCTGGGCGTTGGTCCTTTCGGCGGCGCTTCAATTTGCTTCGGGCGTTTTGTTTGTGATCAATAGCTGGAAGCGGGTGAGGGAGAAGTAAATGCCGCGTTTGAGTGTCTGGTTGATTCGCGCTTCTTTTCTGTACCTTTTGCTGGGCCTGCTCTTTGGCGCTTTAATCCTCGCCGAAAAAGGCTTGGTCTTCTATACGCCCGTGTGGAATCTGTTTCCCCTGCACGTGGAGTTTTTGTTAATTGGCTGGCTCTTTCAATTGGCGCTGGGCGTGGCCTTTTGGATCGTCCCGCGTTTTGGCAAAGGCTTTTCACGTGGGCCGGAAGGGCTGGTGTGGGCCGCTTTCATTTTGTTCAACTTTGGAATCCTGATTATTGCCTTACAGTTTTGGATTGCCCCCGCAATTTTGATTGGACGCACGGCCGAAGTTTGCGCCGGAATTTTATTTGTCTTTGGAACCTGGAAACGGATTAAACCGCAAAAGGCCTGAGCCTCAGCTTTGAACAACTCACCTTACGCGCCCTCATCCCCAGCCCCTCTCCCTTTGGGACGTGTGCCCGTTAGGGTAGAGGGTTAGGGTGAGGGAGAATTTACGAATTTTCGCAAAACTGCGTAAGGTGAGTGAATAAGATCTGCCGTCCCGAAGGAAGCCTTCGGGACGATTTATTTAGCTGGGAGAACTTTGTGGGGCTGGCGCAAAAAATGTCCGGCCGAGTTGGCGTAGTAATCCCAGCATGGTGATGGCCCACGCGGCGATGGCCAGATAGACAAAATAGCGCGGGACGATGAAGAGAAAATCCAATGGAATGGCTTTTGCCAATTGATAGGTGCAGGCCGTGTACATGCCGAGGGGGAAAACCAGCGCCCAGTACGAAGGATCGTACACAATCGGGACGCGCTTATATCCATGCCGCCAAACGCCCAAAATTAGCATGAGCGGAATCCACCACGTTGCGGTTGCCCAGAAGAGGAGCGTGATCCCTTTGAGGAACGGCATAATGTCTTGAATCACTTGTGTATGATCCGCTTCCAAAATGAGGACGGAACCGGCCAGCGTGGTGATGGCCATCGCGCCCATATTAATCCAATACGGCGGGGCTAATTCTTCAGGCTTTAGTTGAAAAAAAGTGAACCGGTAAAAAATTAACGAGATCACCAGGATATAGAGCATGAAACCGAGCAGGAACATGGCTAACGTGATGAACAGGATTGGTTCAGCCCAGCGCCCCAAATGATCGAAGATGCTTGCGCCTGTTACGGAAATGGATTGGGTAGAGACGACGAGTAGGAGCCACCCGCCGCTCAAGCCCTTTTCAAGGGGCGGTTTGGATTCCCCGATTGTGACCCCCGTAATGAAAGTGTACATTAAGAGAAACCAAAGCGCTAACCCCACCAGCCAAAGGCCGGCGGCGATTGGCGGGTTGTTGGCAATCACGTGGAATTGCCTGCCAAGCACGCAGGTTCCCGCAACCATAGTCAGGAATCCATGCCCGCGTTGATGGCTGGTTAAGTCGGCAAGCGTGGCGGGGAAATTGCGAAAAACCCGGAGGAGTGTCAGAATCCATAAAACCGCATAAAAAACGATGTTGACAACGAAGAGCGACCAGGCAATTTTCGGCATGGACTCTAACTTGGCCGCGATGGAGACGATGCCTGTCGCCATGACGAGAGCGAAGTAGCTGGGGGCAAGTCCATCCACGCCCGCCCAAAACGGGTTTTTATGGGTAGTTGTCATCATTTACTCCAACGACAATGGCTAAACGACTTTCCGGCGCGTCCAAATCACCAGTTGGAATCTCCGCCATAAATAGGGGAGTGGGAACGTAGCCAGGTGAACCAGACGGCTGAACGGCATGAGCGCAAAGAGCAGGAAGCCAGTAAAGAAGTGGACTTTATGCGCCAAAGGCAGAGCGGTTATATACTGTGGATCAGGTTGAAAAGCCGCCAGCGAAACCATCCACGGCGTGGCGGTGTGAATGAACCAGGTCGCGCCCCAGCGATAGGCAAAGGCGAGGATCAGTCCGAAGAAGACCTGCCCAAATAAGAGAATTAAGATGATCCAATCCACCGGGGTGGTGACGGCGCGAATTTTTGTAAACGTGAGCCGGCGGACGATCATAATCGCCACGCCCACCAGCGCCATCACGCCTAAAACTTTACCGGCCAATTCAGAAAGGTAGAGCAGTTCCGGCGTGCTGTGCAGAGCGGCCATCACTTTGGGGATGGTAAAACCCGCCAGATGAATCACGGTGGTGGGCAGGATGCCGTAATGCCAGAGCGTGGAACTCCAGAATTGAAGTTCGTTTTCCAGAAACTGCGAAGATAAACTGGTGAAGGAATATTGATTGGTCAGGTAGCGATAGATGGTGCCAACGATGCCGATGGCCAACGCCACATATGGAAAGACGACAAACAGGAGGGTATCAAGCATGGCTGGGTTCCCTTTCAGTGCTGTGAACCAGAAATAGATGGAGCGCCGAGAGCAGTCCGAAGTACGGGTTTTCAGAGTTTGGGCCGAAAGTGGCGAGCATTTTTTCCAAAGCGGGGATTGCGCCGGAACTGATTAACGCCTGTCCGAACTCACTCTGATGGTTTTCTTCGTTTTTCCCCAGAAAATGCAAGATCACGGAAAGATGATCCGGCAATTCCTGTTCGGCGGAGTAATTCCCGGCGCGATAGGCCTCGTTGAGTTGGGCCATGAACGCGCCGCGTTTGTAACTCTCGCCGTATAAATGAAAACCAACATATGGATAGCAAACAGGTTGCATATCAAACGTGGTGGTGTATACCTCTTGCATTTTTTGAGGCGCGGCCTGCCGGTAGAAGTTTGCGAATTTGGCCAGTTGGCTTGCGGCTTCAGCCGGAATTGGCTGAAGCGCTTCAAGGCATTTCTGCGTTTGTTCCGCGCTGACGGACGGCGGATATTCCATCAGCGTGGCAAAGGCGTCGAAGAGCAGGGCGGTGGAAGCGCTCATGGACTAAAAACCTCTCTGCGGAGCCTGTTGTCGGCCAAAGCCGGCTTCGGCCTTGCGTTGTTGCGGGTCGTACACTTCTTCAATATCGCCTTCGCGGCTGTAGGGCGGGATGACGAAGCGCTCTTGATACGTGGGCAGGGAAGTTAAGCGATAGATGGCTTCAGCTTCTTCGGCGCTCATGCCCGCTTCGGCGAGCGCGGCATCGGCTTCTTCTTTGGTCACATCGCCGACGGTTTCATAGCGTTTGAAAATGCGGACGGCGATCATCTTCTTGTAAGATTTGACGACCAATTCGTCGTTTCCGGCCGCCAAAGTGAGCGACATATAACGGATGGGCATACGGGCTTTGTCGAGCGAAGTGAACAACTCGGTCTCAACGCGTTGCGTCCCGTTTTCCTGCGTGGAGTTGATCACCGGCAAAAGCGGGGGAACGTAGAATAACATTGGAAGCGTGCGATATTCAGGGTGTAACGGCAGGGCCAGTTCCCATTCTTTTACATAGCGATAGACCGGGGAGTTTTGCGCCGCCACGATGACGCGATCTGGCACGCCGCTGGCCTTTGCCGCCGCAATCACTTCCGGGTCGTGCGGGTCGAGGATGATCTCACGCTGACGCTGAACCAGTTGATCGTCTGGAACTTTGACCGCATCGGCGATTTGGTCGGCGTCGTATAACAGCGCTCCCAAATAACGAATGCGTCCCACGCAGGAATGGAAACAAGCTGGAGGTTGGCCGGTTTCAAGGCGCGGATAGCAAAGGATACATTTTTCAGATTTGCCGGTGGACCAGTTGTAATAGGTCTTTTTGTAGGGGCAGGCCGAAACGCACATGCGCCAGCCGCGGCATTTATCCTGGTTAATCAACACCACGCCGTCTTCGGCGCGTTTATAAATTGCGCCGGAGGGGCAAGCCGCCACGCAGGCCGCATTCAAGCAGTGATTACAAATGCGCGGCATGTAAAAGTAGAATAACTGCTCAATCGAGAAGAGGCGCAGTTTTTCGTCTTCGCTCATGTCTTTCAAGAGCGGGTCGTTCAACGCGTAGATGTTTGAACCGCCCAGATCATCGTCCCAGTTCGGGCCGGATTCAATTTCAATCGGCTTGCCATCCACGCGCGAGATTGGGCGCGCAGTGGGTTGGTCGTTGCCCAGCGGGGCGTTGAACAAATCGCCGTAGTTATAGGTCCAGGGTTCGTAGTAATCGTCCATGGTGGGCATGGCCGGGTTGGAGAACAGGTTGCCCAGCGTTTGCAAACGGTTTTGCAGTTTTAATTTCAACGCCGGGTTTTTGGGCGTTCCTTCCAACTCCCAGCCGCCGTGATATTTCTCCTGGTCTTCCCATTGCGTGGGGAAGCCCACGCCGGGTTTGGTTTCCACGTTGTTCCACCACATATATTCCGCGCCTGGGCGGTCGGTCCAAATATTTTTACAGGCAATGCTACAGGTATGACAACCAATACATTTGTCCAGATGGAAGACCATCGAAACTTGCGAGCGAACTCTCATAATGTTTTCTCCTTTTCCTAGAACTCTGGCTTGCCCGGTAACTTGCGGACGAGGATCATCGTGTCGCGGTTGACGCCGGTGGGGCCCCAATAGTTAAACCCATAAGTAAATTGACCATATCCGCCAACCATTAAGACGGGCTTGAGATGAATGCGCGTGGGGCTGTTGTGCCCGCCGGCGCGTTTGTTGCCGCGCATGGGAGATTTTGGCACGCTCACGGTTCGTTCGGGCGCGTGATAGATGATGCAAATACCCGACGGGATACGCGCGCTGACGATGGCCCGCGTCACCGTGACGCCGTGATCGTTGTACGCTTCCACCCAATCGTTATCCACAATGCCAATTTCCTTCGCATCCTGTTCGCTGATCCAGAGCGGTTCCAACCCGCGTGAGAGCGTCAACATGCGGTCGTTGTCAAAATAATTTGAGTGGATGTGCCATTTGGCGTGCGGCGTAAGGTAATTTAGCAAGACCGTCTTGCCTTCAATCTTACTTTTATCCAGATCGCCAAACGCGATATGATCCGGGCGCGGCTTATACGTGGGCAGATGTTCGCCATGCGCCAGATAGCCTTCGTGGTCGAGATAGAAATGTTGGCGGCCGGTTAATGTGCGCCACGGGACGAGACGCTCCACATTCAAACAAAAAGCGGAATAGGGACGGCCGTTCGTTACTAAACCAGACCAAACCGGGCTGTTCAACAAGCGGCGCGGCTGGCGCGTGAGGTCTTTGAAATCCACGCGCGAGGCGCGGGTGGGTTCTGCCAGGTCGGTGAGCTTTATGCCGATCCGTTCTTCTTCTGCTTGATATGCGCGGTAGGCCACTTCGCCGTTGGTTTCCGGCGCGAGGTGCAAAATTGCGTTCGCGGCGTCGCGGGGGGCTTCAATCGAAGGATATTTTTGTCCGTTCCAGGCGGTGGTGGGGCGGCTGTCCAGCAATTCCTGATATTGATCTTCCGCATCCCAGTGAATGCCATGCACGCCCAAGCCTTCTTTTTGAACTTTCGGGCCGAGCGAAATATAGCGTTTGCTCAGGTTCACATAATCGCGCTCGGTGACCACGAAGTTGGGCATGGTCACGCCGGGGATCGGTTCGCATTCGCCCTTGCTCCAATCGCGGATGTGCGGTTGGGCCATCTCGGCGGGCGTGTCGTGCTGAAGCGGCATGGCCACCAAATCGCGCACGGGTTCGGGGAAGTGTGTTTCAGCCAACTCGCTAAGTTTGCGCGAGATGAGTTTGAAAATTACCCAATCGGTTTTCGATTCCCATGAAGGCGGCACAGCGGCGGCCAGCGGGTGAATGAAGGAGTGCATGTCGGTGGTGTTCAAATCGTCTTTTTCATACCAACTGGCGGTCGGCAAAACGATGTCCGAATACAAGGCCGAAGTATCCATGCGGAAGTTTACGTCCACCACCAAGTCAAATTTGCCTTCGGGCGCTTCTTCCAGATAGTTAACTTCCTGGAAGGTGTCTGGAGTCACTTCTTCAGAGATGAGTTGATTGTGCGTGCCAAGATAATGCTTGAAGAAATATTCCTGGCCTTTGGCGCTGGCGTTGAGCGCGTTGCCGCGCCAGATGAACCACAAACGTGGCCAGTTTTCGGGAGCGTCGGGATCCTCTACGGCAAACTTCAGTTCGCCGGATTTAAGTTGATTCGCCACCCATTGCTTAATTTCCGCATCCGACTTCGCCCCAGCCTGCTCGGCTTTCTTGACGATTTCCAGCGAGCTGACGTTGAACTGCGGGTACGAAGGAAGCCAGCCCATACGCACCGCGCGGATGTTGGCGTCCAGCGTATGCGCTTCAGGCATGTTGCGGTGGCTCTCGCTCTCCGGGCGGGGGACAGGTTGCGGGTCAGAGAAGAGGCGTTCGTAGCGCCATTGATCGCTGTTCACGTAATGGAAGGAAGGCCCGTTCATTTGGCGCGGCGGTTTCTGCCAATCCAACGCGAAGGCAATCGAAGCCCATGGCGCCATAGGCGCAAGTTTTTCCTGCCCGACGTAATGATTCAACCCGCCGCCGTTGCGGCCCACGCAACCTGTGAGCATCAACGCGCCGATGCACGCGCGATAGATCAGGTTGTTGTGATACCAATGGTTTACGCCCGCGCCGATGATGATGGTGCATTTGCCTTCGGTTTTGAGGGCGGTGGTGGCCCATTCGCGCGCAAACTGAATCACGGTTTGACGGTCTATGCCGGTGTAGCGTTCCTGCCAGGCGGGGGTGTAGGATAAGTTTTCGTCGTTATAGTCGGCGGGGTAATCGCCTTCCAGCCCGCGCCCCACGCCATATTGCGCCATCAATAAATCGTAAATGGTGACGACGGCCTTTTTGCCGCCCGTCGTTTCAATGTAACGCACGGGCAGGTTGCGTTGGAAGGATTTGCCTTCGCCAAATTCGGCGAACGAAACGGTCAGTTGATCTTTAGTTTGTTCCAGGAAGGTCAATTGCGGGCGAATCTCGCTTCCATCCAGACCGTCCTTTGGCTCTAAATTCCATTGGCCTTTTTGCTTTTGCCAGCGGAAGCCAAGCGTGCCTTGCGGCATACGCGGCGCGTCGCTGAGTTCGTCCCACACTAAAAATTTCCATTCGCCGTTTTCCACGTCTTGGGTGCGTTTGACATGCGCGGCGCGAATCATTTGCCCGGGGACGTATTTTCCATCCACTTCGTTTAATTCAACAAGAAACGGCGCGTCGGAATATTGACGCAGATAATCCAAAAAGAAGGGCGTTGGTTTGTCGTGGTGAAATTCCTGCATGATGACGTGATTGACGGCCATCCAGAACGCGCCGTCCTGCCCGGCATGGACGGGGACCCACCAATCGGCATATTTGGCCACTTGATTGAAGTCCGGCGCGAAGACCACCAACTTGGTTCCGTTGTGGCGGGCCTCGGCGGCAAAGTGGACGTCGGGCGTGCGCGTCATGCTCATGTTGGAACCGACCGCGGCAATGAATTTGGATTTATACCAGTCGGCGCTTTCGGCCACGTCGGTTTGCTCGCCCCACACTTCGGGGCTGGCGGGGGGCAGGTCGCTGTACCAATCGTAAAAACTTAAGTTCACGCCGCCCAGCAATTGCAGGAAGCGGCTTCCGCTGGCATAGCTCAGCATGGACATGGCCGGGATGGGCGAAAAACCGATCACGCGATCCGGACCGTATTTTTTGACGGTGTAGAGCGTGGAAGCGGAGATCATCTCCAGCGCTTCGTCCCACTTCACGCGGCGGAATCCGCCTTTGCCGCGCGCCTGATGAAAGGCCTTGCGGCCGGCTTCGTCTGCCATCACGGCCGTCCAGGCCTCAACCGGGTCGGCATGCGTCTCTTTGGCCTTATTCCACAAATCCAGCAGTACGCCGCGAATGTAGGGATATTTGAGACGGATGGGGCTGTACTGATACCATGAGAAGGAAATGCCACGCTGACATCCGCGCGGTTCGTAAGGCGGGATGCCCGGTTCCAGCGAAGGGTAGTCGGTGGCTTGCAACTCCCAGGTCACAATCCCGTCTTTGACGTAGATCATCCACGAGCAACTGCCGGTGCAGTTCACGCCGTGCGTGCTTCGCACCACGCGATCATGTTGCCAGCGATTCCGATAAAATTCCTCCCATTGACGGGCTTGCGGGTTTGAAATCTCTTCGATCCAATTCATTGCAACTCCTTTTCTGCTTTATTCACCAAAGCTCTTCGCACGCTTCGCAGGCGGTTTCGATAGATAAACCCAAGCGCCAGCGCGACTCCCAGCGTACCAATAAAACTGATTCCATAAATCAAGCCTTCCTTGTCGGTTTCAGGTTGCCCCACCGAGGATTTCATAAAAGCCAGCAAATCGGCTTGTTCTTGCGGGGTGAGCGGAAAATCCGTGTAGATCGGCCGCATGACCGGCGAAATTACAATGCCGGTGTTGGATAAAATGCCGATGATGTCGTCGTCGGTTTTTTCGGCGGCGGTGTTGGTTAGATTGGGGCCGAGCGCCCCGCCGCCGAGGAGGCCGTCGTCGTCGCCGATGCCATGACATCCCATACAGGGCGGGCCTTCATATTCAAAGTGGGTGTAGCCCATGAATAACTTTTGGCCGTTTTCGGCGTTGCCTGCGGCGATTTCATTGACCGAGGCCGGGTTGACAGTGACTGGGTTTGCGGGGATGGCTCCACACCCCACGAGGACAAGCCCCAGCAGGGGGAGTAGCGCGTAAACGAACGGTTTTATGAAGGGTTTTTTATGGGTCATGGGGTTACACAGGCTCCTGGTTTGCATGGTTCGTCATGGGGACGAGTTCCCGATTTGGTCCCGCGCACAGGCGAATCGCCTCCAGCAGGCGATCTCCCCGGGCGGGTAAGGTGTAAGTGGAAAAGAGTCGAAAAATGTTCTCGTTTAAGGCGGTGCGAATGACGGAAATTTCCGGGTAACGTTCCATGATCAACCGAGTCAGGTCTGCGACGGCTTCCGGGCGCAGGGCTTCGTCGGCAATCACCACCACCGCCGGTTGGATTTGCAGATTCATGAGCCGTTCAGAAACATCCTCTTCGGCAGGATTCCAGACCCCCATTAATTCCACTTCCTTTTCTGCGCGCAAGATCATCTCCAGGCTTTCGCCAAAGAGGCGTTGAGAACTAATTAGTAAAATCTGCGGTTTCGACATAAGGATAGTGATATGTGATAAATGGAACAAAAACTTCCTTCAAGGATACCCAGAATCAAGCGATAATCCCAGCCCTCTTCGTCACTCTTTTGGCATGAAAAAAGAGTGATTTAAATCACTCTTTTTTCTCGAAGGAATTAGTTCTTTTTTTGAGGGGGTAGGGGCGGCGCTTCCTGTAAAATTTCCACTGAGGCCGTATTGAAAAGGGCTATAATAGCGCAACTTATTGGATGATTTTTACTGGTTGTATCTTTCAGGGAGTATGAAGCGCGAAACCATTTTCATCAAATATAAGGAGTTGAGATGTCTGAAGTTTTTTTCCCCGATCTAAAATCCAAAGCTGTTTTTTCCCCCGCCGGGCCCCAGCCGCAATTTTTGCTGGATACGCCGCAATATAAAGCGTTGGTCGTGGGGCTGGAAGCGGGCCAGCAACTTCCCCCGCACCCGGCCGAAGCGTCCGTCTTTCACTTTCTCGAAGGCGAAGGTCAAATGACGGTGGATGGCGAAACCTTTGCCTTCGCGGCGGGTTCCACCGTGGTCATGCCTGCCGGTGCAAAGCGCGGCGTTCAGGCCAAGACCCGCGTGATCTTCTTTGTTACAAAAGGCGGCTCTTAGAGGATTCCCATGTCTCAATCATCCACGCCCTTTCGATACCATTCCTGGCAAGTTACTTATCACTGGCTCACCGCCTTGCTGATTTTTATCACCTACATTATCGGCAAGGTAATGACGCGCATGCCCAATGACGACCCGAGCAAACTCACGCCTTTGACTGTGCACATGGTCATCGGCATTTTGGTCCTGCTGATTTTAATCGTCCGCTTCATCGCGCAGATGAAATTTCCGCGCCCGCCGCGCCCGGCGGTTAAAGATATTTTCTATCGGCTGGCCAAATCCATCCATCATACGCTTTACCTTTTCATCTTCATTATGACGGTGAGCGGAATCGCGCTGGCTCTGCGGGCGAACATTCCGCAAGCCGTTTTGGGTTCCGCCGCCCTGCCGGAAAATTTCAACTTCCTGCCCCATACCGTGCATGATTTCCTTGCGCCTTTATTGCTCATGTTGATTTTGTTGCACATCGGCGCGGCGCTCTACCATCAATTTGTCCTCAAAGATAACCTGCTGGCCCGTATGGGATACGGAAAATAGATTTTATCCGCAATAATTTTCAAGGTTTTAATGGGACGCTGATGAACGCTGAAAACGCTGATCAGAGCCGTTTTTAGTGTAGAAGCTTCAAAAAATCTGCGTCCGTCCGCGTTTTCCGCATCCCAATTTAATTTCCGATAAAGTCTAATAATTAACTCACCTTACGCAGTTTTGAGAAATGTGTGACTTCTCCCTCACCCTAACCCTCTACCCTAACGGGCACACGTCCCGAAGGGAGAGGGGCCGGGGATGAGGGCGCGTAAGGTGAATAATTAAACCAAACGCCTGTCTTCCGTTGGCATTTTCGCGGAAGGCAGGCGCGTAGTTGTCACGCTCAAAAATTGGCGGTTTGTTGAAAATAACCGGGGTGCGGCATTGGGATTTGATGAAAGAGGGGACGCATTTCAAAATAGTCAAATTGCCCAATCACGTCGTAGCCTTCCTCCCACGCGCTGTCGTTGGTAACGCTTAAGCCCACGCGTTCCAAGGGTTGGGGATTTTGCAGGGTGATGAAATTCTGCCAGTTTCCGGTTTCGAGCGCGTAAAACGCGCCGACTGAAGCGTTTGTCTGAATGAACATCAAAGACAGTTCCGTGGCTTCGCTGGGCAGGGCCAGCCGCACGCGTTTCCCCTCCAGGTTGTGTTCCAGAAAAATGCCGCTCCCGCCCAGCACGCATTCCTGACAATACCCCCGGCTCAAAGAAATGTAGCGGCCCGCTGTGTTGAAAAGCAAAAGCCCGGATTGTTGATAATTAAAAAGCGGTTGCGTTTTCAGGCGCGTCGTGATGATCAGGTTTATTTTTGGAGCGGGGAGCCATAACAGGTTGGATTGAGGCGCGCCTGCCAGGACGCTTTGATCGCCGCCGGTGATTTCGAGCCAGCCGCGCTGATTAATGCGCCAGCGCGAAGCGTCTTCATTTTCCCACGCCCAAAGCGGGTTCAACTGATTTTGGAAATCGTCATGGAAGAGCAGGTTGGTCTGCGCAACGTCGGCAACGTTTGCGTTTGCGGAAGGCGCAGGGCCAAGGCGATAGGTTTCTGATTTGACGCAAAATGCAAAGAAGGCGAAAACCCCCAGATAATACACAACCTGAAAGAAGGTCTGCCCGGCCGATGCGGGGCGTGGCCCGCTCCGTGTGTGATTCATATTCAGCTCCTTTCGCGAAATCAATCCAGTATTAATTTGCGACGTACAGGACCAGACGAACGAATCAGAATGCTGACAGCAAGGATAATTTACGGGATATCCAACCCGATTAAAGGCGCGCGCCGTTGCATCCATTGCGCTCCCAAATCGGTAAGTTGTTCTGCAGATAAAAACTGACGCGCCATGCGGAAGAGCGCCTGCTCCTCTTTTTGAAAATGACTGCGCGTCACGTTCAGCAGTTGCCGGACGAAAAGGCCGGCCGCTTCCAGTTCGGCGGTTGAGTTGATTTTGCCGAACAAATCGGTAATTTGATCGTGTTCCATGCGCATGACCGCCAGCGGGCCGCTGTTCGTTCCGAGGTGCGGTTCGAGGGCGCTGAAGAGGAGTTCGTCTTCAAGGCTGGCGTGCGCCTCCAACGCAAAGGCAAAGGCGGCGATGCGATCCTGTAGCGCCGTGAGCGATTTGAGGGTGGGCAGGTTTCGCTCAATGTGCTGAAGGAAGAGGTGGAAAACTCCGTGTTCGCTGAGAAGCGCGTCTATGATGATCATAGGCGAAGTATAGCTTAACTTAATGCCGCGCTTTGTTCCAAATCACCACCTGATGTTCGCGCCAGAGATAGGAGAGCGGAAAGACCAGCAAATGCACCAGGCGCGTAAACGGCACGAGCAGGATGATCACAAAGCCGTTGAGGAAATGAAATTTCACCAAAAACGGCAGGGCGGCCACCGAGGAAATGTTCGGTTGCAATTTAATCAGCGAGATTAACCAGGGTGCGGCGGTGTGCAGGAACCAATCCGAACCCCAGCGATAGTAATATGCAACCCAAAAGCCCAGGGCCACTTGAAGCAGAAGGAAGAACAGCAGAATCCAATCCCATTGCGACGTGACCGAGTTTGCGCGCGCGTCGCTGAGGCGGCGATAGAAAAGAACCGTCAGCCCGAAGGTGGTCATCAGCGCGACCGCCAGCCCGATGATTTCCACAATGTACAGGCGGGTTTGGTCGGCGGTGAACAGCCCCCAGGCTTTTGGAAAAAGCAAAGCCAGCGTATGCGCGAGCAGGATGGTGATCACGCCGTAATGCCACGGCACGGAGCCAAAGAACAGCTTGCGATTCTCAAGAAATTGCGAAGACTGACTCGAATATGAATAGGGATCAAACCAGAAGCGATAGATCGAGACGACGATGCACAGCGTAACCGCCACGTAAGGAAAGCCGATAAAGAGGGCGTTATCAAACATACATGCTCCTTTTGATTTGTCCTTCAAAAAATTATGAGCGCTCCAAAACGTCCAAAACCTGAAATTGATTTTGGAGGACGGCGCGTAACGCTTCCAACACGCCATGAAATTGAGTCGGCTTGTCGGCCTTGGGCGCGTCGGAGTTCTCGTCTTCGTCGAAGCCCGCCGATTTACCGCGCCCCGTTATGCGATCCAACCCCAGCAAAAGCGCGTCGCGGGCAATTTCATCCGCCTGCGTCGAGTCGCGCGTCACCGCCAGAAAACGCAGGATGATGGCCAAATGATCGGGTAGCTCTGTGGCGGGGAAGGCGAAATCTTCGGCGTTGTAGCGCTGTTTGAGTTCCACTAAAAAGGCGCTGCGTTTATACGTCTCGCCGAAGAGGTGATACCCAATGTACGGGTGGCAGGCCGCTTCAAGGTCAAACGTGCCGGTGTACACTTCTTCCAGGCGCCCGGGCGTGAGCGAAGCCGCGTAGTTGTAAAAATCCTGCAACAGCGCGGCCGAAGCGGGGTCTTTCTCCGCCAAAAGCGTTTGCGCTTCGCGCGCGGCGGGAAGCGTTTCGCCAGCCGGGTATTCCAAAATTCCAGCAAACCAATGATAGAGGCTTCGCATTTCAATTTCAGTGTACATTCGCAGTCTCCGTGATTAAAATTTTCGTTTCGCGATCTTGTTGCGGACGCCAAAGCCCGCTTCGGTCTTCCGCTCGAGCGGGTTTTCCCAAGCCTCCACAGCGGATTCACGCCCAAGCGGCGGGACGACGAAGCGCTCTTCGTAGGTGGGAAGCGAAGTGAGGCGGAAGATGGCTTCCACTTCTTCGGGGTTCGTCTTGCCTGCGGCCAGCGCGGCGTCCACTTCGGCTTGCTGATAATCTTTCACTTTCTGCGCGCGCTTGAAGATGCGCACGGCAATCAACTTGCGATAGGCCGCTTCCACTTCTTCAACATTACCCGCTGAAAATAAACTCGCCATGTATTTGATCGGCATCCGCGCCTTTTCGAGCGAGCCGAGCATGGCGGGCAAACCTTCCCTGTCCAGCCCTTCGATGTCATAGTTGCCGTCTTTGGTCTTGGCGAGGATCGGTAGCATGGGCGGAACATAATACAGCATGGGCAAGGTGCGGAATTCCGCATGGAGCGGAAGGGCAATCTGCCACTTCTTGACGAATTTATACACGGGCGAATTCTGCGCGGCGGCGATCATTGCATCCGAAATTTTGTTTTGCTTCGCGGCGGCAATGATGGCAGGATCGAACGGGTCCATGATCATGGCCCGTTGCGCGGCGACCAGTTCCGAGTCCGGCACGGAAGTGGATTTTTCGATCATGTCCGCGTCGTAGAGCAAAACGCCCAGATAGCGGATGCGTCCGACGCAGGAGTGGAAGCAGGCGGGGGGCTGTCCCGATTCGAGGCGCGGGACGCAGAGGATACATTTTTCCGACTTGCCCGAAGACCAGTTGAAGTACGTCTTCTTGTAGGGGCATCCCGAAATGCACATGCGCCAGGCGCGGCATTTTTCCTGTGAGATCAACACAATGCCGTCTTCGCCGCGTTTGTAGATCGCGCCCGCGGGGCAGGCGGCGACACAACCGGGGTTGAGACAGTGATTGCAGATGCGCGGCAAATAGAAGAAGACCACGCGCTCAATTTCGGCGAGTTGTTCGCGCTCTTCTTCGGTGAGTTTATTCAGGTTCACGTCGTTGGCCGCATAGACCGGTGAGCCGCCCAAGTCGTCGTCCCAGTTGGGTCCGGCTTCGATATTATCCATCGGCTTGCCTGTAATCATCGAGACGGCGCGGGCGGTGGGCTGGTCGTCGCCTTCGGGCGCGTTGAAGAGATTCTCGTAGTCGTACGTCCAGGGTTCGTAGTAATCGTCAATGGTGGGCAGGGCCGGGTTGTAGAAAATGTTCGAGAGCCCGTTGGTACGGTCGTGCAGGCGCAGGTGAATCCGGCCATCCTCTCCCAGCGCCCAGCCGCCTTTGTATTTTTCCTGGTCTTCCCATTGTGTGGGGTAGCCCGTGCCGGGCTTGGTCTCGACGTTGTTCCACCACATGTACTCGGTGCCTTTGCGGTCGGTCCAGATGTTTTTGCAGGCGACGCTACAAGTGTGGCAACCGATACACTTATCGAGATGAAAGACCATTGAAACATGCGCGCGTATATCCATGAATTTGCTCCTTTGTACCGCCCTCACCCCCGTCCCCTCTCCCGACGGGAGAGGGGTGCAGGGGTGAGGGAAATCAATTTACCATTCCAACTTTTCCATCTTCCGCACCACGCAATAGGTATCGCGCGTGAAGACGCCGATGGGGCCCCAATAATTGAACGTGTACGTAAACTGGGCGTAGCCGCCCGCCAATTGCATGGGATTGATGCGCGTGCGCGTGAGGCTGTTGTGTCCGCCGGCGCGTTTGCCGCCCCGAATTTGCGACTTGGGGATGAAGACCGTGCGCTCGACCGCGTGGTAATACAAACACGTGCCGGGTTGAACGCGGGCGCTGACCGCGGCGCGGGTGACCACTACGCCGTTATCGTTGTGAACTTCCACCCAGTCGTTATCTTGAATGCCCACGCTTTCCGCTTCCTTGTCGTTGAGCCAGACGGGGTCCATGCCGCGCGAGAGAGTCAACATGCGATGATTGTCTTTATACGTCGAGTGGATGTTCCACTTGCCGTGCGGCGTGATGTAGTTGAGGATCAGACTCTGATCGTCCACCGGGCTGTTGACAATATCGCCGATCTTTTTCCAATCGCCCGGCTTGGCCACGAGCTTGGGCTTGAAGGTCGGCAAGTTCTCGCCGAAGTCCATGTAATGCTGGTGATCAATATAGAAGTGTTGTCGCCCGGTCAAGGTGCGCCAGGGGACGCGGCGCTCCACGCTCATGCACCAGGCGGAATAGGCCCGCCCATCGTTGACGATTCCGCTCCAGCACGGGCTGATTAATCCGCGTCGCATTTGGCGCGTCAGGTCAAAGAACGTGACGCGCGCATCCCGAATCCCTTCAGCCAGATCTGCCAATGGCATTCCCACGCGCTCTTCTTCATGTTTGAAAGCCGCATAGGAAACGGCTCCGTTGGTTTCCGGCGCAAGGTGCAGTAACACATTCGCCGCGTCGAGCGCGTCTTCCAGCGAGGGATATTTATTCCCGCCCCATTCCACACAGCGCATGTGACGCGGATCGGGCGAACCGCCCACCGGGTTGTTCAGCAATTCGTCGTAAAATTCCGCCACCGGAATATGTACGCCGTTGCCGCTGATACCGTCTTCGCGCAGGTTCGGGCCCAGCGAAATGAATTTATTGTAGAGGTTGGCGTAGTCGCGTTCCACTACGCGGAAGTGCGGCATGGTTTTGCCGGGGATGGGGTCGCACTCGCCCGCGCGCCAGTCTTTCACCTCCGGTTGCGAAAGTTCGTCAGCCGTATCGTGCATGAGCGGAGTCATCACCAAATCTTTGAGCGGCTCGGGGAACACGCCCGCCGACATCTCGCTGACCTTCTTCGCAAAGGCTTTGAAGATTTCCCAATCCGTTTTCGATTCCCACACGGGCGGCACAGCTTGCCCCAGCGGATGCACAAACGAATGCAAATCGGTGGAGTTCAAATCGTTCTTCTCATACCAGAACGCGGCTGGAAGCATGATGTCCGAATACAGGGCAGAGGAATCCATGCGGAAGTTGAGGTCCACGACCAAATCCATTTTGCCGCGCGGGGCAGGCTCGCGGAATTTGACGGTCTTCACTTTATCTTTGGCATGTTCTTCGGCGATGATGTTATTGTGCGTGCCGAGATAATGCCGCAGGAAATACTCGTGTCCCTTCGCGCTGGATTGAATCGCATTGCCGCGCCAAATGATCCACACGCGGGGCCAATTTTCCGGCGCGTCCGGGTCGTCCACCGCCAGTTCAAGTTTTTCTTCCTTAAGTTGCGTGGCCGCCCAACTGGCAACTTCTTCCGCAGATTTTGCGCCCGCGGATTCGGCGTTCTTCATCACCTCAAAACTATTCTCTTTAAACTGCGGGAAGTAGGGCATCCAGCCCATGCGCACGGCCGCCGCCGCCAAATCCATGGCGTGGCCCTTCGCCCATTTTGCGTTCGGTGGGACGTGCGCGTACTCGGTAAAGTCGCCTTCATAGCGCCATTGATCGCTGTTGGCATAATGCCAGAGCGGAGATTGTTGCTGGCGCGGTGGCTTTTGCCAGTCGAGCGCGAAGGCCAGCGAAGTCCACGGCGCGACCAACATCAATTTTTCCTGTCCCACATAATGATTCATCCCGCCGCCGTTCACGCCGCAACATCCGCATAAGATCAGCGCGTAAATCGGGGCGCGATACGCCAGGCTGTTGTTGTACCAGTGGTTGATGCTCGCGCCGACGATAATCATGGACTTGCCGTTGGTCGCTTCGGCATTCGCGGCAAACTCGCGGGCGAGGCGAATGACCGTATCGCGTCCGATGCCTGTGTAGCTTTCCTGCCAGGCGGGCGTGTACGCGCCGACTTCATCGTAGCTCTGCGGATAATCCCCCGGCAGGCCGCGACTCACGCCAAATTGCGCGATGACCAGATCGAAAACCGTCGTCACCAACTTCTTCCCCGCGCTGGTTTCAATCCACTTCGCGGGGACGCCGCGCCGGGCGGTTTTCTGTTCTGCAAATTCGTAGAACGCCACATTCACCGTTTCATCTTGCGAATCGATAAATGAAAGCGTTGGCTCAATCGGCGTATCGTCCAGTCCGTCTTCCATCTTGATGTTCCACTTGCCTTTTTCCTTGCTCCAGCGATCGCCCACCGCGCCCTTCGGCATTTTCGGCGCTTTGGCTTTTGCATCGTAAACCAAAAATTTCCACTCGCCATTCTCCACGCTCTTGTAACGCTTCACCGTGTTGGCGCGGATGTACCGTCCCGCCTTGTAGCCGTCGCCGTCTTCTTCCAGTTCAATCAAAAACGGCATGTCGGTATTTTCTTTCAAATAGTTGATGAAATACGGCGTTTGCCGCTCCACGTAGAATTCCTTCAAGATGACGTGATTGACCGCCATCCAGATCGCCGTATCCTGCCCCGCCTTGACCGGAATCCACCAATCGGAATATTTCGCCACCTGAGAAAGGTCCGGCGCAATGACGACAAACTTTGCGCCTTCATGCCGCGCCTCGGAGATGAAATGCACGTCGGGCGTGCGCGTCATGTTCAGATTCGAACCCATCGAGACGATGAACTTGCTGTTGTACCAATCGGCCGATTCGCACACGTCGGTCTGGTCGCCCCACACTTCGGGAAAGGCATTCGGCAAGTCGGCATACCAATCGTAGAAGCTCATGTTCACGCCGCCGAACAATTGTAAAAAGCGCGAACCTCCAGCGTACGAAAGGAAGGACATGGCGGGAATCGGCGAGAAGCCAAAGACGCGGTCGGGGCCGTATTCTTTGGCGGTATAAAGCATGGACGCGGCGACGATTTCCAAGACTTCATCCCAATGCGTGCGGCGGAATCCGCCTTTGCCGCGCGCCTTTTGAATCCTCCGGCGTTTGTCTTCATCTTCCATGATCGAAGCGTAAGCCGCAACCGGACTTTTGCCGCTGGAACGCGCCTCGCGCCAAAAGTCCAACAACACGCCGCGCGCATACGGATACTTAACGCGAATTGGGCTGTACACATACCACGAAGCGGAAATCCCACGCTGACAACCGCGCGGCTCGTACGGCGGCAGACCATCCTGCAATAATGGATAATCCGTCTGTTGCATTTCCCACGTGATGATGCCGTCTTTGACATATACCTGCCACGAACATCCGCCGGTGCAATTCACGCCGTGCGTGCTTCGGACGATGTTGTCGTGTTGCCAACGGTTGCGATAAAACTCCTCCCATTGGCGGGCTTGCGGATCAATCAAATCCTGAATCCAACTCATGTTATCTGCCTCCGTTAATTTGTACTGCAAAATTCATTTTGCGAATTACTGTACTCCAAAACTCATTTTGCGAATTACCGCACTGCAAAATTGATTTTGCGAATTACCGTTTTGCCGCCGCACGCGCGCGTTCCACCATGGGTTTGCGCACGCCCCGCAAGCGTTTGCCCCAATAGAGGTTGGCCAGCGCGATTAAGAGCGCCGCGCCGAGGATGGCCAGCAAAGCGATTTGCAAAAGCGAACTCGGCTCGCGCTGTTGAATGGCGGCCTTGCTCAAAAAGGCGTAGAGATCGGCTTGCTCTTGCAGGGTGAGCGGCGTACTCGCCCAGATGGAGTTCATCGTCTGCGTGGAAGGCGCGCTGATGAATGAAGCAAACGCCGTTTCGGATTGGGTGTACCCGCTGTTCGTTAAATCCGGCCCCAGGTTGCCCCCGCCCAACGAGCCAAGCCCGGCCACGCTATGACACGAAATGCAATGCGGCCCGCCATTGGAGAAGCGCTGGTCTCCCACAAAATAGGCTTTGCCGCTGACTGCGTCGCCAGCAGGGAGTTCCGCGCCCGCTCCGCCTGTTGTCGCGCCGCCGCCCAGATAAGCGAGGAGCGCGTCCACTTGATCGGGCGTCAGTCCCAAGTTTGGCATGGGAACATTGTTGTATTCCTTAAACAACCCTGTGGCGATGGGATCGCCCGAAGCCAGGACTTGATCGGGCGCGAGAATCCATTGCTTGAGCCAGACAGGGTCCTGGCGCTCGGTCACGCCTTGCAAATCCGGGCCCACCAGTTTTCCGCCGCCAATCGTATGACAGGCGACGCATTTTTCCTTGAATAGCGCTTCGCCATCCGCGGCTTGCGCCGACGGTTGCGCGAAGGCCACGCCAGTTGCCAAAGTTAGAAAGGCCAGCGCGGCCAGCAGAACCAACAACAACGCGGGGCCTTTGGGCAGGGATAATCTTTCAACGCTTTCAGTCATTATTTTTTGTACTCCTCTCGTTTGAGGGAATTGCCGTTTTGGAGATACGGCGGATGGTTTTTAATAAATCCATGCCGCGCGCTGGATAGGAGTGCATGGAAAAAACGCGGAAGATGTTTTCGGTCAGGTTGGCGCGAATGACGGGAAGTTCGGGATATTTTTCAAGGATGGCGGAAGCTAAAGCGACGGCTTTTTCATCCCGCGCGTTTTTCTCCACGACGATGACCACATTTGGGTTGATTTCTGAAATCCGCGAACAGGTTTCCGTTTCAATGGCCCAAGGTCCAAGCAATTCCACGCCTGTGGCCGCGCGCAAAACCATCTCCATGCTTTCGCTAAAGAGATGCTTCGCGCAGACGAGCAAAACGCGTTGCTTGTGCATGGATTTAGAGTACTCAAAAGGAGGGGAATGTAAAATCCTTCTCATGCCCTGCTTTTGGCATGAAAAAAGAATGAGCTTAAAACGCTCATGAATCAAGTCATAAAATTATAAAAAACGTTTTTATCGTGCGCTCCAACTAAATTTCCCCCGTGTGTCTAAAAAGAATTAGTCCTTTTTGAAAAAAACTTCGAGACGGTTGTTTCGGATAACGCTTTGTTTACAAAAGCCCTTTGGCTTTTGCGGCTTTGGCCGCTTCGCGCCGCGTGCGCACATGCAGTTTGGATAAAATATTGCGCACGTGCGTTTTGACCGTATTCAAACTGATGTTTAATTCGGCGGCGATCTCTTTGTCGGTTGCGCCGTCGGCGGCTTGAATCAAAACCTGGTTTTCGCGTTCGGTCAGCGCCCCGGCGTCTTCTTTCTCCGGCGCCGTCCCTACGCTTAAGCGCCGAAACTCTGCCAGCACGCGCCCGGCCAAATGCGGCGAGACGGCGGCTTCGCCTTGCAGGGCGCTTCGCAACATATCCAGCAAACCTTGCGCGCGAATTTCTTTAAGTAGATAACCTTGGGCGCCGTTCTTGAGCGCTTCAAAGAGCAATTCGTCGTCGCCGCGCACGGTCAGCATCACCACGATCATCTCCGGCTGGTTTTGTTTAATCTGCCGCACGGCTTCAATGCCGTCCATACCGGGCATTTGCACGTCCATCAAAATCAAATCTGGTTTGAGTTCCTGCGCTTTGACGAGCGCTTCCAACCCGTCGTTGGCTTCGCCGATGACTTGCAGGTCTGCCTGGGCGTTGAGGATTCCAGCCAGCCCTTCCCGAAAGAGGATGTGGTCGTCCACCAACAAAATGCGGGCGGGTTTGGCGCTCATAGGTTCCGCTCCTCTGGCCAGGTTAGGGTGATGCGCGTGCCTTGTCCCGCGCTGGAGGCGAATTCCACTTGCCCGCCAATGTGTTTGGCGCGCGCTTGCATAATTTGCAGGCCAAAATGTCCGCTGGGCGCGGCTTGTAACGTGTTAAAACCTTTTCCGTTGTCATATACGGTTACAAAGTAGCCGTCTTCGTTTTGCCCAATGGATACGCCAACTTGACTGGCTTGGGCATGGCGAGCGGCGTTGATTAAGGCTTCATGGACGATGTTGTAAATTTGTTCGGCGGTTTGCGGCGCAGGTTCAGGCGTGGAGGATGTTTCAGAACGCCAGACCGATTCCAGGTCGTGTTGTGCGGCGACTTCATCCAACGCTTCGCGCAGGCGGGCCCACAGATTTTTATTGGCAGGGAGCGTTTCGTTCATCAGCCGATTGATGGCGCGGCGTACGTCGCCGGTGGCTTTGCTGATGGTTTCGCGCGTTTTATGCAAACGATCCAGGGCCGCGCCTTCCTGACCGTCTGAAAGAAATTCCACAATTTGATCGGTCATCAAGCCCAAATAGCTGAGGGTTTGTCCCAGTCCATCGTGCATTTCGGCCGCCACGCGCTGACGTTCGCCCAGCGTGCCCGTTTGTTCGGCTTGCGCGAAGAGGCGCGCATTTTCCAGCGCGATGGCGGCCACGTTGGCCAGTTTGGAAAGCATATCTGCCGATTCGGCGGCGAATTGGTTTTGTGCAGGGCTTCCCACGCATAACGCGCCAATCACGCGGTTGCCCACGCGCAAGGGCGCGGCCAGGTGGCTGGTGCGATATTCCGCCGATAACATTCGACACCCGCCCTGACAGAAATTTAACCCGCAGATCATCGCGCCATCGTCCGCCAGCACGGCATTGGCAAAGTCGCTATCGGTGGGCATGGCATGGCCGACAATCGCATTTTTGGGGCCGCTTAAGGTTTGCAGTTTGAGCCAGCTTTGGTTTTCGTCCACCAGACAGAGCGAGGCGACTTCGCCGCCCAGTAAAGCGCGGGCCTTGTCGGTAACAGAGTTGAGGACTTGTTGAATGTCGAGGCGCGAGGAAATTTCGCGGCTGACTTCGTTGAGCATTTCAAGTTCATGCGTGCGTTGAGCTACGCGTTGTTCCAAAGTGAGGTTGGATTGAAGTAGTTCCTGACGCGCAGAGGAGAGCCGCGCGCGCATTTCGTCGAAGGCTTGGGCCAGAGCTTGCAATTCTTGCGGACCTGCAACCTGAATCGGCGCATCCAGTTGATTCTCCCCGACGGTTTCCACTGCCCTCTGCAGGGTCTGAAGCGGCCGCAGAAGCGAGCGCCGCAAAAGCCACGCGCCCAGTCCCAATAAAATTAAGGCCAGCCCCAGAAAGACGAGTTGAATGACGCGCACTTGTTGAGTCTGCGCGTCCCAATACGTTACGCCGACGGAGACGATGACCAAAAGCGCAAACGCCGCAAGTAAAACCGTTAACTGAACTTGAAGTCGTTGGAACATGGGTTGGCCGGATTATAACATTCAACGCAATTCGTTTTTTTCAGCGGAGAATTGCTCGAATAACTTTTGTAATTCGGGTAGGATGCGGCGGAGTTCCTCTTTATGAATGGAAGAGAGCTGTTCCAGCGCAATCAAGCCTTGCGCCGAAAGCGTCACATACACCTGTCGCCGATCGGCGCTGGAAGGTTCGCGCTTGAGCAGTTTTTGGGCCGTCAGCCGGTTGACCAGCCCCACCGCGCTGTGATGCCGAATTTGCAGGCGCTCGGATAATTCTTTGACCGTAATCTTATCCCGCCCGGGAAAGCCCTTGATGGACAACAAAGCCTGATGCTGTTGCGGAGTCAGCCCCATGGATTGCGCGGCCTCTTCGCTGAAATGCAGGAACTGCCTTAAGGAGTAGCGAAAGGCGGCTAAAAGCTCATACTCTGTTTTTGTAATTCGAGCCATGACACATCCTTGCGTTGGATTTGAAGAAAATGATACTAACTCACCTTACGCAGTTTTGCGAAAATTCGTAAATTCTCCCTCACCCTAACCCTCTCCCAAAGGGAGAGGGGACTCCCTTCTCCAACGGGAGAAGGGTTGGGGATGAGGGCGCGTAAGGTGAGATACTAACCCTCGGACATGAGTTCGGACAAAAGCGCCTTTAGCCACAGATTTCGCGGATTCTCGCGAAAAACGAAAGAAAAAATCAGCGTCAATTTGTGTCAATCCGCGGCAAAAAAATGTCTGAAGTTCTGCCCGTACCCAAGATGATACCATTGAATTATATCGTATTACGATATATAATCGAAGCTCAACTTTATTCAGGAGCAGAAAAGAAGATGGTAGAAAGAAGTAGTCTGGATTACAAGCACGGCAACATTAATTCCTCCGGCGGTTTTCGTGTTTTTTTGATTTCCCTTTTGGCGGCCTTGATTGGGCTTTTGGCTGGTTTTGTGGCCTATGGGCTGTATTCGTTAATTTCGATTATTACCAACCTGGTTTTCTTTCAACGTTATGGCATTACCCTCCCAAACCTGGACGCGAATCCGCTGGGTGGTTGGATCATCGTTGTTCCGGTCATCGGCGGACTGATCGTCGGCGTGATGGCCAAATATGGCTCGCCGAAGATTAAGGGGCATGGCATCCCTGAGGCCATGGAAGCGGTGCTGACGAATCGCAGTCGCATTCAGCCGCGCGTGGCCATCCTCAAGCCGATTTCAGCGGCCATCGCCATCGGCACGGGCGGCCCGTTTGGCGCCGAAGGCCCAATCATTCAAACTGGCGGCGCGCTCGGCTCGTTGATCGGTCAACTGCTCCACACCACCGCATCCGAACGTAAGGTCTTATTGGCCTGCGGGGCGGCGGCGGGCATGGCGGCCACGTTTAGCACGCCAATTGCGGCCGTAATTTTGGCGATTGAACTTTTATTGTTTGAATTCAAGTCGCGTTCGTTCATCCCTCTGGTGATTGCCAGCACGCTGGCCACCACCGTCCACCTGTGGCTGATGGGCACGGGCCCGATGTTCACAGTTGGCGCGGTGGATTTTGGCATTCCCAACGCTTTGCCGTATTACATCGTCCTCGGCGTGGTCTGCGGAATTGCGGGCGTTGGCTTTAGCAATATCCTGTATTGGGTCGAAGATTTATTTGAACATCTACCCTTTGACTCCATGTGGTACCCGGCCGTGGGCGCGTTGGGGCTGGGAATCATCGGCTACTTCTTCCCCCGCGTCATCGGCGTAGGCTACGACACCATCTCCGACATTTTGAACGCCCGCCTGGCGTTGAACGTGTTATTCGCCATTATGATCTTCAAAAGCCTGGCGTTGGTCATTTCGCTTGGCTCCGGCACTTCGGGCGGTTTGCTGGCCCCCATGTTCATGTCTGGCGCGGCGTTGGGCGGCGCGTTTGCGCTGATCGTCAATCAGATCATTCCCAGCGCGCACCTTTCCCCGGCCGCGTGCGCGTTGGTCGGCATGGCCGCGGTCTTCGGCTCGGCGGCCCGCGCCACGTTTACGTTAATCATCTTTGCGTTTGAAATCACGCGCGACTATAATTCCATTTTGCCGTTAATGTTGGTTTGCGTGCTGGCCGATGGCGTTTCGCTCTTGTTGATGCGCAACTCGATTATGACCGAGAAATTGGCGCGGCGCGGTTTGCACATGCACTTTGATTACGAACCGGATATTTTGCAACAAACCAAAGTGGGCGAGGTGATGGACACGAAACCCAAAGCCATCCCGGCCACGATGACCGTTCAAGAGATCGCCAACCACGTCACGCGCGGCGATGCAGAATACGCCCATCATCAGGCCTTCCCGATTTTGAACGAACAGGGCTTGGCGGGAATCATCACCTGGGGCGATATTGTCAAAGCGCTGGCTGAAGATGCGAATGCGGAAAAAACCGTGCTGGAAGCGGGCAACTACGAACCAGTCGTCACCTACCCCGACGAATTGTTATATGACGCGGTGGGCAAAATGTTACGCAACGACGTTGGGCGCCTGCCGGTGGTAGATCGTCAATCCCCCTTAACCTTGGTGGGCTACCTTGGCCGCTCCGCAATCATGGAAGCCCGTTTGGGTCGCCTGCATGAGGAGCAAGTCCGCGAGGCGGGCTGGCTGAAACCCACAAATATTTTGAACCGCAAACCCCGCGTGGCGGAACAAGAAAATCAGCCGGAAGAATAAATCTGGAAATGGAAGCAAACGTCCCGAAGGTTCTCCTTCGGGACGTTGATTGAATCCGAGATTCGTTATTTCTTTATCCCCTTTAAATAAATATCGGTAATTTCCTGAATCGTTTTATTGGGAACTGGTTTTTCGCCGGTATGCGTCGGATAAAAATAGGGATACATCATCCCCAGCAAAGCCCAAGTGGCCACCTCCACTTGCAGGCCGCGAAACTCTCCCGCGTCCATGCCCGCCCGCAAAATGGACTGAATCTTCCCGACAAATTTATCCTGATAATTTTTTCCAAAGGTCTTGCGCGAAGTTGGGCTGAGGTGAACGATTTCCTGACTGGCCAGGCGAATCGTGGCGCGTTGTTCCGCCGGTTGAGATAAGACATACGCGACAAATTTGCGGATCTGCTCCGCGCTCGAGCCTGTTTCAGCGACGATTTGGTTAATCCCCGCTTCGATCTCTTCTAAATGCGCCTGCAAGATGGCCAGGAACAACTGCTCTTTATCTTTGAAGTGATAATACAGCGCCGCCTTGGAAACGCCGAGTTCGTCTGAAATTTCGCGCATGGCCAAACCGTAATAGCCCTTATTGATGAAGAGACGTTTGGCGATGCGTAAAATTTGTTCTGAAAGTCCGGGCTCTGAGTTGTTCATAGGCTGATTGTAACGCGTCCTCTCAAGCGCTTCACCACAGATAGGGTTTCGTCACCATGAGGAAGACGATTAGCACGGCCACCAACGTAACCGCCGCTTCGATCCACCCGGCCCGCCGCGCCGTTTGGAGATATTCGCTTCCATCCACGCCTTCTTCCTGGGCAAGACGAATCTGTTTGCGAAAGACCGGCGCGTACACTTTAATGCCGAGGAAGACGATCACAAAATACAGGATCAACGAAGTCAAAATCCAGGGCGTGGTGATGGGAAACCCGGCGATGAAGACCATGGACAGGCCGGTGATTAATAACATGAGGTAGGCCGGGTTTGCCAGACGGCGATCTAAAAAGCGGATGGCGTTCAGCGCGAAGAGGTTGGCTTCGCGCTTGCCGCCCGCGCTGAGCAGTAACATGCGATACGTTAAATTACTGCCCACCGCCACAATCGCCGAGAGGACGTGAATCCATTTGAGGACAACATACCATGACATTATTTTTTCCTTGAGCCGATTTTTTCTAACTACCCGACACTTTTCTTTTGGGACGCGGATATTTCTAAGCCTTCAATTGAAAAAGGTGTTTTTTTTTCGCCTCTTATACTTGAAGAGTTTAATAATCAGGTGAGGGCTCTCAATCATGCCCTGTTGAAATTGCAGGTTTTAGATGAAGCGCCTGCGCCAACTCCTGCTGATGGTTTTTTAACCCAAAAGCCAGAAGCGCCAATAGAATCGCCAGAATGCCAATCGTCAGGTAGGCCGCGCTGTAGCCGCCCACGCCGCCGCCCGCCGAGGCCGCAATCGCCCCGACCAACGCGCTACTGATTAATTGTCCCACGCTGGTAAAAACGGCGATGGCGCCTTGGGCTGAAGTCCTTTCGGATTCCGGCGCTTCGTTGAGCATGATGTAGCGCACCGGCGCGCCCAGCAGGGCGGAAAGCCCCAAGCCGATGATGGCTCCGGCGACGATGAACATCCATAACGCTGAATTAAAAAAGCCGAAGAAAAGCGAACCGAGCGCCAGCAAAATTGTCCCCGCCACGACGACCGTTTTAGAGCCGAGTTTATCCAGTAGTTTGCCTGAAAGCGGCGAGCCCACGGCCAGCGTCAACACCACCGGCATGAGCAGGTAACTGGACGTGTGTTTATCCACCACGCCGGGCATGGCGGCCACCGCCAAAGCGGGGATGAAGACCATGCTCACTTCGCCAATCCCTGCGCCCGCCGAAAGCGCGCTGGCCAACACAGACTGGCGGCTTTTGAATAAAGCTAAATTTAAAATTGGGTCAGCAGATTTTTGTTCGATGGCCACGAAGACGAAGAGCAGGACGATGGCCAACGCGAGAAAAGGCGCCACGTTCAGCGAAAACAAACTGCCGATAAAGTTGGCCGTATCAATTTGGTTTAACCCATAAGCGAAAGCGGAAAGGAAAACACCAAGCGTCAACATGCCCGCCCAGTCAAATGCGCCGCGCGCCGCAGTTGAACTGGCGGGGAGCAATTTCCAGGCCATCAGCGCCACGATGAATGCGATGGGCAGGTTGATGAGGAAGAGCCATTCCCAGGTAGTGACGCTGAGGATGATTCCGCCGAGGATCGGCCCGATGAGGAAGGCCAGCCCAAAGACCGCGCCGATTAGGCCCAGCGCGCCGCCTCTTTTTTCAGGCGGAAAAGTATCGCCAATCACCGCGCTGGCCACGGGGAAGATGCCGCCCGCGCCAAAGCCTTGCAGGGCGCGCCCGATTAACAACGCCGAAAATAAGTTGGCAGGCGCGAGCGCCACCATCAGCGAGCCCAGCCCAAAGAGGGCCACGTCCAGCACGTAGATTAAACGGCGGCCGAATAAATCTGAAAGCTTTGCCATCAGCGGCGTGCCGATTAAATTAAACAACACGTAAATCGTAAACGTCCACGTCAGGGCGCGGTCGCCCACGCCAAAAAAAGATTGAATGGGGGGCAGGGCGGGGGCCACAATCGCAATGTCCAGTGCGCCCATTAAAACCCCTAGAAAGAGGACCAGTAAAATTTGATTGCGCGTTTTGTCGTTCATGGAAACTCCTTTATAGCGAACTTACTTACCGCTCGGTAAGTTGAATATAGCAGGGTGCGGAGAATTTGTCAAGTGCGCTTAACTATTTTTCAAAATAGAGGTCTGGACAATAAGATATAATATTTATAATAAAAATCATAAATATTGTGGTATGATTGTTTTATACAATTTAACGCGCTTTATCGTTTCCAAATTGTAAATAACCTCACGACAAAAAACTTAAAGGACAAAACAACATGACACTTGCGGCAAACCTCGGTTATCCGCGCCTCGGCGCGAAGCGTGAATTGAAATGGGCTTTGGAAAGCTACTGGGCGGGAAAAACCAAAGCGGCGGATTTATTGCAGACCGCCAAAGCCTTGCGACTGGAGCATTGGAAACTGCAACAAACGGCGGGCATTGACGTGATTCCCTCGAACGATTTTTCGCTGTACGATCACGTGCTGGATACAACCATGATGATCGGCGCGATTCCTGCGCGCTACGCCAAACTTGAAAAGCCCACCGACCTGGATTTGTATTTTGCGATGGCGCGCGGAACGCAACAAGGCGCCACGAACTTTGCCGCGATGGAAATGACCAAATGGTTCGACACCAACTATCATTACATCGTCCCTGAAATTGAAAAGGATCAAACCTATCGTTTGGCTTCCGCCAAAGTGGTGGATGAATTCAACGAAGCGCAAGCCGCCGGGATTCACACCCGCCCGGTCCTGCTCGGGCCGGTATCCTATCTGCTGTTAAGTAAATCCACCTCCACTGACGGCGTTCCGCTGAACACGCTGGCAAAGTTGATTCCCGTGTATGTGGAAGTCTTGCAACGCCTGGCCGCCGCGGGCGCAGACTGGGTGCAAATGGACGAACCCTGCCTCGCGTTGGATTTGGACGAAGCCGCGCGCAAAGCGTATGCGGATGCCTACAATCAATTGGGGCAGGTGGCCAACCTCCGCTTGCTGGTAGCAACGTATTTCGGTGGGCTGGAAGATAACTTGGAGCTGGCGGTGGGTTTGCCCGTTTATGGCTTGCATGTGGATTTAGTTCGCGCGCCGCAACAACTGGATCATGTGTTGGCGCAATTGCCTGCCGAAAAAACGCTCTCGTTGGGCGTGGTGGATGGGCGCAACGTTTGGCGCACGGATTTGGATGCGGCTCTGCAAAAAGTTCAAACGGCGGTGATAGCGCTGGGCGCGGAGCGCGTGCAGATTGCGCCGAGTTGTTCGCTGACTTTCAGCCCGCAAGATTTGGATTTGGAAACGAAGCTGGATGACGAGTTGAAATCCTGGCTGGCGTTTGCGCGCCAAAAACTGGATGAGTTGGCGCTCCTCAAAAAAGCTGTCAGCGGGGGAGTGGAATCGGCGGCTGAGTCGTTCAAGGTCAGCCGGGCCGCGTTACAAAGTCGCCGCGAGTCGTTGCGGACGCATAATCCGCAAGTGCGCCAGCGTCTCGAAGCGGTGAGCGACTCCATGTTGAATCGCGCGCATGATTTTGAAACGCGGAAAAGCGCGCAGGCGCAAAAACTGGGTTTGCCGCCTTTGCCGACCACAACGATTGGCTCGTTCCCACAAACGCCCGAAGTGCGCGCGCAACGCTCCGCAAAAAATAAAGGTTCGCTGACGCAGGCGCAGTATGATGAATTTTTGAAAACGGAAATTGCGCGCACAATTCAAAAGCAGGAAGAACTTGGCTTGGACGTGTTGGTGCATGGCGAATTTGAACGCACAGACATGGTGGAGTATTTTGGCGAGCGGATGACGGGCATTGCTTTTACGCAAAACGGCTGGGTGCAAAGTTATGGCTCGCGCGCGGTGCGCCCGCCGATTATTTTTGGCGACGTAGCCCGCCCCGAACCGATGACGGTGGACTGGTCGGCGTACGCGCAGTCGCTGACGAAGAAACCGGTCAAGGGGATGTTGACGGGGCCGGTCACAATTTTGGAATGGTCGTTCGTGCGCGACGATCAGCCGCGCGCGCTGACTTGTCGTCAACTGGCGCTGGCGATTCGCGATGAAGTCTTGGATCTGGAACGCGCGGGGATTGGCATCATCCAAATTGACGAACCCGCTTTCCGCGAAGGCTTTCCTTTGCGCAAAGCTGAACAAAACGATTATTTGCAATGGGCGATTGAATCTTTCAAACTTTCCGCCAGCGGCGTGCAGGATGAAACGCAAATTCATACGCACATGTGCTATGCGGAGTTTGACCACATCATCGAAGCGATTGGACGCATGGACGCGGACGTGATTTCCATCGAAGCCTCGCGCTCGAAGATGGAATTGCTCGACGCGTTCAAACAATATCAATATCCGGGCGAGATTGGGCCGGGCATTTATGATATTCATTCGCCGAACATCCCCGCGCAAGCCGAGATGGAAGATTTGTTGGCAAAAGCCGCGCAGGTCGTGCCCAACGATCGGCTGTGGGTGAATCCTGATTGCGGCTTGAAGACCCGCCAATGGGAACAGGTTCTCCCCGCGTTAACGAACATGGTCAACGCCGCGCAAGCGGTGCGTCAACAGTTGAAGGTATAAAAAGCGGCGCTCGCTACATCCACAATGATAGGTTTTGAAAATATTCTTTTGTGAGGAGCGGAACATGAAAACTTATAAATACCTGATTGTTGGAAGCGGCATGACCGCCGACGCGGCGGTGCGCGGCATTCGTGAACTGGATGCGGACGGCTCGATTGGCATGATCGGCGCCGAAGCGGATAAACCGTATGCGCGTCCGCCGCTTTCCAAAGGGTTGTGGAAAGGCCGTCCAATTGAAAAGGTTTGGCGCGGCACGGAAACCTTCAAGGTGGATTTTCACCTGGGGCGCAAAGCCGTTGAACTTAACACCGCCACGCAACGCGTGAAGGACGATCAGGGCGAAGAATACGCCTACGAAAAATTATTGCTCGCCACGGGCGGAGACCCCATTCGTCTGCCGTTTGGCGAAGACCACATCATTTATTATCGCACGCTGGCAGATTATCAACGCCTGCGCGCGCTCACGGAGCAAGGTCAGCGCTTTTTGGTGATTGGCGCAGGCTTCATCGGCTCGGAAATTGCGGCGGCGTTGAACATGCAAAACAAGCAGGTGACGATGGTCTTTTTAGACAAGACGCTGGGCGAAAGAATCTTTCCGCCCGAAGTTGCGCAGTTTTTGAGCGAGGCCTATCAAAAGAAAGGCGTGGAACTGATCCCGGCCGATGCGGTGGAAAAGTTTGAGAAAACCGGAACCAGCTTCAAGGTCCAATTGCGAAGCGGAAAGACGCTGGAAGTGGATGGCGTGGTGGCCGGGTTGGGAGTCCGCCCGAATATCGAACTGGCTAAATCTGCAAATTTGAAAGTTGAAAATGGAATCGTGGTGGACGATCACCTGCGCGCTTCGGCTTCAAACGTGTATGCGGCGGGCGACGTGGCGATGTTTCCGCACCCGGCTTTGGGAAAATTGATGCGCGTGGAGCATGAAGATAACGCGCTTCAAACGGGCAAGCAGGCCGGGCGTAACATGGCCGGCGCGGATGAGGCTTATCAACATACGCCTTACTTTTATTCGGATTTGTTTGAATATGGGTATGAAGCGGTGGGGGAGTTGAGCGGCAAGTTTGAGACGGTAACGGATTGGCAGGAGCCGTTTCAAAAGGGCGTGATTTATTATCTGGATGGCGGGCGCGTGCGCGGCGTGTTGTTGTGGAATGTGTGGGGCAAAGTGAAAGAAGCCGCGGCGCTGATTGCCGAAGCGGGCCCGTTCAAAGCGGAAGAGTTGAAAGGCAAAATTAAGTTTGAGTGAGCAAAACCATGACTGAAAATAACCTCCCCGAAATTTGGCAATGGGCGGAATATTACTGCCCGTGGTGTTATGTTGCCGCCGTGCGCCTGCATAAAATTGCGCCTGAATATGCAGGGCGCGTCCGTGTGGTGGAACGGGCTTTTCCGTTGGAAGTCTATGGCGGAGGTCCGCCCGACCGCCGCGAATTAGAATTGGAAATTTGGCTCGCCGCGTTACAAGAACCCGCCGCAACCTTCAAACCGTTCAGCGACGATTTTCCCACCACCACGCTCCCCGCCTTTGATGCGGCTTGGTGCGCGTTTCAACAAGGCGAATCTGTTGGACGGGATTTCGATCTGCGGATTCGCCGCGCGTTCTTCGCCGAAGGGCGCAACATCGGCAAGCGCGAAGTGATGTTCGACCTCGCGCGCGAAGCGAATTTGGATATGGATGACTTCACGCGCCGCTTCAACAGCGACGAACCGCGCGCCGCCGTTTTAGCGGAAGGTAAACTGGGCAAAGAAAAATTCGGCGTGCGCGGAACGCCCACCGCCATGTTGAACGATGGGACAAAGTTGATTTACAAAATGTCGTATCCGAAAATTCAGGATTACAAAATTGTTTCGATTGGCAAACTGCCCTGTTGCGGCGAAGGATGTTACCAAGCCACGCGTGAAATGTTTGAAAAAGCGCTCGCGCATGAAAACGGATAGGAAACGAATAAACGGATGAATCTTTTTATCCGCTTCTCCGTTTCCCACCCGCTACGAATATAATGAAAATGGAAAAGCGCATCAGAAACGACCCTCATCCGCTTATCCGCTTCAATCCGCTAAAACAAGGAGAAAATATGGAACCACGATTAAATTATTCCAAGGTTGCGCCCGAAGGTGTGGAAGGTCTGAGCAAACTCGAAGGCTACGTTCGTAAATCAGGCCTGGAACATAGCCTGCTCGAACTCGTCAAAATGCGCGCCTCGCAGATCAACGGTTGCGCGTATTGTCTTGATATGCACTCAAAAGACGCGCGCACCAACGGCGAAAGCGAACAGCGCCTCTACGGACTCAGCGCCTGGCACGAAGCCCCGTTTTACACTGACCGCGAACGCGCCGCCCTCGCCTGGACCGAAGCCGTGACGCTCGTGAGCGAAAGCCATGTGCCAGACGAAGTCTACGCCGAAGCCCGCAAGCATTTCAGCGAAAAAGAACTCGTGGATTTGACGTATGGCATCATCGCCATCAATTCCTGGAATCGACTCGCAGTCAGCTTCCGCTCGCTGGCGGGGACGTATGAACCCGAACATCCTGCCGTGAAGAAAGTCGCGCCAAAATAGAGGCTTGATGTGCCAGCGCGAAACGCTTCATCTTTTGACCTTCAGCCTGCTCCGCCGTTTCGACTGAATCTCACCGTTTGGGCTTTGCGTCGCCGCCCCGAAAACCTGTTCGACCGCTGGGACGGAAAAACGTATCGGCGCGTGTTGCTCGTGGATGATGTGCCGTTTGAAATTGCCGTGACGCAACCTGAAAAAAATCTGCGTGTGACGGTGACGGGAACGGAATTAACGGATAAGGTCAAAGCAGTCGTCAGTGCCGCGCTGGAACGTTTGCTTGGCATCCGAATTGATTTGCAAAAGTTTTATCGTCTGAGCAAAAAAGACGAATGGCTCAAACCGTTAGCGGATCAATTTCAAGGCGTGAAGCCGCCGCGCTTGTTGACTCCGTTTGAAGCGTTGGTGAACGCGATTGCCTGTCAGCAGTTAACTCTGACGATGGGCATCCGCCTGCTCAACCGCCTGACCGAAGCGTATGGCGTGGCGCTCACAACGGAAAACGGAATCGTCCACGCGTTTCCGCGCCCGCAGGATTTATTCACAGCCGATATTGAAGACCTGCGCCAGATGAGTTTCAGTTATCAGAAAGCCCGCTATCTGACGAACATCTCGCGTCTGATTGTGGACGGCGAACTTAACTTGGATGAAATCGCCAAACTAAACGATGAAGAAGCGGTTGCGCGGCTGTGCGAGTTGAAAGGCGTGGGACGCTGGACAGCGGAATATGTTTTACTGCGCGGGCTGGGGCGTACGCACATCTTCCCCGCCGACGATGTGGGCGCGCGCAACAACCTGCAAAAGTGGCTGATTCTGCCTGGTAAGCTGACGTATGCCAACACACGCGAAGCGTTGAGCCGTTGGGACGGGTTCGGCGGGCTGATCTATTTCCATCTGCTGATGAAGAGTTTGGCGGAGAAAGGTTTGGTACAGTCATGTTGAAAATTAAACGCGTCTATGAAGCCGCCGCAAAAAGCGACGGGACGCGCTTCCTCGTCGAACGGCTGTGGCCGCGCGGTATGAAGAAGGAAGCGCTGAAGATGAAAGCGTGGCTGAAGAACGTCGCGCCCAGTTCTGATTTACGGAATTGGTTCGCGCATGACCCGCTCAAATGGGCGGAGTTTCAAAAGCGCTATCACGCGGAATTAAAAGCCAACCCCGCCGAATGGCAGGTCATTGTGGAAGCCGCGCAACACGGCGACGTAACCCTGCTTTACAGCGCGCACGATCTGGAACACAACAACGCGCTGGCGCTTAAAGCGTTTTTGGAAAAGCGCTTGAAGTAACGCAAAGCTCACTTTGCGACAAGGCAAATGGCAAGGTGAACCTTGCCGCACGCAAGACCGTACCGCAAAATTCATTTTGCGATACATGGCAAGATGTATCTTGCTGTACAGCGATTAGTTAAAAACGGCTTCGTAAAAGCGAATCGCCGATTTTAAAAATACACCAAAAGGAGACATACACCATGTCCGAAAGCACAACCACGTTAGACGTCCGCGAAATCCCCCCGCGCGAGCGACACCCGAAGATCTTCCAGACCTTCGACGCGTTGAAAGAAGGCGAGTTCTTCACGCTGGTCAACGACCACGACCCCAAGCCGCTCTTCTATCAATTCTCACACGAGCGCGGCGGATTGTTTGGCTGGGAATACCTTGAAGAAGGTCCCGAAGTTTGGCGCGTGAAGATCAGCCGCGTCGCCGCCTCCGCCTAGTCCGAGTTGCGAATAACGTCCCGAAGGTTTAAACCTTTGGGACGCTTAAATCATGGCAGGAAATAAGATGAACATTCATGACGATCCCGAAGACCTTGAATATCAAACCGCGATGGCGTTACGCACGCGTAAAATCTCGGACGAACAATTTCAAAAATTTGAAGGCTATGCGGCGGAGATTTTTTCCGCTTTTGGATTGGACTTGAACACCTCCGCCACCAAAGATACGCCGCGCCGTTTTATCAAAGCGTTGTTCGACTCAACCGAAGGTTACGATGGCGACCCAAAACTACTGCGCGTCTTTGATACGGAATGTCATGGCGAACCAGATTGCCGTCTGAGTCAGGTAATTGAAGGGCCGATTCCGTTCTTCGCGTTGTGCGAACATCATGCGCTTCCTTTTTACGGCAAGGCTTACGTGGGCTACATTGCGCACGAGAACATCGTCGGCATCTCCAAGTTGACGCGCCTGGTAAGACTCTTCGCCAAACGTTTTTCCGTGCAGGAGCGCATCGGCCAACAAATTGCCGATACGCTTGAAACCATGCTCCACCCGCATGGCGTGGCCGTGTACCTTGAAGCGCATCATCTCTGTATGGAAATGCGCGGCGTGCGCGACATTTCTCCGATTACGCGCACGACGGTTTGGCGCGGACATTACGCGGACGATCCCGCGCTCCGTTCGGAATTTTTTACCGCCTGCGGTTTGCAAAGAAACGAAAGATAGCAGACCGCGACTTTTAATTCAACAGAAAGGCCTGAAAATGAAAACTATCAATCTCTTGGAAAATCTGAAATTTGGAGAGAAAGATCCGCGAGCCGAACCGCTTCATGCGGACCGTGAAGGCCGCGCGATTCTTTTCACGCTCAAGCCGGGTCAAACCATCCGTGAGCATAACGCGCCCAGTTCGCCGTTCTTCGTCGTCATCGTAAAAGGCACAGGTATTTTTACAGATGGAAGCGGCGCGGAACATACTTGCGGCCCCAACGCCATGCTGATCTTCGATGCGGGCGAAAATCACGCCGTGACCGCGGTGGACGAATTGGTCTTCGTTGGCGTTTTACATGGTTCGCCGCTCGCGCAGAAATAAGGCGAACTTATCGAATGGATGGCGCCGGAAGTTACCTGCCCAAAGGGTTTTTTCTCCTTTGGGCAGGTAACTTTTCCCACCCCGAATTTGCCATCGTGCGGATGAACTGCGGCGCCTCTCCCTAAAACTCCAATAGTTGAATCCTACGCACCAAGCGCTTCCAGCAGAGCGGTTTTCTTGAGCGCCGTCCTGAAACGCCAAAGCGCGAAGGCCACCGCGCCAACGAACATCAACTCCGTGGCTTCTTCCCAAAATTCAAACCAGACCAGGCTGTTCACGAAAATGGCGTTGAGCGTGATGCGAAAAAAAGCAAAGCCGAGCGCGCCCAGCCCCGCGGAGAACAGGGCTTTCGCCAAAAACGACATGCTGTTTTGGCGGTTCAACAAAGAGAAAAATGTCGCGACGAAAATGGCAAATGCCGCCACCGGTAAAATGCGCCGTTCGTAAATTTCGTACGCTTCAAAGCGCGTGTAGGAATACGTGAAATTAAAAATGGAAGTTGTGTAAGCGTCGGTTTGTAGGGGAGCCAGCAGGGGAATAAACGTCAGCATGGCGAGCGCGGGCGTGGCAAAAAGCGCGAAGGCTTTCATTTCCCTGGCGAAGAGCGGCTTGCGCCGGACGTTGGCGAACAGTTCAAACCATTCAAATAGAGCGAAGACCGTAAAGCCAAACGCCAGCGCCATGCCAAAGCTGTGCAGATACTCCGAGATTAACGATGCGTGACGATAGACATAAAAGTTAATCGCGCAGAAAATTTCGCCGATGAGGAAGGCGCTCTGACTCCATAAGAGCGCAACCAGAGCCGGGCGCGCTTGACCGATTAAAACGACGATCACCGCCAGACTCAGCGCCATATAGATCGGCTTGATGATCAGCCCGGCCAGAACTTGCGCGGCTTGCTCATACAGGGGCATTGCTTGCTGTGGAAGAGAAACCGTCTCAGATGTTAATGGATGACCTTCCATGAAATAAATCGTCACTGGAATGAGTCCCGCCAGCAGAATCAAGATTAGGAATAAAACTTTTTGAAAGCGCTTCATCATCAAATTATATCGAAGTTTCCCACATGGCTTGCAAGCGGATGGACAGTCCCTTCGTTGAACCTTCCTTTTAGCGCATAAATCTTGACCTTTTCTTGATACCCACCCCCTCTTTCTTAATCCCAATTTGACCCACAACTGAATACACTGCATTCATGGAGGCGCTCATGAATGACTTAATCTATGTCGGTTTGACAGTTTTATTCTTCGCGCTCACATACGGATTGATTTTGGTGTGTGAACGCTTGATGGAGAATAAGCAATGACTGCTTTGTATATCATCACAGGCATGATCGCTTTGGTTCTCTTCGTCTATCTTGTCCTGGCTTTGCTAAAACCAGAATGGTTTGGATAAACATGAATATTTACGATTGGATTCAACCGATTTTTTATATAACGGTTTTGCTGTTGCTGGCAAAACCCTTGGGAAGTTACATGGCGCGCGTCTACCAAAACGAGCGCCTCTTCCTTGACCCGATTCTTGCTCCTGTGGAGCGATTCATTTATCGCGCCTCGGGCATTGACTCAAAATCCGAGATGACCTGGAAGACATACGCGCTTGCGATGTTCCTGTTCAACATCCTTGGCTTGTTGTTTGTGTATCTCTTGCAGAGGGTGCAGGGATTTTTGCCGCTCAACCCGCAAGGACTTGGCGCAATTACGCCCGACTCTTCATGGAACACGGCGGTCAGTTTTATCACCAATACCAACTGGCAGGGCTACAGCGGCGAAACGACCATGAGTTGCTTCACTCAAATGCTGGGGCTGACCGTACAAAACTTCGTCTCTGCCGCGACAGGCATGGCGGTGTTGGTCGCTTTGATTCGCGGAATTATCCGCCACACCACAAAAGAAATCGGTAATTTTTGGGTTGACCTGACCAAATCAACCTTATACATTTTGTTGCCGCTTTCATTGGTTGTGGCTCTGGCTTTGGTTTCGCAAGGCGTGGTGCAAACCTTTAGCGAATATCAAACGGTCTCTATGCTTCAAGGCACAACAGACGCAGACGGCAACGCAGTGACCGAACAGGTTATTGCCGTGGGTCCAGCCGCTTCGCAAGTTGCCATCAAACAACTCGGCACAAACGGCGGCGGATTCTTCAACGTCAATTCGGCGCATCCGTTGGAAAATTCAACGCCTCTCTCAAATTTTATTGAAATGCTGTCCCTGTTATTGATCCCTGTGGCGTTGTGTTACACCTACGGAAAAATGATCGGCGACACAAAACAAGGCTGGGCGTTGCTGACCGCCATGACGATTATCTTCGTGGCGCTGATCGGCGTCGCTGTTTGGGCAGAACATGCAGGCAACCCTGCGATTCAGGCGCTGGGAGTCGTGGGCGGGAATATGGAAGGCAAGGAAGCCCGCTTCGGGATCACTACTTCCGCATTGTGGGCGACCGCAACCACTGCCGTGTCGAATGGCGCGGTCAACTCGATGCTCGATTCGTTTACGCCACTGGGCGGACTCGTCCCGATGTGGTTGATGCAACTCGGCGAAATCATTTACGGCGGAGTCGGTTCGGGCTTGTACGGCATGTTGGCATTCGTCATCATTGCGGTCTTTATTGCTGGCTTGATGGTCGGGCGCACGCCTGAATATCTTGGCAAGAAAATCGAAGCCTACGAAATGAAAATGGCGTCCATCGTTATTCTGGTTCCGCTCGTGACGGTTCTGGTTGGGACTGCCATTGCGCTGATGAGCGAAGCGGGCAGAGCCACCATCTATAACCCGTCGGCGCATGGCTTTAGCGAAGTGTTGTATGCCTTTACGTCAACCGCCGCCAATAACGGCTCGGCATTTGCGGGCTTGGGCGCCAATAACCCGTTCTACAACACCGCGCTGGGACTCGCCATGTTGCTGGCAAGATACTGGCTCGCGATTCCGATCCTTGCAATTGCAGGCTCGCTGGCAAATAAGAAGAAAATCCCCGTTGGGAGCGGAACCTTGCCCACGCACACGCCTTTATTCATTGGCTGGCTGATCGGCGTCATCGTCATTGTCGGCGCATTGAGCTATTTGCCCGCTTTGGCGCTGGGTCCGATTGTAGAACATTTATTGATGTTCAAGTAATCATGTCGTTGCGAGCCGCGCTTTTGTTCTTTGCGGCGAAGCAATCTCCAACAGAATGGCGAGATTGCTTCGGGCGGAAGAACGTCGCCCTCGCAACGACATAAGAGGTAAAGATGACAACAAAACAAACAACTTTTCGTAAGGAAATTTATCAACGCGCGGTGATTGAATCATTCCTCAAACTCAATCCGCGCTGGATGGTTCGCAACCCCGTCATGTTCGTGGTGGAAGTGGGGAGCGTGCTCGCAACTGTCCTGTGGATTCAAGCGCTGTTGAGTCGGGGTGAAACGCCTGCTGGATTTGTCGGAGCGATTGCGCTGTGGTTATGGTTCACGGTGTTATTCGCAAACTTTTCCGAAGCCGTCGCCGAAGGACGCGGCAAGGCGCAAGCCGAGTCGCTTCGCAAAGCCAAACAGGATACGCCCGCAAAACGGGTTGCAGGTTTGCAGGTTGAAAGTTTGCAGGCTGAAGGCGCAAACGTAAAACATGAAATTGTTTCATCCACCGCGCTTCGTAAGGATGATTTGTATTTGGTCGTCGCGGGAGATATTCTCCCAGCAGACGGCGAAATCGTCGCGGGAATCGCGTCAGTGGATGAAAGCGCTGTGACGGGCGAATCAGCCCCCGTTGTGAGAGAAGCGGGCGGCGACCGTTCCGCAGTCACAGGCGGCACGCGTCTGTTATCCGATTGGTTAATCGTAAAAGTCAGCGCCGACCCTGGCTTCGGATTCTTAGATCGCATGATTAACATGGTCGAAGGCGCCAAGCGACAAAAGACTCCCAACGAAATTGCGTTGAATATTTTGCTGGCTGGCTTCACCATTATCTTTTTGGTGGTCTGCGCGACGCTTCTGCCGTATTCGTTGTATAGCGTCAGCGTCGCTGGACAAGGCACGGCGATCACAATTACTGTGTTGATTGCATTGCTCATCTGTTTAATCCCGACCACGATTGGCGGTTTGCTTTCTGCGATTGGCATTGCGGGCATGGACAGAATGATTCAACGCAATGTGATTGCGATGTCTGGTCGCGCAGTGGAAGCGGCGGGCGATGTGGATGTGCTACTGCTCGATAAAACGGGAACCATCACGCTGGGCAACCGTCAGGCGGTGGAGTTTATTCCCGTCAATGGAGTTACCGCGCAAGAGTTGGCTGAGTGCGCTCAACTGGCTTCGCTTGCCGATGAAACGCCAGAAGGTCGTTCGATTGTTGTGTTGGCAAAAGAAAAATTCGGTCTGCGCGGTCAAACAATGGAGAAGATGCGCTTTGTTCCATTCACTGCACAAACCCGCATGAGCGGAGTGGATTTTCCAAGCTCCCCTCTCCTTGCAGGAGAGGGGCAGGGGGGTGAGGTCGTTTCAATTCGTAAAGGCGCGCCAGATACGATGCTTGAATTGATTCAAGCGAATGGAAACGCAAACGCTTCTGACCTTAAGCTGACAATTGACTCAATTGCCCGAACAGGCGGCACGCCTCTGGCAGTGACTCGCAATGGTAAAGCGCTCGGCGTGATTCATTTGAAAGATATTGTCAAAGGCGGCATGAAAGAAAGATTTATGCACCTGCGAAAAATGGGAATTAAAACCGTGATGATCACTGGCGATAACCCGCTCACCGCCGCCGCCATCGCCGCCGAAGCAGGCGTGGATGATTTCCTCGCGCAAGCCACGCCCGAAGCCAAGTTGAAATTAATCCGCGAATATCAAACAGGCGGACGACTCGTCGCCATGACGGGCGACGGCACCAACGACGCGCCCGCGCTGGCTCAAGCCGATGTTGCAGTCGCCATGAACACAGGCACACAACCCGCGCGTGAAGCCGCCAACATGGTTGATTTGGACAGCAACCCAACCAAGTTAATTGAAATTGTTGAAATTGGAAAGCAACTCTTGATGACGCGCGGCTCTCTGACGACCTTCAGTATCGCGAATGATGTCGCCAAATATTTCGCCATCATCCCCGCCGCGTTTGCATCAACCTACCCCGTGTTGAACTCGCTCAACTTCATGCGGCTGGCGACTCCAGAGAGCGCGATTCTTTCAGCGGTCATCTTCAACGCGTTGATTATCGTCGCCTTGATTCCACTGGCGTTGCGCGGCGTGCCGTATCGCGCGGTCGGCGCGGCGCAATTACTGCGCGACAACCTCTTGATTTATGGTCTCGGCGGTTTGATTGCGCCGTTCATCGGAATCAAATTGATTGATATGTTGTTGGTTGGTCTTGCATAATTTCGTTGGTCGAGTAGCCGAAGGCGTATCGAGACCAACAGTTGTTAGGAAATAAAAAATTAGTTATGAACCTGTGGTCTCGATACGACACTCGCAAAAAACGCTCGTGTCTACTCGACCACCGAATAAATTAGGAATAAAAATGAACACACAACTTCGTCCCGCTCTGACAATTTTTGCCTTGCTCACCGTGATCACTGGCGTCATTTATCCGCTGACGGTGACAGGCATTGCCCAACTCGTTTTTCCGAATCAAGCCAATGGAAGTTTGATCACGATTGACGGAAAAACCTACGGCTCTGAATTAATCGGTCAGCAATTTGACGACCCGAAATATTTTTGGGGTCGCTTGTCTGCCACAGGCACGTTTCCGTACAACGCCTTCAATGCGGAAAATTTAACCGCCTCCTCTGGCTCCAACTACGGACCGCTGAATCCCGCTTTGATAGACGCCGCCCAGGCGCGCGTGGATGCCTTGAAAGCGGCTGACCCCGACAACACGCTTCCGATTCCTGTGGACCTGGTCACTGCTTCGGGGAGCGGACTCGACCCGCACATCAGCGTCGCCGCGGCGTTGTACCAAGTCCATCGTGTAGCGTCAGCCCGCGGGTTGAGCGAAGCGGATGTTGTCGCGTTGGTGAATCAATTTACCGAGGGTCGTCAATTTGGTTTTCTCGGCGAACCTTGCGTCAATGTGTTGTTATTAAATTTGGCTTTGGATGGAATTGAATAACCCTCACCCTACCCCTCTCCAACGGGAGAGGGGTAGGGTGAGGGCAATAAGGGCATAAAAGGAATACAATATCTATATGACGCGACCAGACCCAGACGAACTGCTAAAAAACCTTCACGCTGAAACGCATAGCCGCGGAAAGTTGAAAATTTTCCTCGGCTATGCCGCTGGCGTGGGGAAAACCTACGCCATGCTCGGAGCCGCGCATCAACGCAAAGAGCAAGGCGTGGATATTGAGATCGGGTATGTGGAAACGCATAAGCGGGTTGAAACGGAAGAGTTGGTTGATGGCTTGGAAGTTCTGCCGCGCAAACAGGTGGATTATCGCGGCGCGACCCTGCCCGAAATGGATGTGGATGCGGTGTTGGCGCGTCGTCCGCAAATTGTGTTGGTGGATGAGTTTGCCCACACCAACGCGCCAGGGTCGCGTCACCCAAAGCGTTATCAAGACGTGCAGGAGATTTTAGACGCGGGCATAGACGTGTACACCACGTTGAACATTCAACACCTTGAAAGCTTGAATGATGTCGTCGCGCAGGTGACGGGCGTGGTCGTCAAAGAGACGGTGCCCGATTCTGTGCTTGACGAAGCGGCGGAGATTGAAGTGATTGACCTGCCGCCCGACGAGCTCATCACTCGTTTGAATGAAGGCAAGGTGTATGTTCCCGAACAAGCCAGCCGCGCGATTGATAAATTTTTTCGTAAAGGGAATCTGGCGGCTTTGCGCGAAATGTCTTTGCGCCATGCGGCAGACCGTGTGGATAATCAAATGCGGGCTTACAAGCAAACGCGCGCGATTCAAGGCACATGGGCGGCGGGAGAACGATTGTTGGTTTGTGTTAGTCCCAGTCCGTTGAGTGAAAGGCTGGTGCGAACGGCGCGCAGGTTTGCCGATGAACTCTACGCAGAATGGATTACGCTGTTTGTCGAAACGCCGCAATCCGCCAGTATGCCTGCGGGTAAACATGAACGAGTGGCGGATGTTTTGCAACTCGCGGAAGATTTGGGCGCGCGATCTTATACCGTCACTGCCAGCGGGAGCGTTGAATCGATTTCGCAGGCGGTGATGGATTTTGCTCACAAGCACAATGTCACCAAAATTGTAGTGGGCAAGCCGTTACGCCCGCGCTGGCAGGAGTTATTGCGCGGCTCGCTGGTAGATCGTTTGATTCACAAAAGCGGAGACGTGGACATCTATGTTGTGACCAGCGCCAACGTCCCCACTCTACCTAAAGGGGAAAGCTTGTGGAAGTTGCACAGCCCGATCAGCCGTTATGCGTGGAGCGTTGTCTTGGTAGTCATTGCAACCATCATCGGTTATATCTTTGGCGGACGAATCGAATCTACCAATCGGGTGATGATGTATATGCTGGCAGTCGTCGTCGCCGCCATTTATCTGGGGCGCGGACCTGCTATCCTTGCTTCGTTGTTGGGCGTGCTGGCGTTTGATTTTTTATTCATCGCGCCGCATTTTTCTTTTGCCGTTTCAGATACGCAATACATCATCACGTTCATCGCCCTCTTTTTAGTCGGCGTGGTCATCAGCCAGTTAACGGCTCGGGCGAGCGAACAGGCAGAGGCGGCGCGTCAGCGTGAAGCGGAAACAGCCGAGTTGTATGATTTGAGTCGAGATTTAGCCTCATCCGCCGATATTGAATCGGTTCTGAGTCAATTCAAAAAACATGTGGAGCAAACTTTTGAAAGAACGGTCGCCATTTTATTGCCCAATGAAAACGTGCTTGAAGTAAAGACTAGCAGTGACGCTTTGAAATTGAGCGCTGAAGAAATTGCAGTAGCAGATTGGGCGTATCGCCACGCCGAGCCTGCGGGGAGACATACGAATACCTTGCCCGCCGCGCAATTAAGATATTTGCCCTTGAAAACCGCGCAAGGCGTGGTGGGCGTGTTGGGCGTTGGAAAATTAAATACATCGGATGTGGATTTGCCGCCCGCTAAAAGAAGGTTGGTGGAATCGTTCGCCAATCAGGGCGCGCAAGCGATTGAACGCGCCTTGCTCGCCGAGCAAACCCGTCAACTGGCGTTGTTGCAATCGGCTGAAAAATTACAAACCACCTTGCTCAATTCCATCTCGCACGATTTACGCACGCCGCTGGTCGCCATCACGGGCGCGTTGACCGCGTTGGATGAAAACTACGTCGGCTTGGATGAATCTGCCCGAAGCGCGTTGATTGAAAATGCGCGCGGCGAAGCGGATCGTTTGAATCGGCTGGTGGGAAATTTGTTGAACATGACGCGCATCGAAAGCGGCGGAATAAAATTACATCTTGAACCGAGCGACGTGCAGGATTTAATCGGCACAGCCATCGAGCAGATTGGCTGGCGCATCAGTCAGCGTCAAGTCAAAATCAACATCCCGTCCGATTTTCCGCTTGTGCAAATGGATTTTACGTTGATGGCGCAGGCAATCGTAAATCTTTTGGAGAACGCCGTCAAATACTCTCCTGAAAATTCTGTGATCGAAGTTACTGCATCACTTGCGGATTCAAATGCCCGCCTCAAAATCTCTGACCGTGGGGTGGGCATCCCGCCCCAGGACTTGATTCGCGTCTTCGACAAATTCTTCCGCGTCCAACGCCCAGAGAAAGTTGGCGGCACAGGCTTGGGGCTTTCCATCAGCAAGGGAATCGTCGAAGCGCACGGAGGAACAATCCGCGCTTTGAATCGCGAAGGGGGCGGCACAGTCGTCGAAATTGAATTACCATTGAGCGTATGACCGAATCCAATCAAAGAGTTTTGGTTGTTGACGATGAAACCCCAATCCGTAGATATTTACGCGCCGCGTTAACCGCGCAAGGCTTTAGCGTTTACGAAGCCAGCGATGGCGCGGAGGCGTTATCCGCCGTCCTTGCTCATCGCCCCGATATGATTATTTTAGATTTGGGCTTGCCCGATATGGATGGCGTTGAAGTGACGCGCCGTTTAAGGGAGTGGTCGCAAACGCCGATCATCATTTTATCTGTCCGCGAGGCGGAGCATGACAAAATCGCCGCTCTGGATGCGGGCGCGGACGATTACCTGACCAAACCCTTTGGCACGGGCGAACTGCTGGCGCGGATGCGGGTCGCCATGCGGCGCGTCACAAACGCTGGCGATGAGCCTGTTTTGCAGGTGAACGCGTTGAAGATGGACATTTCGCGCCGTTTGGTGACTTTGGATGAAAAGGAAATTTCTTTAACCCCAACCGAATATGACATTTTGCGTTTGCTCATGCAAAACGCAGGCAAGGTGTTAACTCATCATCAACTGTTGAGGCAAGTGTGGGGAAGCGCTTATGAAAACGAGATGCACTTGTTGCGAGTCAACATCAGTAACCTGAGGCGCAAGATCGAGCCAGACGCGGCGCGCCCAACTTATCTCGTCACGGAGGCGGGGGTGGGGTACAGGTTGCGCGTCGAGTCGTGAGGTTAACCGCTTCTCTCAAACACAGCCAGCCGCTCTTGAGTCCATGCGCGTTTGACCTGCCAAAGTAAAAAAGAAATTGTGGAAATGAGGATGAACTGTGTTGTCTCTTCCCAAAACTCAAACCAGACGAGGCGTTCCGCGAATAGTGCGCCCAGCGAGAGACGCAGGAACGAAAATGCAAGCCAGCCAGTTCCTACAGCCAGACAGATATTTGCAAAGGCTGGTTTGCTTCGCAGAAAAGCGAATAACGCCAGCGCGAAAAAGCACAGCGTGGCCACAGGCAGGGCGCGGCTTTCCACCCATTGATTAAATTCAAAGCGGGCGTAGAGGTAGGGGACGCTGTATAAATCGGTGTGGTATCCGCCTGGGGCGGGGGTGACAGCTAAAGGGAGGAAAGAAGCGAGGATTCCCATCAGGGCGAGAAATGCAAAAATGGGTCGAATTTGAGTTTGCGCGACGCGGCGTTCAATCAAATAAATGAGCGCGAAAGCGATGGATGCAAATTCCAACATCATGCCGTAACTGTGGACGTGTTCTGAAATGATCAACTCGCGGCCCAGGGCGGAGAAGATTGCGCCGCAGATTAACTCGCCAGAGATGAGCGCGGAGAATCCCCACAAGAGGACGCGCGCCGGAAGCGCGGTTTTATCCCAGAGGGTCAGCAAAATGGCCACGCTTAACAACAGGTAAATCGGCTTGATGGTCAGCAGGGAGGCCGTCAACGCCAACTGTTCGGGAGCGTTTAACGTTTGCAGGCTTGCGATCTCTGAAACGCCGAGGCTTCCATATTGTGCGAGATATGCAAGGATGGGGAGCAAGCCGCCCAATAGAATCAAGCCAATGGAGGTGAATGTTTTTCGCATGGGCTGAATTATATATCCGAACGATTGACTTTTATTCGCTTCCGATGTAGCATGGAAAAAATATCCACGTTACGCGAGGAGGAACAATGCCCCCAGTCCCTGTTTTGTTTTCCATTGGCGGAATGCCCGTTTACGCACATGGGCTTTTTCTATTGCTGGCCCTGCTGGCCGGACTCGGCTGGTTGTTGATTGAGGCAAAGCGCCGGCGTTGGCCAAAAGAGGAAGTGATTCCGATTACGCTGGCGGCGTTTGTGGGGGGGATGATGGGCGCGCGCCTTTCGATTTTATTTTTCAACGGATTGGAAACCGCTCCGTTAGTGTTGAATATGTACGCGCTGTTTGACCCGCGCATCGGCCCCGGCTCGATCCTCGGCGGGGTGATTGGCGCATACCTTGGCGGGTATATTGCCAGCCGCGCTATCGGCAAGGAAAAATGTTCGTGCGATGCGTTCGCTCCGGCGATGGCGCTCGCAACTGCGGTTGGGCGCGTGGGCTGTTTCCTCGCGTTGGAAGATGGCTTGGGTAAACCGACCAACCTACCGTGGGGCGTGCCGCTTCCCGGCGTGGAGTATCTCGTCCACCCTGCGCCGCTTTATGATATGGCATTTAATCTATTTTGGTTTGGCGTTTTGCTCGCCTTGCGCGATCATAAGTGGATGCAAAACGGCAACCTGCTCAAGTTTGGGATTGCGGGCTATGCCTTCTTCCGCTTTTTTGTGGAGTTCGTGCGGAACAATCAGGTTATGGCGTTGGGGCTGACCGGCCAGCAATACGTCAGCGCATTTTTGTTTGTGGCGGTGATCGTCTATTTTGCGAAGAATCGGGAGAAGTTATTCCCAGCCGCGCAAACAGCCTAAGGAGGGCGCAATGGATTCTGAAAACAACGCTCCGCTTGGACCGAATGACAACGACAATCAGCCGGTCTCCTCGGCTTTTAATCAAAGCGCTGATTCTTTTGGCTCAAACGGGAATGATGACAAGCCAAACTGGCTGACTGCCAAGGTTTACGAAACCGACGCCGAAAAGAAGAAGGATTTCTGGCTGGGCGTGGGCCTCTTCTTTGTCGGGAATATCGTCCTGACGCTCTGCCAGTGGGGGCTGATATTTGCTTTGGCCGCAGTTTTTGGTTCAGACCCCGGATATTCCACGTTGATGACCTTTCTCTATTATGCGTTGAATTTACTCCCCTGGGCAGTCAACATTGGGGCGATCATCTACTTCGCTTTCACGCGCAGTCAAGTTGCGCTAGGCATGTTGGCGGGTTTTGGGATTGCGCTTGCGATTGTTATTTGCCTTGGGGTGATCTTCGTGGCGGCGTGTTTTGTTTTAATTAGCTCGGGCAATCTATAAACAGACATTGGAGAAAATATGGCAGAGGCTATTGTCAAGGAAGACCGCAAGGAAATTTTTTGGGAGTTAACCAAATCCATTTGCCCGGAATGTCGTAAAGTAACCGATGCGCGCATCCTCCTGCGCGAAGGCAAAGTTTATCTGCGCAAGTGGTGTCCGGAGCATGGTACGTCTGAAGCGTTGTTCTTCGGCGACGCGGAACTGTACGTCAAGATTATGCCGTACAACAAGCCCGGCACAATCCCGCTGAAATTTTCCACGGAAATCCGCGAGGGTTGCCCGCACGATTGCGGTCTATGCCCCGACCATCAGCAACATGCTTGTTTGGGCTTGATCGAAGTTAATCAGGCCTGCAATCTCGATTGTCCGCTGTGCTTCGCCAACGCTGGGACGCATCTCGCCAAAGACGGCTTTGAACTAACCTACGAGCAAGTCGAATTTATGATTGACAACTTCATCGCCGCTGAGGGTGACCCGGAAGTTCTGCAATTCTCCGGCGGCGAGCCGAGTTTGCACCCGCAAATCATTGATTTCATCGAGTTGGCCAATCGCAAAGGCATCAAATATGTGATGTTGAATACGAATGGCATTCGCATCGCGCGCGACGATAAATTTTTGGAGGCGCTGGCGAAGACGAAGGCCCACGTCTATTTGCAATTTGACGGTTTTGACGCGCGTACCAACGAATTGATTCGCGGCAAGGCGGATTTGTTGGACATCAAGTTGAAGGCGCTGGAGCGACTCGCCAAGCATGATATGCGCGTGGTGTTGGTCGCCGCTGTGGAGCGCGGAGTCAACGAACATGAAATTGGGCGGATCGTAGAATTTGGATTGAGTCATCCGGCTGTCTTTGGCGTTAACTTTCAACCTGCCTTCCGCGCCCAACGGCACATCCCCGCCGACCCGCTGACGCGCATGACCATCCCCGACGTGTTGAAAAACCTGGAGACACAAACGAACGGGCTGATCAAACTGGATGATTTCGTCCCCGTCCCGTGTTGTATGCCAACCTGCAACTTCGTCACCTACGCGCTGATCGAAGGCGACTCGGTCACGCCGGTCACGCGCATCCTCGATATTTCTTTCTATCTTAACTACATCAAAAACCGCACCATGCCCGCCCTGAATGACGATCTGCTCAAAACGCTCGAACGGCTGTGGAGCAGTTCGGCCAAGGTCGGTTCGGACGAAGCCGCGCAGGACATTACGAACATGCTCAAAGGGAAATCCAATGGGAGCGGCGAACATCACACCATCGAAGAGACGCGCGCCAGTCAGCGCTGTACCTCCTGCCACGCGCACCTGCCGTTAAGCGATCACGCGCCGCGCGACTTGAGCCGCCACATCTTCATGATCAACACCCGCGACTTCATGGACCCGTACACCTTCAACGTCAAGAACGCGATGAAGTGTTGCGTCGAATTCCTCGTGCCGGATGGGCGCATGATTCCATTTTGCACCTACAACACCGTCGGCTATCGCGAGCAGGTTGCGGAAAGTTTGAAGCGCACGACCCCAGCGGATTAATCAGCCAGTTTGACAGCCTTAAGCGGCAGGCCTTTTTAAGGCCTGCCGCTTGCTTTACCAGCCAAACGGGTTTGAAAAACCGCGCATCTCTTTTGCTATAATATGCGTAGTAGTACTGAAAAGGAGATTTAACTATGCAAAGTCTTTCACGTGGTTGGAGTTTTCTAAAACAGGCCTGGAGCATGGCGTTCAAAGATAAAGACCTGCTCAAGCCTTCAGTGTACGCTTTAGTGGTTGGTATGATCGTTTCCATCATCGGCATTATCCCCATTATTCTGGTGGCCGTCACCATTGGCGATAATCGAATCGGGCAATTTGTCATGGGCGCGCTGGGCGTCGTTCTGATGTTCGTTCAATTCGTCATCACCTACGTTTTCTCGGCCATGACCATTTACCTGATCTATGGCTACCTGACCAAAGGCGATGGACGCATGAGCGAAGCCTGGGCCATCGTCCGCCGCGACTTTTTCGACATCCTCACCCTGGCCGCAGTTTCCACGGTGGTGGGCATGTTGAAGAACGCCGCGCAAAATAATCGTAAAAATAACATCCTGAGCGGCATCCTGCGCTCGGTCATGCGCGCCGTCGAAGCGCTATGGACGGAAGCGGCCCTGCTCGTTTTACCGGCCATGGTGATTGACGACTTGAACTTCAAAGACAGCCTCGCGCGCATCGTCAAAATCACCAAAGAAAATTTCCTGCTGGTGGGCGTCAGCTTCGTCGGCGTGCGTTGGATCACCGGCCTGATCGGCTTCATCGTCGGCGCGTTGGGACTCGTTCTGGCTGTGGCGGTCGGCGGCGGAATCGCATACGCGGGTAGCGCCAGTACCGCGCTGGTCATCGTCGGCGTGGCGCTCGGCGCGTTGATCTTCTTCACAATCATCATGCTCGTCAGCCTCTTCACTTCCTACACCACCACGGCCTATCACACCTGCCTCTACATTTGGGCGCGCGATGTGGAAAAGGCCCACGTCGAAGGCCGCGTTGAAGCGCAAGTTGCGGCTCCGGCCCCGCTCGCGGCGGCTCTGGCTCCCGCGGCCTAGCCCACGCTGAAAGTTAACGACATGGCCCCTCAAACCCCGCGCGGAGAACTCATCGCCTGGCAGGAAGTGGACAAGTTGATTGATCACCTCGTCCCGCAATTCAAACGCGAATTTACTGCGATGGTGATGATCACACGCGGCGGCATCGTCCCCGGCGGCCTGCTCGCAGAAGCGCTGGATATTACGCACATCCTCACTGCGGCGGTGGATTTTCCCGCGCAAATTGAGCGCCAAAAATCCTCGGCCTTTATGGCCTGGCCGGAGTTCATCCAATTCCCGGCCGACGATAAACTGCGCGGCCGTCCCACATTAATTGTGGACGATGTCTGGGGATCGGGGCGTACGATTACGGCTGTGAAAAATCGCGTTTCAGCGGCGGGCGGCTTTCCTGAAACCTGCGTCTTACATTTCAATCCATATCGAAGCCTGTTTGGCAGTTTTCGCCCGGATTATTACGCCGCCGTCACCGACGCCTACATCATCTACCCGTGGGAAGTGAATCGCGGCACGGACCAGGTTCTGCTTGGGGAAGTCTAGCGATTCCCCCCTTCTCCGCCGGGAGAAGGGCTGGGGATGAGGGAGAATTTACGAGTTTTCGTAAAACTGACTAAGACGAGTTAAATAATAAAAACAGCCCGCTTTTTAGCGGGCTGTTTTTTTATTACGCTTACTTCAAGGTCTGAAAGTTTGAGACTTCAATTGAAACTTCGTCGTCAATCGCTTCTTTGATGAAGTCAAAGAAGATTTGCGCGGGGAAGCCGTAGGTCGGGTCATAGGTTACGGTGACTTCGTCTGCGTCGCCGTTGAGGGCCGTCTCAAGCTGTGAGAAGATGCGGTCAATCGTCCCGTAGGTGGCTTCGTAGCCTGAATCGTTGGCGTCCAGCGTCACCGGCGTGCCGTTTGCATCCACAATCGAAACGATCTGATCGTTCTGAACTTCCACCTGTACAGGCATTGCGTTGCGAAATGCGCAAAAGCAACTGACGTTCAGGTTGAAGCTATAATGATTGATTTTTGCGGCTTGCCAGGTCGCGCGGTTTTGTTTGAGTGCGTTGCTCGCCTGAGATGAACAGGCGGCGAGAATCAGGGCGGTTAGCAGGATGAGAATTTTTTTCATGGGGCTCCTTGTTTTTTCAGCGGACGTTGAAAGCCCGCCAGAAGTTCCCATCTGCTTTTAATGATTCATGTCCATCCCGTCCGTGTCCGTGCCGTCCATCACCGGCACGGTCAGCGTGATATCGGCGTGATGTTTGAAATGCAAAGTCAGGGTAATTTCAGCCCCTGCTTTTAAATCCTGCTTTAATCCCAAAACCATAAAGTGATAGCCGCCGGGCGCAAACTCCACTTCGCCTTGCGCGGGCAGTTCAACGGATTCCTGTTTGGTCATGCTCATCACATCGTTGGCGTCCATCTGCGAGAGATGCACTTCCACCGCCTCGGCAACGTCTGTGGAAGCGCCGATCAGCGCGTCGGCTTCCGCGGTTTGATTATAGAGGAATAAATAAATCGCCGTGTTGCCGCCTTTCAACGCGGAACGGGCCCAGTAATCGTGCGCGCCAATTTCGTCAGTGTGTGCGACATGCCCAGCCGGGCCGGAAGCGCACGCGCTCAAAAAAAATATTCCCAAACTTAAAATTGCCAATGCTTTTTTCATCCAACATCCTTTTAATTTGAAATCTACAACTTTTTACCTGACACCTGACACTTGCTACCTGACCCCTACACCACCTTCACGCTACTTCCGCGCTCGGTCTTTTCCACTTCAATCCGATTTGGAAAAGCGTCTTTGAGTTCTTCCAAATGGGTGATGACCAGAATTTTTGCAAAATCATTTTTCACCAGGTTGATGGCTTCGACCAACTTTTCGCGGCCTTGCGTATCCTGTGAGCCAAAGCCTTCGTCAATCACCAGCGTTTGCAAGCGCGCGCCTTTTCTTTGCGCCAAAATTTCTGAAAGCGCCAGCCGAATCGCAAAGTTGACGCGGAAGGCTTCGCCGCCGGAATACATTTCATAATCCCGCGCGCCAGCCGCATCGCTGATTTGAATCTCCAGCGTTTCTTTTAAATCGTCGCGTTTTTTATCTTTATATCCGGCCTGCGTCACAAACCGAATGGACATTTGCCCGGCGCTGAGGCGCTCCAGCAGGTCGTTGGCTTTTTGCTCAATTTGCGGCAGGGCCTGTTCGATTAATAGCGCTGGCACGCCGTCTTTGCCGAAGGCGCGTTCCAGACTTTTGTGTTGAGCGATGTTTTGATTAAACGCTTCGCGTTGGGCTGTGGCGTCCTGCCTGCGCGCGCGTAACGTCTCCAAAACGTCCACCCGCTGGCGGGCCGCGCCCATCTCGTCGCGGATGCGGTTTTCCTCCGCCTTCAATTCATAAAATCTATTTTCCGCCTCTGGTAAGTTTGGCGTTTGCGCCTCTGTTTTTGCAAATTCTTGTTGCGCGTCGGCGTACTTTGCTTCAGCGGCGGCGGTTTCTTTTTCCCGCTTTTCTTTTTCCGCCTGTAGTTCTTTCAACTCGGCGCTGATTCGTTCGTTTAAATCTCTGGCTTTCTCCAATCGAGCGTAATCTTCCGCCGCTTCCCTTAATTCAAGTTCTTCGTTGCGTGTGGCTTCGTGCCGGGAAATGTCATAGCCAAGTTTGACAAGTTCAGCGTCAAATTGCGCCAGCTCTTTTTGTGCGGCCACGGCAAATTGACCGCCTGCCAAAATTTGATTAATTTCTTTTAACCGTTTCGCTCCGGTTTTTTCCCACTCCGCATGTTGCGCGTGGATGGATTCCAATTTCAGTTTGCCTGTCGAAAGCGAGTTGGAAAATTGCAGACGTTCATCATCCAGCGTTTTGGCGCTCGTCAGTTGAGTTTCAGCATTGGCGATTTGTTTTTCAAGGTCGGCGATGTCGTCTTTATTTTTGCGGAATTGATCGCCTTTGACTTTGCCGTCTTTCTTTAATTCCTTCAGCGTGGCGGCGCGATGGGCCTCGGTCAAGGCCTGCCCGCAGACCGGGCATTCGGCGCTTTCGGTTTTTTCCAAAGCGTCAATCCGGGCTTTGTATTCGTCCATTTCTTTACGCAGGGCTTCATTTTCAAACTTGAGGCCCGCCAGTTTTTCTTTCGCTTCGTTCCGGCGATTTTCCAACGCGGCCCGCGCTGTGCGTTTTTGCTCAACTTCCGTCAGCGCTTTCTGCGCTGAAGCGATTGTCGCTTCCAGACGCTCCACTTCGGCCAACTGCGCGCGAACTCCTGAAAACTGGCTGTTCAAGACTTCCTTTTCTGTTTCCAGTTGGTTTTTCTCGGCGGCAATCGCTTCGACCAGCGGTTGGCGTTTGGCTTCATAGTCTCGCGCCACAAAAGAGGAATGTTCCAATTCTTCCAGTTGTTTCTTGAGGCCCTGCCATTTTTTGTGCAAGCGTTCAATCTCTTTGGCTCTGCCCGCCAAAGCGGAAAATTCCCTTTGCTCGTTTTCTTTTTCAGCCATTTTATTTTCAACGGTTGAAAGCGAGCGTCGGGCGCTCTGTAAAGCGCTTTCCAACGTTTCAACCAGCGTCTTTTGCGTTTTAAAAATGGCCGTCGTATTTCTCAGGCTGGCTAAAAGCGCGTCTTGCGTTTCGCGGGCGGAGGTAATTTGTTTTAGGGTTTTCTCCAATTCCTGCAGGCGTAATTTTCGCGGCCCTTCTTCCGCCAATTCCGCGTCAATTTCTACAATCCGCCCGTCTATGGAATTAACTTCGCCTTCCAGCGCTTTACGCTTTTCGGCAGTCCGGCTTTTATAGGTTTCCCAAATTTCCAACCCCAAAATTGCGCTTAAGACCGCTTTTCTTTCGCTGGCCTTTTTCTGGGTAAATTGATCCGCCTGTCCTTGTAAAAAAAATGAGGCGTTGGTGAAGGTCTCGTAATCCAGCCGCAAGGTTTGTTCAATTCTGGCTTGCGTATCGCGGGTGGTCTTTTCGGTCAAAGCCCGCCACTCACCGCCGAAGCGGGTTGGAGAGTCAGCCTCTACGGTTTGATCCAATACTTGAAATTCCAAAACCGTACTTTTGCCGCGCGGTAAAACCCTCTGCACGCGATAGATGTTATTTTCATACGCGAAAGTTAAAACCACTTCCGCCGCTTTCACTTCCTGATTTAAGTTAATCACGTCCGCGCTTTTGCCGCGCGCTTCGCCAAACAAAGACCAGGTAAATGCGTCCAGCAGGGAAGATTTGCCCGCGCCGTTCTGACCGGAAATACAAGCCAGTTCAAAAGAATCGAAATCCAATTCAACGGGGTCTTGATAAGATAAAAAACCGGCAATGCGTAAGTGGAGTGGAATCATAAAGCGTTATACCCTGTCTTCGGCATGGATTATAATCGAAGCGCTATGGTCAATTTGGGAAACGAAACACCACGCGATAAATGGCGCATGCGCCTGATTTGGATCATCCTCTTTACCATCCCGTGCTATTGCGTTGGCTTAATCGCCTGGGCAGTTGCGCCGGGCCCGGCCACCGCAACCGCCACGCCCACCGTCACCCTGACGAGCGCAACCGCCATTACGACAACCCCGCCGCTTACCACCACGCCCGCCATCGTCACCGGCACCATTACCGCCACAGTCACCGAAACGCCCACCGCCACGCTCACCTTAACGCCCACCGTCACCTTCACGCCTTTCCAGCCCAACACCAATACGTTTACGCCCACGCCCACCGTCACTGAAACGTTAACCTTCACGCCTACCAATACGGCCACGTTTACTTTATCCCCAACTTCAACGCTGGTCCCCAGTGTCACGCCCACCGCCACAAACCCGCCGCCCACGCCCAGCAACACGCTCACGCCTACGCTCACACCCTTTGGCGGATAATTTTAGGATGACTATGACTGAAACCCTGCCTTTCTTGAAATCCATGCTCTCCGCCCCCGGCCTTTCGGGATATGAAGCGCCCATCGCCGCGCTGATCGAACAACAGTGGACGCCGCTGGCCAATTCGGTGACGCGCAGTCGCCTCGGCTCTTTGCACGCGCTCAAGGCGGGTTCAACTTCCAAAAAACATTCGCCCCCCTCGATCATGATCGCCACGCACATGGACGCGATTGGCTTGATGGTCTCGCAAATTGTGGACGGCTTTCTCTACCTCACGGCCATCGGCGGCGTGGATCCGCGCGTTTTGCCCGGCACGCCGGTTACCGTCCACGCTTCCAGCGGCGAAGATTTATACGGCGTGGTCGTTTTACCGCCCGCCAACTTACTGCCGGATGGCGAAGGCCACGACGCGGTCGGGCTGAAGTATCTGCTGGTTGAAACCGGATTAACTTCGGGTGCGGTGGCGAAGCGCGTCCAAGTGGGGGATCGCGTTTCGTTTAATACCGAGCCTGTCGAACTGGCCGGAGGGTGTCTTGGCGGCCATTCATTGGATAACCGCGCTTCAGTCGCCGCGCTGACGGTGTGCCTGCAGGAACTCCAATCCCGCACGCACGTGTGGGATGTGTGGGCGGTGGCTTCAGTGCAGGAGGAAGTTTCGTTTGCCGGAGCGTTCACCTCCGCGTTTGAATTGCGCCCCACCATTGCCGTGGTGGTGGATGTGACGTTTGGCAAAGGCGCGGGCGCGGGCGGGCATAAAACCTTTAAGCTCGGCAAAGGCGTAACGCTGGGCATTGGCGCGAGTATGCATCCTTTCTTATATAAACGATTAAAAGAAACTGCCGAACGCGTGGAAATTCCCGTCGCGCAGGAAGCCATGCCCGAAGCCTCGTGGACGGACGCGGACGCAATTCAACTGACCGCCGAAGGCATTCCAACCATGGTGATTGGCATTCCGCTTCGCTACATGCACACGCCAGTGGAAGTGGTGGCCATGAAAGACATTCAACGCGCCGGACGTTTGTTGGCGGAATTTGCGGCTTCTTTGGAAGCGGATTTTGCCGAAAAGATTGTGTGGGAATAATTGCTATGTTATCCATTCGACAGCCTCAACTGAAATTACTGGAAAAATTATGCAACGCCGTGGCGGTCTCCGGCGACGAAGGCGAAGTCCGCCGGATTGTTTTGGAAGAAGTGAAGCCTTACGCCGATGAAGTAAAGGTGGACGCGCTTGGAAGCGTGCTGGTCCGAAAAAAGGCCCGCGCTCCCAAAGCCCTGCGCGTTTTGCTGGATTGTCATCTCGATGAAGTGGGCTTTATGATCACCCACGACGATGACGATGGCTTCTATCAATTTGAAACCGTGGGCGGCATAGACGAGCGTTATCTGGTTGGGAAGCAAGTGGTCGTTGGCAAAGACCACCTCCCCGGCGTCATCGGCGCCAGACCCATTCACCTGACGACGGCCAACGAGCGCAAATATGCGATTGACGTGGACGACATGCGCATTGACTTGGGCCCCGAAGGCAAAGCCAAAGTGGGCGATCGTGGAACGTTCGCCACTAAATTCAAACGCGTCGGCCCTTCGATTATGTCCAAAGCGATTGACAATCGGATTGGATGCGCGATTTTGATTGAACTCCTCAAACATGCGCCGAAACAGATTGAGTTATGCCTGGCGTTCAGCTCACAGGAAGAGATTGGCCTGCGCGGCGCAAAAGTGGCGGCCTTTCACTTCAAGCCGGATGTGGCCATCGCCGTGGATTCCACGCCCGCCCGCGACCTGCCAGATTTTGACGGCGCCGAAAACGTGAGCTACAACGTCAAGCTTGGGCTGGGCCCCGCCATTTATCTCTCCAACGCTTCCACCATAGACGACCCGCGCCTCGTCAAATTTTTGGAAACGACCGCCCTCAAAAATAAAATTCAATTTCAATTCCGCCAACCCGGCGGCGGCGGCACCGATGCGGCCGCGATTCAGCGCGTTCATGCGGGCGTGCCGGTGGTTTCCGTCTCCATCCCGCATCGGTATACGCATTCGCCGGTCAGCGTTTCGCGCGTGGAAGATTGGCAGAACGCGCTCAACTTACTCCATGCCGCTTTGAAAGCCATGAACCACGACGTATTAAATAGATAAGATGAACGGCTACATTGCGTTATTGGGTTCGGGCGAATATCTGCCAGTGATGGACGAAGTAGATCAGTTTTTGCTGGCGCATTGCGGCGCGGCGCATCGCAAGCCCCGCGTGGTTTGCCTGCCCACTGCCGCGGGCGACGAAGGCCCCAAAAGCGTGAAGCAATGGTCGGAGATGGGCGTGGCTCATTTCACCCGCCTCGGCGCGGACGTTCGGGCGATTCCGGTTACAGATGCAGAATCGGCCAACGACGAGAATCATGCTCAGGCGGTGGCCGAAGCGGATCTCATCTACTTCTCCGGCGGCAACCCCAATTATTTATTCCGCACTTTGAATCACAGCCTGGTTTGGAAGGCCGCGCAAAAGGCCTGGCAGGGCGGCGCCGTTTACGCCGGTTGCTCGGCGGGCGCGATGATCCTCAGCCGCGAAATGCCGGATTTTCGCGCGGCGGGCATTCGCTCCATGGCCGCGTTTGACCTACTGCCAATTTCATCCATCCTGCCGCATTATGACGCGTTACCTTTGTTTGGCAAGCCATTAATCGCCACCTTGCGCCGCCGGTTGGACGAAGGCGAACTGATGCTGGGCATTGACGAAGAAACCGCCGTGATTGGAAAGCTAAATGAAGAATGGCTGGTGATGGGCAAAGCCAAAGCCCACATGTTGACCAAAGCCGAAATTAGAACCTACGCCGCTGGCGAAAAATTTTCTTTAGGAAAACAAAATGAAACCTTTACTTAAAACGCTGACTGAAACGTACGGACCTTCCGGCTATGAAGACGCAGTTCGGAAAATTGTGCTGAAAGAGATTAAGTCTTTGGTGGATGAAGTGCGCGTGGACGCGCTGGGCAACGTGATTGCGCGGAAGAAACCCGCGCAAGGCGCCAAAGCCTCAAAGAAGATCATGCTGGCCGCGCACATGGATGAAATTGGCGTGATGGTCAGCCATGTGGATGCAAAAGGCTTTGCCCGCTTCACCAACATCGGCGGCACGTTTGGGCGCTACACGCTGGGCGCGCGCGTCCAATTTTTGAACGGCGCCAAAGGCATTGTGGCCCACGACCGTTTGGAACAAATGGACTCGCCGCTTCCACTCAGTAAGATGTACATTGATACCGGCGCGACGAGTAAAAAAGATTGCCCGCTCAAAGTGGGCGACGTGGGCGCGTTTGAACGGCCTTACTTTGAAATGGGCGACCGCCTCGTGGCCAAATCCATGGATGATCGCTCCGGCGTGGCTGTGTTGATTGAAACTTTGCGCGGCTTGAAATCCACGCCGCACGATGTCTATTTCGTCTTCACCACGCAGGAAGAAGTTGGCACGCGTGGAGCAGGCCCCGCCGCGTTTGGCATTGACCCGGAAATTGCCATCGCCGTGGACGTGACCGGCACTGGCGATACGCCCGCTTCCTTCAAAATGGCGATGGAACTTGGCAAAGGCCCGTGCGTGAAGATTCGCGACTCCGGACATTTGGCCGACCCGCGCGTGGTGGAGTGGATGATTGCCACCGCCGAACGCGCGAAGATTCCCTATCAGCGTGAAGTTTTGCTGTTTGGCACAACAGACGCGCGCGCCATTCAGGCCACCGGGCCGGGCGTGTTAACTGGCACGCTTTCCATCCCGTGCCGCTACGTCCACTCCGCTTCGGAGATTGTGGATTACAACGATTTGAAGAACAGCGTCAAGTTGTTGAACGCATTATTAACCAAAGCCGCGAACGTGTAGGAATTTGTATGAGCGCCTATAACCGCTCCACCAAAGAAATCAGCTTTGCCGAAGTCGCCCCCGACGTATTGCAAGCCGTTCAGGCACACATTGAAAAACATAACCTCGGAGATATCTTAAGCGCTGTCTCGCAGTGTTTGCTTTCCACCTCTGAAAAAATCAAAAAGGGATTGTTCAGCGGGCCGGGCCCCAAACTGTTGGCGGTTACGGTTATTCTGACGCAGCGCTGGCTCATCCTGGCAGATCGCGCCGACCAAACTGCGGTTTTCGTCCGTTCCATGCAGTTGCAGGATATTACGGTTGAAGATTACGAAAAGAGCAGTTTCCAGTCCGTACTTCCAGACACGGGCCTGAATATTACGGGAACGCTTACCGACGGCAGTGAAAAATCCCTAACCTTTTTGCCGCTTGGAAAAGATGCGGCGGGGGAGCGCTTCAAAGCCACACTGATTCAGTTCGTTCAAGAAGCGAAGCGTTAAAACAAAAAACTTCGGAAATTTTCCGAAGTTTTTTTGTTTTTAGCCACCCGATACTTTTCTTTTGGGACGCGGATATTTTCAGGTCTTCAATTGAAAAAGGCGGTCTTTTCCGCGTGCATCAGCGCTTGACCGCGTCCAGTTTTAAAACAGTCAGGTAGTTTTGTTTTAACTTACAACCAGGCCCAAACTCCCCAAAAACCGATCATCACCACGCCGATGCCAAACCGCGCCGCCAGCGACCAGCCCCAGCCGGTCATCCAGGCTTTGGTGTTGGTCAGCGCGGCTTGTTGGTCTTTGAGCCGATAGCGCTCGGCGAGGCACAACCCTAGCGGCGAAGCGATGATGCCCGCAATCGGCGTGAAGAACAGGCTGACGAGAATCCCCGCCGCGAAGGCCCACAGGATGGAACTCCACGGCACGTTTTTATCGCGCACATGCTTAGCGATGATGATGTTGTCCACGACGTTGCCGCCAATCATTAAGAGCGTAATCAGCGCGAAGAGGACCCACCCCACCCAGGTCATTTTATCCATCGCGCTTTGAACGATTGCATAGACCAGCGTGGCGATCCACATCACGGTTAGGCCAGGGAAGACGGGAATCAACAACCCAAAGAGGCCTGCCAGCAGGACGGCAAAAGTCAGAAACCCGAAAAAGATGTCGAAGAACAGCTTAAGATCTTCTGGCGTAAGGCCCATGTAGTCTCCTATATTCAAACTGATTGGATCACGTCAATCCCGCCCATCCACGGGCGCAGGACTTCCGGCACGCGGATCGAACCGTCGGCTTGCTGATAATTTTCCAGCACGGCGATGAGCGCGCGCGGCAGGCCCAGCCCCGAGCCGTTGAGCGTGTGGACGAATTTCGTCTTGCCGCCGTCGGCCGGGCGATACTTGATATTCGCACGACGCGCCTGAAAGTCGCGGACGTTTGAGATGGACGAGACTTCCAGCCATTCGTCACAACCGGGGGCCCACATTTCCAGGTCGTAGGTCATGGCCGCGCCAAAGCCGAGGTCGCCTGTGCAAAGCTGTTTTACGCGGTAGGGAATGCCCAGCAAACTACAAGTCTCTTCCGCGTCTTTCAACATCTTCTGGTGAAGCGCGTCCGAATCCTCCGGCTTGCAATAGATATACATTTCGACTTTGTCAAATTGATGTCCGCGCTTAATGCCGCGCACGTCGCGCCCGGCGCTCATCTTCTCGCGGCGGAAGCAGGGCGTGTAGGCGGTGTAAAACTTGGAGAGCGAAGCCTCGTCTAAAATTTCATCCATGTGCAGGCCGGTCAGCGGAATTTCAGCGGTGGGCACAAAGTACAGATCTTCTTCGTGGTCTTTGTAGAGATTGTCTGCAAATTTGGGCAATTGACCCGCGCCATAGACGGTTTCAGTTTTGACCATGAAGGGCAGGTATTCTTCCTGATACCCTTGGCGGATGTGCAAATCCAACATCCAGGCGATTAAGGCGCGTTGCAGGCGCGCGCCCGCTTTTTGCAAAACGTAAAAACGCGAGCCGGTTAACTTCGAGCCGCGTTCAAAGTCCAGGATGCCCAGCGCCGGCCCGAGGTCCCAGTGGGGAAGCGGTTTGAAATCAAATTTGCGCGGTTCGCCCAGCGTGCGCAGGATTACGTTTTCATCTTCGCTTTTGCCGTAGGGCGTGCGTTCGTCGGGCAGGTTGGGGAGTCGGGAAGCGACGTCATTTAACGCGGCTTCCACTTCGGCGAGTTGTTTATCCAGCGTTGAAATTTGATCGCCGACGGCGCGCATCGCTTCCACCTTAACCTGACGGGCGGTTGGGTCTTTCATTTGGCCAATCTCTTTGGAGACGGCGTTGCGCTCGGCTTTAAGCGCTTCCGTCTGACCGAGCAGGGCGCGGCGTTTTTCGTCAAACTGCAAAATTGAGTCCACCGAAGCGGGGTCATCCTGCCGGTCTTGCAGGGCTTTGCGAATCAGTTCAGGCTTTTCACGAATCAAGTTTAGGTCTAACATGGGGCGCCTCCGTGCGCAGGAAATAAAATACGCCCCCGATCCATTATTGCAGGACGAAGGGGCGTTTCGTGGTGCCACCTGCTTTTACCCCCTCCGCCTGTAGCGCCTCTCTCAAATTTGATTGGGGAGGAAGGGTGGGGGTCTCGGAGTGTACTGTAACGGGTACTGCCCGGCTCTCTTATGGCGTTAGCCTCTGCGAGAACGCGCTGGCGAAGGGGATTTCAACTTTGGGCTGGTCGCCTTGCACTACCCGGCGACTCTCTGAACAGTTACAAGTTTACTTGGCTTCGCGCTGGCTTTATAGGCTGATTATACGTGAGCGTGGGTGAATGTCAAGCGGCGAGATTCAGTTTGCAGGGCGTGGATTTTTCATCAGGTATAATCCAAATTATTTTAAATCCATCCCTGATAAGGAATTGAAAATGAAAAGTAAAAATAGCAAGGTGGCGGTGATTGTGACGATTGCAACCATCCTGGTGGTGGTTTTGTCTTTGGTTGGCTCCTCTTTATTTTCCTCGCCTGCGGTAAGCCCAACGCCGACGTCTGGTCCCACCTCTACGCCACTCCCGCCGACCGAGACTTTTACGCCCAACCCCTGCACTCCCGAAAACATTAAGCCCATTGCTTTGGACTATAACCGGAATGCGCGCGCGTTTGACGACCTTTCTGTGTTGGCGCAAAACACACCCCGCGAACAGTTGGTGCCGATCATTTCACAATTGCAAGACATTCGTCGTAAATCCGAGGATTATTCGGGCCCGGCCTGTCTGGCTAAATTACAGGAATATCAGCTTGCTTATATGAATACCTTCATTAATATGTTGGTGGCTTTATATTCCACGGTCAACGCGGAGTTGACGCAAAATGATGTGGATGCCATCAATCAGGGCATGGCCGCTTCCATCGAATATCATAATCAATACATGGCTGAACTGGCCCGGCTGTTGGGAGTAACGCTTATCCCCTCCAATACGCCCATGCCCACCGGAACGCCGCCCACCGCCACCCCCACGCCCTAAAATGAATTTGACCCGCATTTCTGCGGGTCAAATTGTTTAAACGCCAGAGTTCGGTTAAACTAGCTCAAAATCTATGAATTCGCCCGAGGAATTCGGGCGAACCGCGAAACTGGAGACCCCATGTTTTTCTCGAACACTCCGCGCCCGGAAAGTTTGCAAGCCATTGCGGATGTGAAATTAATGCCTTTTTGGTTGGACGACAAAGACAAACCAGAAAAGGCGGATCTGCTGACCCAAAAAATATCGGCAGATTTGACGGTGATTGGCGCGGGCTTTACCGGCTTGTGGACGGCCCTTCAAGCCAAACAGGCCGACCCTACCCGTGAAGTCATCCTCATTGAAGCAGGGGAGGCGGCCATCGGCGCCAGCGGGCGGAACGGCGGCTTTATGTCGCCTTCCTTAACGCATTCGTTCCAAAATGGGGTGAATCGTTGGCCAACTGAAATGCCGAAACTGATTGAGTTGGGGTTGAAAAACCTGAATGAAATCGAAGCGACCATTCAGCGTTTTAAGATAGATTGCGACTACCTGCGCGCGGGGGAAATCAACATTGCCAATGAACCGTATCAAATTGAAGAACTTTATGAAGAAGCCGAACAAACCGCGCAATTTGGCATGCGCACAAAATTTTTAGATCAAAGCGCAATGCAGGCCAAGGTTCATTCCGCTTCTTATCTGGCGGGCATTCACGATCTCGACGTGGCGCTGGTGAATCCGGCGCGCCTGGCCTGGGGCTTGCGGCGCGCCTGCCTGGAAGTTGGCGTCCGCCTGTTTGAGGGTACGCAGGTAACGGCATTGGAAGAGAAGCGCGAAACCGTGCTGGTTAAAACCACGGGGGGCGAAATCGAATCCAAAAAAGTGGCGCTGGCTACCAATGCTTTTCCGCCGTTGCTGAAAAGCCTTTCATATTATGTTGTTCCGGTTTATGACTATGTGCTGATGTCCGAGCCGCTTTCGGCAACTCAACGCGCGTCCATTGGCTGGGAGGGACGCGAAGGTCTCAGCGATAACGGCAATCAATTTCATTACTATCGCACCACGGCTGATGGGCGGATTTTGTGGGGCGGCTATGACGCGGTTTATTATCGAAACAATCAGGTGGCGCCAGCTTTGGAAAATCGCCCGGCCTCTTTCGGACTTTTGGCGGATCATTTCTTCCAGACATTTCCCCAGCTGAGCGGACTCCGCTTTACGCACGCCTGGGGCGGCGTAATTGACACCTGCTCACGCTATACCGCATTTTGGGGCCGCGCCTATCATGGGAAGGTCGCTTATGCCATGGGCTATACCGGCCTTGGCGTTGGCGCCACGCGCTTTGGCGCACAGGTCATCTTGGACTTGTTGGACAGCCAAAAGACGGAACGAACCGCTTTACGCATGACGCGCTCAAAACCGTTCCCATTCCCGCCGGAACCGTTCCGCTCGCCAATCATCAACTTTACGCGCTGGTCGCTGAACCGTGCGGATGAAAACGCTGGAAGAAGGAACGCCTGGTTACAACTGCTCGATGCGCTGGGGCTGGGGTTTGATTCGTAGCGTTGGTTTGAACTTCTGCTGAAGATAAGTTGACTGGTTTTAAAATAGGGCTTGTATTGCAATTCCAAATCGGTATAATGAATTAACGCGCATGGCGGTCATGTGCGTGGATGTGTAATCTGCACACCTTTATGGAGGATTTTATGTACCGATCTCGTTTTAGTCTTTTTGGCATAGCCACCCTGGTGGCGCTCGTGTTTAGCGCCCTTAGCGTGGCCCCTGCGCTGGCGGATGATGCACCTCCGCCAATCGTTGAAACGGCGCCAGTTGAACCGCCGCCCGAAGAAGTCGCCACCCCGACCCCTGCGCCGGAAGAGCCGGCTCTCATACCGGCGCTTCCCGAAGGGACGGAACTTGTCGTGGCGGACGAGCAGGGAGAAGCCCTGCCGCTGGCCACCCAAGAGGCGGCTGGCACGCTCGCCGTGATTGACCCGGTTTGGTGCCCGGTGGGCGTTGCGCCCAAGAATGGCGCCAGCGGCTGTACTACTTCGTATGCCAGTTTACAAGGGCTGGTGAACGATCTGATGACTGGCTTAGCCGGAGTGGTCCCGAACAAAAACGGCATCATTTGGATTCAACAAGGCGCCGACTCTTCTGTGGGCGCGATTGTGTTGGACGGTTCGGATCCAGACCTCGGCGCGATGGAGACCTTCGCGCTCACCCTGCAGGGCGGCTGGGATGGCGTCTTCGGCAGTTCTAAAGTGACTGGCGTTTCCACCATCAGCCAGAGCCTCCTGATTGATAACTGGGCGGGCGACGTCACCCTCAAAGATATTATTTTCTCCGGCATAACGGTGGGCACGACTCCCCACAATGCCGCGCTGGAAATTTCCACCACCAAGAATATCTCCCTGACCAACGTAGACGTGGCCGGCAACACGGGCGGGGGAACCGTGAACGGCGCGTACTTGAGTAATGACGATGGCTTGGTGGCGGGCGACGTGGTCATCACCAACAGTACCTTCACCAGCAACAAGAATGACGGTCTGATCGTATATTCTGACGGCGCGATTACGATTACCAATCTGGTGGCCAATAGCAATGGAGGGAGCGGCGCTTTGTTAGATAACATAGCGGCCACCTCTGCCAAGGCTGTGACGTTGAGCGGCAAGAGCAATCAGGTCAAGTTCAACGGGCTGGACGGCTTGGGTGTCTATTCCAAAGGTGCAGTGACGATTAACAGCATTACCGCCAACAATAATATCGGTGGGAATGGGGTGTATGTAGATAACTCCAACGGTACAGCGGCTGTAAAATTTACCGGCACGAATATATTTCACCAAAATGGCTTTACTGGGCTGGCCGTGTTCAGCGACGGGAGCGTTTCGATTAATAACGCCGCTGGTAACGACAATGGCGCTTATGGTTTGTACGTGGATAACCACACTTCCACAACCCCGCAAGCGGTGACGCTGAGCGTGAGCGGCGGCAACCCGGATACCAGCTTTAATAATAATATCAACGGTAACGTGTACATCTTTAGCAATGGCGCCATCACGATCGCCGGATTGGATACCTCAGGAAGCAATAATGTAACAGCTGGCGTTTACTTGCAAAATGACTACGCTGGTGCAGTAGGCGGAGTGACCCTTAACGGTTGGGGCGCTGGCGTATTTGGCAATGCTGGGGGCGATGGGTTGCTCGTGTACTCAAAGGGCGCCATCACCATCTCCGCTTTGTATGCTTCCGGCAATGGCGGTGTTGGGGCTGTGCTGGATAATACGCTGGGCATTGCGCCCATAAAGATCACCGGCCCGGTCAACGTAAATAATAATGGTGATGGTTTATTAGTCCTATCCGATGGCGCGGTGACGCTCAACAACGTGTCCGCTGAGGATAATTTGAATTCTGGCGTTGTGATTGACAACAGCACGGCCGCCACGCCGCAAAGCGTGACCCTGACCGGAACTTCGCGGTTTAACCGCAATGGTTCCGACGGATTGAACGTTCTTTCGCTGGGCGCCATCACCCTGAATAACGTAGAAGCGAATGACAATGCCGGATATGGGGCTCGGCTGGACAATTGTCTTCCAATTGCCCCCCTGTTTACCACCTGCGCCGTAGTCAAGGCCGCGGCGGTAACGATAAACGGCAACAATACCTTTAGAGGAAATGACTACGGCGGGTTGTGGGTTGACAGCAAAGGCAATATCACGGTCAATAACGTGAATGCCGATGAGAACGGTCACAATGGAGCCGCCCTGCATAATTTCTTCCCTGGCTCGGTTGGCACGGTGAGCGTAAAAAATACGCCTTCCGCCTACCCCTCGTTTAGTAATAATGGGTGGGATGGGCTCTTTGTGCTGAGCAACGGCGCCATCACCGTGATGGACTTTGACGCGTACTATAATGGTCAGGAGAATTTTGACAACGCAGACGCTGGCGATCCAATTGATGATAGTTCTGGCTATGGCGTGTATTTGTCTTCCGATACTGGGAATGTGAGCGTCGGCACGAACCGTAAAGGTTGGTCTAATGGCCTGCAAAATAATTTCCTGTCCGGGTTGATGATCTTCACAGATGGAACGGTGACTTTAAATAACATCGTCGCTTCTAACAACGGCGGATATTTCAACCTCACTGGCTTTGACCCCCTGATCCATGACGGCTACGGCGCCTATGTGGATAATTCCACTGCGGCTACGCCTAAAGCTGTTACTCTGTTGGGAACCAACAACCAGTTTAACGGGAATGCAGAAGAAGGGCTGATTGTTTTTACCAAAGGCGCGATCAAGGTCAACGACTTAAGCGCATCTGATAACGATGGTACCGGCATTATATTAGACAATAGTAGCGCTCCCGGCGCAGTGGGTGGCGTGACGGTCAGCGCGTACTTAGGCGCCGATAATAATTTGCAATCGGGCCTGATCATTACCAGCCTCGGCGCAATTACGATCAATGTGATTGACGCTTGGGGGAGTGGTAATAGCCTTGACGGTTGGGTTTTGGATAACAGTTTCGTTGGCGCAAAAGGCGGCATTACGCTCACCTCTCCCAACCCCGACTGGGCCTTCGACTTCTGGGGCAATACCGGGCCTGGCTTGATTGCCACCAGCCTCGGCGCGATCAAAATCTCCGGTTTGGATGCTGGCGGCAATGGTGGCGCTGGCGCGATCTTGAGCAACGCCTATACTGGCTCGGTTGGCACCGTTACCCTGACGGCTCCAAAAGTTGGCGAGAATGGCTTTAATGGTAATGTAGGATCTGGGTTGATTATTTCCAGCAATGGCGCAATTACCGCTGGGAATTTATCTGCAAATAACAACGGCTCAGGTGGCGCAATTCTGGATAACAGCTTCAGCGGCAAAACCTCGCCGCAAAACGTCACCATCACCGGCTATGGAGATTTCCACAACAACGGCGATAACGGCTTGACCGTCCTCACCTACGGAATGATCTCAGGCAGTAGCCTCCATGCCAGTTACAATGGGCAAAATGCAAACCCCGCTACCGGCTGGGGCGTGTATTTAGACAACTGCGGGTTCTCGCTGGGGGTTTGCGATACCACCGTGGCTCCCAAGAGCGTCACGCTCACTGGTTCAGCCTCAAACTACAACTACTTTGATAATAACTATCAAGAGGGTTTGTGGGTCACCTCGATGGGCGCAATTACCATCAAGCAGGTCTCTGCCAATGGGAACAGTTGGAATGGCCTCTATTTGAGCAACCAGTGGACCAACGCAGTCGGCGGTATTACCCTCACTTCCGCCTCGGCCAGCGCCTGGAACTATCTGAACGGCAACGGCGGCGCTGGATTGGATGCCTGGAGCAATGGCGCGATTACGCTCAGTAACCTGATGGCGAATGGTAACTATACTAGCGGCGCCTATGTTGACACGCTCTCCACGGTCACCATTTCCGGCCGCAATCAGTTTAGCGGCAATAGTGACGGCGGCAATGATGGCGGCAACAATGGCTTGACCGTTTCCGCTATTGGCAATATCACCATCAGCAACCTGACCGCCAATGGAAACGATGGCAGGGGAGCAGATTTGTATAGCGTTCTCGGCAAGATCGCGCTCACCGGCGCCAACACGTTCAACCAAAACTATGCTGATGGTTTATACGCCGATGCGCTTGGCGCGGTCTCCATGACCAACGTCACTGCGGATGCAAATGGCGGGCGTGGCGTGTATGGGTATAGCGATACCAGCGCAATTACGCTCACCTGCGGCAGTATGACCGATAACGGATCCTTTGGCTGGGAGTTTGAAGCCCTCACGACGATCACCTTGAAGGGCGTAATCCTCTCTGGCAATCTTGGTTCAGTAGTGGGCGGAACGCTGATTCAAAGCCGCGTTTGCCCGTAAGCGCAAGGAGCGTTGACAGTGAACGTAGCTGTTTGATGTAACGCAAGATTAAGATAGACAAGAGACGGTCCTCTGGGATGCGTCTCTTGTCGTTTAAATGAGCGGAACGGGGCGTTTTACTGACTGGCAGAGTTTTCCGCGTTAAATAAAAACTCCGTGGCTTTTTGCCTCGGAGTTTTTAGGGACTGGATGCAGAATCCTTTTCGCTGTCGTTTCGACGAGCGTAACGAGGAGAAATCTTGAATTGCGCCTGTGCGCGCTAAACTCAAGACTCCTCACTGCGTTTACCATTAATTTGAATACAGGCCTTAAGTTTGCGTCATTTCTTCGCGGGCTTCGCCATCTCATCTTTCACGGCGTGATACAAATTTTCAGCTTTGAGTTCGCTCAGGGCGTAACACGGCGCTTCGAGATGGTCAGCCAACTGCTGGGCCAGTCCTTGATCAAAAGCGGCGTGTTCCATGTTAATCACCACCGAGCGAATTTTATCCATGGCGATCATCTCCGCAAATTTGAACGATTCTTCCTGCGGCGGCAAGGTCCCCAGCGAGACGTTGCCCGCGCCGTCGGTCATCACCATCAGCAGGGGTTCTACGTCGGGGTGAATGTGTTTTTCGTGTTTGAGCACATCCATGGCCATAAACAGCCCGGCCGAGAGCGGCGTTTTTCCGCCTACGGGGATGTCCATCAAGGCACGCTGGGCAAGTTGTACGGAATTGGTGGGAGAAAGGACCAGCGTGGCGCGGTCTTTCTGAAAGACGATCAGGCCCACGCGGTCGCGGCGCTGATAGGCGTCCGTCAACAAAGAGAGGATCGCGCCTTTGGTGGCGTTCATCCGCTCTGCCACCGCCATGGACCAGGAAGCGTCCACTAAAAATAAGACGAGGTTGGAAACGCGCTTGACGCGCACCTTGCGTTGCAAATCGCTTTTCTTGATCGCAAAGGCCAGCTTTTTTCTTTCTTCGGTACGGCGTTGTTGAAAAGGCGCGGCGGCGCGAATGGTGGCGTCGAAGGCGATGTCGGTCAAGTTGTCGCCAGCCGGAACGGCTTTGATGTAGCGCCCATGTTTGCGCTCGGTCTTGGTGAGCGAACGCCGCCCAGCCTGTTTTCTGGTTAATTTATCGAGCGGCGTGTTGAGTTTGCGCGGCTGGAAAGTTTCGCCCGGCTTGACCTTTTGCCCGCCTTCCCACCAGTTGGAACTGGTGTTTGCAAAGACGTCTTGCGGCATGGGTTCTGGCTGGCCTTGTTGCGGGCCTTCCTCCGACTCATCTTCCAGCTTTAAGTTTTTTTTTCCTGCGCTTCGCCGTCCTGCTGGCTTTCAGAGGAAGGCTCCGCCTCTTCTGTTTCGCTGGGCATGGATTGACCGGCCAATTGCTCAATGCGTTCTTGTAATTGCTCGGTGGTCATTTCCGCTTGTTGGAAGGGCGTGCGTTTGATGCGATGCGGCAGGGCCAGTTCGGCGGCCAGGGCAATGTCGTGGTCGTTGATTTTTGTGCGGCCTTCAAAAGCCGCCTGCGCGCGCGCCGCTTTCAGAATCACCAAGTCTGCACGGTGGCCATCCACATTCAGCGAGGCGGTTAGCGCCGCAATCGAGAGCAGGTCGCGGCTGGTGTGCGTTACCTGATCCACCAGTTCGCGGGCCTTGGCGATTTTTTCCGAGAGTTCCTGCTCTTTGAGGAGCCACTGTTTACGGAAGGCTTCCGCGTCTTTTTCGTAAGCCAGGTTGCGTTCCATAATCGTCACGCGTTCGCGCGCATCGCGGATGCCCACGATCTCCACGGAGAGCGCGAAGCGATCCAGCAATTGGGGGCGTAAATCCCCCTCTTCAGGATTCATCGTCCCGACGAGGATGAAGCGCGCCGGATGGGCGAAGGAAATGCCTTCGCGTTCGACCGTGTTCACGCCCATCGCGGCGGAGTCGAGCAGAATATCCACAACGTGATCGTCGAGCAGGTTCACTTCGTCAATGTACAGCAAACCGCGATTGGCGCCTGCCAGCACGCCCGGCTCGTAGTGGCGCTCGCCTTTTTGAATGGCTTTTTCAATATCCAAAGTTCCCACCACGCGATCTTCCGTGGCGGAGACGGGTAAATTTACAAAGGGCGTGGCGCGTTCGGCGGTGGGCAGTTTCTGATTGGCGGCATGACGTTCTTTGCATTCGGTACACCAGGTTCCGGGTTTATCCGGATCGCACCCAAAGCGGCAATCTTGCACGACTTTCACTTGGGGCAGTAAAGCGGCCAGCGAACGGGAAGCGGTGGACTTGGCTGTGCCGCGTTCGCCGCGAATTAAAACGCCGCCGATACGCGTATCCACGGCATTCAAAATGAGGGCGCGTTTCATGCGCTCTTGACCAACGATGGCTGTAAAGGGAAAAATAGCAGGCATTGAATTTAAACTCCAGCCCGTGATTATAACGCCACTTTTAGTTTACGGTGAGTTACGACCGGCTTGTAAAATATGGGATCGGGTTGAATGTTTGCGACGTTTTTCAGCATAATAAAAATGGACACGTTGCCGTGTCCATCTATTTTATGCTTCTTCTTCGTTCGCGCCAGAGTCTTCTCCTCCGCCGCCTTCGGCGCCGCCCAAGTCGAGCGGCATGGCAATTTCGCCGGTTAGCGATTTTTGGCGGATGACGCCTTCAATTTCGCTCATCAAATCCGGATTGGCGCGCAGGTATTCTTTTGCGTTTTCGCGCCCCTGACCGATGCGGATGTCGCCGTAGGAGAAGAACGCACCGCGCTTCGTGACGACCTCAAACTTGGTCGCCAGGTCGAGCACGTCGCCCGCTTTGGAAATGCCTTCGTTGAACATGATGTCGAACTCGGCCGTGCGGAACGGCGGCGCTACTTTGTTTTTGACGACCTTGACGCGCGTGCGGTTGCCGATGACTTCTTCGCCAACCTTGATGGATTGGATGCGGCGCACGTCGAGGCGGATGGAGGCGTAGAATTTGAGCGCCTGCCCGCCGGTGGTGGTTTCGGGGTTGCCGAACATCACGCCGATTTTTTGGCGGAGTTGATTGGTGAAGATCACGGCGGTTTTGGTCTGGTTGATGGCGCCGCTTAACTTGCGGAGCGCCTGCGACATGAGGCGGGCTTGCACGCCCATGGTGGCGTCGCCCATATCGCCTTCGATTTCAGAACGCGGCACGAGCGCGGCGACTGAATCGATCACGACGACATCCACCGCGCCGGAACGCACGAGGGTTTCGACGATTTCAAGGGCTTGTTCGCCGGTATCCGGCTGGGAGACGAGCAGGTTGTCAATGTCCACGCCGACGCGCGCGGCGTATACGGGGTCGAGCGCGTGTTCCATATCAATGAAGGCGGCGGTTCCGCCCATCTTTTGCGCTTCGGCCACAATGTGTTGACACAGCGTAGTCTTACCGGAAGATTCCGGCCCGTAAATTTCCATAATGCGGCCGCGCGGCACGCCGCCCACGCCGAGGGCAATATCCAGCGACAACGAACCAGTGGGGAAGACTTCTGTGACCATGCCTTGCGCTTTGCCCAACGGCATGATGGCGCCTTCGCCAAAATTTTTGAGGATGTCGCCGACGGCTTTATCCAACATGGCGCGTTTGGCGGTGTCCATGTTGGGGTTGGCGGTGGGTTGTTCAACCGAGCGGGATGATTTTCTAGCCATTCTTGATTTCTCCAATACAAATGTAAAAGGGTTCAAAATTGTGTGTGGCGAGAGTATAGCACAGATGTTCAGTAAGTCAAGGATTTAACGTCGGCGTAAAGGGCAGGGCTTCCGGCACAAAGTTTAGGGTGGGGTAGCTGGGCGGCGTAGTTTGAAAACCTTCGCCGCCTCTAAAGGTAAAGTAGCTGACCTGACCGGGGTAAATCGTCACCCAGGTTTGTTTTACCTTTTTATCCCATTCGATGTTGATTTTATAAACTCCGGCGGGCAAATCGCCGATGGCTACATTTTCGTTGTAATACGGGTCGGAGTTCACCGCGCCGCCGCTTCCGTAGGTTTTGGCCACAAAACTTTCTTTGGTTTCCTGTGAAATCACCCGCACCTCGGCATAAGGCAGAATTTTGCCTTTATCGTCCAACACGCGTCCAGCTAAAACCCCCCAGCCTTGCGGCGGGGCCATCCAAAGTTCCGGGTTATAAGTATTTTGGAAGGAATTGTTCCCAACCCGCACTTCAAAATGCACGTGCGGGCCGGTGGTTGCGCCGGTTACGCCCACATATCCAATTACATCGCCGGTTTCCACGCGCTGGTTCAGCGTGGCGCTGGCGGCGCTCATGTGCGCATAAACTGTATATAAGCGTTGGTCTTTATATCCAAAATCATGTTCGATGGCTACGGCAATGCCATACGGATCATCCACATTGCCGGGCGTTTCGGTTAACAGCCCCCAGCCCACCCAAACAACTTTTCCGGGGGCCGCCGCCATAATCGGCGCGCCGAGGTCTGCGTCAATATCCACGCCGGTATGCACCACGCCCGCAAAGAAAACCCCGCCGTAGCGATAATCCGCAATCGGCCAGTTGACCTGATCTGCGGCGATCGGGCGCGCAAAATAAAAATGGTCGTTGGAGGTTTTCGCCAAAGGGATGGAATACAAAGGCGGCCGCCAGCCAGAGATGGGTTCTGCGCCGGGTTGAGGGAGGACGAATTGAAACGGCGCGGGCGAAGGCGTCACGCCCGCCACAGACTCCGCCCCGGCCTGCTCTGCCAACCCAGGCTGAATCACTGGCGTAGGGCTGACTCCCAAATTCTCCAGCGGACTGCAGGAGGCGAGGAGCAAAACAAAGGCAAATTTTAGATACTTCATTAGATTTTATCCGCAATAATTTTCAAGGCTCTAATGGGACGCTGATGAACGCTGAAAACGCTGATAAGAACTGTTTTTGGAGTGAAATCTTCAAAAAATCCGCGTCCAAATTTAATTTCCGATAATGTCTATTATCTATGGAACAATGGTCGGCGGCGTGGGCGTTAGCGTGGGTGTGCCGGTGGGCGGCGCAGGGGTATAGGTGCTGGAAGGCGTGTAGGTTGAACGCGGCGTGCGCGTGGCCGTGGGGCTGGGCGTGGGCGTAAAAGTTTTGGTGGGCGTTAACGAGGGCGGAAGCACTTGCGTCGGCGTGATTAATGCGTCGGCGGGGTAAAGCTCGCGCATGGCGGAGTACCAATCCAGATGGTTGGTGAGGGCAAATTCAGTGAAGCGCGCGCCAGCGTAAAAAGATCGCCAGTTGGAAAGCGCCGGTAAGCGCTCCCAGTTATAGGCGGCGGCGAGAGCGGTGACATCCACCCAGTAACCGGCCGGGATTGCAGAATACTCGCCGCCTTGTTCATAAGTCTGCGGATTTAATTCATAGCGCGCATTGAAATTCCACGGAGCGTCATGGAGCGGTTCGCCGAGCGAGCCATCTTGCACGGTGCAACGGATGTAAAGTCGCCAATAGGTTTGTGCGCCGAGGTCTTCGCGCAAGGCCACCATCCAGCCGGCGTTGGTCATCAGCGAATTGATTTTGAAGGCGCGGCCGGTATAGAGCCAGTCTTCCTGCATCCCCGGTTCCAGCGGCGTGGTAAACGGCACGAAGGCGTTCTCCAGACTGGCTAATGCGTCCCAGCCGGTGGCCTGGCTGAGGCGTGTGCGTAAGGCGCTGAACGATTCGTCGGCCAGTTCATGCATTTGCGGATACGGCGCTTGTACGTTTTGCAGAGGCACAACGTACCACCTTTGGTCTGGCACTTCTCCAGCGGGGGTGATGGCCGGGGCCCAGAGCGGCGCCAGGGTTTGGACTGCGGCCTTTGAAAACGCATCCGCTAGGGGATTGGGGAGTTGTGCCGCGCCCCAAGCCAGCCCGCGCACTTTGCCGGGTAATGCGGTGAGCGGATATAACAAATTTCCCTGATTGTCGTAAGCGGTGAGGTATTGCTGGTTGGGGGCATTGGTGATGGCGACGATCTTTTGCGCGGATTCGTCCCAAACGCCCCAATCTCCATCGCTGGCCCAGTGTGCGGCGCGGGTGGGTGCGCTGGCGGACCAAACATACAAGCCGCTGGAGCCAATCGTCTGTGAACTGGAGGCCCATAAAAGTTGCGAGCCGTCGGCATTCCAAACAGGGTGACTCTCTGAAGCGTTGGGCGTGTTGCTCAGGTTTTGAAAACGACCGTCTCCGGCCAAATCCAGGTTGGCCAGCCAAACGTCATTATCGCCGCTCCGCGAAGAGACGAAGGCGATGTGCCTTCCGTCCGGCGACCAGACGGGAGAATGATCGCCGGCGGAATTTTTGGTGACGAAGATCAGCGGTTGCGCGGGGTCGGTGATGGAGACGATGGCGACTTCGAGGTTTTCGTTGGCGTAGGTTTCAAACGTCAGCCATTGGCCGTCTGGCGACCAGGTTGGAGCGGAGTCGTATTCGGGCGTGTTGGTGACTTGCGTCGTTTCGCCGCTTTTTAAGTCCATGATGTATAAATCCCAGAAGCCGTTGCGGTTTGAGGCGAAGGCTAACTGCTTGCGGTCTGGGCTGAGGGCGGGGGCGGTGTCGCTCGATTGTCCATCGGTGATGCGGGTGAGCGGCAGGTCTTGCAGGTTTTGGACGAAGAGATGGGCGTAGCCGTTTTCTTCCATTGAAAGGAAGAGGATGTTTTCAGAGTCGTTGAATCGAATCGGGAGGGCGGTGGGTGTGAGCGTGGCTTCGGCTGGGGCGTTGGGCGTTTCGGCAGGTTCGGTGGGCGCGGCGCAAGCCGAAAGCGTCAGACAGAACGTTAAAAGGAGCGCGGCTTTTTTTGTAGTTGGAAGATGTAGGAGCATGGAAAATGGAATTTGCGTGGAACTAACCTTCGGCTTGGGGCTGAGGCGGTTCTACATCAAATGAATAAAAGATGGGTTCTTGCGCGGGTCCGTCGGGATAATATAACCTGGCGTTTAAGGTGTAAGGATTGTTGACTGCGCCGCGCAGGTGCATGGTGAATTCAAGTTTCCATGAAAGCGGCTCGACAATGCTGGCGGAGGCGATTTCGTTTTGATCTTTATCGGAGAGAACGACTTCAATGTAGGGTCGCTTTTGAAAGGGCGTCACTTCAATGTTCACGCGCACACGGCGGCCGTCGGGATAGGTTTCCGCGACCAGCGTGGAAATTTTGGTTTCGGCTGGCACGGCTCGCGCCAGTTGATCTTCGGGAAAGAAAAAGTCCATTGTCATGATTGTTTACTCATCAAATAAGAAAGTGGATTCGGCGTAATAGCGCGCGCCTTTTTTCTTGACGCGCTCTTCGATCCAGCTATCGAGATAGCGTTGTTTATATTCCAGCGGTTTGCCGCTGGAGAGTTCGTGGAGCGGATAATTTAAATGCAAGGCGCGGGGCGAAACGGTGAAGCGGGTAATGCCGGTGGGCAGGGTGATGTTTTGGCTGGCCAGTTTTAGTACGGTTTTAATTTTGAAGCCGGGGAAGATGATCAATGCGGTTAACGTCGGGTAGATTTTTGTAAAGGGTTCAATTAACGTCTGGCTGGTGCGGTCGAGCGAGGCTTTCTTTTTGTAAGTATCCACAATTTGATTCAACGTGTGGATGTGCGCGTCCAGTTCGCTGGGCGCTTCCTTTAACATGTAGAGCGAGCCGTCGGGCAGACGCAACTGCACAGGTTTATATTTTGGAGCTTCCAGCGATTTGCGCGGGTTAATCTTGACCAGTTCCAACCCTTTGATTTTTTTCAACGCCGCGAGCAGGCTTTTGGTTTTCATGCCCCAGGTGACATGGTTCCAGGTTTGCAGGTGAACATAACGGTCGTGCGGTTCCGCCACTTGAGCCACAATGTGCGGAAATTCCAATTCCTGCAAAGCGGTCACGCGATTGGCGCCGTCCAATACCATGTAGCGGCCCGAGTCGTCATTCAACGGCATCACAATTGGCGGGTTGCGAATAATGCCCTGGGCGCGCAGTTTTTCCACGAGCGGCAGGGTGCGTTGATTGTCGTGATCTTCATGCAAGATGATTTTTTCAATTGGCAAAATGCGCAGGCAGGGGAGGGAGGGAATGCTCATATTTGGGGAGGATACCACACAATAATTCAACCTTCAAACTTGCACTGTTTCAAAGCGCTTGCAAAATCTTCAGGGTAGGGCGCAGTCAAAGTCAGCGTTGCGTTGCGGGTTGGATGAATAAAACTCAGCGTGTGCGCGTGCAGGGCGGGGCGGGCAATCAGGTTCGTCTCCGGCGCGCTGTAGAGGATGTCGCCCAACAGCGGATGACCCAACGCATAGAGATGGACGCGGATTTGATGCGTGCGGCCGGTGCGCGGCTCCGCCTCAATCAACGCCGCAGTTGGGTTGCGTTTCAGAATCTTTATTCGCGTCTCCGAACGGACTCCGTTCTTATTGTCCACCATGGTGCGATGTTTATGCCCCACGTTCACGCGCAGGGGAAATTTCGTCACCTTTTCGTTCCAGCCGGGCGCGCCATTGATCAGCGCGTGATATTTTTTTTCAACTTGATGTTTTTCAAATTGAATGTTCAAAGCCCGATGCGCCTCTGCGGTTAAGGCAAAGACGATGATGCCGCTGGTGATTTTATCAATCCGGTGGACGGTCCAAACTTTGGGAAATTGCGCTTCAAGCAATTTAACCAGGTACGGCGCGGTTGGGTCCCAGCCGTCCGGCAGGACGGGCAGATTGGCGGGCTTGTTGAGGACGAGGATTTGCTCGTCCTGATAAATAATCGGGATGGTAAATTCAGACATGACTTGCTCAACTTTCGGCGCAGAATTGACTTGACGGAGGGATTATACAATCTTTCTTGACATGAACATCCCCGCCGGGTTATCATCCCCGCATGACTGAACACCCTGAATCTGCCAACCCCAACCTGATCGATTCGCTCTTGCATCCGCTGGCGCAACCCATTCGTCAACTGTTAACGCGCGGCGGGCGGGCGGAATTAAATAAAATCATCATTGACGACGAAGAAAATATTTTGCAGGCGCTAGCGGCCGGGGTGGAAGTAGACTCGCTGTATTTTTCCGGCGACGAACAGATTTCAGACGCGCTTCGCAAAAACCTAACCGCCGGAGCGACGATTCACGAAATTGCCAAACGCACCACCAAAAAACTTTTTGAAAATGACAAGCTTTCGCGCGTCTTTGCAATTGCAGAAACGCCCAAGCCGTTGGGCTTGGAAGCCTTGAAGCAAATTAGAAAAGACGTTGTCGTCTTGGAAGATTTAAGCATTTCCGGCAACATTGGCAACATTACGCGGACTTCGCTGGCTTTGGGCGTGGGCGGCATCCTCCTCCTGAACATGGATCCGGTGGATTTATATGACCGCCGCCTGATTCGCGCCAGCCGCGGATATTTGTTTTCATTGCCGATGATTACGGCCACCACCGCAGATTTCCTGGCGTATTGCCAGAAAAATAACGAAACTTTGCTGGCGATGGATATGTCCGCTGAAAAAACGGTGGCTGAAATTTCATCCATGCCGCAAAGGTTGTTGATCGCATTCGGGAGCGAAAAAGACGGTTGTTCGCTGGAGCTTGAACAGGCCGCGACGCTGAAAGTGAAAATTCCGATCAGCCCCAAGGTGGAGTCGTTGAACGTCTCCGCTTCGGCGGGGATTACGCTCTTTAATCGCGTTGGATTTAATCAGAACACATAGATGATTTTTTTAACAATTACATGACTTACGCAGATCAAAATCTTTTGCCGTGAGTTAGCGAAATTCGCGGCTTGGCCTTGGGGTTTGCATAAGTCCTAAATTAAAAACGCGCGATGCGGCATCGGCATCGCGCGTTTTGCTTTACGGGAACTTTTTGATAGATTTGAACGTTCAAAGAGTAAGAATATGGGAGATAAGGAGAAAAAATGAAAAAAATAATCCCAATCATCGTTGCTTTGGCAATCAGCCTTGCGGCTTGCGGAACCAGCCCGACTTTTCCAGAAGGCGAGTGGAACCTGCTTGCTTATGGCGATGTACAAAACCCCACGCCCGCCCTGCCCGATGTTGAGGCTGTGATCCAATTTGATAAAGGCCAAATGAACGGCAACGTCGGTTGTAATCTGTTGGGCGCAGGATATAAAGTGGAAGGAAACGCAGTTACTTTTGAATCTGCTTTTTCGACCCGCAAATATTGTGAAGGCATGATGAATCAGGAAGATGCGGTTCTAAAAATCCTTTCCGAACAAACGCTCAACTTTGAAGTCAACGGCGCTCAACTCACGCTGACTTCGCCAGACGGCTCTTCCGTAATAGTCTTAGAGAAAAAATAATTGGTATAAAAACAAGGAGATCAAAATGAGAAAACTGACGATGATTTTACTGGTTGTGTTATTGGCTCTTTCAGCGTGCGCTGGCAAAGCCGCCTCTCTGGAAGGCGAGTGGAAGTTGGTTTCCTATGGTGACGCCAAGAATCCCACCCTGGCTTTGCCCGACGTGGATACCCTGTTCGCTTTTGGTGCGGACGGCCAATTGAGCGGAAGCGTGGGCTGTAACGCCTTTGGCGCAGGCTACAAAGTGAACGGCGCTGAAATTACGTTTGAATCGGCCCTTTCCACTATGAAGTTTTGTGAAGGCGTAATGGATCAGGAAGGCGCGGTTCTGAAAATCCTTTCTGAAAAGACGCTGAACTTTGAGTTGAACGGCAAGCAATTGACTCTGACTTCGCCGGACGGTTCGTCTGTCATTGTGCTGGAAAAGAAATAGCGTTTTATGTTTATACCGGACAGGTTGCTGAAACCTGTCCGGTATTTTTTATTTAACTGCTGGCGCCGCTATAACGCTTGAGGCCGGTCTTCCAAACTTGCGAGGCGATGAAAAAACTGACGATGCCTGCCGCAAAGAAGAGGGTCATCCGCTCCAGCCCAAGTTCGCCGCGCAAGGCCTGTAATGGAACCGTGGTGGCCACGGCGATGGGGATGATGAAGGTGACGATCACCTGCAACCAGGCCGGGTACACCGTGGCCGGATAACGGCCTGCGTCCACCAGCGCGTGCAGGATGGTGACGTTGTTGTCAAACTTGGTGAACCAAAAGGTCAGCGCGATTAGGACGATCCACAAGCTGTAGATGATGACCATGCCGGAGAGGACCAGCAGGCCAAAGGTCAGAATTTGAAGCGGGGTGGTCGTCTCGCCGGAGAGGCGGACGCCCACGATAATCAAAACAACGGCGAGCGCCAATTCCCAAACCCGCCAAATGACCATGCGCGAAAAAGTGACGAGGAACATGCTGTTGACCGGTTGCAGGATGGTGTAGTCCATGGAGCCGTCGCGGATGGATTGGTTGAATTTTTCGGTGTTGGGCCAGATCAGCGCGAACATCATCATATTGACGAAGCGAAAGACGCCGAGTAATGCAATCAGTTCGCCGAAGCCCCAGCCGCCGAGGGTTTGCGTGTTGCTAAAGATGATGTTTAAGCTGAGGATTTCCCAGCCGAGCCACATCAGGTTTAATAAAATATTGACGATGGTGTCGGCGCGATAAGCGAGCGACATTTGCAGGTTCACTTTGAGAAACGCAGAGAGTAATTTAAGCGCGTGCATTTAAGCTCCCACGGCCGAATAGCGCTTAAGGCCTGCGCGCCAGACCCAATTGAAAAGGACCATCGAAATCGCCAGCCAGACGCCGGTCATTAGGTAGCCTTGTAAAATTTGTGCGGTTGAAAGTTTTCCCAAAATCAATTGAATCGGATAATACATCATTAATTGAAAGGGCAGATATTGGGCGACGGTTTGAATGACCGGGGGCATGAGGCTGAGCGGCACAAATTGACCGGAGAAAAGCAGAATCAGCGCGAAATAAAATTCGTGAATGGAGTAGATGTGCGTCGTCCAAAAGGCCAACGAAGTGAGCGCGGCCGAAAGCAAGTACCCGATCAGAAACGCGAGGAGCATGGCTGGGATGGCGAGCAAAACGTTGAACGCTGTCACTTGGCTGAAATCGGGACGGAAAAGAAAAAACAAAATAACCCAAATGGGCGCAAGTCCCATCATCGTCAGCGCTTTGAAAGCCACGTTGCTGGCCAGCCCATTAGTGAGCATGGGATGAATCGGCTTGATCAATTCGCCAGAGAGCGTGCCGTCTTGCACTTTGGAGCCAAACGTATGCACGACGATGTTGCTGGTCACTTGATCGCAAATGAGCAGGGTCATGTAGTAGGTCGTAAAATCGTTGGCGGTCAGCCCGCCCACATTGCCGTTGGCCGTGGCGATGCTCGACCACACCGCCAGATAAATAATCGGTGAGACCAGCCAGTAAAATAAATACATCAGCAGGTTGGCGCGGTATTGCCATTGTTCCGCCCAGTTGACCTGCCAGAGTCTTTTGAAGATCAGCAACATAAGAACTCCTATTGATGAAACGCCTGCTCGATCACGTCTTCGATCGGCGGGTCGGAGATGGTGATGTCGCGGATGGGCAGATCTGCCAACAGCTTGGAGGTGATGCGCGTCGTCTCATCAGCCTTAACCTGGATGAATTGCTTCTCCGCATCTTCCGCGCTGTGAACGGGTTCGCCATACTGTGAGAGATCATACGCGTCGGCATTTTCCAGACTCACGCCAATCACTTTGAACGGCGCAATTTTCTTGGAGAGCGTGTTGATGCCGCCGTCGTATTTGAGTTGCCCATGATGAATGATGATAATCCGCTCGCAGAGGGCCGTCACGTCCGCCATGTAATGACTGGTGAGGATGATGGTTGCGCCGGTGCGTTTGTTATATTCCCGTAAAAATTCACGGATGCGAGTTTGACCGGTAATATCCAGCCCAATCGTTGGTTCGTCTAAAAACAAAACTTTGGGACGGTGCAACAACCCGGCGGCGATTTCGCATTTCATCCTTTCGCCCAGCGAAAGGTTGCGAACTGGTTTCTTCATCAGCGGTTCGAGTTCGAGCATTTCATCCAACTCTTTATAAGTGGACTTGTATTCATCGTCCGGGATGCGATAAATGGCCTGATTCAACAAAAACGAATCCGCCGCGGGAATATCCCAAGAGAGGCGATTGCGCTGGCCCATCACCAAAGTCATGGCGCGTAAATATTCCGGCTTAAGTTCCCAGGGCGTAAAGCCCAGCACGTTCGCCGTGCCATTGGTGGGGTGGAGCAGGCCCGAGAGCATTTTGAGTGTGGTGGTTTTGCCCGCTCCGTTGGGGCCGAGGAAGCCGACGACTTCGCCCTGCTCAATCTTAAAATCCACCGTTTGAACGGCTTTCACATCCTTATATTTACGTTTGAAAAAACTGCGGACGGCCGCGCCGAAGCCCCCTTCGCGTTCTGGCACTTGGTAGGTCTTGCTGAGTTGATTAACACTAATGGTTGGGGTCATCATACCTCTCAAATAGGGAGGCATTTTATCATTACTAGAACAAAAGTTCTAGATGTAATTTTTGGAGAATTGAGGCCCTCTGCCCGTAAAACCAGACAGAAGCGTAGAACAGTCGCATAAGCGCCTCTATCCCGCCATGCTACATTGATTAAAAACGCCATATGGTTTTTGCAAAGTCGCTTGACAAAAGGTAGAAAATAAGATCCTTCTCGGTAGAATTGCAAGTGAGGACAAGCAAAAAGCCGAGGAGGATCTTGAAATGGAGTATAGCACGGTTGGGAAGGA
>JADZCC010000077.1 GCA_020851785.1 Anaerolineales bacterium
ATTCTGCCCTTCTGCGAATAAGGCTTCGATCGAATACTTTGTTTTGCTTCGCCATATTTGTATTGTCTTACCGCAGAGACGCTGAGAACACAGAGAAGATCTTTTGAAATTCTGCCCTTCTGCGATTAAGGCTTCGATCGAATACTTTGTTTTGCTTCGCCGGGCTTGTACGGTCTCACCGCAAAAGCCGACCAGGTTGCATTGATTGAAATTAACGCCACCCACTTCAAATTTGCCTCGGCGACAACGTCCCAGCCTTTATCGCGCGTTAAGTCAGTTTGAATTTTAGACGTTGCTTTGGGAAAGCAAATCCAGATTAATGTGTTGGGTTTAAGTAACCATAAAATTTTGGGGAAGAGCGCGTCAATTTCTGTTTTTGTTTTTACGAAAATTTGAATCCAATCGGATTGGGTGTCCGGCTTTTGTAAAATTTTTGCGCGGAGCGGAAATGGCTTTAATTCTTCCAGATAGTCATCAGGCGCGTTGAGAATGGTGGCTGTGCAACCTTCCTTTAGCTTCATCTTTTTTGCTAAAGCAGATTCGGTCATAAATCCTCTATGCCAACTGACAACTACCAACTGACTGCCGCCCTCAACTTTTCTTCAACGCCACATCCAACGCCTGATCCAATGAACGGACTTCAATAATCTCAATCCCTTTTGGATAGGCTTCGCCAACGCGAATGGCTTTGGGGACAATCGCAGTTTTGAAGCCCAGTTTTTGCGCCTCTTTCAAGCGCGCCACCATCTGACTCGGCATACGCAATTCGCCAGCCAAACCAATTTCGCCAATGAAAACCACATCCGCTTTCACGGGCAAATCCTTCCAAGAGGATGCAATCGCGGCGGCGATGGCCAAATCTGCGGCGGGTTCGTCAATTTGAATGCCGCCCACCACGTTGACGAAGACATCTTGCTCGGCGAGCTTTAATCCCACGCGACGAGTTAAAACGGCGGTGATCAACAATAGACGATTGAAGTCCACGCCGTTGGCGGTACGCCGCGCATTGCCAAATTGAGTCGGCGAAGTTAACCCTTGAATTTCAACGAGAATTGGGCGCGTGCCTTCCATCGTCACAGCAATAGATGAACCTGCGGCATTGACCAATCGCTCCGCCAAAAACGCTTCGGATGGATTGGTCACTTCGCTCAAACCGCCTTCGCGCATTTCAAACACGCCCACTTCAGAAGTTGCGCCGAAGCGATTCTTCACCGAACGCAATAAACGATAGGCTTGAAAGCGGTCGCCTTCCAGATATAAAACTGTATCCACAATGTGTTCCAACACGCGCGGGCCCGCAATGTTGCCTTCTTTGGTCACATGCCCAATCATAAATACCGAAACGCCCGACGATTTCGCCAATTCTCTTAATTGAGAGGAACATTCGCGCACTTGCGAAACCGATCCGGCGGAGGAATCAATTTCAGAGAGATAAACCGTCTGGATCGAGTCAACAATCAGCAGGTCTGGTTGCGAAGCGCGGACGTGATTCAAAATCACCTCCAGGCTGGTTTCAGTCACCAGCAGGAGTTGCTCGGGCAATTTTTTATCGTTCAGCCGCACGGCCCGCATTTTGATCTGGCGTTCCGATTCTTCGCCTGAAACATATAAAACCTTTTGCGTCTTGGCCATCTCCATGGCCATTTGCAACATCAGCGTGGATTTGCCAATGCCCGGATCGCCGCCCACTAAAACGATGGAACCCGGCACGATGCCGCCGCCGAGGACGCGCGCAAACTCGCCAATCGCCAATGGCACGCGTTCTTCCGCTTCGCCCCCGACCTTTGAAATGGGTTGCGGCTCCGAGCGCCCACTCAGCCCGCGCACGTTCGCCGCGCTCTTCTTAACTGTGGATTCGTCGTGAACGACTTCTTCGAGCATGCTGTCAAACGCGCCGCACTGCGGGCATTTGCCCATATAACTCGCGGAGACTCGTCCGCATTGCTGGCAGACAAACCGGGTGTGTGTTTTTGTTTTTGCCATAATTCATCTCTTAACTCCCGCTACTTTTTAGGACGTGCGTCACGAAGTAGTAGAGGGCTGGGGTCAGGTCAGTATAACAGAATTTTTGTTCTGTTTTTGTAATGAGACAAATCAACGGCGGGATTGACATTTTAGAACAATTGTTCTAAAATAAAGAAAGTTGTTGTTATTTTGTTCTGATCAAAAGGAGACCCTGATGAACCGCTCCCTTAACATTCAATTGATTCCCTTTCTAAAAAAGACGGCTCTGCGGCGTGGCGCAATTTTTGGCTCCATCCTAATCGTTGCCCTGCTGGCATTTGAAGTCTTCAACTTTGGAACCACTTCCTTCGCCCTGAGCGACATGCTCGGCAATTTGAAATTTGCCGGGGTAAGCTGGTCCACCATTTTGGCGCTGGCCTTCTGCGGCATAGATTTTGCCGGCGTGGCCCGCCTTTTCACTCCCGAACAGGGGCGCGACGAACCCGCCGAAGTATATTATCTCTTTGGCGCCTGGCTGTTGGCGGCGGCCTTTAACGCCGTGCTAACCTGGTGGGGCGTTTCGGTGGCGATCCTCAATCACAACGCCGAAGGCGGCGTTTTGTTGGGGCAGGCGACGATGACCAAATTGGTGCCGATCTTTGTGGCGGCGATGGTCTGGCTGGTGCGCGTTTTGATCATTGGCACGTTTTCGGTGGCGGGCGAGCGGCTCTTCACGCTGGCGGATGCGCGCAATTCGCAAACGGCGTATCGCAATCAACCCGCTCCGGCGTATTCCCAGCCGGTTTATAACCCCGCGCCCAAGCCTCAGCCGCAACCGTATCGCGCTCCCAAGCCTACGCCCAACTATCCGATTAACCGCCCAACGGTTGAGCCAACCTATCATCCAGTGGGGATGAGCGCCAGCCCAATGGAAGGGCGCGAGCGCGTTGAAAGAAATTCATATTCCGTTAGGAGTTAGTCGTTTCCACGACCTAAATCTGCAAGTCCACTCCATCCAATCGCTGAGCCGCCGTAAGGCGGTTCATGCGTTAAAGCGGGAGCGTGACGGATTCTGACGGCGGCTTGGGTTCTTTGGGGCGCAAGGCGGTGAAGTAGGCCAACGGCCGATACCCCAGCCGACGATACAACCCTAAAGCCATATCCGAAGAGACGAGCGCCATGCGCGAAGCGCCTTTTTTGAGACATTCCACATGCATTCGCGCCATCAGGGAGGAACCGACGCGCAGGTTGCGATAATCCATCAGCGTGTAAAGTTGATGCACGTATCCCACGCCCGGATAGACGGTAATCAACTGCGCCCATCCGGCAATCTTCCCGTTCCATTCGGCGTAAAAGTTTTGGATATAAGGATCGTCCAGCGTTTCCTGTGGGATGTTTTCGTTTTCCAAATATAACGCCTGATTGACGCGGTTTAGTTGTTCTGCCGTGTTAATCTTTGTGACTGGAAGCGCTTCGCCGCGCGCCGGATTGGGGATGTCGTACCCTAAAATGGGCCCCGCCCGAACAAACTCGTAGCCGTATTCGGCATATTGATTTTTGATTTCACGAGCCGAGGGCTTGGAATGAAAGACAGTGACGACATATTTTTTGCCCTGTGTGGGATAGCCTTCAATGGCTTTGGCGACGGTGTAGGCGTCTTCATCCAGAGCGAGAAATTCAAGCGGAAAGGGCGAGACCGGCGCCGAGCCGTATTCTGAAACGCCAATCGGCCCCAGATCGCGATATTGGGTTTGATACACCGCTTTATGGATGTAATTAGTCGAAGCGACCATCGCCTCGACCACCCAACTGTTTTCAAGCCGTGGAAAAGGAGACATACGCTACTCGAATTGATCCAGCGTGCTTTCGCCGTGTGTGAGTAAGTACAACCCACGCGCACGCCGGTCATCTACGGAATGATCAAAGATGAAATCGGTGACGATGAATTTTTTTTCAAAGGCAGTTTCAAAAAATTCGCGGACAAAGAAGCGCCAGTCGCGGGCCAGGGCAAAGTCTTTGCTTTTAAGGTCGGCGAAATCGGCGGGAATTTCCGCCAACAGGAGGCGGCGCTCAAAGGGTGGAATCTGCTCGGGTGGGCGCGGCAGGCTATCGGTCGGATAATGAAGCGGATAGAGCAGTTTGAGTCCACTGCGGGCGATGTGTTTCAAATTCAAGGTGGCGCGCGAATCGGCGCCGAGTCTTTTCTTCACGCGGTGTGTGTTCAGCCACCAATCCACTTGAAAGCGGTCGGAGGGTAAACCGGCGTTGAGGCCGTCGCGCATTTCGCCATATTCAGAGCGACGATAGGTGGAACACACGGCGCCGAGTTTGGCAAGGTTGAGGTAGGCGTTGCGACTCATCAGCGGGTCGAACGTCCAGGTGGCATGGTCGAGCCCCTGATGACGGAGCATTTGCCATTGCGCGCGTTTCAGCGCAAAGCCCACGCCGCCATCGCGAAAGTTGGGATGAATGCCGAGCATGTGCGAACAATGTTTTAGGCGCGGGCCGTCTGGCGTTTGTTCGAACCCGGGAAAGCCAAAAATAAAACCGATAAGTTCCTCGTTTTGAAACGCGCCCAAAATCAGCCCGCCGTTATGCACGGCGGTAATCAACAGGTGCATGGGCACAACGTCCGTTTCGGAGCCAGTCCAGACCCGGCGTTGAAGTTCTTCAACGCGAGCCATCTCTTCAGGAGTTTCCAGGACGCAAATATTAAACTCGGACATGTTAGCGGATGAAGATGGAACGCAAAGCGTTGAACGCCGCGGAGGTTTTTTCCATAACCTTATTCCACAGCTTTTGAGTCCAGGTTTTACCCAGCAGGTAATCGAGGCGATAGGTGAAGCGCGCAGGCATGAGCCCAAAAATACGCGGCATGGAATCCACCGCGCAGGTGCGGTTGACGGCAAAATAATCCATCCAAAACGAAGAGAACGGAAATTTGGACGAAACGCCTTCCAGAAAAACAATTAAAGCGCGCAGAAAAATTGGGTTTAGCGGGACGAGGATGCGTTTGCGGCGGGTGGTGAGCAGGATGGTTTCAATAATTTGTTGCAAAGTAAAAAATTCACTGCCGCCCAGTTCGTAGACCTTGTTCACCGTGCGATCGTTTTGTAACGACCACAAAATGCAGGTGGCTAAATCCTCCACCCAAATGGGTTGCGCCACCGTGCGCCCGCCCGCGGGAATGGGAAAAAAGAAAATGGACTTGCGAATTAAACGCGCGAGGTTGTTGGTGAGGTGATCTTCCGGCCCATACACCAGCGAACTGCGCAAGATGGTGTACGGCACTTTGCCGTTGCGGATGAATTCCTCCGCTTTGCCTTTGGCTTTAAACGCGGGATAGGCGGACGAAGAGGCCGCGCCTAAATGGCTAAGATAGACGATCCTTTCCACGCCCGCATCTGCCGCCGCTTCGACGAGATTCGCCGTCCCTTGCACATCCGACACGGAAAGGTTGCCGCGACTGCCCTGATTTTCCGCGCTGGCCAGGTGAATGATGGTGTCCACATCGCGAAGCGCGGCGCGCAGTCCGCGCACATCGGCCAGCGAAACGACGGCCACTTCTATGGGAACGCCTTTCGGCAGGCGCGGCGTGTGCGCCGAAGGGCGGAGTAATGCGCGGAGCGGGTATCCAATTTCGGAAAGCTGGCGCACCAACGTGCGGCCAATAAATCCGGTTGCGCCGGTGAGGAGAATCATGCATAAATTATAGCAGAGGGGATTTTGCGCTTCCGTTTTAAAGGGATTGACAAAATTGATAAAAGAATTCGCAATCGTTCTGCGTTATTTCAATTACGCCACAAGCATGGTTTAGTTTGTAACTTATCGCTTGTCTCATAAATAAGTAAACTTTTCGTTGAAAATTACGAAGAAAAATTGAATTTTTTGTTTACCAAATTATGCGATACTCTGTAGGCGGATTTGGTCGTCTGCTTTTTCGCAAGATGTAAATTGGCGTGAAGATCATTGCAATGCCCACGCCCAATATGGCGCACGACGCGAAGCGATAGTCCCACCCGTTAAGCGCGCTTTGCTGGGCGATTAGGTATATGGAATTTTAAGAAGGAGGGAATTACTACACACAGAAATTAGATCTTTACGAGACAATCCAGAGAGTTGCCTCGTAAAGATATTTACATGCTATTTCTCTAAATCATTAATTGTAAACTCCCAATTCCCTGATACTTCTGCGCTAGCGATAATATTTAGCGCTTTTTGGGCTTCTTCGGTAGTGAATGATTTATGATTGTCTACAAGGATAATATTTGCGCTACCATTGATGTTTTCTTCACATTTTGCATGCAATCCATAAGATTGCGCCTTAGGGCTTGTCTCTAGCCGTTGTTGTAATTCTTCACAGGGGGCATTACAAACCTTTGAATAGCTTTCTTTGTCACTCTTTGTTCCTATTTCGGGGAACCATGGTTGATTTACAGATTTTCGCCAAAAACAGGGCTTCTTGGGGATAAGTTTTGTCAGGCAATCAGCGTAATATTTCTATCTTCGCAGGCCAATAAGATAGACACATGGTTGCGATGTTAGCATGGTAGGCGTTTTCGCGCATCAGGGTTAACCCTGATGTTTCTGTTGGAAAACAAAAAGAGTGGGCCGCTAAAAACAGCCCACTCTTTTTGCGCTAATACTACTTTAGCTTAAATATCCAAGGTCCATCCACTATGTCAATAAAAGCTTCTAATGCAGTTTCTCTGGCTTCTTGTTTACTCATAGCATCTGGCTTTTCAGATACTACAAAACCGCCGCTTTTATCGCACTTTACCTTTATTTCTTTCTTTGCGTCATCCAACTTTTTCTGGGCTTTGTCGCAATCTGGGAAATCTGCCAGCGGCGTGGAGATGCGTGAAATTGTAAGCGTCAAATCATCCAGACTGGTACTGGGCGATATGGGAAAATATAAACGAGCGCAATTCCCTTGAAAATTTCCATTTGCATCTTTATCGTAACCGCTCATAATTTTCCAGCTGTATATCAATATGGTTTCATTGGCGGTAGTTAATGCAATTGAACTTTGAGTTTGACCTCCCAATGTAAATTCATAATCTGTTTTTTGTTCAGGAAAGTCGTAGCACACATCTGCAGTGAAATATTCTCCGTCGGTAGTTTCAATCCCTGTGCCAGTTACCTCCATTTTGATTTCGTTTACTTTCTGAGTTAATGGATATTTCACAGCGTCAACAGGTATGTTGGCGGGCGCTGGGATGTCTCTAACCGTTGAGTTTTCATTGGAACTGGATGCCAGTTCAATAGATTGAGCGGCAACTGTACTTGGCCGGGAGCGTAGAATTGTAATTGTGCCTATGCTTGTGATAAGCGCTAAAATCACAGCGCTTACAAAAATAGATTGAAAATTCTTTTTCATGAGTTTCTCCTGATTCATTTTCTTAACAGATACTTTAGGTCACTTAATCTTTACGGGATTTAATGTCTATTATGGGGTACAAGGAGTCGTCAGCGGGCCTGTAATGTGGCTAGTTCCAATTCTCCCACACGCTTTTATAGATGTTGGAAGGGAAGGAACATAGCGTTGCTGAGTAAATACCACCTGACCGGGGGCTAATACTCCTGGTGATGAAATGGTGTAATATCCTTTTAATGTTGCGTTAAGATAGAACGATCTTCCGTAGGGATAATCTACATTCGTTGTTCTTGCCCAAACGGTTTTGCATCCGCCGGAATAACGTAAATCAACCTGAGCGCTTGCTGGAAGTACTTGTGCAATAATTGACTGTGTGCCGTTTGTTGAACATCCTGAAGAATCTGGGAAAAGCCCATTACAACCTGTTCCAGAACATGCGGCAATTGCAGAGCCGACAAAACTGGCAATTGGAAGGCTGGTAAGGGTATACAGGGTAGCGGTCAACAAGATGACCCTTATGAATTTGTGAGCGTTATATTTCATGGCATTATCCTTTTTTGTTTTAAGACTTATACGAACTTCGTAGAACAGCAAGACGGGCCACTCGCGAGTGGCCCGATATTAGCATGGCAGGCATTTTGGCGCATCAGGGTTAACCCTGATTTTTTTTGTTGGATGGCCTACTCAGGAAACTCGTCCAGAAAGTAAGTATGGGCCCACGCAATGGCCTTGCCCCGTGAGTCAACCTCCAGCTTGCGGAAGATGTTGGCCACATGGCTTTCCACCGTTTTAACCGTGATGGAAAGTCCGTTGGCGATTTCAAGATTGCTGGCCCCCGCTGAAATCTGACGTAACACTTCACGTTCCTGGGGCGTTAACGAATCCCAGCGTTGTCCGACAGTCTGCTTCCATAATTGCGCCGCGGCAATCTGCTCAGCGGTGATGACGAATTCGCCGCTGGCGGCCTTGCGAATGGCATCTAGGAAAGCGACAGTATCCTGATCTTTAGTCAAATAGCCCCGACTGTTATTCTCTATGGCTTTTGCTAAAAAACGTTCCCGGTGATGTGCGGTGATTAATAAGGTGGCAACTTGTGGATGGTTTTTGCGCGCCCATTCTTCCACTTCAAAAGGGCGCACGTCGGGCATTACCAGGTCCAGCAATAAAACATCAGGCAAGAGCGCAGTGACCATTTGCATCGCTTCGTGACCGCTTTCAGCCTTGCCAATCACCTCCATATCGTCCGCAGTGGACAGCACAGAGTAGAGACCCTCTCTTGCGAGTGCATGATCGTCCGCCACTAAAATACGGATTGTTTTTTTCTTCATTGCCTACGCTCCTCTTTTATGCAGAAATTATTCTGTATTGGGCGTCTGGTATTTGATAGAGTCGGCTCTGTCGGGTTGTCAAACCATAGCTTCACCAGCCGGTACGCGTACAACTTCTCAATAGCTTCATTATATATCTAAAGGAAACGCAAGCAATCACCCCGAATCTCTTAGACTTCTTCATCTCACCTCTCAACTCCTCATGGGGCAGAGCCTTGACTGAAAACTTGTTACGCCTGTCAGATCCTTTGCCGTGATCGCTGAATTGACGATGGCTTTGGGGGATAGAAGGAGATAGAAAACGAAAATAGGAGCGAAGTTCCTTCGCTCCTATTAAAATTAAGTAAATCTTACGGATTTGCAATTACTTTTTTGTAATCTATATTTCCACCTGCCCCTGAATTTCCGCCATCTTGCCACCAATGTTGAATGTAGTTGTGGCCGCGTAAGGTCTGCCCTGTAGGACAGCGAACCTTTAGTTGAGCCATGCTATCGGCAATGGCAATTTTGTTATATTGCATCATCCACGAGTAACTGGAATCGTATGAAATGTAGCTTCCCCATTGCGTGTTATTGTTACAGCTACAATAAGTACTCCAAAAAGTTAACCCAAATTGGTCCATGGAGCGAGATGGATTGGTGTAATCGCTGTAGCTTCCGTTCCAATTCCAACCACCTTGGTCTGCCACATAGTTATTGTAGTAAACCGTCGTCAAACCATGATAATTCTTGCTGGCGGCATAGACGGTCGCGACAAACGCAAATGAAATCACTAAAACGAAAGATAAAGAAAGTCCAAAATTCTTAACGTCGTGTATTTTCATGGTTTCTCTCCTACTTTGTGAAATAAGACGAAATTTCGCTTGGAGGAAAATCAACTTTTTCGACGGTTACATAAGTAATTCGATTCCAAAGTTTAATGTCTCCGCCGGGATAAATATAATAATCTTCCACCATTCGTAACAAACCAGAGTCTCCTGAGAAATAGTACTTGCTATATATCCCGGTAACAACTAGCGAAGACTTGCCAATGGCAAGCGGCGCTGAAAACTTTTCCACTGATGAGAAAACTACAACTTTTTCACCCTGTAATTCTGCTTCTTCTTTTTGGATTTCCAGAGAGCCGTTCGTCCTGGCGATAGATGCAAGAAAGCCATTGTCTAAAGTGGTAATTTGATAGAGTTCCTTCTCCTGTGACGACAGTTCTGGGATTGTCAGGTTTGTCCAGAGTCCATCTTGAAACACGGTTGCCTGCGAGGTGAAGGGGTCGCCGGTGTTGTCAATGGTAACTGCTTTGACGACGCTCCCTGCGTTGTCAAGTAATGCCCACAGGTTATTGGCTGAGTTGGTTGGAATTGGCGTTCCATCCGGCAGGGTATTTGAGACTGTAATAAAAGTCTCCACTTGAGACGAGATGTGTAGCCAGCCAGGGGTAAGATAGGTTTTGTCGGCTTTTTCTATCAGCGTTTTGGCATAAGCAATAACATCATCAGTTGCCTCTTGTGGCTTGGTATCAATGGAAGTTGAGTTTTGTCCCTGAGACGGGGATGGTAATTTATTGTTTGCCGTAGATATATCTTCGAGCGCCGTAGTTTCTGAATCTGAGGGTGGGAACAGTACTTCTCTAAGGGAGGCGCCCTGAGCTAACGTTCTTTGAGCCATAGCCCCTGCCAGCACAAGCAAGATGAAAACAGTAGCAAGAGAAAAATACACAGGTTTGTTTTTCATAAGAGAGTCTCCTTTTAGTTACTCAACCTAAAGCCTCTATCTTCGTAGGTCAACAAGATGGACACATAGGATCATTACGATGTTAGCATGGTAGGCGTTTTCGCACATCAGGGTTAACCCTGATGTTTCTGTTGGAAAACAAAAAGAGTGGGCCGCTAAAAACAGCCCACTCTTTTTGCGTTAATACTACTTTAGCTTAAATACCCAAGGTCCTTCCACAATGTCAATAAAGGCATCTGCGGCGATTGCATCTGCCGTTATGTCGTCCATTTCTTTTGGCTTTTCTATGATCTGAAACCCACCTATATGATCGCTGCCATCGCTACATTTAACTTTTATTCCCTGTTTTGCCTCGTCCAGTTTCTTTTGTCCTTTCGCACAATCCAGAATTTCTGCCGGCGTTGTTGCAACGCGCGAAATCGTCAGCGTCACATTTTCTAATTTGCTGTCTGGTGATATTGGAAACCGTAGATGGTCACAGCGCTTAATATAGTTACCATTCGAATCTTTATAGAAATCGCCAATCTTGGCGATTTCGTATACTGGAATGGTTTCATTTGCAGTGGATAAGGTAATGTAATCAGGGTACTGTCCGCCGAGCATAAAATCCACTTTGTTGTCAGGTAAATCGTAGCACACGTCTACTGTAAAATAAGCGCCTTCGTTAGATGTGCCGATCACTTCCATCTTGACGCCTTTCACGTTTTGAACGACCGGGTATTGTGTTTGTAGCGCGGATAGACTTGTTGGAGTTGTAATCTTGGCGCTAGCTGAGATGGGATCAGATTGTTCGGATCGCGCAGAACTGGCAGAGACTGTGCGGGGTTGGAAGTAGATAACTGTCGCCGCAATTGCCGCGGCAATGATTGTGAATGATGCTAGCGCAACTAAAATAGATGGACTCTTCTTGTGGTTCATGGAATTCTCCTTGAAACATGTTAATAATTTGTTGTGCAAGGACTATTAACTGGGCCTGGAATTGGATTTATTAGGTTAACAAGCCCGCATGATTTAAAGGGTTGACTGCTATAGCGTTGCTGGGAGAATACGCTTTGATTTTTGGCTATTTTTCCACCAGAAGGTATTGTGTAGTACGATGGCGATACATTAAATTTAAATGTTGCATTGGCATAAAAACTTCTGTTTTGGCTGTCTGTGTTTGTCGTCCGTGTCCAAAGCGTATTGCAAAGGATTGAGTGACGCATTTCAACTTTGGAACTCGCTGGATAGATTATCCTTTCTGTTGTGACACTGGCGACAGCGCACCCTGAAGCGTCTGGGAATTGTCCATCCCAAGACGATCCGCTTGCTGAAGCCCAGTGTACGAATTTTGGTGCCTGAAAGCTGGTCATGGCATATAAAAATATAGTCAACATGAGTATCAGTGCAACCTTGTAGTTTTTGTACTTCATATTTTTCTCCTATTCAGATTTTGGTAGTAACGCGTTCTAAGTACTTTGCGATGTTAGCATGGTAGGCGTTTTCGCACATCAGGGTTAACCCTGATTTTTTTGTTGGATGGTTTACTCAGGCGTCCAGAAAGTAGGTACGGACCCACGCAATGACTTTGCATCCTTTAACTCCTCATGCGGCGAAAACCCGTTATCTCCTGTCAAGTCCTCCCCCGCGATTATCGAAGCGCACGAAGCCCAATAAAAAAGACTCTTCAAAGTGAAGAGTCTTGGCGGACGCTAACTGCGTATCCCATTAGGTTGATTTGTGGGCGCTGACTGCGAAGCGCTCGAACCCCCAATCAAAAGTTTCTCAAAGTGGGCGCTGAGGGACTCGAACCCCCGACCCCCTCGGTGTAAACGAGGTGCTCTAACCAACTGAGCTAAGCGCCCGGATGCCGCATTATAGCACGTATTCATAAAGGGTTATATAATGACAGCGCTGGGTATAATTCGCTTAAATGAGGAGAAAAAATATGGCTGAATCTAAACCGCTCAATTGGACCGCCGAATCTCAGGTTGGCTATTCCGTCATCCGCCGCGGCGATGGGGGCATGACGCTCACTTTTACAGACCTTTCTGAACAGACCATCCAACACTGGCATCATTTTGCGCTGGAGCATTTGCTCGGCTCCGACCGCCGCACGCGCAACCTGTATGACTTGCGCGCCGTGCAGGAGATTCCTGAGTCTGCTATTCGTTTGGCGGTGGACGCCAACAGCGACCCTTCCGCCCGCAATATTCGCGTGGCGGTAGTGGTGGCCAATCAGACCATCGCCGATGGGATTCGCAAAGTGGCCGCGCTGGCCGAAACGGGCTTGGCCTCCGCGTTGAAGATTTTCACAGACATCAACGAAGCTGAAGCCTGGCTGTCCCGCCCGCTGGATCAACTTTCGTAACCTGTAAAAACTAAATGCGGCCCTTGATTGCGCCTTCGCTTAAAGTTGGCAACTTCACCTTTGAGTGGGGCGCTCGGACTTATATCATGGGCATCCTCAACGCGACGCCCGATTCATTCTCCGGCGACGGCCTGCTGGCCCACAAAGATGCAGTGACCTACGCCTTGAATCAGGCCCGCGAATTTATCGCCCATGGCGTGGATGTGTTGGACGTCGGCGGCGAATCCACCCGGCCGGGTTCTGCTCCCGTTAATGCGGAAGAAGAAATGCGCCGCGTGATTCCGCTGGTTCAGGCTCTGTGCGAAAATTTTCCAGACGTTTTAATTTCAATTGACACGTACAAAGCGCAGGTGGCGGAAGCGGCGCTGAAAGCTGGAGCAAACCTGATCAACGACGTCTGGGCCTTGCGCGCCGATGCAGACTTGGCCAGCGTGGCCGCCGAACATCAAGCGCCGGTGATTCTGATGCACAATCGAAGCGACCCCGCCAGCGTCGAAGTTCGCGAAAAATTGGGCGGCTCGTATCGCGGCCCGGAATATGACAATCTAATCGAAGACGTGAAACGCGAATTGCTTTTCAGTGTGGAGTTGGCCAAAAAGGCCGGGGTGTCCGAGTCGCAGATTATTTTGGACCCAGGCTTGGGCTTTGGCAAGACGCGCGAAGATAATCTCAGGCTGATTAATCAATTGGATGAAATCCGCGCGTTAGGGTATCCCATCTTATTGGGAGCTTCGCGAAAATCTTTTATTGGCTTCACTTTGAATCTGCCTGCCGACCAGCGTTTGGAAGGCACGGCCAGCGCCACAGCGATTGGGATTGCGCGCGGCGCAGACTTGATTCGCGTCCATGACGTGAAAGAAATGACGCGCGTGGCGCGGATGACCGATGCGATTGTGCGAGGCGCCCATGACTGACGAATATAGCAAAGAGTTGTTGCGAAGCGGAATCATCAACGCGAAAAGCGGCGACCGCGAATCGGCGCGCCGATATTTAGACCGCGCCGTGTATAGCGCAACTTCATTTGCGGTTTTAGCCGAAGCCTGGTTTTGGATGGGCGAAATCTTAACCGACCCAGCCGAACGCAAAGAGGCTTATCGCAATTGCCTTTCGCACGACTTAAGCCATGCGCGCGCCAAGCGCGCCCTCGCGCTGTTGGAAGGCACGCTGAAAGCAGATGAATTAATTAACCCCGATCAACTGCCGCAAACTTCCGCCGACCCGCGCGCCGTGGAGGCGAAGCGCTTTATGTGCCCAAAGTGTGGCGGCAGAATGTCTTTTGCGCCGGATGGCAGTCAGGCGCTGGTTTGCGATTATTGCTCGCGCAACCAAACGCTGACGGCTGGCGCGGCCAACGAAAAAGATTTCATTGTGGCCATGGCTACCCTGAAAGGCCACGGTAAACCTTTGCAGGAGCAGGTCTTTCATTGTAAAGGGTGCGGCGCGGAATTTATCCTGCCGCCGGATTTGATTTCAGCCAACTGCGCGTATTGCAATTCGCCGCATGTCGTCAGCCTGGAAAAAACCAAAGACCTGCTCGCCCCCAACGGCATCATCCCTTATGCGTTTGATCAGCAGAAAGCGATTCAACTTTTGGTGGCATGGGTGGAGAAAAACGAGATCAGTCCTGAAAAAAAAGTGGAACTGCCGCGCGGCTTATATTTACCGCTGTGGACGTTTGACCTTGGCGGCGTAGTGGATTATGCCGCCGAAATTGTTGAGACGGAGGATACGCTCTTTAGCGCGCGGCGCGGACAAAGACAGGTGCGACGCATTCAGGATACTTTTCCGGTGTTGGTGGATGACTTGCCGCTCCCGGCCTCGCGGAAGCCTTCGGCGGTTTTTCTGCGGCTAATTCCCACCTTTGAGTTAAAGAGCCTCCAGCCCTATGATCCGCGTTTTTTGGCCGGGTGGCCCGCCGAAACGTACGACGTACCGATGGCGGACGCGTCGCTGGATGCGCGCAGTTTGGCGTATCAAAAAACGCAACGCGAGATTCCCCATGCGCTGGGCCTGAACGTGAAATTGGTACATAGTTCCTCCGCCAACCTGACAGTTGAATCTTTCAAACTAAATTTACTGCCCGTGTGGATGACCGAACTGCCCTTTGATGGGCGCCGCCATTTGATTTTAATCAACGGGCAAAATGGCGCAATCGCCAGCGATTTATCGCACAAGACCTTTATCCCCAATGCGGAGGAAGAATCGCGCGGCTTGCTGGGCTTCCTCGCCGATTTATTGGATGACTGAGCCGCCGGTTGGGGCGTGAAATTTAACATTTTAATTTCCCTTGTTCGTTCTAATCCATGATACACTTTAAGCGTCGTTCAGGCTGGATCGTTGAGATATTGGAGAAGAGATGGAAAACAAACTCTATGTGGGCAACTTGCCTTACGCCGCTACTGAAGAAGACCTGAAAGAACACTTCAGCAAGGCTGGTACTGTCACCTCGGTCGCGCTGATCAAAGATCGCGTTACGGGCAGGGCCAAAGGTTTTGGCTTTGTAGAAATGTCCAGCGCTGAAGAAGCTCAAAAAGCGATCAGCCTGTTCCATGGGCAGGATTTCATGGGACGTTCGATTACGGTGAACGTTGCCCGTCCGCGTGAGGAACATTCGCGCGGCTCCGGCGATCGCCGTGGCGGCCGCAACTACTAAAAAAATTCCAGCCCTGAACCTGCTTGGGAATTAACAGCCCCGTGAGAACGGGGCTGTTTTATTTAACTCACCTTACGCGCCCTCATCCCCAGCCCTTCTATTCTACCCTTTCGGGCACACGTCCCTGCGGAGAAGGGAGTCCCCCTCTCCCTTTGGGAGAGGGGGAGGGTGAGGAAACTGCATCAGGTGAGTTATTTAATTTAATCCGTTACCGGCGCGCCAGAAGTTGCGCCAACTGGGGCGTGGAGTCTAGAATTTCATCCGCGCCAAACCTGCTCAGTTCGGCTTCTTCGCCAAACCCGCACAACACGCCCACGGTTTGCGCCCCCGCCGATTTTCCTGCACGGATATCCACCGTTGTATCGCCAATCATCAGGCAGTGTTCGGGGAGCACGTTCATCTTTTGCGCCGCCAATAGAATCGGGTCGGGATAGGGCTTGGTATGCTCCGCCGAAAGTCCGGTCACAATCGCGTCAAAGTATTGAACCAAATTGAAGCGCTCCAAAAACCGCAGGGTTCCGCGTTCGTCGCGCGCGCTGACGACGGCCATGGGGTAACGCCCATGCAACTGTTTCAGCAAATCATCCACGCCGGGGACGAGCAGAAATTGATGGCTGGAAGGTTTACGGTGGCGCGCCAGCCAGTTGATGACGGCAATCATCTCGTCATCCAGCCCGAAGCGATCGGCATACCCCAGCAGGGCGTTGCCGGGCGCTTCCAGCCACATCACCAGGCGCCGGGCGCTGTGGCGCGCATCTCGGAATAAAAACTTTGGAAGCCAGCGCAGGAGCTTTTCTGCGTAAAGATCGTCGGTGTCGCTTAACGTGCCATCCACGTCGAAGCAGAGGGCCTGAATTTTTGAAACTTGAATCGGCATGGGAGCATTGTACCAAACCAATTTTGGACGAATCTTTTCTTAAAGGTTGTATAATTTGAGGTACCTATGGCTCAGGAAGATAAAACCCAGGCTTTACTTGAGTTGTTAATTAGCGTCAGCCGCGAAATTGCCAGCGCGCTGGATTTACGCACCGTCTTACAGAGACTGCTCTTTGCCGTTTTGCAACACGTGGGCGGCGAACGAGCCAGCATTGTGGTGATTGATGATACCGGCAAACCGGTGGACGCCACAATTGTTTATGGAAGACAACTTCACGAACATACCACCCAGCAATTAAAAGATACGATTGAACGCGGCTTGGCCGGTTGGGTGGTGAAGAACCGCAAAGCCGCCTTACTGCAGGATACCAGCAAAGACGAGCGCTGGCTCCGTCGGGCTGACGATGAGATTGAACAAACGGGGGCGAAATCTGCAATTTGCGTCCCGCTGATTTCGCGCGAAAGATTGGTGGGCGTACTAACGCTGGTGCATTCCGCGCCGAACAGCTTCAATCAAACCCATTTGGAATTAATGCAAGCCATTGCCGACCAGGCCAGCATCGCCGTGCTGAACGCCCGCTTGTACACCGAAAGTCAGCGTACTGCGCGCGTCATGTCCGCTTTGGCGGAAGGCGCCGAGGCCATGAATTCCAGTTTGGAACTGCAGGACGTCTGGCGCAGAATTTTGAACCAAACCATGCAAGCCCTGCAAGTTGAAACGGTTGGACTGGCTCTGACAGACCACGCAACTGCAGATTTGATTTTTCACGCGGCGGCTGGGCAGGATGCCGGCAACATTCCTGGGCGGCGCATTCCGCAAGGTCAAGGCCTGGCTGGACTGGTAATCAAAGGCGAACGCGGGCTGGTCGTTCCAAACGTCAGCGCTGATTCGCGCTATGGCGAAGCCGATAAATTTGCCGGCATTCAAATGCGGGCCGTGGTCATCGTGCCTATTCAATCGCAAGGCAAAACCATCGGCGTGTTGGAGGCGATTAACCCCGTCTCTGGCGGCTTTGACCCAGACGCGTTGCTGGTCATGGCCGGGCTGGGCAGTCTGGCCGGGTCCGCCATTCAAAACGCGCAATTCCTCGAAAAACTACAAAGCGCGCATTCGCGTTACCGCGAATTATTTGAAGACAGCGTGGATCCAATCATCATCACCGATTGGGAAGGCCGCGTGCTGGAAGCCAACCGTCAGGCGGTTACGCTTAGCGGGTTTACCAAAGACCAACTCCACGCCATGAGCATTGATCAACTCCACGATGTCAGTTGGAATAAAACTGGTGTAAGCTTTGAAAGCTTAAAACAAAAAGCCTGCGTGTACGAATCGGCCCTGCATTTACAAAATGGCGGCGTTGTGCCGGTGGAAGTTCACGCCCGGCGCGTGGAATTCAACGAAGTCTCTTCGGCGCAATGGATTTTACGCGACATCACCGAGCGCAAAGAATTGGACGCCTTGCGCGACGACATGACCGCCATGATCTATCACGACTTGCGCGCGCCGTTGGGCAACATCGTCTCCAGTTTGGATATGATGAACACCTTGATGCCCAACAAAGACGATACGCTTCGCGCCATGCTGACGATTGCCAGCAATTCAACCGGCCGCATTCAACGCCTGATCAATTCCCTGCTCGACATCAGCCGCCTGGAAGCCGGGCACCAAATTGTGGACCAGCAGGCAGTGGACCCCACCCTGCTGATTGACGAAGCCCTGCGCGACGTGCGCCCCAACGCCACAGCCCGTACCCAAACGCTGGAGAAGAAAGTTGCCTCCGTCCTGCCGCTCATCTGGGTGGACGTGGACATGATTCACCGCGTGTTAATCAACCTGCTGGAGAACGCCATCAAATTCACGCCGGTTGAAGGGCGCATTGAAATTGGCGCCACGACCAACGGCCAATCCGTCAAGTTTTGGGTTAAGGATAACGGGACGGGCATCGCCGAAGCGGACCGCGAACGCATCTTCGAAAAATTTACGCGTCTGCGCGGCAAAAGCCGCTCAACGGGGCTGGGCGTGGGACTGGCTTTTTGCAAACTGGCCGCGCTGGGGCATGGCGGCCAAATTTGGGTGGAAAGCCAACCAGACCAGGGCGCCACATTTTGGATCACGCTTCCGGTCGCGCAAAAGAAGTCCACTGGCCAACTCAAACGGCACACCGGCCGCCTGACTCTGAAGCCAACTTTTACAGAATCGCAGGAATGAAATTTTATCTGGCAAGCTGACCGTTTCAAAATTGGACGCGAAAAAAACAATCGTTTCAATCAAAACCCTGAAAATCTCCGCGCCCAAAAAGAAAAGTGTTGGGGGACTAGAATTTTATTAACTGTAATAAAATAAGTCGCCAGGGTTGAGTTCCGCCCGGCGAATTTTTCGCTCTACATTCAGGAGAAACATGCAGGAAGTTACCAGTAACGTCTATATTGAAGATCAATTCCCCGGCGTGACGCTCGGCGTCATTGTTACGCCACGCGGACTCGTGCAAATTGACGCGCCCTCCTCCCCGGAAGACGCCCGCTCGTGGCGCGCCGCGCTGATGAATTTAGGCGGCGGACTGGATCGCGCGCTGATTAACCTAGATGCCCATCCGGATAGAACCCTGGGCGCGCGCGCCATGGATTGCCTCGTGATTGCCCATGAAAAAACAGCGCTAACCTTTCGCACCCGCCCCAGCACGTTCAAGGCGCAGGGCGAAGAAACCGGCGCAGATTGGGAATCGATCCCCGGTTTGGGGAGCGTGCGCTGGGCCCCGCCTGAAATTTCATTCCTCGATCAAATGACCCTGCATTGGGGCGGCCCGGAGATCGTTTTAGAACATCACCCCGGCCCAACCAACGGCGCGATTTGGGTCAAACTTCCGCAGGAGAAGATTGTCTTTATTGGCGATACCGTCCTGAAAAACCAGCCGCCCTTTTTAGCGGGCGCAAATTTGAAGCCCTGGCTCTCTGCATTAGAGACATTGTTGGACGCTACATACAAGGGCTACACCTTTATCAGCAGTCGCGGCGGCCCGGTAACCGCCGTACAGATTAAGAATCAATATGACTTTCTTAAACATGTCCATGACAAGTTGGAGAAGTCAACCGCCAAGAAGCCCAACCCGGCCGCAATTGAGAAATTGGTCGCGTCTTTGCTCGCCTGGTTTAAAGCTCCGTCCCTTAAACAAAAACAATACGCTCAACGCCTGCGCTACGGTTTGCTTCATTACAACTCCCGCCAGCCGCAGGTTCCCAGTTATTCGCCTGAGGAATAAGCATGGCTCAATCTCTGCCTCTGTTGGAACGGACGCGCGGTCAAATCGTCGAATCGACGCATTCCGGCTCAATCGCAGTTGTGGATTCAAATGGAAAACTTTTAGCAAGTTATGGCGATCCGCACTTGGTCGCCTTTTTGCGCTCTTCGGGCAAGCCCTTTCAGGCCCTGCCGTTTGTGGAACAGGGCGGCGTGGAGCATTACGACTACACCCCGCGCGAACTCGCCCTCTCGTGCGCTTCGCATGACGGCGCAAAAATTCATCTGGAAGCGGTGAAAGACTTGCAGTCCAAAGTGGGGATTACCGAAGAAGACCTGCAATGCGGCGGACATTTGCCCAGCGACCCGGAGATGTTCCGCGAATTTATCAAACTGGAGCTTGTCCCCACCAACAACACCAATAACTGCTCCGGCAAACATACCACCATGCTGGCCTTCGCCAAAATGCGCGGCGACTCATTACATGATTATCTTGATCTGGAGCATCCCATTCAACAAGCCATCCTCCACACGCTGGCGGAAATGTGTCAGTTTGAGCCTGAGAAAATTCAGCTTGGCGTGGACGGTTGTTCCGCGCCGAACTTTGCCCTGCCGCTGTATCATGCCGCGCTGGGCATGGCGCGTTTCTGCGACCCGCACGAACTAAGCGAAGCGCGCGCTGTGGCCTGCAAGAAAATCACTTCAGCGATGACGGCATACCCCGAAATGCTGAGCAATTACGGTGAGTTCGATTGCGAATTGATGAAAGCTTGTAAAGGCCGCATCGTGACCAAACGCGGCGCAGAGGGCTTTCAAATCATTGGCATTCAACCCACCGCCGCCACGCCCGGCGTGGGCATTGCCTTCAAAGTGGTGGATGGCGACGCCTCCCCTTTGAACGCTTCGTTGGAGCCGGTGGCGAAAGTGCGCCCGGCGGTGACGTTGGAAATTCTGCGCCAGTTGAACGCTATCAGCGCAGAACAATTAAACTCCCTCGCCAAATTTGGGCCGGAACGCACGCTCAAAAATTACTCCGGCAAAGTTACCGGAACATCCAGACCAGCCTTCAAACTATGAAGAACGTAAAAGAACGCGCCCTGCAAATTCATCACGTTTTGATGGGCGTCTTTGGCGAACCCGTGTGGGGCAACCCCATGCCCGCCATGGACGAACTGATTACGACCATCCTTTCTCAAAACACGAACGACGTGAATCAAGTTCGGGCATTCAAAGCGTTACGCGCAAAATTCCCCGCGTGGGAGCAAGTGCGCGACGCCAGCCCGGAAGCGGTGATGGACGCGATTCGTCCCGCTGGGTTAGCCAACCAAAAAGGTCCGCGCATTCAGGCCGTCCTCAAAGCCATCTACGAAGAACGCGGCTCGTTCGACTTGCAATTTCTGGCCGAATTACCGCTGGAAGAAGCGCGCAGTTGGTTGACGAAGTTCAAAGGCGTGGGCCCAAAAACTGCGGCGATTGTTTTATGCTTCGCCTTGAACCGGCCGGCCTTTCCGGTGGATACGCACGTCTATCGCGTGACGGGACGCATCGGACTCCGCCCGGAAAAGCTGACCCTCGAACAGGCTCACCCATACCTTGAATCTGTCTTCCCACCAGAGACGTATTATCCCGCCCATTTGAATCTGATTCGGCTGGGGCGCGAAATCTGTCATGCCCGCAAGCCCAATTGCAAGATTTGCCCGATTGTGGATTTGTGCGATTACAAAGCTAAAAACTTATAAATGGAAAAAACGCCGGTGGGGTTTGCGCTTGAAAAACTGAATATTCCGCATGAAGTCTTTACGCATTCAGACCCGGTGCATTCGCTGGAGGAGGCCGCCAGTCAGCGTGGACAAAGGCCCAGCCAAATTGTGCGAAGTATTTTGTTCCGCGTGGGCGAAGCGGAATTTGTGTTGGGGCTCGTCGCCGGGCCCGCGCAAATTTCCTGGAAGGCCCTGCGAAAATATCTCGGCCAATCGCGGCTGACGCTGGCGACTGAGGAAGAGGTGTTGGTAACGACGGGCTACCAAGTTGGGGCGGTGGGGCCGCTTGGGTTGTTGAAGCCGGTTCGGGTGTTGGTTGAGGCGCAAGTCCTAAATGAGGCGGAAATTTCAATCGGGTCGGGAATCCGTAATGTGGCCATTCTCCTCAAAAGCCAGGATTTAATCCGCGCTTTGGACGCGCCGGAAATAGTTCGTTTGGTGGAGTTGTAGTTGGCGAGAATATGGTAGACTGTGACAAACAAAAGCGCTTCCATGGTTAAACTTGTCAAATAAAATGAATTTACGCGACTTACTCCGCACGGCCAGCCGAACCTTTGCAATTGGCATTGAACGCCTGCCTGGAACTTTGTGCGAAGCCACGACCGTGGCCTATTTGCTTTTGCGCGTTTCCGACTATCTCGAAGATAACGAGGAAATGCCCGTGGACGAAAAGGTGCTTTTGCTGAACCGCTGGGTGAACGTTTTGCGCGGCGAAGCGGATGTGCGTGAAATTGTGACGCAGGCGGTTCATGCGGACGTGAGCAACCCGGACGCGATTGTGACTCAACACGCCCACGAAATTTTACAACACCTGCATTCCCTGCCGCCGGAAATTCAAGCGATCATCCTTCAGCATGTGATTAACAGCACATTGGGCATGGCCCGCTGGACGAAGATTGGTCCCAACCTAAATGACGAAGCTGATCTGGACGATTATATGTTTGAAGTGGCTGGGCGCGTGGGGTATTTGATGACGCAATTGTTTGCCTGGTATTCGCTGTTCATCCGCCGCAAACAAAATGAGATCATGCCGCTGGCCCGTGAGTTTGGGCTGGGCCTGCAAACGGTGAACGTCATTCGCGGGATGCGCGAAGATTTCAACCGCGGCTGGGTGTATGTGCCCAAAAAATTTCTTTCCGCCACCGGCATTTCTTCCGAACAAATGTTTCAGCCGGAGCATCGTCAGGAAGCGCTCAAAGTGCTGGACTTGATGACCGACAAGGCCGAACGTCACCTGCGCGAGGCGCTGAAGTACGTTAAATCTCTGCCGTGGTGGTTGCATGGCATTCGGCTGGGGTGCATTTATCCGCTGATGTTCGCCATTCGCACGCTGGCCGTCAGCCGCCGCAACGCCGAAGTCTTTGAGAGCGAAGCGAAGATTACGCGCGACGAAGTTAAGAAAATCGTCTTTGATTCAACGATGTGGGGCTGGTCGAACCTGTGGCTGGATAAATATTCCAACGAATTACGCGCAGTCAAAAAATAAAGCGGCTCAGCCGCTTTATTTTTTTAATATTGGCGTGCGGATGGATAAAATCTCAACCTGCGACCGCCTGACGTTGATGATCGTGGCGTGAAAGTGTGTTGTTTGGGCATGATCTCTCCGCAAAAAAACGCGCCGATGAAAGCGCGTCTTGTTTGAATTATAAATCGTCAGGTTTTAATCCAGTTACCTTCGCCACTCTTGCCAGCATCCTTGGACCGATTTCCTCGTTATCATGGAAGGCAAACACAACGTCGGGCCAGTTGGGGCGTTCCAGAATTTTGTGCGAACCTGTCTGCCGTTTAACTGTCCAACCAATTCGCAATAACGCCGCCAGCAATTGTCTGGCTTTGACGGATTTCCAATCACTCATGCCATTGCAAAAGTAAACATCAATGACGGCGCACTTTCGCCGTTCTCGATGCGGTCTGCAACAACGCGCAAGGCCAGCGCCTGGACACGAGCGGCGGCGTCATCGGCGTCTTTGCCGTAAGCCAGAACGCCGGGCAATTCCTTCACTTCCGCCAGCCAGCGACCATCTTCCTCTTGTTCGTATTCGACCGTAAACTTCATGTCGTCCTGCCTTTCATTAATTTCATTATAGCAGAAAGAGAATCGTAACCTCTGTTTGTGTTTTGGATGGTTGTTATGAGTGTGCTTTTGAAAGCTAATGTCCTGTGGCAAGCGCTGCCAATAAATAAGCGCATACAGATAAACAAACAGGAATGAAAGCGAGGATACCAAGAATAACGCCAGTTTGCGCTGAGTTATCTTTTCGGTTTTCATCTAATTTCTTGTTTCGATGATGCGCAATCCTGCCCATGAGAATTACGACCAACCCACATATAAGGCTAAAAACAAAAACTGGTCCTGCAATCACTTCATAGATATCAGGCGCATTTTTGGCGTACATTATACGGGCAAATATCTGTCCAAATATGCAAAGCAGAGCGCTGGCAAAACCAAGCCACAGGCTATACCGTCCAAGTTTATTATGTGGTGAAAATCGATTCGAAATTTGTTTCAACATATTTCTCGTTGGTCTCCTGCTCACTCAATCTATATTATTCAGTTCTTGTTTTTCAAAAACCTCCTCGCCTCCACAATTTTATCCCCTTCTACCTTCTCCGTTTCTTTCCAATAATCCAACATCTGAGTAATCGTCAGCGCCGCGTGCATGGAATAGCCCGCATCGCTTTTTCTCTATCAGCGGCGTAAATGTTCTCTAACCGCTACTATCTGATCTCTTATCTCTGCCGCGGCTAACTTGGGATTCTCCGCCCGCGAGATTCCGCGCGAAATGGGGATCAGCATTCCCCTGCCGTCTTTGCGGAGGCCAGCCTTGAGCGCGGCTTCCAACTCGCCGCCTTGCGCGCCCACGCCAGGCGCGAGAAACCACAAATCTGGCGCGGCTTTGCGGATGCGTTGCATGGCTTCTATATGCGTTGCGCCAACGACGAGTCCGATGTTGTTTTGCGTGTTCCATTGTTGGGCGAGGTGGGCGACATGCTCATATAAAAACATTGACGATTGACGATTGACGATTGATGATGAATTCTGCTCAATGGTCTGCGGTCTAGCGTCAATCGTCACAGTTAAGTCTTGTAAATCGCCTGAGCCTGAATTGCTGGTTTTACATAACAAAAACACGCCACGTTCTGGATAATTGAGAAACGGGTCAATTGAATCTTTGCCCAAGTACGGACTCAACGTGATGCAATGCGCGCCCAGCGTTTCAAACGCGGATTTGGCGTATGCCTCGGCCGTGGAGGAAATATCGCCGCGTTTGGCGTCGAGGATGACGGGGATGAGCGAACCGAGTTTTTTAGATTCTTCGTCAATTGCTGAGATGACTTGTTTGAGCGCGGTCCAGCCCTCCGCGCCAAAGGCTTCGAAGAATGCGGCGTTGGGTTTGAAGGCCGCGGCGTAGCGGGCTGTCTGTTGAATCAGAGTCAGGCAAAAGTCCAGCGCGGAAGCGGCAGTGGGTTCTTTGAGGTCGGCCGTGTGCGGGTCAAGTCCAACGCAAAGTAAGGAAGCTGAGTCGTCCACGCGACGTTGTAGAAAAGTGAAGAAAGTTTCCATGAGATTCCTTTGAACCGCGGAGACGCAGAGAGCGCAGGGTTTTCTTTTGCTTTTCTCTGTGTACTTCGCGTCTCTGCGGTCAATTAATTACGCCTTGCCCAAGACCATCGCGAGCAAAGCCATTCTCACATACAGGCCATATTCCATTTGACGGAAATACGCCGCGCGCGGATCGTCGTCGAACTCGGCGCTGATCTCGTTGACGCGCGGGAGCGGGTGCATAACGATCATGTTGGGTTTGGCGGTTTGCATCATTCGCGGGTCAATCACGTACGCGCCTTTGACCTTTTCATAATCAGCGGGATCTTCAAAGCGTTCCTTTTGCACGCGCGTGACGTACAACACATCGGTTTCGGGCAGTACAGCTTCGAGCGATGAAAATTCATTTTGCGAAATACCCTTCTCGCTCACTTCATCCATCACTTCTTTGGGCATCTTCAAAATATCGGGCGAGACGTAATTCAACTTCACATTGAACAGCGAAAGCAAACGCGCCAGCGAATGAACCGTGCGTCCGTATTTCAGATCGCCGAGCATGGTAACGGTGAGGCTGTCGAGCTGTTTGAGCTCCTCCCGGATCGTGAACGCGTCGAGCAGCGCCTGCGTGGGGTGTTCGCCTGCGCCGTCGCCCGCGTTGATGAGCGGCTTGCGCATCGCCTGCGCCGCAATCGCCGCCGATCCCGTTTCGGGATGGCGCAGGACGATTACATCGGCATAACATTCGAGCGTGCGGACGGTGTCGGTCAGCGTTTCGCCTTTCGTCACCGACGAGTACTTCACCTCGCTGATCGGGATGACCGAGCCGCCGAGTCGTTCCATGGCGGCAGTGAACGACGACGATGTTCTCGTGGACGGTTCATAAAACAGGTTCGCCAGAATTTTTCCTTTTAGCAAGTCGAACGTCCCGACACGTTCGACCATGCCGCGCATCTCGTGCGCCACGCCGAAGACGTATTCCAAATCTTCGCGGCTGAATTGTTTGACAGACACGATGTCTTTGCCGTACCACGCGGCGTTTTTATTTTCGCCGAACGGCAGGTGGGGGGAGGATGAATTTGTGGGCATGGTAAATCTCCTAAACTGAAAGTATGGTTTTGTTATTTAATCGAACAGCCGAGTCAAATTCATGCGTTGGCAGATACACCAGCGGCCTTTGTTTGGCGAGCGCTAAAATCTTTTGCATGGTGGCGATGGCCTGTTTCGGGCTTGGGCTGACGCCGTCGGCTGTCTTGTGGAGCAAGTTTTGCTCTGAATAGCTGGCGTCGCCTGCCAGGAAATATTGCACGTCTTCGCTTTCGACAATGACGGAGACATGCGCCGGAGTGTGCCCGTAGGTCTGCACGACTTTTATATCGCCTTTTGTCGTGGCGCGCCAAACTTTTGTAAACCCACCAAGCAGTTCATCGTTAAACTCAATCGGGATGGGCTCCAGCCAGCGCGGCAGATGTTGCGGTAGATACCCATCCACTTGGCCTTGAAAACCATTTGTACGCTGATATTCCGGCAGGTTGACGTAAATTTTACTTTCCGGGAAATGACTTAAACCACCCGCATGATCCGTGTGCAGGTGAGTCAGGATTACTTTTTTCACATCTTTGGGATTAATTCCCATCTTCCTTAATTGTGCGCCGATCTCATCTTCGGGCTTGACATGAAAGCGAACCGCCAGATTGTAGTAAGGATGCCAGCGGGGAAAATAACCAGTTTCCGCCGTGCGCGCCGTTTCGCCCGTATCCACCAAAATGATTCCTTCTGGATGTTCAATAACCCAGGCATAAATGGGTAAGGCGGGCTCTATCCATTCCCTGCCAAAGAGCATATTAATTAAACGTCCAACTCCTGAACCTTTACCAATTTTTTGATTTTTCTTTATCTCAACTGTGCCTGTTTGAATGGCGTGGATTTTCATTCTTGTTCTCTCACATTCTTTCCATATCCAGCGTGAACTAAAATCTGTCCATCTTCAAAAGCAGTTTGTCCGCGTAATACAACCTTCCGCACTTTCCCCTTGACCTGCCAGCCTTCAAACGGAGTCCAGCCGCACCTTGTGAATTGAGTCTCAGCTTTGATTTCGTATTCCGCTTTTTCGTCCACCTCAATCCATGTTTCTGGTTGTTCAGGAAGATTAAATATTTTTTTAGGATTTTTATACATTTTTGCGACAACATCATCTATGGTCAGTCGTCCAGCGTCCACGGCGGTCAGCAACAACGGAAGAGCCGTTTCTAAGCCGGGGAATCCAGGCGGCGGATTGTCTGAATCTTTTTCTTCAAGGGTGTGCGGCGCGTGATCGGTGGCGAAGCAGTCAATCACGTCCATGTTTTGCCAGAGGGCATCCACGTCCGCCTGGGTGGCGAGGCGCGGGCGAACTTCGCGTCTGCCCTCATCCCCAGCCCTTCTCCCGAGGGGAGCAGGGGGATTCGCCGCGTGATTCCCCTCTCTCTGTGGGAGAGGGGTTAGGGGTGAGGGAGCAGTCAGAAACAAATGATGCGGACAAACTTCGCAGGTCACCTTGATGCCCTTTTCCTTCGCGGCTTTGATTAATAAAATCTCTTCTTTCAACGAAACATGCGCAATGTGAATTGGGCGATCATAGATCGCGGCGAATAAAATCGCCGCCGCCATGGTGCGGCTTTCGGAATGCGCCACCAACGGATACGCTTTTGGGTAACTTTCAAAGTGCGGCCGCCAGAGCGTCATATCGTCGAGGCGCAGTTCGCCAAAGGTGGAGTCGAGGTACATCTTCAGCCCAGCGGCTTTTCCCGCGAGTGAAGCGCTGACATCCGCATTGTTTGGCCCGGCGCCAATGTACTGACCAAAATCACAACGGGCTTTTTGTTTCGCGGCGTTCAAAGCCAAATCCAGAGTTGTTGAATCAAAAATTGGCGGGGTGGTGTTGGGCATGGCCAAAACAATCGTGAAGCCGCCCGCCAAAGCGGCGCAGGTTCCAGAGTCATAATCTTCTTTGTGGGTTGCGCCAGGTTCGCGCAAATGGACGTGCGGGTCAATTAAGCCGGGGAGTTTGAGCATAAGTTGGTTTCCTGATCACGAAGCAGGGTGGATAAAAAAAGAGCCGCTTTAAGCGACTCTGGACTTCAAAACAAAAACGATCTCCCTAAAGGTTGACAAAGCTGGCGTTGCGGGCGGGTTCGTTTTAACATCGCGCCGAATTTTACGCCGATTCGCGCGGATGTCAAGCGCTTTTTACGAAAGCGAACCCCAAGACTCCCCGCCCTGAATTTCGTCCCGCTTCGCAGTCATCCGCTAATCCATATATCCGCTCCAATCCGCTTTATAATCCGCTCCACCATGAACCCCAAAGTAAAAACGCTCATCGAACAATATAACTTTCAGTCTCTGCCCGCCGAAGGGACGCTCTTCGTCAGCACGTATCGCTCCGCCAGCGAATTTGAAAACGGCAAACCGCACGGCACAGCGATGATTGGCATGTATTGCGACGAACCTAAAAGCGTATCGCTTTTCCATCGCCTCACCGCGGATGAGGTTTGGCATTTCTACGGCGGCGATCCATTGCGACTCATCTTGCTCTATCCAGACGGTTCCAGCAAAGACATCATTCTATCCAGCGAAAATGTTCAAGCGGTGATTCCTGCCGGGGTTTGGCAGGCAGGTCACATGGTTGCAGGCGGCACATATTCGTTGTTTGGATGTACCGTCGCACCCGGATTCACCGGCGAAATGTTTGAAGGCGGAACTCAAAAACAATTGCTGGCGTTATATCCCGACCGCGCCAAAGATATTGAAGCGTTTGGCATTGCCACAGACGAAACACACATGCCCACAGGGTTCGCCGCATGATTCTTTTCGCAATCAGCATTTTCCTTTCCGCTTTTCTACTCTTTCAAATTCAACCGCTCATTGGCAAATTTATTCTGCCGTGGTTTGGCGGCACGCCCGACGTGTGGACCACCGTCATGCTCTTCTTCCAAATCCTACTCACCGGCGGCTACGCTTACGCGTATTGGCTCATCGGGCGCGTCAAAAATTCTTTGCAAAGCAAAATTCACAGCGCATTAACGGCTGTCTCAATTTTGCTTTTGATTCTTCTCGGCTTCTTTTGGAAATCGCCCATCACGCCGTCGGTCCATTTACCGACAGCGCTTTCAATCCCCAGCTTTGAAATCTTCAAACTACTAACCGTCTCCGTCGGTCTGCCCTACTTCATCCTCGCCGCCAACGGCCCGCTCATACAAGCCTGGTTTGCGCGCATCTTTCCGCAACGCTCCTACGCACGGCTCTATTCGCTCTCCAACCTCGGTTCGTTGTTGGGGCTGTTGGCCTATCCATTTTTGATCGAACCCAACTCGACGCTCAAATCACAAGGTTGGATCTGGTCGATTGGCTTCATCTTTTTTGGATGTCTGGCCATCTGGATCGCGCTTCAGAATCAAAACGCCGCGCCGCCGACTCCGCCGAAGCCTGATTCTGTTTCAACAAACATTCCCCCCGCCCGATCCACGTTCCTGCTCTGGATCATCCTCAGCGGAACCGCCTCCCTGCTCCTACTGGCCACCACCAACCAAATCTCGCAAGAAGTCGCCGTCATCCCCTTCCTCTGGATTTTGCCGCTTACGCTCTATCTGCTTTCCTTCATCCTCGCCTTTTCAGACGGGTATCAACGCAAACTTTATCTCATCCTGTTTGCAGTTTCGGTGGCGTTGTATCTCTTCATGCTCTTCAACTTAAACGCCATCCACGTTTATTTTCAAATCCTCATTTACTGCGCGTTGATGTTTTCCGCCTGCATGATCTGTCATGGCGAGTTGTATCTGCTCAGACCCGAAGCAAAGTTCCTCACCTCCTTCTATCTGATGGTCTCCATCGGCGGGGCCTGCGGCGGAATCTTCGCCAGCTTAATCGCGCCGATCATCTTCAACGGCTATTGGGAATTCATGGTGGCGTTTGCGCTCGCGGCGGCGCTGTGGCTCAGCATCCGCAAAAACCCAACGCAAATTGATGCGCCTGCATTATCCCGCTTTATGCTGACGATCTTCATCCTCATTACAACTATTTTAAGTTTAATGGATAACGCTTCGCCCTTCCTGTTTGCCGACCGAAACTTTTACGGCGTCATTCGCGTGCGTGAACAAATTCCCAACGGCGCGGACGAACCAGCCTACGTCATGTCGCACGGCATTACCGTGCATGGGATTCAATTTATCAACCCCGCATTAAGGGATACGCCCACCACCTATTACACCCCGCAAAGCGGCGCGGGGCTGGCGTTGTTAAACCATCCCAAAAAAGAGCAGGGGCTCAAAGTGGGTTTGCTCGGCGTGGGCATTGGCACGCTGGCCATTTATGGGCAAGCCAAAGACGATTATCGTTTATATGAAATCAACCCGGCGGTGATTAAGTTAGCTGAAGGCGAAGGGAATTTTTTCTCTTTCGTCAAAGATAGCCAGGCAAACATCGCCATGGTGGCGGGCGACGCGCGTTCCTCCCTCGAACGCGAACTCGCCGAAAACGGTTCGCAAAATTTTGACGTTTTAGTTTTGGACACCTTCAGTAGCGACTCCATCCCCGTGCATCTCGTCACCCAAGAGGCCTTTGGCTTATACCTCAGCCATCTCGCGCCGGATGGAATCATCGCCGCGCACATCTCCAATCGCCATTTGGATTTACGCCCCATCTTTTGGCGGCTGGCCGAATATTACAACCTGCAAATGGTCAGCGTCAGCTACGCGGGCGACGCGCACGGCGAATACTTAACCGAATGGCTTTTAGTAACGCGCGATCCAGCTTTGCTCCAAATCCCCGCTATTCAAGAACGTTCCACGCTATTTGAAAATTACACAACCTCCATCCCTTTATGGACGGACGACTACAGCAACCTCTTTCAAATCTTAAGGTAATGCGTCATTCAATCGCCGCGCGTAATTTCTTCGCCATTTCCCCAAACTGATGCGTATACCGCACGTCGTCCGCGCGCGGGCGCGGCAGGTTCACCGGCAAGTCTAATTTTATTTTACCCGGGCGTTGGGTTAACACCAAAACGCGATCCGCCAGAAACAAGGCCTCATGGATGGAATGCGTCACCATCACGACCGTCTTTTGTTTGGCCTGCCAAATCATGGAAAGTTCGCCCCACATCCGTTCGCGGGTTAAAGCGTCCAGCGAGGCAAACGGCTCGTCGAGCAGGAGCAGGTCCGGGTTATGGATGAGCGCGCGCGCGAGTCCCACCCGTTGGGCCATGCCGCCAGAGAGATCGCGCGGCAGGGAATTTTCAAAGCCGCGAAGTCCAACTAATTCAATCAGTTCTTGCGCTTTAAGTTTGGCGTTTGCATCACTCACGCCCTCCAACTCCAATGGCAATTTGATGTTTTCCAAAACCGTGCGCCAGGGCATTAAGTTGGCCTGCTGAAAGACCATGCCGATCTTCGGCGTTTGCGCCAGCTGAAACTGCGCCGCGCCCGCAGTGGGTTTTTGCAAGCCCGCCAACACGCGCAGGAGCGTCGTCTTGCCGGAGCCGGAAGGGCCGAGGAAACAAATAAACTCGCGCGCGCGCAATGCAAACGAAATATTTTCAAGCGCGCAAAGTTGTTTCGCGCCAGCGGCGAAAGTCACGTTCAGGTTTTGGACCGTGAGGATGGGTGGAAGCATAAGGTTTACGGAGCGGGGCAGAAATGAAGCGCAAATCATTCATGCCCCGCGTTTGAAAAATGTTATGGAAGGAAGTCGTTGCTGAAGGCTTTGCTCAAATCCAACTCCTGCGGAATCAGGCCCATCTCCAGCAAGATGGTTTGCATGTTTTCCCAAGCCTGTGGGTTGGAATAGCCGAGACGCTCCGCACGCCACAAGTCAATGGATGTCAGCAAAATCTGCTTCTGCACAGCCTGATCTTGATCGGCAAAGTTTGGAATGTGCGACGCGCTCAAATCGTACGCCTCATCGGGATGGTCAATCGTATATTGCAAGCCCTGCAAAAAGGCGCGGACAAAATCCTTCACTAACTGCGGGTTTTCCGTAATTGTTTTTTCGCTAGTCAGAATGCCGTTCGCCGCCAATTGCACATAATCTGCCACGCGCACTTCGGTCACATCCACGCCCTGCGCCTTCAATTGAATTGGCTCGTTGGCAATGTAGCCCACAATCACATCTTGTTTGCCCGCCGCCATCAACTCCACCTGATTGAACCCCACCTCTTCCAGAGTCACATCCGTTTCCTTCAGCCCGGCCGAAAACAACAAAGCCCGCAAGCCAATATAATTTGCGCCGAACAGGCCGGGCAAGGCAATCCGTTTGCCCTTCAAATCCTGCGGGGTTTTGATCTGCGCTTCGGCTTTGGCAATCACCGAAATCGGAAAACTCTGATACCACGCGGCCACATACGTCACCGGCACATCTTGCGCGCGCGCCAGCAAAACCTGCTCGCCGGAAACCACCGCGAACGGCAGTTCGCCCGCGCCCACCAACTTCACCCCATCCGTTTCAAACGAATAATCAAATTCGATCTCAATCCCCGCCTCTTTGAAATAGCCTTTTTCCACCGCGACATAAAACGGCGCGTATTGGATGTTGGGCACATAACCCATCGGCAGGCGGATGTGAAGCAACGCCCCATCCTTAACCTGTGAATTGCTACAAGCCATCAACAGAGTCATTAATCCGAGCATGAGCGCAATTATTTTTTTATACATAGAGTCTCCTGTTATTTTTTTGGATTACTTCATCCACTTCAAAAACTTTTTTTCCAGCAGGGTCACCAACCCATATAAACTTAAGGCCAGGGCCGCCAACATCAAGACCGCCACAAAAACCATGGATGTGTCGTATTGAAAATCGCCAAGTTTGAGCAGGAATCCCAGACCTTGTTTTGCATCCACCAACTCGCCGACGATGGCGCCAATCACCGAGAGGGTTGCGCCCACCCTCAGCCCGCCCAGCAAAACCGGCAGAGCGGCGGGAATTTCCAACTTGAACAAAATTTGCCAGCGCGTGGCGTGAAGCGCGCGCAAGAGATCGTATAAGGCCGCTGGCACGGCCCGAACGCCGACGATGGTGTTGACCAAAATTGGGAAGAACACAATCAGGGAGCAGATTAACACTTTGGAGGCGCTGCCCGGCCCAAGCCACAAAGCCAGCAGAGGGGCCACCGCCACAATCGGAATCGCCTGACTGGCGACGAGGTACGGCGCTAGAATGCTTTCGAGTAAATAAGACTTCGCCAGAAAATATCCCAAAATAGTGGCAAATGACGCGCCAAAAAACAAGCCGAGCAAAATCTCCGTCAGCGTTTGGCCGGTATGAATCCACAGGCTTCCGTCGGCCAGGGCTTTGACGAATCTCAAAGCCACATCTGCCGGAGACGGCAGGATGAATTTGGGCAGTCCGCTGACGCGCACAATCAACTCCCAAAGCGGGATGAATAATAAAATGGAGCCTACGCCGAGCAAACGAGAAATAAACGGTTTCATAATTTTTCCTCCCCTCTCCCCAAACGGGAGAGGGGTTGGGGGTGAGGGAATAAAAAAAGCCTCAAACCGATACAAGGTTCGAGGCAAGGAAACAGGCCACAGCGGAGTCTGATGCGCGACTCATGTTATAAAAAAAATCCCGAAAACAATTCAATGTTTTCGGGGCATGAATCCACGCACAGACTCACAGAGTCGCGTTGGGTTGGACCTTCTTCTATCCAGACTATACTGTCGGCTTCGGAATCCTCACAGAGTGAGTCACCGAATCATGCCCGTTTTCCTAAAGAGGAAAGCGATGTACCTAAACAGGCTCGTGGGCTGTACCACCGATCGGGAATTGCACCCTGCCCCGAAGGTTAATATTTAATTGCGTGCATTATAACTGAATATTTAGACCTTATCTGAAATAACCGTCCCGAAGGTTTTTTAAAGCAAGCCAAAGGATGAGCGCCAGCCTTCGGGACGTTTTTTCTTATTACGAATAAAGTCGATTATTTCAACTGCGCTTTGATTTTCGCGGCGGTATCTTGATAACCCGCCAGTTTCTCTTTTTCTTTTTGCACCAATGTCGCCGGGGCTTTGTTGGCGAAGTCGCCGTTCAATAAATTTTCCAGCCGTTGAATATGACTTTCAGCCTCTTTGAGTTCTTTTTCAAGGCGGGCTTTTTCATTGGCCACATCCACCAGACCCGCCAGCGGCAGGTAAATTTCAACCGAGCCAACGACGAGGGCCGTTGAATCTTGGGGTTTATCTTTCAGGAATTGGTAATTCGTAATTTGTGACTGGTCTAAACCTGAAAGAGATGCAATGATGTTCGTTTGGCTGTTAATTAAATCCAGCTTATCGCCTGCGGAAATAGTAGCCGAAAGTTTTTTCGATGGGGCAATGCCTTTTTCGGCGCGCAGATTGCGAATGGCGCGCACGATTTCTTGAATCAACTCAAAATTGGCGGTTGATTTTGCTTCCCAAGTTTCTTCTTCGGTTGGCTGTGGGAATTTGGCGACGATCAGCGCCTGCGGCCAATCTTGACACAAGTCAGAGAGCGGAGACTCTCTTAACCCCTTATGTAAGTGGCCCCAGATTTCTTCGGTGATAAATGGGGTGAATGGATGCAACAAACGCAAGGACGTATCAAAAACTTTTACCAGCGCTTCCACGGTCTGCGTTCTCAATTCCGCGTTCTGCATTTGAGTCTTTGCAATTTCCACATACCAATCGGCAAAGTCGGACCAGATGAATTCGTAAATTTCCTGCCCGGCCTGCCCATACTGGAAGTTTTGAAATTGTCGTTCGACATTGCGGATGAGTTTGTTTAATTTGGCTTGAATCCATTGGTTAGGGAGAGTGATTAGGGGATTAGGAATTAGGGACTCGGAGCTAATTCCTAATTCCTGATTCCTAGTTCCCAATTGCTCTATCGCATTCATCACATACTTGCCGACGTTCCATAACTTATTGGCAAAGTTACGATTCGATTCAACCTTCTTCACGCCCACGTTGGTATCGTTGCCAGGTGTGGAACCCACCAACAGCGTGAAGCGGAGCGCATCCGTGCCTAAATCATCCATGATGATCAATGGGTCAATCACATTGCCTTTGGTCTTGGACATCTTCTGCCCATGCTCATCACGCACCAACCCATGCAGGTAGATCGTATGGAAGGGCGGCTGTTCCGTAAACTCCAAGCCCATCATAACCATCCGCGCCACCCAGAAGAAGATAATGTCGTAGCCGGTTTCCATATAGGCAGTGGGATAGAAATATTTCAGGTCTGGCGTTTGTTGGGGCCACCCCAACGTTGAAAACGGCCACAAGCCGGATGAAAACCAGGTATCCAGCACGTCTTCATCCTGATGAATCTCTTTCGAGCCACACGTTCCACATTGGGTTGGGTCTTCGCGCGCCACAGTCATGTGGTTTTCTTTGCAATACCAAACCGGAATGCGATGCCCCCACCACAACTGACGGCTGATGCACCAATCTGTGATATTTTCCAGCCAGTTGAAATAGGTTTTCTCGAAATGCTCCGGCACAATTTTAATGCGTCCGTCGCGCACAACCTCCAGCCCGGCCGAAGCCAGCGATTCGATTTTGACGAACCATTGTTCAGAAATCATCGGCTCGACAATTTCGCCGCCGCGTTGCGAGCGTGGGATGGTGGTATGGTAATCCTCAGTTTTGATGATCAGCCCGGCGGCTTGCATGTCCGCCCAGAGCTTCTTCCGCGCTTCAAACCGGTCCTGACCTTGATACGCCCCTCCGTTGGCATTGACCTTCGCTTCAACATCCAAAACCGAGATGATCGGCAAGTGGTGTCGTTGCGCGATGGCGTAATCGTTCGGGTCGTGGCCGGGCGTGATCTTCAACGCGCCCGTGCCAAACTCCATGCTCACGTATTCGTCCGCAATCACGGGAATTTCACGATTCAAGATGGGCACAAGCGCAGTTCGGCCGATATATTTTTTATAGCGTTCATCTTCCGGGTGAACCGCCACGGCCGTATCGCCTAAAATGGTTTCCGGCCGAATGGTAGATACCGGAATAAACTCGTCCTCACCCTCACCCCCATCTCCTGGCTTGAGCATATATTTGAAATAATATAAGGTCGCGTCTTCTTCGCTATACTCCACTTCCAAATCCGAGACGGCGGTTTTAAGGCCGGGCGACCAATTGATTAAGCGCGGGCCGCGATAGATGAGGCCCTTTTCATATAGGCGCACAAAAGCCTCTCGGACTGCCGTACTCAGCCCTTCGTCGAGCGTGAAGCGTTCACGATCCCAATCACAGGAAGCGCCCAGCCGTCGAATTTGCGAGGTGATGATATCTCCGTATTTATTTTTCCATTCCCAGGTGCGCTTCAAAAACGCTTCGCGTCCCAGTTCCTCGCGGGTCGTTTTTTCTTTCAGCAAGTCACGCTCTACCATCAACTGCGTGGCGATGCCCGCGTGATCCGTGCCGGGAATCCACAACGTGGAATAGCCCTTCATGCGATGATAGCGAATCATCAAATCCTCAACGGAGACAAACATGGCGTGACCAATGTGCAATTCGCCGGTGATGTTGGGCGGCGGAATGGCAATTACAAACGGCTTAACATTGGGGTCAAAATTGGCGTTATTCGGGTCGTTGTGCGGTTTGAAGAATCCGCCCGCCTCCCACATAGCATAAATGCGCGGCTCGGTGGATTTGAAATCGTAGGCTTTGGGTAATTCCGGTTTGGTCATGCTTACTCCTTAAAATAAAAACACTCCATCCAATTAGAGGACGAAGCGAATCTCCGCGGTACCACCTCAATTCATCATTCGTGGCTAGTTGGCTAGTTTAAAACGATGCGCTTGATTTGCTGTAACGGGCTGGCCCGTGCCGTTCTACTTGCTTTTGGCTTTCTTCGGCATTTTAGTTCAGACGACTTCGTTGCGTTTGCCTGCGGGCGTTTTCACCTTGCGCGCCCTTCTCTATCAGGTAACTTTCAACTACTGCTTCTGAATAACGGGATTATATGCGTGGGTTGAAAGAGAGTCAAGCGGGATTCAAAAGAGCAAATACCAAAACAATGCGGTCTCATTGGGCTGAAGGTTTTTGAACGTAAACCGATCAAAGCCGCCGAGGATAAAGCCGCAGGCTTGATATAAACGACAGGCGGCGACGTTGTTATCCTGCGTCTCCAGCATGACGCCGGGAAAACGCTTCGCTTTCGACCAGCGAACCGCTTCGGCGATCAGGCTTTTGCCTACGCCCAAGCCGCGAAACTGCGGGTTGACGACCAGATCGTCAATGTACGCAAAGCGATTCCACCATGTGATCATTTTGATTTGACCGGCTGGTTGATGATCCACAAACGCCAGAAAGATGGCTTTTTCATCGCCGTCAATAAACGCAGTTGCGTCTTCAACCTCATCTGCAGGGTATTCTTTTTCATACGGCGAAACAGGCACAACGGAATACGTCAAACTTCCATTTTCCATATCCAAGGCAATTTTTTCCTTGACGATGAATTTTCTGTCAAAGTTATCCACATGGCTTTTGTTTTCTGAATCTATTTTTTGGATTTGAATATCCATACTTGTTTACTTGATCCGCATCGGAATCCCAGCTACCATCAATAAAACCTCATCCGCTTCTTTCGCCAATCTTTGATTTGCCCAGCCCAACAAGTCGCGATAGACGCGCCCCATTTGGTATGGCGGAACCAGCCCCAAGCCAACCTCATTGGTAACAATAATCCATGCTTCCGCATGATTGCGGATGTACGAAATCAACTCATCAATTTCATGCTCCAGAGCGGGTTTGACTTTGGCTTCATCCACCAAATCCTCCGTGATGAATTGCATAAAAATATTTGTCGCCAGCAAGGTCACGCAGTCTAATAGATAAATTTCGGTGGGTAACGAATGTTTCAGCAGATAAGCGGATATATCTTTTTGGATTTCGAGCGTTTGCCACTCAGCCGGGCGGTCGGCGCGGTGTTTTTTTATCCGCGCGGACATTTCCTCATCCC
>JADZCC010000078.1 GCA_020851785.1 Anaerolineales bacterium
AAGCCATTGCCAAAGGTATCATGCCCGACCACGATGCGCGCGAGCCGTGGTTCATGTGCTATGAACATTCCGACGCGGACATTGACGAGACGTTGAATGTCTATGCGGAGATTGTGAAGGAAGTGAAAAAATAACTAGGTAGATAAAAGACAAGGAGAAATTGGATTGTTTACCGAGCTGTTTCTGGCTTTTATGGTTATCTTTCTACCAACTATTTTTGGATTCCAGGTTATAAAAAAACTTTGGGTGCCGCTTGAGTCTTCGCCTCAAGTGCGCGTGTTTGGATATCCTTCTTATATCTTAACCTGGCTGAAATATCGCCGTTCTATTAGCGCGGAATTTCAAGAGACGGAATGGATAAAAGTGCGAAAGAAGCTGGCGCTTGGCGCGGAGTGGGGAGCGATTGTCTTATGGGCGCTTTGGCTGGGACGAAATTTCCTTCATAACAACCCTAAAGAGTGGTTGCCCGACGATTGGGTGTTAATCGTTCAGAATTATTTTGCTTGGGAGCGCTTCGGCCAGTGCGGGGCTTGTGTGTTTTGGAATGGGTCTTTCAATGGAGGAGCGCCATTATTGGTTGATCTTTTAGCGGCGTTGGCTCATCCGTTCGCGATAATTTTAGTCTTATTGACGGGAGCGATTGTTGGCTCTAAACTGCTTGCTGTTTTTTCACTGATACTGGCTGGGTTGGCCCAATGGTATTGGGCAAAAATATTGCGATTAGGAAGAATTGCCCGGTTATGGAGCGCGTTTTTGGCGGTTGTCGGCGGTCATTTGATCGCTCGTTTCCAGAGCGGGCTGGTTGAAGTTGTGTTTTCAATTGCATCGTTTAGTTTAGTGATTGCCGCTTCCATTCACCTCGCCCTAACTGGAAGGAGAAAACTTGCGATTGGGCTGGGGATATTTACCGGTTTGGCGTTTTTATCAGGTCAGGGCTATCTTCAACTCGCTTTTCTTTTGGGCGTGTGTCCCGCCCTTTTGATTTTGTTATTTAATAAAAAAATCGCGCTTCGTCCCGTGTGGCGCGAATTTGCGTGGGCGACTGTTATTGCGCTCTTGCTTTCCGCGATTCTATGGGTTCCTTTTCTACATGCTTTTCGGGATATATCCAAACCGGGTATGGATATGGAAGTGAGCGGAGTTCAGCCCATTGGTTATCAACCGCTCAACTTAATTATCCGTGATTACGACTATTACTACTCGAATCATTTGGGAAAATCTGAATACCCCAGCATAAGCGTCAATTATATTGGCTGGTTTCCCATTCTGGTTGCTTTATTTGCCTGGAGACGAATCCCACGTTATAAAATTCAAGTAGCCTTATTCTTTCTGGCCTCTATCTTCTTGATATATGGTTTGAGCAGCGCCGTTCTGCTTAAGAAATTAGTAAGCTGGTTTCCGCTTTTGGAGCCGATCTTATTTTTAGGGCGTTATCCGGCGTTGATCGCCAGTTTGGCTGTGCCGTTTATTTTGGCGTTAGCGGCTTGGGGAGTGGATTTTCTTTTAAAATTAAAACAGACTGAATTTGAGTTGCGCTTTTTCAGTGGAAATACATTTAAGGGTAATTTAATTTGGGTGATAACGATTCCTTTGATTTGGTCGGTTTGGAATGTTTACGATTTTGTCAAACCATGGCTTGAAACACAGCCTGTTCCTGACGATGTAAAAGTTTATGAAATTGCTTCGCAAATTAAGCCAGATACCGTTCAATGGGTGGAACTGCCTTTTGGCGATTGGGGTTTGGGACTTGTCGCTGTAGAAAATAACATCAAATTGACGAATGTATTTAACCATTGGACTTGGAAGGATAGGAGTTTGCCGCCACCGTATTTACGAGTTTCGTATGATCCGGCGGATGTATCTGATCCAAGTTATGCTGGAGATGTTGAAAATAGCAGCGTGTATTCATATCCAGATCAATATTATGCTTATGTGGAGATGGACGGCGAACGTGTTCCTTGTCAGGCGAAAGCGGCAGGCGGGAACATTGACGTGGAATGCCAAACGGCATCCCCCGGTCAATTGATTGTTATGGAGAACTCATGGTCTGGATGGAAAGCAAAAATAGACGGCAAAAAGACGATTCTGAATTCGCCGCCTTGGTTGTCTGTGGAAGCGCCTGCCGGAACCCACCTATATGAATTTAGATATCGCCCCTGGGATGTGCCTTTGGGCGGCGTCTTATCGCTGATTGGAATAGGGCTGGCGATCCAACTATGGCGCGCTGAATCAAAAAAGGAGAGATAAATATGGCTAATGAATTGACATCTAAAGAAATTGTTGACCTAAATAAGGAATACACCTTCTTCTCCTGGTCTGTGCAGGGACAGGTGAATCCGATTCCCGTCACAAGAGCCGAAGGCGTGTACTTCTGGGATGCGGACGATAAACGCTATCTTGATTTTTCGTCACAGTTGATGAATACGAATGTCGGGCATCAGCATCCGAAGGTCGTCAAAGCGATTCAGGATCAAGCGGCGAAATTGACATTCACGCATCCAGGCAACGCTACCGAAGCGCGTGGATTGCTCGGCAAGAAAATATCCGAAGTCACGCCAGGCGATTTGAAGAAAACATTCTTCACGCTCGGCGGCTCGGAGGCGAACGAGAACGCCATCAAGATCGCGCGTTTCTATACGGGACGCAACAAAATTTTGTCACGCTATCGCTCCTATCACGGCGCGACTCACGGCTCCATGGCGCTGACTGGCGACTACCGCCGACTTGCCGTCGAGCCTGTCATGCCAGGCGGAGTCCACTTCCTTGACCCGTTTTGTTATCGCTGTCCGTTCGGGCAGAAGCCAGAGTCGTGTAAGCGCGAGTGCGTCTCGCATCTCGAAGAGGTGATCAAGTACGAAGGTCCCGATAAGATCGCCGCCATCATCATGGAAGGTGTGGTCGGCTCGAACGGACTCATCATCCCGCCCGATGATTACTGGCCCCGCGTCCGCG
>JADZCC010000079.1 GCA_020851785.1 Anaerolineales bacterium
AATTAAATATTCGCTCTTATCCAGAGAAGCTGAGGGACCGACCCTTTGAAGCTTCGGCAACCAGACGAAAGTTATGGTGCCAAATTCGGCAAATAAAAATAGCTTTGGCTATTTATTATCTGGAAGATGAGAGGACGGTATAGTTATATGCCTCTTCTTGTGCTTTCAGAAGAGGTATTTTGTTTAAGCGCTTAAACGAACCCTCTTCTGCCGGGCGGAATTTATTTAAAAAAATTTTCAAGAGGAGTCTCAGTTCATGTCCACCATCAAAGATCGTCAATTAGGTTTCGCCACCCGCCAGTTACACGCGGGCTATCAACCCGACCCGACCACGGGGAGCCGCGCTGTGCCGTTGTATCAGACGACCAGCTATCAGTTTCAGAATACCGAACATGCGGCCAATTTGTTCGCGCTCAAAGAGTTGGGCAATATCTACACCCGTTTGATGAACCCGACCACCGACGTGTTGGAACAACGCATCGCTTCATTGGAAGGCGGCGTAGCCGGGCTGGCCGCCAGTTCCGGCCATGCCGCGCAGGCACAGGCCATCTTCACCCTGTTGAGCGGCGGAGATCATATTGTCGCTTCATCTCATTTGTACGGCGGCACATACAACCAGTTCGCTTACACCCTGCCGAAGTTAGGCATCGAAGTGACCTTCGTTGACCCTACCGACCCGAAGAATTTTGAAGCGGCGATCAAGCCGAACACCAAAATCATTTACGGCGAAACGCTGGGCAATCCCGATATTGCGGTCTTTCCGTTTGAAGAAGTGGCCGAGATCGCCAAAAAGCACAAGTTGGTTTTGCTGATTGACAATACCTTTGCCACGCCCTATCTCTTCCGCCCGTTTGAATGGGGCGCGCACGTCATCACCCACTCCACCACCAAGTTCATCACCGGCAACGGCACGACCATCGGCGGCGTGATTGTGGACGGCGGCAATTATGACTGGAGCAACGGCAAGTTTGAAAACTTCAACACGCCCGATCCTTCCTATCACGGCCTGGTCTATTCATCCCTGACGGGCGCAGGCTTGCCGCCTTTCGCCATCAAAGCCCGCGTGCACGTCCTGCGCGACATCGGCGCCTGCCAGGCTCCGTTCAACTCCTGGCAGACTCTGCTCGGCATTGAAACGCTCAACTTACGCATGGAACGCCACGTTCAAAACGCGCAGGCCGTTGCGGAATTTTTAGAGAAGCACCCCAAAGTGAGTTGGGTCACCTACCCGGGCTTGAAGAGTCACCGTGATTACGCGCGCGCCAAGAAATATTTCCCCAAAGGCGCAGGCGCGATCCTCGGCTTTGGCGTAAAGGGCGGGCTGGAAGCTGGCAAGAAATTCATCGAAAGCCTGCAACTCTTCAGCCACCTGGCCAACGTGGGCGATTCGCGCAGTTTGGCCATTCATCCCGCCAGCACCACGCACAGTCAGCTCAATGAAGAACAACAAACTTCGGCCGGCGTCAAACCGGATTTTGTCCGCCTGAGCATCGGCATCGAAGACGTGGACGACATCCTCTGGGATTTGGATCAAGCGTTGTCATAAATACTCGTTGGTTGAGTAGGGCTGAGCGCAAGTTGCGCTCAGCCCGTATCGAAACCAACCGTTTACAAAAATACTCCCATAACCAGAGTTGTTTTGTTTGCCGGTGGTCTCGATACGGCGACAAAAAAATCGTCGCCTACTCGACCACCGATTATGGATATACCATGCCTGTAAAAATCCCCAACACCCTCCCCGCCCGCGCCACGCTGGAGCAGGAAAACATCTTCATCATGGATGAAGACCGCGCCATTCATCAGGATATTCGCGCCTTGCGCGTCGCCATCTTGAACCTGATGCCGACCAAGATCGCCACTGAAACCCAGCTCTTGCGCTTGCTTTCCAACTCCGCTTTGCAGGTGGAAGTGACGCTTTTACACACCGCCACGCACGAATCTAAAAACACGGCGGCGGAGCATTTACTGAATCATTACGTCACGTTTGAAGATATTCGCAGTGAGAAATACGACGGGCTGATCATCACCGGCGCGCCCGTGGAACAACTGCCCTTCAAGGAAGTGGATTACTGGAACGAACTCACCCAAATTTTGGATTGGGCCGACACCCACGTCGAATCCAATTTTTATATTTGTTGGGGAGCGCAAGCCGCCTTATATCATCGCTACGGCATTCCCAAATATGATTTACCGCAGAAGATGTTCGGCGTGTTTGAGCATCGCACCCTGTCTTCGACCGAGAACCTGCTCCGCGGCTTCGACGATATTTTCTACGCCCCGCATTCGCGGCACACCGAAATTCACAGCGCGGATCTTGCCAAAGTAAACGAGATTCAGCTTTTAGCGGAGTCAGACGCGGCGGGCGTGTACATCGCCGGCTCCAAAGACGGGCGGCATATCTTCGTCACCGGCCATTCGGAATACGATCCGCTGACGCTCAAAGGCGAATATGACCGCGACGTGAGCAAAGGCCTGCCCATTCACGTGCCGCAAAATTATTATCCGAAGGACGACCCCAGCCAAACGCCCAACGTCCGCTGGCGCGGCCACGCCAACTTACTGTATTCCAACTGGTTGAACTACTACGTTTATCAAGCCACCGCCTTTGACCTTAACGACGTCCCGCAAAAATTTAACGGTACCTAAAACGGAGTTCCAATGAACAACGCCTCCCGCCAATTTGGCTTTAACACTCGTCAATTGCACGACGGCTATTCGCCCGACCCAACCACCGGCAGTCGCGCTGTTCCCATCTACCAAACCTCCGCCTATGATTTGCAAAGCGCCGAACGCGCCGCGCGCCTCTTTGCCTTGCAGGAAGAAGGCAACATTTATACGCGCATTTCCAACCCCACCACCAACGTCTTTGAGCGGCGCGTGGCCAGCCTCGAAGGCGGGGTTGGCGCGCTGGAAGTGAGTTCCGGCCATGCCGCGCAAGCCGCGGCCATCCTCACCATCTGTCAGGCGGGCGACCATATCGTCTCCACCGCGACGCTGTATGGCGGCACTGTCACACAGTTCAAACACACCTTTCCACGTTTGGGCATTCAGGTCACATTGGTGGACCCCACCCACCCGGAAAATTTCCGCAACGCCATTCAACCCAACACCAAAATCATTTACGGCGAAACGCTGAGCAACCCGCTGGTCAACGTCTTTCCATTTGAAGAAGTTTCCAAGATCGCGCAGGAATTCGGCATTCCGTTGATGATTGACAACACCTTCGCCACGCCGTATCTCTGTCGCCCCTTTGAATGGGGCGCGGATATCGTCACGCATTCCACCACCAAATTCATTGGCGGGCATGGCACAACGCTTGGCGGCATCATCGTCGATAAGGGAAAATTCAACTGGAGCAAAAGCGGGCGCTTCAAAAACTTCACCGAACCAGACGCCGCCTATCACAACGTGAGCTACGCGGAAGATTTTGGGCCGCTGGCCTTCATCTCCAAAGCCCGCGCCGGTATCTTGCGGGACTTCGGCATGTGTCAGCAACCCATCGCTTCATGGCAACTTTTACAAGGGCTGGAAACCTTATCCCTGCGCATGGATCGTCATGTTAAAAACGCCCAGCGTGTCGCTGAGTTTTTAGCAACGCATTCCAAAGTTCAATGGGTAACTTATTCCGGCTTACCTAATCACCCCGACCATACCAGAGCAAAAAAATATTTACCCAAAGGTTCAGGCGCGATGTTGGGGTTTGGAATCCAAGGCGGCAAAACCGCCGGCGCAACATTCATCAACCGCCTGCAACTCTTTAGCCATGTCGCCAACCTCGGCGACACCAAATCGCTGGCCATTCACCCGGCCAGTTCCACGCATTCGCAACTTTCTGAAGCAGAGCAAAGGGCCGCAGGCGTCAGCCCGGATTTTATCCGCCTTAGCGTGGGGCTGGAAGACATCGAAGACATCCTCTGGGATTTAGACAATGCGCTCAGCGCTTAATTTCTTCAACGCCTCGCTCAACACTTTCACCGATTTTTTATACTCTTCCAACTCAATATGTTCGTTCGGCGTGTGATCCAAACTTGAATCGCCTGGACCATACACCACGGCGGGACATTGCCACACGGGCGCGACGATGTTCAAATCTGCAGTCCCCGTTTTGTAGACGAAGCGCGGCTCTCCGCCCTGCGACCTGATTCCGCTTAAGAAGCTTCGTACCAGCGGAGTGTTTTTCTCACATCCCCAGGCGTGGATGGCAAAGCCGATCCGTTCCAAGTGACAGTCACCCACAATTTCATCTAGCTTTGCATACCAATCCTCTGGCGCAACCTCCACAGGCAAGCGGACGCCGACTCTCAACGTTGCGCGTTGCTCAAACCCATCTTGACTCGAATCCACGCCGCGCAGAGTCAATAGCAATTGGTCAAAGACTCGTTTTTTATCTTCATTGAATCCGTTCACATAGGCTTTGATTTTCAACCAAACGTCCACAGCCGCTTCCGCCGCCGTTTCTTCGCCGCTGGCGGTGTGCATCTGTTCGCGGGTGACGATCACGTTTGCCCACGCGCTTCCTTTATATCCCAAAGCGATTCGATCCCAATGATTCGGCTCGCCGATAATCGCAAAGTCTGGCTGATATTGATTGACGACAAAACGCGCGCCTTCAGAATCACGCTCTTCTTCCACTGCCCCAATCACCACAAACTGCCAATCTTCCCTTACTCCAACATTCGCAACCGCATCCACAAAACATGCCAACGGACCTTTCGCATCCACCGCGCCGCGCCCATACAATAGTTCCCCTCTCCTCTCAGGAGAGGGGTTAGGGGTGAGGTGAACAGAAATTTCGCCAGGCACCGTGTCAATGTGACCAAGCAGAACAACTTGTTTCTCGCCTTTCCCTATCACTCCAACTGCATTGCCCGCTTCATCTATAAACGCCTCATCATAGCCCAGCGACTTCATCCGCTCGACCAGCCATTCCACCGCCCCCCGCTCGCTCCCCGACGGGCTATATTGCGAAACTAACCCAACCAACGTATCAAAGTCACTCATCTATTTCACCAATTAATCTGTAAACGGACTCTAAAACGGATTCACGGATAGGAGCGGACTTATCCGTTTTTGTCCGTGAGTCCGTGATAAAGTCCGTTTACTAATCCGCTTGTCCGCTTTTATCCGTTACCTTCCGTTATTCCGTGACAAAGTCCGTTGATAGAATTTCCGTCAGCGCATCCACCAAATGATCCAACTGCTCGTAGGTAATCACCAGCGGCGGCAACAAACGGATGACCGTCATCCCCGCATTCAGCGCGATGATGTTCGCTTCTTGCAAAGCCTTGATATACGGCACGACCTTTTGCTTCATCTCAATCCCCACCATCAAGCCCAGCCCGCGCACCTCGCGGATGTTCGGCGATTGAATCGCCTTCAATTTCTCCATCAGGTACTTCCCCTTCGCTTCGGCTTGACCCGCCAAATCTTCTTCTTGAATCACATCCAGCGCCGCGTTTGCCGCCGCGCACGAAAGCGGATTTCCACCAAAGGTGGAGCCATGTACGCCTGGCGTTAAGTTCTTCACATTTTTTCCAATCAACACCGCGCCCATCGGCACGCCGCCCGCCAACGACTTGGCGCAACACAACAAATCGGGCGTGATGCCAAAATGCTCAATGGCGAAAAATTTTCCCGTGCGCCCAAAGCCTGTTTGAATTTCATCCACAATCAGCAACGCGCCGCGCTCGTCGCAAATCCTGCGCGCCGCTTGCACATACGCAACATTTGCAGGGTACACGCCGCCTTCGCCTTGCACCACTTCCAAAATCACCGCCGCAGTTTCTTCATTGACCGCTTTTTCCAGCGCTTCGATGTTGTTATAAGCCACATGACTAAAGCCAGGCACGAGCGGCTCAAAGCCTTCGCGATATTTTTTGTTATACGTCGCGGATAACGAGCCGTACGTTCGCCCGTGAAATGCGCGCATCGCCGCGACGATATTTTTTCGTCCCGTTGAAATGCGCGAAAACTTGAACGCCGCCTCCACCGATTCCGTTCCAGAGTTGCACAAAAAGACTCGCTCCAAGCCAGGAACCAACGCGGTAATTTTTTTCATCAAGGTTGCGCGTTGGTCGTTCGGAAACGACTCAAACAAAGTAATCAGCGTGTTTGCCTGCTTATAGAGCGCCTCCGCAACCTTCGGGTGCGCGTGACCGAGATTCGCCACGCCATGCCCCGACGAGCAATCCAAATATTCTTTTCCATCCGCGTCAAACAACGACGCGCCTTGTCCGCGCACAATCACTAAAGATTGTTTCGCGTATGTCCCCGATGTGTGTTTATTTTCAATTTCAAGGATTTCGTTTGCGTTCATTGAATCACTGTTCCATTTCCTGCCAAAGCATTTGAAATTGGATTTTGTATGCGCCCGTCCGCGATGATGACGCGACTCACGCCGCCTTTGAGGGCTTCTTCGGCGCCTAAAACTTTTTTCTTCATGCGACCTTGCGCCGCTTCGCTCGCCGCCGAAAGTTGACTCTGCGGCAGTTGCCGAATGAGCGTTGACTCATCTGGGAAATTTTTCATCAGCCCAGGCACTGCCGTGAGCAACAGCAGTGTCTCCGCCTTCAGCGCGGATGCCGCCATCGCCGCCGCGCGATCCGCATCCACGTTCAACGCCTCCCCTTTTTCACTGACCGCCACGGGCGCAATCACGGGCAGATAACCAGCGTTCAACAACATAAACAACAATTCGGTATTAATCGTTTCGATCTTGCCCGTGTAATCGTCGCGGATAATTTTGCGCTTGCCGTTTTCCACGCTCTGCACGGATTCTTTGCGCGTCGCTTGCATTAACTTGCCATCCAGCCCGCACAGCCCAAACGCGTTGACTCCCAACATTTGCAATTGTTCCGTCAACAACGAATTGACTTTGCCATTCACCGCCATCAAAAAAATTTCAAGCGTTTTCCGATCCGTATAGCGCGACGTATATCCCGAAGGCGAAGTAATCATCTTCGGCGGAGCGCCCAGCCCTTCGCCCAGCGCGTTCGCTTCCGCAGAACCGCCATGCACAAAGACCAGCCGCCTGCCTTGTGACAATAACTCTTTCGCATCGGCGCATATCGCGGAAAAATCCACGCCTTCCGTGCCACCGAGTTTTACAACTGTAATTGAAGTCTGCTCAGTCATGATGTCCTATTCCAAAACGATATACGATATTTGATAATTTGACAATTTGATTCTCGAGTATCGAATATCGAGTATCGAATCTCTAAATCGGATGCAATCCCATAAATTCCAAGCCAAGCGTCTCATCCCAGCCCAGCATCAAGTTCATGCACTGCACCGCCGAGCCAGAAGCGCCTTTCATCAAGTTATCAATCGCGCACAGCGCCACAACATGACCACTGCTTTCGTCCAATTCAAAGCCCAAATCTGCATAGTTGGAGCCAGCCAAAATCTTCGGTTCGGGCACGCGATAAATGCCGCGCTGTTCCTTAACCACGCGAATGAATGGGTTTTCGTTGGCAACCGCTCTGTAGGCTTTCCACAAATCTTTCGTCGCCGTACCAGCCTTCACCTTAGCATGAGCCGTCGCTAAAACGCCGCGCACCAAATCCACCGCAGTCATCGTCAACGAAATGCGCGAAGCGTCCACGCCCATCTCCTGAATCACCTCCGCCGTATGGCGATGCCCAAACGCCGAAAACGTGCGGATGACGTTTGCGCGTTCCGCATGAAGCGAACCAGAGTTGCCCTCCGCGCCGCCCTCCGACGAGCCGACTTTAATTTCAAGGATGATTGGGGATGACGTATCCAGCAAACCCGCTTTGACCAACGGAAGCAGAGCCAGATTGCTGGCGGTGGCGTTGCATCCCACGCCGCTGATGTAATTTGCGCTCGCCATTTCCGCGCGATGCAATTCAGGCAGACCATACACAAATTTATTCAACCATTCGGGCGCGGCATGTTTTTCACCATACCACTGCTCGTAAAAATTTTCGTCGCGCAAACGGAAATCCGCCGAGAGGTCAATAATTTTTGTGCCAAGTTTTGCAAAGGCTTCAATATTCTTCTGCGCCTGCCCATGCGGTTGCGCCAAAAACAAAACGTCCACAGGCTCCAGTTGAGAAGGATCGCTGAATTTCAACTGCGTCCGCTTTCGCAGATTGGGATGCGTCTGATACACATACTCGCCCACCCGCGAACGCGAAGTGGCTTGCTTGATTTCAACTTTCGGATGATTTAATAGTAGCCGTAATAACTCGCCGCCGCCGTACCCCGAACCGCCGATAATGGACACACTCGTCATCAATCCTTGCTCCTTATAAATTAGTTTTCATCAGCATTGTTACGCCGCTCCAAACAGTCGCGCCAAAATTGCCTTCTGCGCGTGCAAGCGATTGTGCGCCTGCGGAAAAATCACGGATTGCAAACCATCCGCCACTTCATCGGTCAATTCGTGATTGCGATGCGCGGGCAAACAGTGCATCACAATTGCATCCTGCTCCGCCTCGCTCACTAGCTGATGATTGACCTGATACCCTGCAAACGCTTGCTCGCGTTTAGCGGATTCTTCCTCCTGTCCCATGCTGGTCCAGGTATCCGTATAGATTACGTTCGCGCCCTGCACCGCCTCATGCGGATTCGTCTGCTGGGAAATTTTCGCATCCGTTTCAAACGCAATCTGCTTTGCGGATTCAATTGCCTCCGCCGACATTTCATACCCAATCGGATTCGCAATCGTAAAATCCCAACCGAGCTTCGCGCAAATGTGCATCAACGAAACCGCTACATTATTTCCATCGCCAACGTATGCAACTTTCAAACGGTTGACTTTACCAAACTTTTCCTGAATTGTTAATGCATCTGCCAGCGCCTGACATGGATGGTTGTAATCGCTCAATCCGTTGATGACGGGCACGGACGACCATTTTGCCAACTCCAAAATATGCTCGTGATCAAAGACGCGCGCCATAATCCCCTGCACATAGCCCGATAACACCCGCGCCACATCCGCAATGGATTCACGCTGACCAAGCCCAATCTCCGCAGGCGAAAGATACATAGCGTGACCGCCCAAATGTTGCATCGCCATTTCAAACGAAACGCGCGTCCGCAAACTTGGTTTTTGAAAGACCATCGCCAACGCCTTGCCCTTCAACAAAGGCGCGTTCCCGCCGTTGAAATATTCCTTCTTCAAAGCGGTCGCCAGCTCCAACAAATCCTGAATCTCCTCCGCAGAAAAATCGGCGATCTGCAAAAAATCCTTTTTCATCATCAACTTCGGGCTAACCGCCACCTGCATCGCTTGAACATCCATCATTGCTCCAATCATCCATCCGCTTCACGAATCCGTTAATATCCGTGAATCCGTTTCAAAGTCCGTTTACCAGTCCGTTTATAAACCCGCTTATCCGCTTCACGAATCCGCTACCGCTTTTACAACGCTCACCGTATATTCCACAATCTCGCCCGCAATATCAATCCCGCTCACGGGTTGCATCGTGTGGAACTCCATCGTGTGATTAATCTCATTGACCACGAGTCCCTTCTCAGGGTGTTCGACCAAATCCACTGCCAGCACACCGCCGCCCACCGCCTGCGCCGCGCGCAAACATAAACTCTCGATCTCAGGCGTGATGGGACACAACTCCCCTTCGCCGCCGCGCGCCGTGTTCGTAATCCAATGTTCGGACTTGCGATACATCGCGGTCAAGACTTTATCCCCAATCACAATCGCGCGAATGTCGCGCCCAGGCTTGGCGATATATTCCTGAATATAAAAAACCGAATGTTGCACCGACCCAAGCGTGGATTTATGCTCCAGTACCGCTTCCGCCGCATCGCGGTCATTGACCTTCGCCAACAACCGTCCCCACGACCCGACCACAGGCTTCAAGACCACAGGATAGCCGAACGCTTCAATCGCTTCCAACGCCGCTTCAGGCGTGAACGCGGTTGCATTATGCGGTTGCGGCACGCCGTCTCGCGCCAGCGCCGCGCTCGTCATCAACTTGTCGCCGCAAATTTCCGCAACGGATGCCGTGTTCACGGTCGGCACGCCAAACGCGTTCAACAAACGCAGGGCATACAACCCGCTGTTGTAGCTGATGCTTCGTTCCAGCACCGCGTCATACTGTCGCCATGGCTTCGGGTCGTTCAAATCAAAATGAATCGCGCGATCGTCCAAACGGTCATAATCCATGCCGCGTTTTTCCAATGCGCCCAGAATCCATTTCTCTTCCACGCGCACCCGCGAATACAAAACGCCAATCTTGAGTCTTCTCTGCATACCAATCTCCATAATGACGATAGACGATTGACCATAGACCATCATCTTCCACGGTCAATCGTCCGCTGTCAATCGTCCATGGTCTACTCTCCCCAATCTTCCTGTTCCATGGGCGCCAACTGCACCGCCGCAGGCTCCAGCGCGGTCACTTCCAAATCCACGCCGCAATCCGAACAGACCAAAATCTCGCCGACTTCAGTTCCAGCGGCTAACTCCACTTGGGCTTCACATTCAGGGCAGGTTGCGGTATTCATTTTTATTACACTCCTTTGATTTTTTGAATTTGATTTTTTACAGATTGGAGACTCGCGCCGCCAATTGCATTTCGTTTTTCAACCGATTGCATCGGGTCAAACACTTGATAAACATCCGCTTCAAACGCGGGACTGATAGCCTGATACGCTTCGAGCGGCATTTTCTCCATCCCAACCTTTTCCTCCCCCGCCGCGCGGACGACTTGTCCCGCCGCCTCATGCGCCTTCCGAAACGGAATCCCCTTCGCCACCAGATAATCCGCCAAATCCGTCGCCAGCATGGATGAGTCAATCGCGTTCCGTATCCGTTCAGGTTTTACGGTAATCGTCCGCAGGGCTTCGGCAAGCACGGGCAACATCATCAACAACGTATCGCTCGCTTGAAAGACGGGCGCTTTATCCTCTTGTAAATCTTTATCATAAGTAGAAGGCAAACCTTTGAGCGTGGCAAGCAGACCCGTCAGCAAGCCCAGCAGAGTCCCTGCTTTGCCTCGAGTCAATTCAAACACGTCAGGGTTTTTCTTCTGCGGCATCAAACTCGAACCCGTCGAAAACGCATCGGCTAACTCAAAGAAGCCAAACTCCGCGCTGGTGAACAAAACAATCTGCTCGGCGAGTTTGCTTAAGTGAACGCCAATCAGCGTGGCGCAGAAAAGATATTCCGCCGCAAAATCCCGATCTGAAACGGCGTCCATGCTGTTTTGCGAGACTTCCGCAAAACCCAACGCATTCGCTAAAGCAATGCGGTCAATTTCAAACGGCGCGCCCGCCAAAGCGCCGCTCCCCAACGGCAAAACGGAGACTCGCTTCACTAAATCATTTAATCTTTCAACGTCTCTTTGCAAGGGGTGATAATGACTCAGCCACCAATGCGCCAACAGAATCGGTTGCGCCCTCTGCAAATGAGTGTAGCCAGGCATCAGAATTGCCCCACTCTCACCTTCGCCCTTCTCCCCTTGGGAGAAGGGTTGGGGATGAGGGATGGCTTTTTCTGCATTCTCCACCAAAGCGGATTGCAAACCCTGCAAAGCGGATTGCAGTTCAGGGATTGCGCCCAACATCCACAAACGGAAATCAGTCGCTACTTGGTCGTTGCGGCTTCTACCCGTGTGCAATTTGCCCGCCACGTCGCCAATCAGTTCGGTGAGCCTGCGCTCAACGGCAGTGTGAATGTCTTCGTCGGCGGGGGCGAAGAGAAACTGTCCGCTGGTAAATTCTTTTTTGACAGCACCCAGCCCGAGCGCGATCGAGGCGTGTTCTTCATCCCGCAAAATGCCCGCCCGCAGAATCGCCTGCGCCCACGCGAGGCTTCCATCAATATCCTGAAGCGCCAGGCGTTGATCCACAGGCAGGGAAGTGTTCAAATCCCAGGCTTGTTGATTTAATTTGGTTGAAAAACGTCCACCCCAAAGGGTCATAGTTACCTCGCTGATTAGGTAATTAGGAATTAGGAAAACCCTAATACCTAATCGCCTAATTCCTAATCTCTCTTGAATTTCGAATAATCGGGCTTGGGCATGTCGAGACCCGAAACAGGCAAGCCGTTCAATCCGCGCACTTTCAAACTCAGACCATACAAGCGGATGAAGCCTTCGGCGTGGCTTTGGTCGTACACGTCTTCCTGACCAAAGGTTGCAAAATCTTCGCGATACAAACTAAACGGAGATTTTTTGCCCGCCGTGATGATGTTGCCTTTATACAATTTCAACTTGACCGTGCCAGTGACGGGTCCTTGCGTCGCGTTGACGAATGCGTCCAGCGCTTCGCGTAACGGCGTGAACCACAAGCCGTTGTAAGTGAGTTCGGTATATTTGACCGCCGTCATTTCTTTGAAGTGCATGGTTTCGCGATCCAAGACCAGCGACTCAAGTTCGCGGTGCGCGTACAAGAGGATCGTGCCGCCTGGGGTTTCATACACGCCATGCGACTTCATGCCGACGAGCCGATTCTCCACCAAGTCCACGCGCCCAATGCCGTGCGCGCCGCCGATGGCGTTTAACTTTTCCACAATTTTCGCGGGCGAAAGTTTTTCTCCGTTTACGGCAACAGGGTCGCCGCTTTCAAATTCGATTTCCACATATTGGGCTTCGTCTGGCGCGCTCTCGGGCGAAGTGGACATTTGATACATGGCTTCTTCGGGTTCGTTCCACGGGTCTTCGAGCAAGCCGCCTTCGTGCGAAAGATGCCACAGGTTTGAATCGCGCGAGTAAATGGATTTGATGGTGGCGGTGACTGGCACGTTGTGTTTCGCGGCGTAGGCGATTGCGTCTTCGCGCGAGCGGATATCCCACTCTCGCCACGGGGCGATGATTTTGAGTCTGGGGTCGAGCGCCATGACGGTCAACTCGAAGCGGACTTGGTCATTGCCTTTGCCCGTCGCGCCATGCGCCACCGCATCCGCGCCCACTTGATGAGCGACATCCACTAAATGTTTGGCAATTAAAGGACGGGCAACCGATGTGCCCAATAAATACTTGTGTTCGTACACCGCCCCCATCTTCAACATGGGAAAGAGATATTCCGAAGCGAACTCTTCCTTCATGTCGTGAATAATGCACTGACTCGCGCCGCTGTTGAGCGCTTTCTGTTCCAGCCCGCGCATATCTTCGTCGCCCTGCCCAATATCGGCGCAGAAACATACCACCTCACAACCGTAGTTTTCCTTCAACCACGGCACGATCACAGACGTATCCAAGCCGCCAGAATAGGCGAGGACAACTTTCTTCACTTGCGGTTTCGATTTCGGACTCATGTTTCTCCTTGTGATACCGTAATACCGACTTACCCACAGGGCTTAGTCGGCGCTACAAAAATAAAAAAACAACCCGCCTTGAAGGCGGGTTGTTTTGGTTGACTATCGCGGTCTTACTCTGCGCTTACGCTTTCATCATCCAAACAAAAAGAACCCAACCTTCTGAAAAGGGGTAGGCTTCGGACGACGGGTACGTGGAGCAAATACGTTTGATAACATACTGGGCAATATTCTACTCGCAAACTGAAATGAGTCAATGGTTTTAAGCGGGGAAATTATCAGAGTACCCATTTGGGTCAGAGCGCTGTTAGAACTAGCTGGCTTGAAGTATGATCCATTCAAGAGACTATGACCAAAATTATTTTGCGCCCCACCACGCTCCCCGACCTGCCGATTTTATTTGAGCAACAACTGGAGGCTGAGGGCATCGCCATGTCCGCGTACCCGGCCAAAGATCGCGGCGAATTTATGCGCCACTGGGAAGGCATCCTCAGTAATCCATCCGTTGCGGCGCGTACAATCCTTTATAAGGAAAAGGTCGCCGGTCACATCCTGTGTTGGAAAGAGGGGAAGTACGAGCAGAGAGTCGGCTATTGGATTGGCAAGCAGTTTTGGGGGCGGGGTGTGGCGTCGTCTGCAGTGCGGGCGCTCCTCGCGGAAATTAAAATCCGCCCGCTCTATGCGGAGGTTGCCAATCACAACCTTGCTTCGCGGCGCGTATTGGAAAAAAACGGATTCAGCCTGCATGAAACGGAGGATAAAATCTCCAAGTTCAAACTTGTTTAAGCGGGCTATCCCTTGAAGTTAAAGCGCGGATACGACCCCAGCACGCGCAACATTTCCGCATATTCAGCCAAATGATCCAGCGCCTTTTGCGCGCGGGGCTCGTGTTCTGCCCCAACGAAATCCACATAAAAGAGATAATCCCAGGGCGTCCCCTGCAGGGGGCGCGATTCAATCTTCGTCAAATCCAGGTCGCGAAATGCAAAAACGCTCAAGGCCTTAAACAAGGCGCCCGGCACGTTCTTTAAAGTGAAGACAATTGAAGTTTTCGCTTCGTCCGGCGGCGTTTGGGCTTCGCGTCGAATCGCCAAAAAGCGCGTGTAATTCTCCGGGTTGTCTTCAATGCCTTCTTCCAAAATTTCCATGCCGTACAATTCTGCGGCGCGACGGGAGGCGATGGCCGCCGTGTCGCGCGCGCCGGATTCCTTAAGCAGTTTCACGCTCCCGGCTGTATCGTAAACCTGTTCCGGTTTAATTTGATGTTTACGCAAATATTCAATGCACTGACCCAGCGCCTGCGGATGACTAATCGCCTTTTTGATTTCGTGCTTTTTCACGCCCGGCGCCGCAATCAAACAATGCCGCACGCGCAGGTAATGCTCCCCCACAATGAACAGGTTGTGCTTTAATAACAAATCATAATTTTGATGAATGCTCCCGGCCAACGAATTCTCAACGGGGATTAATGCCCCGTCCGCCTGAGCGGAAGTGACCGCGTCAAAGACCAGGTCAAAGGCCTGGCATGGAAGCGTCTCGACTTCTCCAGAATAATCAAACACCGCCTGCTCGCTATACGCGCCATGTTCGCCTTGAAAAGCTATTTTCATAATTCTCCTTTAAACCTGCAACCTGTAACCCTACTGTCTTTCAGCCCACGCGACGATCTTCCGAAAGCCCGCTTCCACATCTTCATCTGAAGCGGCAATGGACAGGCGGATAAAGCCTTCGCCATATTCGCCAAACGCCGAGCCAGGCACCAGCCCCACGCCTTCTTCTTCCAAAATTTTCTCGCACATTTCCACCGAGGACATCTTCAAAGCGCGCAAATCCAAAAAGAAATAAAACGCGCCCTGCGGCGGAACGACTTTGACTTTATCACATTCCAATTCATGCGAAAGGCGCATCACCAAATCCCGCCTGCGTCCATAGCCGGCGCGCATTTTTGAAGTTACCACTTGAATCGCCGGATCCGTCAACGCAAAGGTCGCGGCTTTTTGGATGAAAGGCGCCACACACGTAATCGAATTTTGGCCAGCCTTCCAGGCATTGGCAATCACTTCGGCAGGCGCGGCCAAAAAGCCCACGCGCCAGCCCGTCATCGCATAGGATTTTGACAAACTGTTAATCAGCAACGTCCGCTCTTTGGCGCCGTCAATTGCCCCCGCAGAAGTCGGTCTATCTTCATAAAACAAACTTCCATAGACTTCATCGCTGACAATCCATAAGTTATTTTGTTTCGCAAAGTCCTGAAGTTTTTGTAAATAGGCTTTGGAGGGATAAGCGCCGGTTGGGTTGGACGGGTAATTCAAAACAATCGCTTTGGTTTGCGGAGTCAAAGCTTTCAGCCAAGAGTCAAAAAATGGGAGGAATCCATTTTCGGCGGGGGCGGGAACGCGAATCACATTGCCGCGCAACATGATCGCCATGTTGGCATGCGTCGCCCAGGAAGGGTCGGGAATCAAAACATCATCGCCGGGATTCAAAATGGATTGCAAAGCCAGATAATACGCATGAATGCCGCCATGCGTCGCCAAAATTTCACTCGCCGGGTCATACGTCACGCCTTCGTCGCGCAATAACTTCGCGGCAATCGCCTTGCGTAATTCCAACGTTCCGTTCGACGGGCCATAATGCGTCAAGCCAGCTTGCATCGCTTTGAAAGCAACTTCGGCAATTGCCGGATGCGTTCCAAAATCCGGGTCGCCCACCTGCAAGCCGACAATGTTTTTTCCATCCGCTTTCAACGCGATGATGCGGTCCGACATGGCCACCGTGGCCGATTGACGAATTAATGCAAATTGTTGATTGAGGTTCATAACGGGCGTGAGTGTATCAAACAAATAAATCATTCGTCAACGTTTATACTTGACGCATGTTCAAAGCGGAACAATTCGCGACTCAATCTTTACAAAACGCAAGAATCTTGCGCATCCTCGCGGCGGCATTCAACGCGGTAGATCCATCCATTGCCGTAAAAAAATATTTGGATGAACGCCCGCTCCCAACCAACCAACGAACCTTCGCGCTCGGATTGGGCAAAGCCGCCATCAAGATGACTCAAGCCCTCGCGGATTCAACTTCATTAACGGGCACGCTCGTGATTACCAAACACGCCGCGCCGCTTAAGCTCCAGCCGGCTACAGTGATTCTCGGAAATCACCCCATCCCCGGCAGGGAGAGTGTAAAAGCCGGACAAGCCGCGTTGAAGTTTGTCTCGCAACTTACCGAAGATGATTTGCTCATTTGCTTAATCTCCGGCGGCGGCTCGGCATTGATGGCGCTACCAGTCATTCCGCTGGAGGAACTCCAGACCTTAACTCAAGCGCTGTTGGCCAGCGGCGCAAACATCCATGAAATCAATACCATTCGTCGTCATCTGGATTTGCTCAAAGGCGGCGGGCTGGCCCAACAAGCCAATGGCGCTCAAATCGTCAGCCTGATCCTTTCAGACGTGGTCGGAGATTCAATTCAAGCCATTGCCTCCGGCCCCACCGCACCGGACGAATCCACGCTTGAAGACGTAATTTCTATTTTGAAGAAATATTCTATTGAAAATAATTTCAAAGAAAAATTTAGAGAAACAGCTAAATCAAACGACAAGGTTTTTCACAACGTTCAAAATCACATCATTGCGTCTAATTCCATTGCATTGAAAGCCGGACAAATGCAAGCCAAGGCGGAGGGCTTTGCCACGAAAATAATCAACGCCGAATTACAGGGGGAAGCGCGGGATGCAGGCAAGCAAATGGCCTTGCTTTTAAAAGAAGCGCTTCAAAAGCAGACCAGACCGTTCTGTCTGTTAGCCGGCGGCGAAACCACCGTCACGCTTACCGGGAACGGCACAGGCGGGCGAAATCAGGAGGTTGCCTTGGGCGCTGTGAACGAATTAAGTGGCATGGAGAATGTGCTGTTGATTTCAATTGCAACGGACGGAGAAGACGGCCCAACAGATGCGGCCGGGGCGGTGGCCACAAACGCTACTTTGCAACGCGCAAAAGCGCTTCAACTAAATGTAGAGGATTATCTTGCCCAACACAACGCTTATTCTTTTTTCAATCAACTGGAAGATTTAATTAAAACAGGCGTAAGCGGAACAAACGTGAACGATTTGATTGCTATATTTGCCCTATAAAAAAGAGCAGGCTTTTATACCTGCTCTTTGCTGTGTGTCAGTTAACACTCAACGCATGGCCCCTCTGTGGGCGTAGGCTCAGGGGTTTCCTCTCCGTTACCTATATACGGCGGAGATTTAAGCGCTTTTTTAAAGATATTTTCCTTTGTATCCACATCGTAAATCGTCAGCGTGGCATAGTCTGGCCCAACGCGAAATGGACCAATGCAAAGCAGGGTTTTCGAAGAAGTTGTCACGCAATCAAAATGACCGCTTCCTAAAGTGCCGGCAAAATTTCCACTAATCTCGTTTGGAAATGTAATTTTTATAATTACCTGCAAACGATTCAGGCGGAAAACTTGCACAGTTGGGTCGCTACTTTGCAAAGCCAGCGCAGACGTAGCAAATAACGAAAATAGCAGACTTAACAACAAAACTGAACCAGCAACTTTCAAATATAGTTTACTCATCATTCCTCCGACGAATGGTTTTCTTCAATCTTACTTCTTTCATCGACAACAAACAACTCCCCCAAAGGTTTGTACGGTTTTTGCAAGGCGCGGAGGGGAATTAGATTTTCTCTACCACCCAAAAATGCGACAAGCCAAATACCTTTAATGGAGTGGCTTCTAAAAATTGCAAGCCCGCCCGCAGGATTTTCCCAAACGATCCAAAATGCGCAATGATGTTATCGTATGCGCCAAAGATAACCGTTTGTTCAATAAACTTCACTGGTAAACCATTAAATAGTTTTTGCAAGTCGGCGCGTGAATATACTTTGACATGCGGGGCAAGTTTATCGCGCCAAGCTCTGGGCAGATAATTCACAAACAATTTATTACCAAAGTAATATTTATTTTTCCAGTAAATGCCGTGCGTCTCAAAGGGGTAGCCGCGATTGGGACAAAAGATCGCCGCCCGCCCACCCACCTTCAAAACGCGCACCATCTCGGCAATCGCGGAGCGGTCATTCTGAACGTGTTCGATCACTTCGTGGCTGAGAATCAGGTCAAAGGTCGAGGCGGGAAGCGGGAGGAATTCACCGGCGGCGTTGATAATTTCCTTTGAGGCGACGCGCGCTTCGGCGGCCCGTTCCAAATCATATTCCAAACCGATCACCCGCGCGCCCAGACCGGCCAGCTTTTCTACATACATGCCCACGCCGCAACCATTTTCCAGGATGAGGCCGCGCAGGCGCTCCCCTGCAAATTTTTGAATCATTTCCAAACGGCGTTGTTGCCCTGCGCGCCAGACGTAAGAAGGCTCGCCGCGCAAGGCGGCTTTATCGAGGTTTCGTTGAGTCATATTTGAAGATTATACCTTGCGCCTTGATTAGCCTTATGCTAAAATCTCGGGCGTAAGGACAACCCCATATCGAACGCGCCAAAAAGTGGGTAGCCCCCACTTTTTGCTTTGTTGGGTATCTAGAGTAAATGAAAACGGAGCAGAAAGAATGTCCAAGAATGATTTCGCCCTAGCATTCAATGAAATATTGGAAGACAAGCAACTCGCCAAAGACGTGATTGTCAGTGCGATTGAGTCAGCGATGGTTTCGGCCTATCGGCGGGCGGTCAACGCCTCCACCGCGCAACAAGTGGAAGCCAAACTAGACCCGGAAACCGGGCATGTGACGGTTTACGCGGAAAAGGAAGTGGTTGAAGATCAGGTGATTGATCAGCGCACCGAAGTTTTGTTGGAAGACGCGCGCAAAGAACACCCTGAAATTCAAGTGGGCGATATGGCGCTGGTGGAAACCACGCCCGCAGATTTTGGCCGCGTTGCGGCGCAAACTGCGCGGCAGGTGATTCAACAACGCATCCGCGAGGCGGAACGCTCCAACCAGATGCAGTATTTTGAGCGTCAGGTTGGGGAGATCGTTTCCGGCCTGGTGCAGGCGATTAACGCTCAGGGCGCAACGATTGGGTTGGACATGAAGGCCGAAGGCGTGATGCCCACCAATCAAAAGATTCCGGGCGAGCGCTTAAAACTGCACGACCGCATTCGCGCCGTGGTGATGGAAGTCAAAGATGGCACACGCGGGCCGCAAATCATCCTCTCGCGCGCGCATCGCAACTTTTTACGCCGCCTGCTTGAAAATGAAGTGCCGGAAATTTATCACGGCATTGTTGAAATTCGCGCCATTTCCCGCGAGCCAGGGGCGCGGGCCAAAGTGGCGGTTTCCGCCACGCAACCGGGGATTGACCCCGTCGGCGCGTGCGTGGGCATTAAGGGCGTGCGCATTCAAGCCATTGTGAAGGAACTTCACGACGAGAAGATTGACATTATTCAATGGGATCAGGACCCGGTTGTTTACATTTCCAAAGCCATCAGTCCGGCGCGCGTTTCCGGGGTGTATCTCGGCGACGACGAAGGCACAAAAACGGCGACGGTTGTCGTCGGCGAAGATCAACTTAGCCTGGCGATTGGACGCGATGGGCAAAACGCCCGCCTAGCCGCCCGCTTAACCGGCTGGCGAATTGACATCAAATCCCTGACGGAAGCGGCCACCGACTCGCTGACCAAACTACAAGGCGACGTCGAACTTTCCGCCTTGCTCCCGGCCGCCGTTGAATCTGCGCCGCAGGTTCAGGAGATTCTGGCCAAGAAAGCCGAAGGCCGCCCGATTACGCCGGAAGAATACTCCGCGTTGGGCCAATTTGTGGATCGCGTGGAACGTCGCACGATTCAAATTAAAGAAGAAGCGCTACGGGCTGAAGAAGAACGGACCGCCGCCGTGCGTGCGGACATTCCTGCGCCCGCGTTTTCCATGACGCTGGAACAAGCCAACCTGAAAGAACACATCTTCAACATCCTGACTGAGGCGGGCTTTGAAAACATTGGCGATTTAATGTACGCGCTCAAGACCGACCCGAACAAGGTTTTAGGTTTGCCGGGCATTGGCTCAAAAGCCATGCAAACGATTGAAGAAACTTTAGCCGCGATCCAATTCCCCGAGCCGGAGCCGGTGGCGGTGGAAGTCGAGCCAATTGCCGCAACCCCGGAAGTTGCGGTGGAGACTGCTTCAGCGGAGACTCTGCCAGAGAACAAGAAACCGGCCGAGGTTAAGAAAGAAGCGAAGCGCCATCAACCGGAAGAAGCGGTGGAAGATGAATTCGCCAAAGACGGCGTCTCTCTGGATGAGTTATTCAAGATGAAGCCGGAAATTTTCCAGGGCAATAATGAGGCTTCTGAAGAAGGCGATAAGAAGAAGGATAAAAAGGTCAAGAAAAAAGGCGTGGCCTTGGAGTTTGACGAAGGCTTGGGCGAAGTCGTTGGGCGTAAGAAACACAAGCGCGGCGACGACGGTTTAGGCGAGGATTGGTAATGACCGTCTCTCTCGTTGAGAGAGAAATGAGATGAAAACAAAAACTGTTCAACGCGTAAAACACGTACCCCAACGGACTTGCGTAGGTTGCCGGGAATCGCTTCCGAAACGGAATCTTGTGCGTATCGTCCGCACGGCCGAAGGGGTGCAAATTGACCCAACCGGAAAAAAAGCCGGAAGGGGCGCCTACCTGCACGATCGTTTAACGTGTTGGGAGCGCGGATTGAAAGGCGCGCTTCGTCATGCGCTGAAAGTTGAACTGACCCAAGCAGATATGGTTCGTTTGGAAGATTTTATGAAGACTCTGCCGCCCGAGGCAGAGGCCAACCAGTAGCGATGAACAGATAACTTTACTGCGCGCACAAACTCCTGGTTGGTTGGATTGCAAATTCGCAGGCGGAGCCCACTCCCCTGCACCCCAGCAAGGAGGCTCTGATGAGCGTAAAGATTGAATTACCAGCCAGTATCATCATCCGTGATTTGGCGCAAAAGATCGAAAAAAGCCCGATTGATTTAATTAAAAAGTTAATGACCAACGGCGTTATGGCGACGATTAATCAGGCGGTGGATTTTGACACCGCGGCGATTGTGGTGGCCGAATATGGGTTTGAAGCGGTCCCTGAAGCGATTCAAGAAGAAGAGCAAAAAGAAACTGGCGAAGTTCCGCTCTGGCGGCAGATGATCGCCGGAGAAGATGGCGCGCAATTAAAACTGCGCCCGCCCGTAGTGACGATTTTAGGCCATGTCGATCACGGGAAAACCAGCTTGTTGGATGCGATCCGCTCCACGGAAGTGGCCGCCGGAGAAGCCGGGGGCATTACCCAACACATTGGCGCCTATCAGGTGGAGAAGAAAGGCCGTTTAATCACCTTTTTAGACACGCCTGGTCATGCCGCGTTTACGCAAATGCGCGCGCGCGGCGCGCAAGGCGCAGATATTGTGGTCTTGGTGGTGGCCGCCGACGATGGCGTCATGCCGCAAACGCGCGAAGCGATTGCCCACGCCAAAGCGGCCCGCGTGCCGATGATGGTGGCTCTGAATAAAATTGACCGGCCCAACGCCAACCCAGACCGCGTGAAGCAACAACTCGCCGAACTGGAACTGGTGCCGGATGATTGGGGCGGCAGTACCATGGTGGTGCCGGTTTCCGCAAAACAAAAGACCGGCATTGAAGACCTGCTGGAAGGCATTTTATTGGTGGCGGATAGCAGTGAAATTAAAGCCAACCCCAACGGCAAAGTAATCGGCACCGTCATTGAAGCGGAGTTGGATAAATCCAAAGGCGTGCTGGCCACTCTGCTCGTTCAAAACGGGACTCTCGAAGCGGGCGATATTGTGGTGGCCGGAATGGCCCACGGCAAATTACGCGCGATTAACGATTATCGCGGCAAGCCGGTGAAGAAGGCCGGGCCTTCCACGCCGGTGGCGGTGATGGGCTTGGACGATGTGCCTTCCGCTGGAGATTTGTTCCAGGTGGTCGCTTCAGATAAGGAAGCGCGGGCCATCGTCGCCGAGAGACAGGAAGCCGCGAAGACGCAGGCTCAAAGCCGGAAAAAAGTTTCGCTGGAAGATTTGTTTGCCAACGTGCAGGCTGGCGAGGCTAAAGAATTAAACCTGATCGTCAAAGCCGACGTACAAGGTTCGCTGGACCCGATCGTGACCGAATTAAATAAACTTGGCGAAGGCCCAATTGGGCTGAAGATTCTCCACGCCGAAACCGGCAACATTGGCAACAACGACGTGATGCTGGCCTCCGCCTCGAAAGCCATCATCATCGGCTTCAACGTTCAGGCGGACGTGGATGCGCGGCGCATGGCGGAAAAAGAAGGCGTAGATTTACGCCTCTATGAAATCATCTACCGCATGACCGAAGATATCGAAAAAGCCTTGAAAGGCATGTTGGAACCGGAAACCACCGAAAAGGTTTTAGGGCGCGCCACTGTTTTACAAGTCTTTGCCGCCTCCAAATTTGGGCGCGTGGCCGGTTGTAAGGTAACCGAAGGCGAATTGCGCCGTGGCGCAAAAGTGCGCCTCTATCGCGGGACGGATATCGTCTATGAAGGCGACCTCTCCTCCCTGCGCCATGAAAAAGACGACGTGAAAGAAATTCGCACCGGCTTTGAATGCGGCGTAGGCTTCAAGAGCTTCAACGATATTCAGCCCGGCGACCAGGTGATGTGTTATATTTTGGAAAAAGGCGAATAGCCAGCCCCCTGCCCCGTACATGTACGGGGCAGAAATAACTTTCAAAAATAGAAACATAAAATAAAATGCCTTCAGGAATAAGATTACAACGCATTGCAGACCGGGTGAAGCAGGAACTGGCGGAGCTATTAATCCGCGAGATTAGCGACCCGCGCCTGAAACAAATTTTCGTCACCGACGTAAAAATTGACCGCGAACTCACTGTGGCGAATATTTACGTCTCCGCCATCGAAGGCGCTCCGCGCTCGGCGGAAATTCTCGCCGGTTTGGAATCCGCTTCCGGTTTCTTACGCAAAAACCTCGCCGCCAAAGTGGAAATTCGCGCCTTCCCGCGCCTGCGCTTTCATTGGGACCCCACGCCCGAAAACGCGGATCAGATTGAAAAAGTCCTCGCCAGATTAAGGGCAAATAAGTAAACCCCTTCAAGAATTGACGTTTCAAAACGACTGTTTTACGATATACAGGTAATGCAAAGCGGCCGGTTTCTAAAGTTACGGGAGTGTTCAAAGTAAATGAATGACGAACTGATTGGGGCCATCAAAGATCGGCTGGCGGTTGCCGGCAAAGTTATCATCGCTTCGCACGTGCGACCAGACGGCGACGCAATTGGCTCTTTATTGGGCTTGGGCTTGGCCCTGCAAAACGCGGGCAAATCCGTTCAAATGGTGCTAGCCGACGGCGCGCCCGCCTCTTTTAAATACCTCAGCGGAAGCGAAAGCATCGTCACCCAACCCGGCGGCGATCACGACACCTTCATCACCGTGGATTGCGCGGACTATAAACGCACGGGGAAAATCTTTGAAAATTTCGGCCAGCCCGACCTAAACATTGACCATCACAAAACGAATGAAAATTTTGGGGTCTTAAATTTGATTGAAGCGGAGGAAGTGGCCACCGCGGCCATCCTCACAAAATATCTGCCTGAATGGGGCTTGCCCATCACCCAGCCGGTAGCCGCGGCCCTGCTCACCGGCATCATCACCGACACGTTGGGCTTTCGCACCTCAAACACCACTCCCGCCGCGCTCCGTCAGGCCGCCGCATTAATGGAAACCGGCGTGGACTTGTCCAACATCTACATGCGCTCTCTGGTGACAAAAACTTTCCCGGCCGCCAAATATTGGGGCGCCGGGCTTGCCAACCTGAAACAAAAAAATGGAATCGTGTGGGGTACATTAACTGTGGAAGATCGCAAAGCCGCCGGGTATGGCGGCAACGACGACGCGGACTTAATCAACCTGATCTCGGCGATTGACGGGAACAAAGTGGGGATGGTCTTCGTTGAACAGGGAAATCAGCATGTCAAAATTTCATGGCGCGCGCTGGCAGAGGGCATAGACGTTTCGCCGATTGCCAAACACTTTAACGGCGGAGGTCATGCCGCGGCGGCAGGAGCAGATATCGAAGGGAATTTGAGCGACGTGCAGGCGGAAGTCCTCAAAGTGACCCGGGAAATGTTAAAACTGTAAACTCAATCCAAAAAACTCACCCTAAAGTTCGATTGCAGTTCAAATTTTAAAAGAGTACGCTAGGTGCAAGAAATTCAAGGAGGAATACATGAATAGTCAGGATGTTAAAAACGCCATCTCTGGAGTCATCGTGGTGGATAAACCCGTCGGCATGACTTCTCACGACGTAGTGCAAGCCATTCGTAACGGCACCGGCCTGCGCCGCGCCGGACACACCGGCACGCTGGACCCCCGCGCTTCCGGCGTGTTGGTAATTTTGGTGGGGCCCGCCGTGCGGTTAAGCGAATACGTCTCCGCATCGGATAAGCGCTATCAGGCCATCATCCGCATGGGCGGAACGACCGACACCTTCGACGCCGAAGGCCAGGTAAAGCGCACCGAAAACCCGGTGGACGTCACCGAAGCCCAGTTTGAAGAAGCCCTCAAAACTTTTGTGGGCGAAATTGAACAAACTCCCCCGCCCTACTCCGCGGTAAAAGTGCAAGGCCGCAAAGCCTATGAGATGGCCCGTAAAGGCGAAGAAGTGGAACTGGCGCCGCGCACCATCACCGTGCATCATTTGGAAGTATTGGAATGGGCGCCGCCGGAAGTTGTGATTGACGTGCATTGTTCTTCAGGGACGTATGTGCGTTCGCTGGCCAACGACCTCGGCGTAAAACTGGGTTGTGGCGCGTACCTCGTTGGGCTACGCCGCACCAAAAGCGGGCGCTTCTCCCTGCGCGACGCGACGCCGTTGCGTAAATTACAGGAAGCCTTCACCGCTGGAAACTGGTATCAATACCTCATCCCGGCCGCCGAAGCCCTCGGCGAATGGCCAGCCGTGGAACTCAACCCAGACGAAGTGGAAGGCATCCGTCACGGCCATCGCGTCAAAGCCAAAGAAGCCGATACCGACAATCCCAAAGTTCGCGGCATTAGCACGCAAGGCGAATTGGTCGCGCTGATGGAACTGGTCATCAACGCCGACGGTTCACAAGAATGGCAACCGAAGAAAGTCTTCTTTGCTTCCGAGTAATTTTTACAAAAGATTACAGCCGCCAAGTTGGCGGCTGTATTTAATTCCATGAAACTTATTCATTCCCTCGCAGAACTCAACCTTCAAAACGCGCATCTAACCATCGGCGTGTTCGACGGCGTGCATCGCGGGCATCAAAGCCTCCTGCGCCAACTCGTCGCGCAGGCCCACGCGCAAAACAAACCGGCTGTCGTCCTCACGTTTGATCCGCATCCGGCGCAGGTCTTGGCCGGAAAAGCGATTCCCTATTTGACGACGCCGGACGAACGCGCCGAACTCCTCGCCGCTTTGGGCGTGGAGTATGTCATCGTTCAACGCTTCACTGCGGACCTGGCAACTGCTTCGGCTTACGAATACATGTCCACGCTGAAAGAGCGCCTGGGGTTGGAGCGCCTGCTGATTGGCTACGACTTTGCGCTGGGGAAAAACCGCGAAGGCACTGCGGCCCGGCTGGCCGAGATCGGCCGGGAGTTGGGCTATTCCGTCGAAACGGTATCCGCTTTCAGCGGGGCGGGCGGCGTAATTTCATCCACGCAAATTCGCAAGTTGATCGTCAGCGGAAACGTCGCCGAAGCGCGGGAAGCGCTTGGCCATCCCTACGCCCTAAGCGGAACGGTGATTCGCGGCGCGCAACGCGGCCGGGCGCTGGGCTTCCCTACCGCCAACGTGGATTATCCGCCGCACAAGGCCGCGCCCGCCAACGGCATTTATGCCTGCTGGGCCTATTTGGGAACGGAGAAATTTCAGGCGGCGACGAACATTGGCTTTAACCCAACCTTTACGCCCGAAAGGCAAACGCCCAGCCTCGAAGCCTATCTGCTGGATTTTGACCGCGAGATTTACGGCGAAGATTTAAAGCTGGAATTTATGGCGCGCATCCGCGACGAACTTAAATTTGATTCAGTTGAAGCGCTGATTGCGGAAATTCACGCCGACGTGGAAGCGACCCGCAAGATCTTAACGTAGGTATTCCATTCATCGGTTGGGCGCTAGAATAGAGCGCAACCGACTTATTGAGGAGCGTTTCCCATGCCGTTTAATTTCAGGCGTATGCCCAAACCCGTCAAAATGAGTAAAGTCCTGGCGATCAATTTCAGGCCGCCCGCCATTCCTGCCGAGTGGGGCCAGACCAGCGTGTTGGCGGAGGAATATAGCGAGGCCATGATTCAGGCCAGCCATAAAATGCTGGTTTATAAAGTGATCAAAATTTTAGACGTGCCGCTCTATCCGGTTTTTATGGACGGGCGTCAATATAACGACGCGACTTGGACGCAAGCCCGACAAAACGGGCAGGCGGCGCTACGCGACGCGCACGGAAATTTTCTGCTGGCGGATTATGGGCGCATCCTTCAGGATTATGGTATCGCGCAGGCGATTGAGAAAAAGATTATTGACGAGGTTTGGCTGTTTGGCGGGCCGTATTTTGGATTTTACGAAAGTCGCATGGCCGGGCAAAAGGCTTTTTGGTGCAACGCCCCCGGGCTGGAGTTGGCTTGTCGGCGCTTTGTGGCGATGGGTTTCAATTATGAACGCGGTGTGCGTGAGATGATCCATAGTTTTGGGCATCGCGCTGAAAGTATTTTGGCCGCTTATTTTGGGTCGCAGGCATTTTTGCAAGGGCTGTATGGCGGCCAACCCAACCTGACGCCGATGAATGAATTTGAAGAATGGCTTTTGGAGCATGGCACGATTCATCGCAAGCCGGGCGGTGTGGATTACGGGCAGGATGAATACGCCTGGGTTTCGGCCCTGAAGACCAGTTGGTGGCGCCCGATTATTGACGCGAATTTGGTGAAGGTCTAAAAAAGGCTACGGCCTAATTATTTTGCATAGGGCTTACGCAAAACCCCAAGACCAAGCCGCGAATTTCGCTAATTCACGCGAATTATTTTTAAAAATTAGCGAAATCCGCGTAATTCGCGGCAAAAGATTTTGATCTGTGTAAGTCATGTTGAAATTGGACGCGGACGAGCGCGGATGGACGCGGAAAAAGCCGTTATAAAAAGAGAGCGCAAGTTGAAAAACTTCGCTCTCTCTTTTTTATAGATTTCTTGCAAAAGCCCTATCCCTAGCTCTCTCATTGGAGAGGAAATTATTTACTCACCTTACGCAGTTTTACGAAAATTCGTAAATTCTCCCTCACCCTAACCCTCTCCCAAAGGGAGAGGGGACTCCCTTCTCCACCGGGAGAAGGGCTGGGGATGAGGGCGCGTAAGGTGAGCTATTTATTTTTCTGCGCCGCTGGCGGGTAGCTCCAGCGTTTCACTGCCAGTTTGGACGATGTAATACGGCGTCCAGCCCACGCCAAAGATTTTCACATACACATCGGTTTTCTTTGGCTTAACCGTCACTTCATCCACTTCGGAAACGATGCTCCCCCAGCGTTTGGTGATTTCAGCTTCGATCGAATCGCGTTCTTTTTCAAAACTGGCGAGGTCGGCGGAAAGCCGGTTAATCGTCTCTTGCGATTCTTGCACCTGGGCTTTGGCGCTTTGCGCGAGGCGATGTTTGGTAAATTGCGTGGTGACAGATTTTTTTCTCGTCAGCCCAAAGAAGCTGGCGCCGAGTTCGGCTAAATTGGCGTAGGATTCGATGTTGCGGTTTTGCAATTCGGCCTGGTCTTCGTTCAGTTCGCTTCTTTCGCGGCCAAGTTTTTCTTCCAACGCGCGGATTTTTCGATCCAGCACGGAGGTTTTCTTTTCAATTTCAGCGTCGCAGGCTTCGCGGGCCGATTCGGCGCATTGCTTCATAAATTCGGCGGCGGTGATGTCTGGCCCGGCGAAGACTTTCAGCTTGGCGTTGGCGCGGGCGGTCGTCTCTGAATTTCGAAAGGCCCAGTCGGTGAAATCTTTTTGCAGGGCGGCCATTTGCTTGGGGTTGTTGAACGGCAAATCCACACTGCCAAAGCGGGCGGAAGCGACCGGCCCGTTTTCAATTTTGTCCAAAGCCGGGCCGCCGTAGGAGAATTCCTCCCAGCGGACGATGCCTTTTGCGTCCGCCGCTTGAATGAGGATGGCGCGCATAATTTCCGTATCCACGCCATATTTTCGATCGAGCAGGCGAACTTGCGCGGCGGCTAACAGCGCCGGGCGATAGACAACGCCTTGAATGAGCGCTTGCGGCGGCATGGGTTTTTGCGCGGACTGAAAGGCCTCAGGCAGGCTGTAGTTTTGCGGCAAAAAGTATTCGCGGATTCCAGTTGGAAGCGTGGGCTTGGTGAGGCTCCCCTCCGCTTTTGGCGCGGCGGATGCGGGCTGGGACATGACGGGTTGCGCGGGAGCAGATGCGGCAGACGGCACGGCCACGGGTTGCAGGGCCTCCACCGAAGGCTGGGGCTGGGATTCTTTTCTCGAAGCGGAGGCAGGCACGGGCGCGGATTGAAGCGCGGCTCCGACTAATTGATTGAGCGCGGGAATTTGGGCGCGCGTCAACGGGCCGGCCAGAAAGTTCATCGCCCAACGGGTTTGCATGAGGACTGGCGCTTTTTCGTGGACGTTGTGTAAAACGAAGACGCGCTTGCCCAGCGAGGAGATTAATTTGTCCATCGCGGCGCGGGGGATGCCGCCCGCCGCGCTTTCCAACCCGTCGAGCAGACGGTTCTTATCGCGCTCGGTCTGGAGTTTACCAATCAGCCAGGTGCCAGCGTTGGAGAGGGCTTTGTAATCTATATCCACTGGGTTTTGGGTGGCAAGCAAAAGCCCCAAGCCAAAGGCGCGGGCTTGCTTTAACATGCGCAGGAGCGGGCCTTTGGAAGGCGGCACGGCGGTGGGCGGAAGGTAGCCGTAGATTTCGTCCATGTAGAGCAGGGCGCGCAAGGCGGAGGAACCGCTTTGGGTGCGCATCCAGGTTTCGACGGCGGAGAGTAACAGCGTGACGAAGAACATGCGCTCGCCATCCGAAAGGTGCGCGAGGTAGAAAACGCTGTGGCGCGGTTTGCCTTCGGCAGTGAATAATAATTTTTTCACGTCCAGCGCTTCGCCTTCGCGCCAAACTTCAAAGGCGGGCGCGGCGAGGATGTTGTTTAACGACATGGCCAGTTCCATGCGATCTTTGGATGGGAAGAAGGTATCTACTGGAAAAGCGCCGAGGTTGGCGAACGGCGGGCTTTGAGTTTGCAGAATCAATTCGGTCAGGTCTATGTCTTTGCCTTCGCTCCAATGCGTTTCAAAGATGTTGGAGAGCAGGATGTGTTCGCGCGAGCGAATCGGGTCCAGGTCGTTGAGGCCGACCAGCCCCAACAAAGCGGTGACGGTGCTGGAGATTTTCTCGCGCAGGGTTTCGCGGTTGCTTTCCCAATCCAACTCTGGGGCGGCGAGCGAAGACAACACGCTGACGGGAATGCCCGCATCCGAGCCGGGGGTGTAGATGGCAAATTTGACCGAGTTTTGCAGGGCGCGAATGCGCTCTTTGTCAATGCCCCACTCTTTGAGGCCGTTGGACCAGGATTCGGCGGCTTCGCCCGCGGCGACTTCGGCGGTCACTCCGGCGCGGCGAATGATTTCCGGGTCAATCCATGGTTGAAAATCCTGCGGGAGTAAATCTGGAAAGTGGAGGAGCAGGTTGGTGAGGTCGCCTTTGGGATCAATCATAATGGCGGGGACGCCCTGCAAAGCCGCCTCTTCCAACAAGCCGATACATAAACCGGTTTTCCCGGAGCCGGTCATCCCCGTGACGACGGCATGGGTGGTGAGGTCGGCTGGGTCGTATTGCACGGCCTGGGCGGTGACTTTGGCGGTTTTGGCGTCGAAGATGCGCCCGAGGTAAAAGGTTGAGTCTGCCATGAAGTTCTCCTAAAATTTTTTCTCAGCATGAGTAGAACAAGCGTACTAGCTTCATACTTTAATCCATTTTAGGCCAAAAGGCAAATCGCCGCAACGGCGGGGGTCAGTGATCGGTGGTCAGTGGTCAGTTGGGCGATGCCATCAATGCTGTAGAAGAACAAGTCGCCGGGTTGGGTTGTGAGCAAAGTTTCTGTGTGTGGGTTATTTTTGTAAGAGCAGGCTTTCGCCAAGTTGATTTAGGTCAGAGATAAATGTTTCCACAGGCGGCGGTTGGATCCAACGAATGGACTGCCAATCTGCATGGGTGGCGGAGCATAAAGCGCGCCCCAAATCTGGCGGGAATACGCCGATGGCCTTGCTCTGCGCGTTTGTGATTGCCTTTCGAACGCTCATCTTTTTTATAAAGCAGAACCCCCAAATATCCGCCAAATCTTTGGGTTCGTTACGATCCAGCAAAGCGGTAATTTTGTTGGCAAGAATGTTTTCCGCGCTATCAATTCTGCCCAGCGTTGGATGATTTTGAATCTCGCCGATCCTTGCCGGTACATCGTTAATCAGTTCGATTTTCAGGGCGATGTCTTGCTCTACAAGATTGAAGCGGGCAAAGCGCTCTTCCTTTAGTAGAACTTCGCAAGGGTATGATCTGTTCAAAGCTTGGATCAGGCGTTCGGTCCATAAGGTGAAGCGCGAGTCATCATTGACGAAGTAGTCCAGATCGTCTGAAAAACGATGATGCAGATACGCGCGTGAAGCGGCTGTGCCGCCCGATAAATGAAATTGCGTATCGGCCTGGTTGATTATTTTTATGGCCCGATCTTGAAAGGGGTATAACGTATCGAAATAGTACGAGGGGTTAATCATTTAACATCTCTGGGTGTTTGAGGGGTAGCCAGGCGACGAGAAAATCCAAACCACGCACGCGGGTTTTGGAGCGGATGGACGCTCTCCAGCGAGCCCAATTTTTTATCAATTCTTTATAGCCAATGTACCGAATAATTTCCTCGTAAGGGGCATATTCAAGCAGGCGACGCGCCGCCCAATCCCTGTTTAAACGCCCACGCGTGGATTGTCCGCTGAGGATTTGGAGAAATTGAGATTCGTCAAGGTCATAATCCCAAACATAGGGGCAGGGACGCTTGTTTTCCATCTTGTAATTATACACTGCTGAAATTTACGAAAATAGGCGCCGCGCAGGCTACACTGTGGAGTTATTGAGTTAGGCTATCGAAAGAGCAACAGAGTCCATCGCCTAAAAATAACTTTATACATCCACCGATTCAACGACAGCGGACGGTTGTACTCCCCCATCCATGTATCGCGCGTCAGGAAGCGTCCATCGCTGGGCATGTAATACCTCGCCCTCAGATAGGTCATCCCGCTGGGATCGGTCTGCTCGCCTGTAAAGCCGTAGGCGCTTTGGGCATTTCCTGTGGTGTGCGTCACAGCGCCGTAGAAGATAAGCAGATTGCCTTTCTGCAGTCAGACATTTCATCCCTTTATTTTACCCGCGCCCCTCAAAAATTCCCTCTTGACAAAACAGAATAAATGTTCTATTCTTGTAGAATAAATGTTCTAAATCATCAACTTTCAAAAAGGAGCAAAAAGATGACTACTTATCGTCGAGGCGTTGGAGACGGCATAAAGACGCTCTGGCACAACCTCATTCAAAACCGTCAATTCAATCGCGGCGCGGCCTGGGGTATGATGATCATCGGCGCCCTGCTCGCCTTTGAAGTTTTCAACTTCAGCACCACGCAATATGCCCTGCACGACATGCTCGGCGACCTGACCTTCGCCGGTTTTCGCTGGGCCAGCATTTTGGCGGTGGCCTTTTGCGGCATAGATTTTGCCGGAATCGCCCGTATCTTCACGCCCGAACAAGGGCGCGACGAACCCGCCGAAGTCTACTACCTGTTTGGCGCCTGGGTTTTGGCGGCCGGGTTCAACGCCGCGCTCACCTGGTGGGGCGTTTCCGTCGCCATTCAAACCAATGGAAGCATCCACGCCACCAGCGCCATGAGCGCCGAAACGCTCACCAAGTTTGTGCCCATTTTTGTCGCGTCCATGGTTTGGCTGGTGCGCGTGCTGATCATTGGCACGTTCTCTTTAGCCGGAGATCGCCTCTTCACCACAGCCGGAGCGCACGCTCCCATGCGGCCGTACAATGCGCAACCCAAACCCTACCCACAACCACAGCCGCGAGCCAATAATAGCTATCCACAACCGCGCCCGTCTTATCCTGTTTCGCAAAATCGCACACCGGTTAACCAGCCCACCAATCAACCCATTCTGCGCCCGGCCTCACAAATTGCCCGGCCGGTCAACTCTGTAAACAACATGCCGACAACCAACAACACCTTCCGCCCTGCGCCCAAGCCCACAATCAATTCGCAACAAACCTCGTTCATGCCGCCCGAGCCAACCTATCACCCGGTCAGTTACGGCGCGCGCAATCCCGAAAGCGGAGACCGCCACTACGACGCTTAATCATTCAATCAATCACTTTCGAGCACGGGTCCTTGAGACCCAGAAAAGAGAATAACACGTATGCCCCGCGCTCGCACGACAACCAGCTGGCAAACAGCCGCCTCCCCAGAGGAAGATTATGGGAGCGGCTGTTTCTCTGGTTTTATGATCATTCCTCTTTCGGTCATTCTAGTCAGCGGATTGCTCGCCAGCCTCGCATTAAACATCCCCTCTGCGGAAAATTTGCAAATGAACAAAAACCTCTCGCCGATTTTTACAGCCGAGATTCAATACTGGAGCGGGAGCATCGTCCGCTGGGGCAACGCGGCTGGGCTGGACCCAAACCTGATTGCCACCATCATGCAAATCGAATCCTGTGGGAATCCCCGCGCCAAATCCAGCGCTGGCGCGCTGGGACTCTTTCAAGTCATGCCGTTTCACTTTCAGCTTTTAGACAATCCCTACAACCCGGAGACCAATGCCGAGCGCGGACTGGCTTATCTCAAACGTTCGCTGGAAACCGCCAACGGAAACGCGCGCCTGGCCCTGGCTGGGTATAACGGCGGCATCGGGCTGATTGGCCGCACGGAATGGGCCTGGCCTGCCGAAACGAAGCGCTATGTTCAATTTGGCGAACCCATTTACAGCGCGGCCCGAAGCGGGTCTTCATCCAGTGAAGCGCTACAAAATTGGTACGTTCAATATGGGGTTAGTTTATGCAGGCAGGCGAATCGTCAATTGGGGTTAACGCAATAACGCCAGCCAGATCGCAAAGGTGGAGCCTTTGCCCACTTTTGATTCCACTTTGAGTTGCCCGCCGTGATGTTCCACAATCCATTGCACGATGGACAAGCCCAACCCAAAGCCGCTGAAGGCCGAACGCGTGCGCGATTTTTCGGCGCGATAAAAGCGATCGAAGATGTGCGGCAAATCTTCCGCCGGAATGCCCGGGCCGGTATCGCGCACGGTCAGGCGGACTTGTTCCCCAATTTTTGCCAACCCTAAAAAGACTTCGCCGCCCTGAGGCGTATATTGAATTGCATTGGCCACCAAATTCAGCAAAACCTGTTTCAGGCGGTCGCGGTCTCCATTGACGATGACTTGATCAATGTCATTCAAATGAAGCGTCACTTTATTTTTGGCCAGCACCTGCATTTCAGTGAACACTTCGGTTAGGAGCAAGTCCAATTCCACCGGCGCAAAATTTAACGCCAACTTGCCCGATTCAGCCTGCGCCAACATGAGCAGACCGCCCACCAGACGCGAAAGCCGCCCCGCTTCTTGATCAATGCTTGTTAGCGATTCTTCATCCGCTTGTTTCATGCGACGGATCAAATCCACGTTGCCTTTAATCACCGTCAACGGCGTGCGTAGTTCATGGCTGACATCCGCCAAAAAACGCTGTTGCGAAGTAAACAGCGATTCCAAACGCTCCAGCGTCTGGTTCACCGACTCGACCAAATTTCCAATCTCATCGTTGCGCCTGCCGGAGGAAGGGATGCGCCGCGAAAGATCATCGGCGTGGTTAATTTGATCCACCGCGTTGGTAATCACTTCCAGCGAATCAGTGGCGCGTCCCAACAACGCCCACGAGCCAATCGCCGCCAATGCCACAGCCACAATGGCCACAACCATCATCACCGAAAGCAAAGCCCGTTGAGAAGCGTCCACCACGGTCAGACTGGTGCCAACTTGCAAAGTTCCAATTTTATGCGTGCCCACTATCAGCGGAACGGTTAGCACGCGCAAATGCACCGCGTACACCCACGAATCATGATAGAGCGTTTTGCCGGTCTTCAAGGCGTCCGCATCCAAAGGCTCGGTCAGCGCTGAAATGCTGGGAGAAGCCGTCACCAGTTTGCCGTCCTGCCCCCACACTTGCACATACGCATTGGAGGCCATATCCAAAGGCGGCAGGCTGATTAAGTTCAACTCCCCCACTGCGTTCACGCGCATCACTTTTGTAATATCATGGACGACGTTGGCCAACATGGTGTCCACCTGATTTAACAAAATCACGTTGATTAAGAAAAAAACGACCACGCCAAAGACGAGGAGGATGCCGCCCATAAACAGCGAATAGAGCATGGTCAAGCGCAAGCGTAAAGACATGGGGAAAGTCTAATCCTTTTTGTTTAAGCCAGCCTAAGAACGTTGCAAGACGCGGGCTTTCACTTTGCGCCTTTACGTTAAATCTCCGGGTTTAGAATAAACGCTAACCACCGGATACTTTTCTTTTGGGACGCAGATTTACGCGGAAAACGCGGATATTTTTGAGAAAAAAGGTGATTTTTCCGCGTCCATGCTCGTCCGCGTCCAATTTAGAAACTGTCAGATCACTAGAATAAAAAAAGCCGTAGAATTCTCGCGCCATCGTTAAACGGGTCTGAACTCTACGGGGAACTTAACGCAAAAGCCGAACGAACTTCAGGGAGTCTCGCGCAGGACATACCCCACGCCGCGCACCGTATGGATCAGGCGAATCTCTCCGGCGCCTTCCAACTTCTGGCGCAGGTAGCGGATGTACACTTCCAGCACATTGCTTTCGCCGCCAAAATCATAGCCCCACACGCGGTCAAAAATCACCTCGCGGGTTAAGACCTGCTTGGGATGACGTAAAAACAATTCCAGCAGTTCATATTCCTTGGCCGTCAGCGCCACCACGCGAGCGCCGCGCGAAGCCTGCCGCGAACCGGTATCCAGCGAAAGGTCGGCAAACTTCAAAACCGGCACGCGTTCCGGTTGTGTGCGTCGCAATAGCGCCCGCACCCGCGCCAACAATTCATCCAGGTTAAACGGCTTGACCATATAATCATCCGCGCCCGCATCCAACCCTTGAATGCGATCCTGCACCGTATCTTTGGCAGTCAACATCAAAATCGGAATGGAGCCGCCCGTGCGAAGCCGATGACAAACTTCCAGCCCGTCCATGCCCGGCAACATCCAATCCAAAATCACCAAATCCGGCGTATGGTCGCGCGCCGCAATCAACCCCATGCGGCCATCCAGAGCGGTATCCACCGTATAGCCTTCATATGCCAGTCCGCGTTGTAATAATTTTAAAATCGCTTGATCGTCTTCAATAATCAGGATGCGCTCATTCATGGCCGGTACTCCTGCTAAAAATATACCACAATTTGGTAGAATGAAATTATGCCCTTGAGCAAACGTCTCTTTGATCTTTTCTTTTCATTCATTGCAATTCTCCTGCTTTGGCCCATCCTCTGCATCGTTGCGCTTTTGATTCGCATCTTCATCGGCGCTCCGATTCTCTTCAAACAACAACGCCCCGGACACCAAGCCAGGCCCTTCTTCATTTACAAATTTCGGACGATGACCAACCGCCGCGACTCAAGCGGAAGCCTGCTCCCGGACGCCGAGCGTTTAACGCCGCTGGGGCATTTTCTCCGCGCCTTCTCGCTCGACGAATTGCCCGAACTCTTCAACATCCTGCGCGGCGAAATGAGCTTCGTCGGCCCGCGCCCCCTGCTGATGCAATATCTCCCGCTCTATTCCCCCGAACAAGCCCGCCGCCACGCCATGCCCCCCGGCCTCACCGGCTGGGCCCAAATTAACGGGCGCAACGCCATCTCCTGGCCCGAAAAATTCAACTACGACCTTTGGTACATAGACCATTGGTCCTTCTGGCTGGATCTAAAAATCATCCTGCTCACCGCCTGGAAGGTCCTCAAACGCGAGGGCATTTCCCAAACCGGCACAGCCACCACCGAATATTTCAAAGGCGAGCGTTGAAAACCTGCGTTGTAGAATTCAATCCTCCAGCGTAAAATCAAGCCATCCCAACGCGAGGAGCGCCCATGCTAACGATTTACAAAACGACGGAACAGGGGTTGGAAAAAATTGAGAACATGGCCAACGGCGCCTGGGTCAACGTGGCCAACCCCACGTCGGACGAAATTGAAAAAATAATCGGCTGGGGCATGGAGATGGACTACATCAACTACGCCCTCGATCAGGACGAAATGGCGCGCATGGAGCGCAACGAAGACTACACGTTTATCCTCGTGCGCATTCCAATTCACCAGCCTGAAAGCGACGTACCTTTCATCACTGTGCCTTTGGGCATTATGATTTTAGGCAATCGCATTCTCACGCTCTGCCGCACCGAAAGCGATATCTTCAAAGCCCTCACCAACGGAAAGCATCGTCACCTCAAAACTGGCAAGCGCTATCGGCTGGCTTTATACATCTTTCTTGAAACTGCGGCCCGCTATTTAAACCTCCTGCGCGAGATCAACCGCGCCACCGAACGGGTGGAAGACCAATTGCAAAAATCCACGCGCAACCGCGAAGTGCTGGAACTGCTCAAATATCAAAAAAGCCTGACGTACTTTGCCACCGCCCTGCGCTCCAACGAAGTGATGATGGAACGCGTCCAACGCACGCAAATTTTCAATTACTACGAAGAAGATCAGGATTTGCTCGAAGACGTGCTGACCGAAAATCAACAAGCGATCCAAATGACCAGCATCGCCACCGAAATCCTCTCCGGCATGATGGACGCCTTCGCCTCGATCATCTCCAACAATTTAAACGCGGTGATGAAAGTCCTCGCCGCGCTCACCATCATCCTCAACATGCCCGCCATCGTCGCCTCTTTTTACGGAATGAACGTCGTTTTACCCGGCGCGGAACATCCGCTGGCATTTCTCAACGTCATCGGTTTGTCGCTGGCGCTTACCGCCATCGCAACTTTCATCTTTTATAAACGAGATTGGTTTTAGCTCATGCAGGCACAATTGATTTTCGACGCGCAAGCCACGCTGGGCGAAGGCCCGACTTGGGACGCAAAAACCCAAACCTTATACTGGGTGGACATCCTCAGCCAAAAAATCTACGCCGGAGCAGATCTGCTCGCCGAGTTGGACCAATCAATTGGGTTCATCGCTCCTTGTAAAAACGGGAATCTCGTTGTGGGCAAACGCTCCAGTTTTGTGGAGTTCAATCTGCACACCCAACAAGAGACTCTACTCGCCACTCTTGCGACTGAACCGGCCACCAACCGCGTGAACGACGGCAAATGCGACCCAGCCGGCCGTTTGCTGGCCGGCACAATGGACAACCATGAAACCGACCCCAGCGGAACTTTATATTCATATGACGGCAAACAAGTTACGCCATTAATTGAAAAAGTGACCATCTCCAATGGGCTGACCTGGAGCCCCGATTACAAAACGCTCTATTACATTGATACGCCGACGCGTATCGTCAGAGCGTATGAGTACGATCGCAATACCGGACAAATCGCCAACCCGCGCACCGCGCTTCAAATTGACAGCGCCCTAGGCTGGCCCGACGGCATGACCTCTGACATGGACGGCAATTTATGGATCGCCCTCTGGGGCGGCGCACAAGTCACCAAATGGAATCCACACAGCGGAAAACTGCTGGAGCAGATCGCCTTCCCCGCCTTGCAACCTTCCTGTCCGGTGTTCGGTGGAAAAGATAGGAACGAGTTGTACGTCACCTCCGCCCGCAAAGGGATGAGCGAGCCCGACCTAAAAAAATATCCGCTCTCCGGCGGGCTGTTCAAAGTGGAAACCAGAGTAACAGGAATACCCACCTTTGAGTTTAACCATTAACTTCGGCTTAAATAAAAAACAGCCGCCAGAAATTTGGCGGCTGTTTTTTATTTATTCGTTTCTTTTTCAACTTCAGTCATCGCGGATTTGCGCATCTGGTCTTCCTGCACCATGCGCACCCCATTACTGACCTGATTGCTCAGTTTCGCAATCTGATCCTGCAACTGCATGAGCGTATCAATTACATAGTTATCCGCTTCGGCGCGAGTCGCTTCCGCTTCGCCTCTCGCCTGGCTGATGATTTGTTCGGCGCGGCGTTGCGCCTCCTGGACGATCACGTCCTTCTGCACGTACTGATCGGCCTTGTCGCGCGCCAACTGCAGTGTGCGATTGGCTTCTTCCTGCGCCTGCGCCATCACGCGGTCGCGTTGCGCCACAACCTGCTGGGCCTTTTTCACCTCTTCGGGAATGGCGATTCGCATCTGATCAATCAACTCCAACATGCGATCTTCATCCACAATCACGTTATGCGTGAAAGGCACGGCTTTCGCGTCATTAAAAAGTTCTTCCAGGCGATCAATCAGTTGAAGTATGTCCATATCCGTTACTCCTTCAAACGCCCCACATTACGCTTTAAGCGCCTGAAGCATATCCTTATTATGTCTTAAAATGTCGTTGACGGCGGTTTGCAAATCCAACTTCTTTTCTCGCGCATATTCTTCAAGAAAAGCCACAAGATCGCCATCTAAATAAATTGGCAGTTTTAAGGCGACATTTTCTCGATAAAATTTACCTTGTTCGCCTTTTGAAAAATCATACTTATTTTTCATCTTATGCCTGCCTTTCTCTGTATTGCTTCGCCTCGTCTTTGTCTGCCTTTCGGGCTGAAATAATTCGAATAACGGCGAATTCCTTCTTTTCATTGCGAAATGTATGCACCACAACTAACAAAACGTCGTTATTTTCCATGCCCAGCGTAACCCAGCGATCTTCATTTTCACTATGGTCTTCGTCAAAAATAGTGAGCGCAAATGGGTCAAGAAAGATTTGAGCGGCACGCTGAAAACTTACGCCATGCTTCTTGATATTCTGAGCTTCTTTTATAGGATCCCATTCAAAGTTATAGTCCACGGACGTCTCCAAGCCTATAAAAGCTGACTAATTCTAGCACAAATTCATGCTGGGCGAATTGAAGAATCCTTGCGCGCCTGCGCCCATCTTTTGACCAGATTTAATCGCGCAGGGCGTTGGGCGGGCTTGGCTCGCCGCTTTGCGGAACCCGCTCCTTCAAGGCCCGCTCCACATGCGGCGGCACCATGCTGGAGACATTGCCATTCAACATGGCAATCTCCCGCACGGTTGTGGACGAAAGGAAAGTGTGTTGTTCGGCTGTGATTAACGCCACCGTTTCAACTGCATCCTTGGCCAATCGCTGGTTGGCCAAAGCCATGCGGAATTCAAACTCAAAGTCGGAAAACACGCGCAATCCGCGCACGATCACCTGCGCTTCTATCTTTTGAGCAAAGTCAATCGTCAGCCCGCTGTAGCCGGTCACTCTGATTTTAGGAGTATCCTTAAAAGATTCTTTAACCAAATGCATGCGTTCATCGGGGGAAAATAACAAGGTTTTTAAAGGCTTGTCGTAAACCGCCACCACAATTTCGTCAAAAAGTTTTGAGGCGCGGGTGGCAATATCAATATGCCCATAATGAATTGGGTCAAACGTTCCGGGGAATAAGGCTCTGACCATGTTCGGTTCCTGGTTCCTTGGTTGGCTAGTTTTCTAGTTTTCTAGTTCGCTAGTTTTCTAGTTTGCCGGTTTATTAGTTTGCTGGTGGCTTAACTAACGTCGCTTTTGGCTCCGTTCCAAAATCTTTCAAAGGCTTCCGCCAGCAAGGCATGTTCGGGCTTGGTTAATTCCGGGTCCAGCTTAAAGAGTTCCTGCGCTTGTTCGCGGGCTTTCTCAATCAACTTGAGATCTGTCAGGCTCGCCATCTTTAGCGTGGTTGCAAAGCCAGCCTGACGCGTGCCTAAAAATTCGCCAGGGCCGCGCAGGTTCAAATCCAGATCGGCTAATTCAAAGCCGCTGTTGGTTTTTGTCATGGCTTGCAGGCGCTCGTTTTCAGCGGCGTCTTCGCGGGTTGGGATTAAGAGACAATAGGACTGGTCTGCCCCACGCCCCACCCGCCCGCGCAGTTGATGGAGTTGCGCCAACCCAAAGCGCTCCGCGCCTTCAATCAGCATCACCGTCGCATTCGGCACGTCCACGCCCACTTCAATGACCGTTGTCGAAACCAAAATATCGTATTCGCGATCGCGGAATTTCTGCATGACCAAATCTTTTTCAGCGGGCTTCATCTTTCCATGCAGTAAGGCCAGTTTCAAATCTGGAAAAACTTCTTTGGAGAGGATTTCAAAATCATCCACTGCGGCGCGCGCGTCCAACTTCTCGCTTTCGTCAATCAGCGGATACACCACGAAAGCCTGCTTGCTGTCTTTGATTTGACTGCGAATCAAAGTAAACGCCCGTTCGCGTTCCTGCGGACGAAGCGCAAAGGTATTAATCGCCTGTCGTCCAGCGGGCAGGACATCAATCACAGAAAGGTCTAAATCGCCAAACACGGTCAGCGCCAACGAGCGCGGAATCGGCGTGGCGGTCATCACGAGCAAATGCGGGTGCGTGCCCTTACTGCGTAATTCAGCGCGTTGCTCCACGCCAAAGCGATGTTGCTCATCAATCGTCACAAACTGCAAATCTTTGAATTGAACGTCGGGTTCGATGACCGCATGCGTGCCAATGACCAACTTGACGGAGCCGTCGGCCAGCCCGGCTTTGATCGCTTCTTTTTCGCTCGAGCCTGTATCGCTGACAAGGAGCTTAATCTCACGCTCGGAGAGAAAGCCGTCCAGCAATTTAATCAGATTGCGATAATGTTGCTCCGCTAAAATGGCCGTAGGCGCCATGATTGCGGCTTGCGCCCCACCAGCCACAACCATGCTCGCGCCCAACGCGGCCACGACGGTTTTCCCGGAACCCACATCGCCTTGAATGAGTCGATTCATCGGTTTTCCAGAGTCCAGGTCCTGACGCAAATCTGTCAGCGCAGTTTGTTGCGCCGAAGTCAGGGTGAAGGGCAAGGCTTGTAGTCGCGCGGCCAGCCACTCGTCCGAGACGGTGAAGCGCCGCCCTTCCACAGATTGCCAGCTTTGACGTTGGCGAAGCGCGCCCATTTGCAGGTAAAAAATTTCATCAAAAGCCAGCCGTTCGCGGGCGTGTTTCAGCCGGTCTTGCGAACTCGGAAAATGCGCCTGCGCCAGCGCTTCGCCGAGGGAGACCAACTTGGCGGAAAGTTTGATGCTCTCGGGCAGGGCGTCCACCACGGCCGGGGCCCAAAATGAAATCACTTGATTCATTTGCCCGCGAAGCCATTTTTGCGTAATGCGTTCGGTGAGCGCGTAAATGGGAACAATGCGGTTGGTGTGGAGCGCTTCCATTTCCACCGCTTCCCAATCGGGGCTGTTCATCACCAGGCGGCCGAGGTATTGATCAATTTTTCCGGAGACGGAAATGGAATCGCCGGGCTTGAGTCGATTCATCAGCCAGGGTTGGTTAAAAAAGGAAAGGCGTAACGCGCCGGTGCCGTCGTTGATCACAACTTCTATCATCGAAGCCTTGCCGCCACGAATTGGACGGTTGTGTACGCTTTTCACGTTGCCCAGCACAGTCACCACGTCGTTATACATCAGCGCATTAATGGGCTTCAACTCGCTGTAATCTTCATAACGTCGGGGGAAGTAATACAACATGTCGCCGAGGGTTTGCAGTCCTAATTTTTCCAGCGCTTCGGCGTTTTTGGGGCCCACGCCCTGTAGGACGGTCAACTTTGCGTTTAAGGCCGCTGGGGTTTGGCTGTGTTTTGCGCCAGCCACGGTTTCGGCGCGCGGGGTTGGCGCGGGCCGCTGTTTTGGCGGACGATTTTGCGGCGCATATTCCGCGGGGGTTTTCTTTTCCGCAGGCGGCTGAGGCGTGGCTTCTGCGCGGGGAGCAGGAGCAGGCTTGGGCGCGTGATGCGGCGCGTGCTGTTGGGGTTTTTGAGCGGCTTCGGGATATGTATCTCCCACCCGCTTCCACAAACCTTTGAGCGATTCGGCCCGCCCTTCGGGACTCAGTTTTTCGTAGGAGCGCAAACGGGCGACCACGGCCTGAATGATTTCTTCGGCGACGGCGTCGGCGCGGGCCTCCCCTTCCCAATACTCCAGCATTTTGGCGAGTCCGCCGATGATGGCGGTGTTTTGATATTTGTTCTCATGTTCAAGGCGAAAAAATTTACGGAGTTTTTCTAAAGACGGTTGCATAATGTCTCATTTTATCATGGTCAAAATAGACTTTTCGCGCCCGGAACTTTTTCAAGCAGGGTTCGTAGATTGGCAAAAGGAGTTACCGATGACCTGGTTCAATCACAGCAAGCTTTTCGATCTCGCCCGCCGGGGGCAACGCCTGCCGCACATTGCAGTCGTTGTTCCGCTGGCCTTCCTCTTCACCCTCATCGCCCAATTTGGCGCATTCCCCCTCCTCATTCCGCTTGGGTTGGTTTATGGATTTACCGCAACTGGCGTCTCGTTGGCGGGCGTTCCCAACACCCTGGCAGGGTTTTGGATGAGTTTACAGTTGGTCTCTTCTTTTATCCTCGCCTACGTCATCCTTTGGGCATGGCTCAAGTGGGTGGAGAAGCGTCCGTTCTGGACGCTTGGCTACGAAGTGAAAGGCGCGCTCTGCCAATACGGGCGGGGATTCCTAATCGGCGCATGTATGTTCGCTGGAGCGGTGGGCATCCTCAGCCTGTTTGGGGGCGTCTCATTGGAACAAGGCGACTTATCAAAACAGGGGCTACCTGCCGTGACTGGCGTTCTGCTCGTCCTCGTTGGCTGGGTGATTCAAGGCGGCGCGGAGGAGGCCTTGATTCGGGGATGGGTTTTGCCGGTCATTGGCGCACGTTACAAACCGTGGATTGGCTTGCTTGTCTCTGCATTGATTTTCTCCGTCTTACACGGGCTTAACCCCGGACTGAACGCCATTGCATTAATTAACCTGGCGTTGTTCGGAGTGTTTGCCGGGCTATATGCCATGCGCGAAGGTTCGCTTTGGGGCATCAGCGCCTTGCATAGCGTTTGGAATTGGGTACAGGGAAATTTCTTTGGCTTTCAAGTCAGCGGCATGAACGCCGATGGCGGCACGTTGATTAACTTAATGGAAACCGGCGCAGATTGGTTCACCGGCGGAGCCTTTGGCCCCGAAGGCGGGCTGGCCGTAACGATTATTTTGGCGCTTGGAATTGTAGTTACGCTGTTTTGGAAAAGCAAATCAGCAAATAGCTCTGAATAAAAACCAAGCCGCAGGTCCGCGGCAAAACTATTTTTTCACCGCCGCAAAGCCAATCGCGTTGGGACCCAAATGCGTTCCAATCACGGCGGTGACGTTTACAAATAAAATATCGCGCGGCATGGATGGTCGTGCGCGCTTCATTAATTCGTCCAGTATCTTTTTTGCGCGGGCTTCGGCGTTGGTGTGCAAAATGGCCAGTCGTTCCATTTCGCCAACCTCCAGCAGTAGGTTCAAAATTCGTTCATCATTTTGCTTCGTAGTGCGCGTCACGCCCACCGGCCTCACTTCCCCGTTTTTGATTTCAATCACCGGCTTGATCGAAAGCAGTCCGCTCAATTGCGCGACCACGCCCGGCACCCGCCCACTGCGCTTGAGATATTCCATCGTATCCAGCGCCGCATAAACTTTTAATCTTTTTTTCGTGGACTCAATCGCTTCAATCGTTGACCTCAAGCCTGATTCTGTTTCATCAACAGCGGCCAACGCCTGAAAACCGAGTCCCATCGAAAGCGAGCCGCTATCTAACACGGTGACTTTATCCCCAAACTCTTTGGCCGCCTGGCGCGCCGAATTAATGATCGTGGTCAACTGGCTGGCGGCGTGAATGGAGAGGATATGGTCACAGCCTTGTGAGAAGAGGGTTTGATATGGGGTTAGAAAATCGCCAATCGAAGGCGCGGCCGTCGTCGCCCGGCCTTTCAGCGTGGGCAGACGGGCGTAAAAATCCTCGCGGCTGATTCCGATTCCGTCCGCATATTCTTTGCCCTCCAAAATCAAAATAGACGGCACAACCTGAATTTGATGTTCCGCAATTAAATAGGGCGGTAAATCCGCAGTTGAGTCGGTGACGAGTCCGATTTTCATGGAGGAAGTTTAACATAAAGACAATGTCGTTACGAGGAGGGTGTTCTTCCCGACGAAACAACCTCCTGGTTTCCGTGGAGATTGCTTCGCCTCTGGTTTCGATACGGACTTCGTCCTACTCAACCAACGCGACTCGCAATCTCCTGATACTTTACCCTTGACATACTATATATTGCACAGTATCATGCGATAAAGGTTGAAATATGGCAAACACTGAATCGCTAGAAAATGTAGTCCTCGAATTGAGGCGCGGCGTGATCGTCCTCGCGGCGCTCAGTCAATTAAGCTCCGAACAATATGGCTACTCCCTGCTTAAGCAACTCGCCGATCAAGGCCTGCAAGTGGATCAGGGAACGCTCTACCCGCTCCTGCGCCGTTTGGAAACGCAAGGGCTGTTGGAATCAGTTTGGAAGCTGGAAGAAGCCCGCCCGCGGCGCTATTACATCATCAGCGCCGAAGGGAAGAAAGCCCTGCCCAAATTAAAAAAGGAATGGGCCGAAATTGTCTCTGTAATGAAAAATTTATTGGCATAAATTGGAGCATGAAATGAAATTAATTAATCGTTATGTAACTGAAGTTGGAAAACGCCTTTTAGTTTTTCAAGGGCGCGAAGATATTGAAAAAGAATTGCGTTCGACGTTGGAAGATATGCTCGAAGAGCGCGCCGCAAAAGCCGGCAAGCCGGCCGACGAAGCGCTGGAAATTGAGTTACTAAAAGAATATGGCTCGCCTGATTCGGTGGCCACCACTTACAACCCACATCCTTATTTGATTGGTCCGCAACTCTTCCCAATTTTCTTGAAAATATTAAAAATCGTGTTTTTCAGCATCACCCTTGGGCTGACGGTGGTCATGGCAATTCAATTGGCGACTCAAACCCCGTTAATGGGCAGTGACGTAACCAACCTTGTTGGGAACTGGTTATCCAAACTTTTCTCGACTGCCGTGGCCGCGTTTGGCTATGTCGTTCTGACGTTCGCCATCCTCGAAAGAACCGTGCCGGATTTGGGAATCAGCAAAGAAGATTTTGAAGATCAATGGGAGCCGGCTTCGTTGGTCAATGAGCCGGAGCCGGACGCCGTCAAACGCGTTGACTTGATTTTTGAAATTGTCTTCACTTTCATCGGGTTGGCCATCATCAACGGCATCTTCGACATTCCAATTTTTAGCGCCACGTTTCGTCAGTTTGTGCCGTGGATCAATACGGTCTTCATCATTGAAATTCTGCTGGATATTTACCTGCTCCGCAAAGCCGTCTGGGATACTGCAACCCGCGTTGTAAAAATTGTCATGGAAACTGGCACAATTGTTCTGGCAGTTATTATGTTACAAACGCCCAATCTGCTCATGATCCCCAGCGAAGCTTTAGAAAATATCCCCGAAACTTCTTCGATAGGGATCGAAGGGTTTATACAAATCTCCAACTGGTCTATTACAATCGTTTTGGCCTTTGTGCTTGTAATGGCCAGCGTGGAGTTGATCAAGGCAGGCATTGGGTTATTCCGAAGCTATACAAGAAAATAGCTTTCCATAAAACAAAAAGAGACAGTCACCTCAAGGCAACTGTCTCTTTTTTAATGACCTTTACGCTTACTGCTTACCTACTCAATTGAAACAATAAATTGATAGTGCGGCTGGCCACCCTCCTGCACTTCAACTTCCAGGTTGGAGTATTTCCCGCGAATCACGTCGGCAATCCGATTGGCTTCGGCGTGTTTTAGCTCTTCGCCATAAAACAGGGTGACAATTTCGCATTCGGCGGCGTTGGCCTTTTCAAGCAAGTCCAGCGCGCCCTGTTCCACAGATTCAGCCGCGAGCGTCAGCTTCCCATCCAGCAGGGCAATCACTTGTCCGTCTTTCACGCTCACCCCGTCAATTTCCACGGTGCGTGTGGCGATGGTAATCTCGCCGGTTTTGACGTGGCTCATCGCTTTGGTCATCTTCTCGGCGACAGAATCAAACTCCCCGTCTGGCTGAAGCGCGAGCATGGCGGCCAAGCCTTGCGGCACGGTGCGCGTGGGAATCACATGCACGTTTTTCACAGTCACTTCTTTGGCCTGATTCGCCGCCAGGATGATATTTTTATTGTTGGGCAAAATGATGACTTTATCGGTCGGTAAATTTTCAAACGAATTCAAGATATCCTGCGTGGAGGGGTTCATGCTTTGCCCGCCAGAGACGACATTCGCCACGCCCAAACTGGCGAACACTTTGCTCAGGCCAGGGCCGGGCGAAACCACCACCACCGCAATTGAGCCGGGTTCAACCGCGCTAAATTTAATTTGCGCGGCCTTTTGGATATCGTCCATTTGCGCCTGTAAATTTTCCATGGCCACTTTGGTGATTGTGCCAAGTTCCATGACGTAATCAATCGGCACATAGCGGTTTTCCAACGGCACGTGGATGTGCATCCGATACATGCCCTCGCCCTCGCCCACCTGAATCGAAGTTCCCATCGCTTCCAACCGGCCGTAAAAGGCTTGCAAGTCTAGTTCGCCGTTTGGAATAAAATCCACCACGACTTCATAATCCTGTCCTTCTTCCACCTCTTCGAGCGCGCCCTCCAAATTCATGGAGTTCATCGGCTGAATTTGAATCGTCGGCGCATCCAAAGGTTCGCCATAGACATGCCGCAACATGCCTTCCAAAATAAAGAACAGTCCCTTGCCGCCCGAATCCACCACGCCTGCTTGTTTTAAGACGGGCAATAATTCCGGCGTTTTCTTAACCGCTTCGTCCGCCGCCCTCACGGCCACTTCCAACACCTCAATTGCATCTTTCGCGGACCCTCGAACTGCTTCGGTGGCGAGGGCCACTTCTTTAATCACGGTCAGAATCGTGCCTTCCACCGGCTTAACGACGCCTTTGTAGGCCGTTTCGCGGGCCTCGGCAAACGCATCAATCATCGTATCCACGTCCAACGTGGCCTTGCCTTGCAAACTGCGCGAAACGCCGCGCAAAATCTGGCTGGTGATGACGCCGGAGTTGCCCCGCGCGCCCATCAACGCGCCCTTGGAAACCGCCGCGGCCATCTCGCCGAGGTTGCGCGTACCAAGGTCTTTAATTTCGTTCCAGGCGGATTGTAAAGTCAGCGTCATGTTTGTGCCGGTGTCGCCATCTGGCACGGGAAAGACATTTAACGCGTTGACATTCTCTTTATTGGTTCTAAGCCAGGTTACGCCAGCGTCCATCAACCTTTTTAAAGCCTGGCCGTCAATTTTCCGCTTACGAAGTTTTTCGACGCGCTGGATATTAATTGCCATCGGTCTCCGGTCTCCTAATCTGTGTTGCTGACGCGCAAGCCAGCCACATGCACATTGACGGAATTAATCCGCAGGCCGAGGGCCTTTTCCACGTTAAAGCGCACCGCGGTAGCCACGCTTTCCGCCACCGAATTAATCCGCGTGCCGTATTCGACAATGATGTTCACCTCAATATCAATCAAATCCCCGCGATATTGGACGGAAATGCCCCGCGCTGGTTCGCGCGTAATCGTGGAGACGATGCCATCTGCCAGGTTTTTTGGCGCCAGCCCCACCACCCCATAAGACTGCAAGACCGCCTGATAGGCGATCGTCGCCACTGCGTTTGGTGAGATGTGTATTCCACCCAATGAAGTATTGTCTTCGCCCATGTTCACCTCGTCTGAATTTGTAATCGCTTAGCCTGCCCTATTTTACTTGAAGATGGGCGCTTTGTATGGTAAAATACCGCGCTTTTAGAAAAACCGAATTGCAGGCTTGCGTCTGCTTTTCTTTATGTAAAGATCAGGAAAGGATATCAACATGGCTAAATGTAATCACTGTGGCAAGGCAACGACTTTCGGGCACAGCCGCTCTTTCTCGCAACGCGCAACCAATCGCAAATTCAAACCGAATTTGCAAAAGGTTTCCGTTTTGGAAAAAGGCCGCCTAATTAAGAAAACCTTGTGCGCCAAGTGCATCAAAACGCTCGGCAAATCCCTCGCTTAGTTTTGCAAGCACACAAAAAAAATCACGGAGTAGCCGTGATTTTTTTATTTTAACCTACAACAATTTCCTCAACTCGCAAATGCCCACTTTTGGGCCTTTGGGATGTTTAAAAGCCGCGTTCCCGGCCACAAAGGCATTGGCTCCGGCGGCTTTCATTAAGGGCAGAGTCTGCAAATTAATTCCGCCATCCACTTCCAGCGCGGCCTTTGGGTTTAGCGCGTCCAGCGTTTTACGAAGCTCGCTCACCCGCTTCACCATTTCCGGCATAAACGCCTGACCGGAAAAACCGGGGTTTACGCTCATCACCAAAATCAAATCGGCGATTGGCAAAGCTGGCCGAATTTTACTGACCGGCGTGGATGGCCTTAACGTAACCCCGGCCTTGCAACCCAAAGCTTGAATTTGACGAACGGCCTGCTTCACGCTTTTACACGCCTCTGCATGGACCGTGATATGAGTCGCTCCGGCCCGGGCATACGCCTCCACCTGAGCTTCGGGATTCTCAATCATCAAATGCACGTCCAGCGGAAGTTGGGTGTTGCGTTTAATTGCCTCAACGAAGAGCGGGCCAATCGTAATCGTCGGCACGAAATGGCCGTCCATCACGTCCACGTGAATCCAGTCCGCGCCGGCCGCTTCGCAGGTTTTCAACGCTTTGGCCAGGTTCGCAAAGTCCGCCGCGATAATGGAAGGCGCCAGAAAATATTTTTTCGTCATCGTCATCTCACCGGCGGGAACCAGGTTAGGAAGACCCAAAACCAAAATGGAACCAGCCCCAACACAGCGGCGATAGCCACAAAAAGCAGGCCCCAAAAGGCGAAGTCAATTTCCTCGAAGGCCGAAGCAATCTCCTCCTGCGGTTGAGGCGTTGGCGCGGGCGTTTGAATCTGCGGTTGGGCAGGAATCTGGCGCGGCGTGGAAATCGGCTCGCGGGCAGGTAATCTATTGGCGACTTCCGGCTGTAAAGCGGGCGGCGCGGCAGGCTCGTCGCGTTGTGTGCCAAAGGTTTTTAACACGCGTCCAAGTTGATCGGCCGTGCGATACCGCGCGGCAGGTTCTTTGGAGAGGACTTTGGCGATGATCTCTTCCAAAGCGCTGGGAATGTCCGGAATGTATTCGCGGATGGGAATGGGGCGGGCGGAAATGTGCAAACGCGCCAATTCATCCGCCGAACTGGCGGTGAACGGCGGCGTGCCGCTTAATAGTTCGTACAACACCACGCCCAACGAATACACGTCCGAAGCCGGAGAGGGCGCTTCGCCTTTGGCCTGTTCGGGCGAAAAATACAGCGGCGACCCCCAAACGATGTCGGTCTTTTCGCCGGGGAGGATGGTGGAAAGGGCGCGCGCAATTCCAAAGTCGGTGACTTTGAGCCGTCCATCGGCAGAGACCAGCATGTTGTGCGGTTTCACGTCGCAATGCACCAGCCCGGCGCGATGAGCGTACCCAATCCCCGCGCAGGCTTGAAAGATCAACGGGATGGCCTCTTCGACGGTATATCTGCCGCGCTCGCGGATGAGTTGTTTGAGGTCTTTGCCGGGGATGTATTCCATGACGATGAACAGCAAATCTTCTGCGAAACCAAAATCATGCACGGTGACGATGTTGGGGTGCGAGAGGTTCGCGGCGGCGCGGGCTTCCTGTCGAAAATTATTTTGAAATTCTTCGTTGTTGGAAAAATCTCTTCTTAAAACCTTAATCGCCACGTTGCGATCGAGCATTAAATCGCGCGCGCGAAAAACCTCCGCCATGCCCCCCGAGCCCAGTTTTTCAAGCAATTGGTACCGATTGTTGAGTAATAAACCTGCATCCATCAGGCGCGATTATAACATCCCAGAATTGGATGGTTGCAAAAGCAACGAATTCATCAGGTGGGCGCGCATCGTTCGCCTGCGCGCTACGCGCATTCCGTTATAATCCCAACTCATGCGTAAAGGACTTTTACTCTACAACCCAGCCGCGGGGCGCTTCCCTGTGCGCAATTTCGTGCGTGGCATCCTTCAGCCGCTTCAAACAGCGGGTTGGAGCATGGAAATTGCCGAAACTTTAAGCGGTACGCACGCCACACAAACGGCTCATCAAGCCGCCGCCGAAAAATACGACGCCGTCTTCGCCATCGGCGGAGATGGCACAGTCAATCAGGTGGCCAGCGGACTGATCCACACCGAAACCGCGCTTGGCGTTTTACCCGCCGGAACCACCAACGTGTGGGCCCTTGAACAAGGTCAGCGCCCGTTTAGCTGGCTGAACTGGCAGGCGCTCGCGCACAACGCAACACTGCTGGCCCATGTCGAACCCCAACAAGTGGACGTTGGGCTTTGTAACGGCGTCTCTTTTTTACTATGGGCGGGCGTGGGGCTGGACGCGCACACCATTCACAAAATCGAGCCGCGCCCGCGTCTGATCAAATACATTTCTGTGCCGCATTTTTTCGCCACCACCCTTTGGGAGGCCACCTTTTGGCACGGGCTGGATTTGCGCGTCTATACCGACGGGCAATTGGTCGAAGGGCATTATCTCGTGGCGGTGGCCACCAACATTCGGCATTATGTGGGCGGCATGTCTGTGCTTTCGCCCAACGCCCTGCTCGACGATAACGAAATGGATTTGTGGCTTCTCAACGGAAGCAATGCCGCCGACGCGCTTCGTCACTTTTTCGATCTGGTTGCCGGTCGCCACCTCTCCTCCAACCTGGCGCGGCGTTTACCGTTTCAGCACGCCAGAGTAGAATCCGACGCGGCGTTTGCCATTCAAGTAGATGGCGACCCCATGCCTGGCGGTCACAAAGCCGAAATGACCATTCAACATCGTGCGCTCAAAGTCCTCATGCCTGAAGGCGCGTTACACTTACTCAAAAATCCAAAGAGATGAATTCATGGACTTAAAACCATACATCAACCGCTGGGTGATCTTAGGCGCGCTGGGCACTGCCGGAACGCTCCTGCTAATTACGCTGATCAGCATCGGCTGGACTGCTCCACGCTTCGCCCCTACCGTTGGGCTGGCCTCTGCCGACCTAACCATGATCCCCGCCCCAACCCACACCCCACAATTCGTCCCGACCCCCACGCCAGACCCCTTTCTGGGAACCGCCACCCTCCCAGCGGATACGATTGGCATTGGCGGGTACGTGCAAATTAACGGCACGGAAGGCGCGGGGTTACGCATCCGCTCTGCGGCCGGGCTCAACAGCGAAACCGTCTTTCGCGGCGAAGAATCGGAAGTCTTTCTAGTCAAAGACGGCCCGCAAACCGCAGACGGTTACACTTGGTGGTATCTCGTCGCTTCGTACGATCAAAACCGCGCGGGCTGGGCCGTCGCCGATTTTCTCGCAGTGGTGCCGCCGCCATAACCACTTATTCCAAAAGCAAAAGGAACCTAGATGAACGAAAAACCAATTGGCATTACCGCCAACAAAAGCAAGAGAATCCTCGCCGTCACCTGGGGCGATAACCACACCAGCGTCTATCCCTTCGGCTTGCTGAGGGCGGCCTGTCCGTGCGCCCAATGCCGGGGCGGGCACCACAACATGAAGTCCGAACCGGATGCGGAAGTTTTCGCCAAACCGATGGACGAATCGCCAATGACTCGTCTCGCCAACGTCGTCGCCACCGGCTCCTATGCCTTAACGCTCGTCTGGGACGACGGTCACGATTATGGAATTTACAACTGGCATTATTTGCGGGCGTTATGTCCCTGTGCAGAGTGTCGCGCGCAGAAATAAGCATAAAAAAATCCCGAACTTGCGTTCGGGATTTTTCTTGTTAAGCCTGTGCCTTTTTCAATTGTTTATCGCGCCACAACGAAGCGACGATGGCAATGGTCAGCACGCCAAAAATTACGCCCAGCGAAAGGCTGATTGGAATATGATAAAAGCCTTCAACCAGCATTTTCACGCCGACAAAGGTCAGAATGACCGCCAGACCCATGGATAAATAATGGAACTTATCCACCACGCTGGCCAGCAGGAAGTACAAAGCCCGCAAGCCTAAAATCGCGCAGACGTTGGACGTGTAAATAATAAACGGGTCTTTGGTGATTGCAAAAATCGCGGGGATCGAATCCAGCGCGAAGACGAGGTCTGTGCTTTCCACAAACAGTAACACCAAAAACAGCGGCGTGGCCATCCACGCGCCCGCGCGTTTGATGAAGAAGCGATCGCCTTCGTAAGCGTCGGTTACCGGCATGATTTTGCGAAAGAGCTTAATCAGCGGGTTTTTCTCCGGCTCCACTTTGGTATTTTCCTGCTTGAACAACTTAAAGCCGGTGTAGATCAGGAAGGCGCCAAAAATATAAATCACCCAATGGAATTGTTCAATCAAGGCGCTGCCGATCAAAATCAACGCGCCGCGCATGAGTAAGGCGCCAAGAATGCCCCAAAACAAAACATGGTGCTGATATTTCGGCGGCACGGAAAAATATGAGAAGATCAAAACGAAGACAAAGATATTATCCACGCTCAGGGATTTTTCGATGATGTAGCCGGTGAAAAAGGCCATCGCGGCCTGACCATTGGTATAACTACTGTTCGGGACAAAGCGATCCCAAAAAAAGTAAATTCCGGCATTAAACAGCAGAGAGACAGTGACCCAGACGATGCTCCACCCCAAAGCCTCTTTGGTTGAAATGGCGTGCGACTGGCGGTGAAATACGCCCAGATCCAACGCCAGCAGGAAAAGCACAAACACATTAAACGCGACCCACAGCCAAATTGATTCTTCCATTATTCAGGTTCTCCTATTTTGATGTGGCGGTAAAAACAAAAAAGACCGCCACGTAAACGTGGTGGTCTTGCCAACGCTTCAAGCGTATAAGTTGCCGATGGCCTCTCGGCCAATGTGATGACGACAACCCATCCTGCGATTTTTTGGGAGTGCAGGCGGCTACTCCCCAACCAGAATTCAGTTTACCCGAAGGGTTGAAAATATGTCAAGTTATTCGGCTTACAATCAGTTTTCAATAGGCTTTAATGGGACGCTGAAAACGCTGACCAGAACTATTTTTGGAGTGGAATCTTCAAAAAACCTGCGTCCATCCGCGTTTTTCCGCGTCCAATTTAATTTCAGACAAAGTCTAACGTTTATGGCGTTTCGTAAAAGGGCGCGTCAGCCGCTCCCAGAAAGCGCCAAACGGCGCCAGCGCCCAATCGATGATCCGATTCAAAACGCCCATGCCCCGGGCGAACCACTTAAAAGCAAAATCCAGTTTCCACAAGGCCGGGATGTGCGCATACGCCAGACAAGCCAAAATAATGCAAACGGAAATTGAAAGCCTCAGCAAATCCGAAATGCGCCAGTGGAAGAGTTCCTCCAAAATCAGTTGAATTCCAATGTTCAAAATCAGCAGATAGGCCGCCTCCTTGAGGATTGGCTCGCGTTCCACGGCGTAGCTGAATAGCCCGGCGGCGAAACGCATCGTGAGAATGCCAATGCCAACGCCCAGCATCACCACCCACAACTCGTCTGAAAGGGAAACGGCCGCAATGACGTTATCAATGCTAAAGACCAGGTCCATAAGTTCAACGGTTAAAACGACCGGCCAAAACGAAACGGACTTAACTGCGTTCTGACGCTCCCCTGCCGATTCTTCATCTGAATTTACATCGCCCAGTTCGTTAAAAGCCAGCCGCATTAAGTATGCCGCGCCGATCAGACGAATCCATGAGTTGTGAATCAAAAAGCTGGCCATCACCAGCATCAATCCGCGCCCCAAGTACGCGCCCAACAACCCCACCTTCAAAGCCGCCGTGCGCTGGTAGCCCAATAATGGGTGGAGCGCAGAGCCGATTTTTTTCAAGGGCCGGGGCCATGGGATTTTGACATGATCGGGTAAAGGCGTCACCAGCGCGCCCAACACCGCCGCGTTATCAATGGAGAGGATGCCCTCCAAAAAAATCAACTGAACAACAATGACAACCACTGGCCAATACGTCATTTCCAAACCGCCTTTCAATCTATCGTCAAGCGCTACAGATTCTATCGCAAATCTCCCGTTGTATAATCAGTAGATGAACTTAATCCGGACTTTCTTTCGTACGTTAAGCGTTGAGCGTCTGTGGGGAATTGCAATTTTGTTTTGCATTTTCATCTATGTCAACACGCAACCCATTTTGCCGTATGATTTCTGGTTGCACATCGCCAGCGGCCGAGAGATCGTTACAACTGCATCCATCCCCACTGTGGATACCTTCTCTTACACCCGCGCTGGAACTCCGTTTACGTCCGCTTCTGCATACTGGTTGATGCAAATCGTCATGTACTGGATTTATGAATTCGGCGGCGGCGCGCTGGTAGTCGTTTGCCAAAGTTTGGCCATTACCGCCGCGTATGCGATCCTGTTCTTCATCAGCGTTCAGACCTCGCAAAACTTTCGCGCTTCGGCCGTGGGCCTGGCCTTCGCCGTCCTCTTTGGATATGGAAATTGGAACGTCCGTCCGCAAACGCTGGCGTATTTGTTAAGCGCGCTTTTACTGCTCGCCCTGTATCAGTATAGAAAAGGCCATGGCTGGCGCTGGCTGATTCTTCCGCCCATCTTATTAATGATCTGGGTTAATTCGCACCCATCCTTTCCGCTAGGGTTGCTGATCCTCGGCTGTTGGGCGTTTGAAACCTTGGCTGAAGCTTTCAAATCAGGCGAGTGGAAAAAAATCCAGGCGCCGTTCCTCGTTGGGTTGGCCGCCAGCGCCGCCTGCCTGCTCAGCCCGTATGGGCTCAAAATCGGGGCGTACGTTTTCAACCTGATCAGCGCTTCGGACATCTCCAGCTACATTATCGAATGGCGCCCCCCTTCTTTTGAAACTACTTATGGAGCGGCATTCTTAATCGGCTTATGCGTGAGCGCGGTTTTCTTCATTGCTTCCATCAAAAAAATATCCTGGATGGAAATCCTGCTTTTTCTAATCTTCGGCTGGCTGGGGTTAAAGTATATTCGCGGCGCGGTCTGGTTCGGGATCGTTACTGCTCCCTTGTTATCCCAAATTTTTGCCAGGTTTATACCGCTTCAAAACGTTCCAGAAAGCAAAAGCGCCAATTTCATCAACCGCGCCTTGTTTTTCTTCCTGCTAACGATTGCCCTTTTGTCTCTGCCATATTTCAAGGCGCTCTTGCCATTTTCAGAAGAGAAATCGGGGGTCCTCTCGGCGGAAACGCCCATCTCCGCCGTCGAATTTATCAAAACCCAGCGTCTGCGCGGAAACATCTTTCACGCGGCAGATTTCAGCAGTTATCTGATGTGGGCCGGGCAACCTGAATACCCGGTGTTCATTGACTTGCGTTTTGACACAACCCTCTATCCCCTCAGTTTATGGGACGAGTACGCCGCAATCAGCGCCGCCCGGCCGGGCTGGGAGGAAAAACTGGCCAGCTATCAGGTCAATACTTTATTGCTTTCGCCGAAAGACCAGCCCGAACTAATCCAAGCCGCAGGCCAATCGCAAGCCTGGAAAATCGTCTATCAGGATGAGATTTCCATAGTTTTCACAAAACAGCCTGAATAAAAATAACCATGACTTACGCAAAACCCCAAGACCAAGCCGCAAATTTCGCTAATTCACGCGAATTGTTTTTAAAAATTAGCGAAATTCGCGTAATTCGCGGCAAAAGATTTTGATCTGCGTAAGTCATGAATAACTAAATTGGACGCGGAAAAAACCACCTTTTCATATCCGCGTTTTCCGCGTAAATTCGCGTCCCAAAAGAAAAGTGTCGGATGGCTAGAAAAAATAAAAACTCCCACCTTTGCAGATGGGAGTTTTTATCAATTCAATAAAGAATTAGAGGGAGCTGTTGATCGTGGAGAATACGGAACCGATTTTGGGGCCGAGAATGGTCAACGCGGCAATAACAACGATAGCAACCAAAACGAGAATCAAAGCGTATTCAACGAGACCTTGTCCTTTTTCCTTGGGGGCGAATAACATGGGATATTTCTCCTTTCTCATAAATTTCCTGCGGAATTACAGGATTGCTTTTATTTTACACAATCTGGGCTAATTTTCAAGCCCTGGAACTTACTTTTCTTAACATTTATGTTAGTCTTACAAGAATGAAAACTGGTTCATTCTCTAGCCTGCCCGGATTAGAGGGAGCTATTGATGGTGGAGAACACAGAGCCGATTTTCGGGCCGAGGATGGTCAACGCGGCGATAACAACAATAGCAACCAAAACGAGAATTAATGCGTATTCAACCAAACCTTGTCCTTTTTCTTTAGGGGCAAATAACATGAGTTTTTTCTCCTTTCTTCAAAATTTTCTGCAAACTGCTTACTACAGAATTTCTATCATTTTACGCGCTCTCTGTAATTTTGCAAGACCTAAAGCGCCTTTTTCCCTAACATTTATGTTAGCCTTACAGGGATGCAAGCCGTCCAACTAGAGCGAATTGTTGACACTACTAAAAATTGAGCCGATCTTGGGGCCGAGGATGGTTAACGCGGCAATCACAACGACAGCGACTAAAACCAGAATTAAAGCGTATTCCACCAGGCCCTGTCCCTTTTCTCGAACTGCAAATAACATCAAAAACACCTCCTTTCCATAAGAAAATAAAGAACAATCTCATTCTACACTTAAGCGATTATTTTCCACCATACAATTCTGCAAGCCCGCTAAAAAATCCATTGACAAATTTGCAACTTTTCCCAAGTTTTTTGTGGTTTAATTTGCCCATGTTAATTCACTCCGCCTCCCAACTCCTCACCCTGAAAGGCGGCCCGCAACGCGGGAAAGCCCTGGGGACTTTGAACATCATCAGCGATGGCGCCGTCGTCATTCAGGATGGAAAAATCGTCGCCGTTGGCGGAAGCGAGGAATTAAAATCCGCTTACCCGCAAGAACCGCGCATGGATGCCGGTCAGCGGGTGATTCTGCCCGGGTTTGTAGACCCACATACCCACTTAATTTGGGCGGGCGATCGCGCCAACGAATTTGAACTCAAAATGTCCGGCGTTCCCTATCTCGACATCCTCGCCCAGGGCGGCGGAATTTTGTCCACAGTGAAAGCCACACGCACCGCCAGCCTCGAAACGCTCATCGCCCAAACCCGCCCGCGCCTGTTCAGCATGTTTGCGCACGGCACCACCACCGCCGAAGCGAAAACCGGCTATGGCTTACAAACTGCAACCGAACTCCGCCTGCTCAAAGCCCTCCTCGCCCTCAACGACGAAAGCCCGCTCGAACTGGCCATCACCTTCCTCGGCGCGCACGCCATCCCCGCCGAATACAAAGACAACCCGCAAGGCTACACAGACGAAGTGACGAACACCATGCTCCCCACGCTTAAAGAATGGTGGCAGACTCACGCCCCGAACCTGCCCCCGCCTTTTGTGGATGTCTTCTGCGAAACCAAAGCCTTCACGCTCGAACAGTCGCGACAAATCCTAACCCAGGCCGGGTCGCTGGGATTCCCGCTCAAAATCCACGCGGACGAATTCGACAACCTCGGCGGCGCTTCGCTTGCCGCAGAATTAGGCGCCGCCTCAGCCGATCATCTGGTCAAAACTTCCGACGCAGACATTCAGGCCCTCGCCAAATCCGATACTGTGGCTGTCGCTTTACCTTGCACGCCCTTTGGGCTGGCCGAAAGAGACTATACCCCCGCTGGAAAAATCCTCTCAGCCGGGGGTCTGCTGGCCCTGGCCACCGACTGCAACCCCGGCACCTCCTGGAACGAATCGATGCAAATGGCCCTGGCTCTCGCCTGCCGCTATATGAAATTAACGCCCGCCCAGGCCATCGCCGCGGCCACGATCAACGCCGCCCACGCCATCCGCAGAGCAGAGACAATCGGCTCCATCGAAGTTGGCAAACAAGCCGATTTGTTAATCCTCGCCGTGGAAGACTATCGCCAACTCGGCTATCGCTATGGAAGCAACCTGGTCAAAAAGGTCATCAAACGCGGAAGAATTTATTCGGTAGATACGGGCTACCATCAACACGCCTGAAAACGAGAACGCTTCTCATGGACTTAATCCCCATCGCGCGCGACATTGTGCTGGATCACATCCCCGAACTGGTGCTGGTGATTGACGCGCACGACCGCATCCTCGACGCCAATCTCAAACTGGAAAAATGGTTGGGGAAATCGAAAGAAGAAATCATCGGGCGCGACCCGCTGGAAGTGTTTGGAGCCTGGCCCAAATTCCTAAATCGCATCCTCTTTGCCACTGAGGAGACGAAACAAGAAATTGAAATTAGCGGCAAACCGCCCACCACGCTGGAATTAATCGTCATGCCCATCTTTGACGAACAAACGGAAGCGCTCAGCGGCCGCGTGATTGTGGCTCACGACATTACCGAACGAAAATTACTGGAAAATCATCTCAGCCAACTCATGCAAAAATTAAAAGAACAAGCCATCCGCGACCCGCTCACTGGCGTCTTCAACCGCCGCTTTTTTGCAGAAGCGCTGGATAAGGAAATTGCCCAAGCCACGCGCGAGCAGGATACGCTTTCGATTGTCATGCTGGATATGGATCACTTCAAGAAAATCAACGATACGCACGGGCATCCCTGCGGCGACGAAGCGCTTCAAAGCCTGGCGAATTTTCTCCTTGAAAATTCACGAGAAGGGGATATTATCTGCAGGTATGGCGGCGAAGAATTTGTGATCCTCATGCCGCGCGCTTCGGAAGCGGACGCTTACGAAAAGGCCGAAGGCTGGCGGCGCGAATTTGGCCGTAAACGTTTTGGCTCTGAGGCTCGGGCGTTTCGCGTCAGCTTTTCGGCAGGCGTGGCAAACTTCCCGAAGCATGGAGCGAATGGCACAGCCCTGTTACGCGCGGCCGACTCGGCTTTATATCAATCCAAAAGCCATGGCCGCAATCAAATCACCTTATATAAACAAATGGAGCAAAAAAATGCAAATTGATCTAATCGGAGTTCCGATTGACCTGGGCGCAGACCGTCGCGGAGTGGACATGGGCCCCAGCGCCATCCGCTATTCACAACTGCAACCCAAACTGGAAGAACTCGGCTACACCGTGCAGGACAACGGCAACATCGAAGTGGCCATCGCGGAAACTTGCAAAATCACCAATCCCAAATTGAAATATCTGGATTGCATTATCCCCATGTCGCGCCGTGTGGCCGGAGCTGTGGCCACCTCGCTTCAAGCTGGGAACTTTCCATTGGTATTGGGCGGGGATCACAGCCTTTCGCTTGGGTCTGTACGCGGCGCGGCCAAAAATCGCAAACTGGGCGTGATCTGGCTGGACGCTCATGCAGATTTCAACACCGATAAAACCACGCCTTCGGGCAACATTCACGGGATGCCGCTGGCGGCGCTGGCTGGGCTGGGCGACCCGCGACTTGTCCAATTATGGGAGGAAGCCGTCCCGGCCGTGGACCCCAGAAAAATTGCAATCATCGGCGCGCGCGACCTGGATGCAGGCGAAAAAGCCAACCTCAAAGAGGCGGGCGCCATGGTGATGGGCATGGAGCAAATTGACCGTTACGGCATGGTGCATGTCATGGAAAAAGCGCTGGAGCATATCAGCCGCGACGTGGATGGCATTTATCTCTCGCTCGATCTGGACGCGCTTGACCCCAAACATGCGCCAGGCGTTGGCACGCCGGTTCCGGCTGGGTTGACCGAACGCGAAGCGCATTTAGCTTGCGAAATGATCGCCGAAACCAACCAATTAATTGGCATGGACGTGGTGGAAGTCAACCCAATCCTCGACACGCAAAATCAAACCGCAAAACTGGCAGTAGCGTTCGTCCTTTCTGCATTGGGGCGCCGCATTTGGAGCGGGCAATAAATGAAACCTACGCTGGCAGAGATTGAAGAACTGGCGCGCAACGCCGGAGCGATTTTGCGCGAACGCTACAATCAGGAACATGAGATTCAGTACAAAGGCGAAATTGATTTGGTAACTGAAGCCGATCACGCTTCTGAAAAATATTTATTGGATGAAATCAACGCCCGCTTCCCCGGCGGGCATATCTTTGCGGAGGAAAGCGGAGAAATTCAAGGCGCGGATGAAGCGATTTGGTACATCGACCCGCTGGATGGAACGGTCAATTACGCGCATCAGATTCCCATCTTTTGCGTGTCCATCGCTTTCGCTTCGCGCGGGACCCTGGAACTGGGCGCGGTTTACGATCCACTCCTCAACGAGATGTTTTCCGCCGAACGCGGGCAAGGCGCATGGCTCAACGGCAAGCCGCTTTGCGTTTCAAAAACCAGCGAGTTGAAAAAAAGCCTGCTGGTGACCGGCTTTCCCTATGACACCTGGAATACGCCGCGCAACAACTTTGACTATTTCATTAAACTCTGCAAACTGACGCAGGGCGTGCGCCGCCTTGGCTCCGCCGCGCTGGATGGTTGCTATGTGGCCGCGGGCCGTTTTGACGGCTTTTGGGAATTGTCGCTGAAACCCTGGGATGTGGCCGCGGCCGCTTTGATCGCGCAAGAGGCCGGGGCAAAAGTTTCCAAAGTGGATGGAAGCGCGGATTTTCTCTCCGCCCCCATTTCGTTTTTGGCCGCTACGCCGCAAATTTACGAAGCTCTGCGGGAAGCCCTGGAATAATCCGCTTATGGCGCAACGCCCGGCTGTAACTCCCCGCCCAGCGCTTCGTCCACCGTTTTAATCGTCAACCCGTTATTGGTTTGTTGCTGACCCAGCCATTCGGCAAACTTGACAAACGTCTCATACTCCACCGCATATTGGTCGCACCCAGCGCAAACGTGATGGAAGATAAAGATGGCCCAGCCCCCGCCGCCTGCTTCCACGTCGCGCACATAGCGCATCATTTTTGAAAAGGTCGTATCCTGCACGATAAACGGCATGGCTTTCAAAGCGAAGGGCGCGGCCGGGGGCAGGCTTTCTGGCCCGTCGGCCACGGTGCGGGCGCTGTTATACCCGCAGTCTTGAACAACCTGACGAACTTGCGCATCGTGATAGCCATACGGGTAGGCAAACGAGGTTGCCTTAAACCCATAGCTCAGTAAATTCAAGCGATCCTGGCAAATTTCTTTTCGTAACTCTTCAACGGACAAGTTGACGAGTTTGGTATGGTTCAGAGTATGCCCGCCAATTTCATTTCCATCTGCGTATAAATCTTTCACTTGCGCTTCAGTCAAGAAGCCATCCTGACCCAGTTTTCCGCTAATCACGTAGAACGTGGCGCGTAAGTTGTTGGCTTTCAACGTCTCGCGGATGAGATAGTTATCCGCATCGCCGTCGTCAAAAGTCAGCGAGACGGTGGTATTAAAGTAGGAAAGGCTTTGTTTGGTTGGCGTAGCAGGCTGAGGCGCAGACGTGGAAGCGTTGGCGCGACAGCCCAATAGAAGAAAAGCGCAAAGAATAAAGTTGATGATTTTTTTGGGGGGATGAAAATTCATAAAAAGTGGGCCCGGTAGGATTCGAACCTACGACCAAGCGATTATGAGTCGCCTGCGCTAACCGCTGCGCCACGGGCCCGGATGCCTTGAAAGAAAAAAGTTGCAAGTTGAAAGCTCCAAACCAACGCTTGAACCTTTGACCTGCAACCTTCAATCAGAGCGGGAGATGGGATTCGAACCCACGAATATCAGCTTGGAAGGCTGACGCCTTACCACTTGGCGACTCCCGCAATGCGAACGGGCTAGATTTTACTTGCAGGTTACTTCATCGTCAAGCGCCTTGACCGTGCCTAAAGAGTACAGTAAAATACCAGCCGCTCAAGTAACGCCCTCGTAGCTCAGTGGATTAGAGCGCTTGCTTGCGGAGCAATAGGTCGCAGGTTCGAGTCCTGCCGAGGGCACAAAACAGGAATGCACAGCATTCCTGTTTTTTTATTCGGCGCAAACGCTTATCCTTTATAATTCGCCCATGAAAAAAAATATCCTTCTCACGAACGACGATGGCATCCGCTCCCCGGGGATTTGGGCCGCGGCCAGCGAACTTTCCAAGCTCGGTTTTGTCACGGTCGCCGCGCCACGCGAACAATCTTCGGGCATGGGGCGCAGTTTGCCCAGCACGTCAGACGGGATCATCCGTCAGGAACAGGTGCAGGTCAACGGTCAGGTTTGGAGCGTTTATTCGATCGGCGGTTCTCCGGCGCAGTCCGTCTTGCATAGCGTGTACGAGATCATGCCGCAAAAGCCAGACCTGGTGGTTTCTGGAATCAATTATGGCGAAAACGTGGGCTATGGAGTGACGATCTCCGGCACGGTGGGCGCGGCGCTCGAAGCCGCCTCGCTGGGCATCCCCGCTTTGGCCGTTTCGCTTCAGGTGGATCATCAATATCATTTGAGCCATTCAGAAGACGTGGACTTTTCCACCGCCGGATATTTCACCGGTTATTTTGCGAAGACGCTCCTTGAAAAAAAGTTTGCCAAAGAAGTGAATTTGATGAAAGTGGAAGTGCCCGCCCATGCCACGCCGGAAACTGGCTGGCGCGTGACGCGGCTTTCGCCCCAGCGTTATTACGAGCCCAAGCCCGCTGAAAGGGATTCGTGGGAACAGCCGGGGACGATTGGCTATCGCGAAGCCTTTGTCTTGGAACGCGAGCCGGAAGATACCGATGTCTTTGCGTTGAAAGAAAAGAAAATCGTTTCCGTCACGCCCATTCATTTGGACATGACGGCTCGCGTGAGCTTTGATGAGTTTGATCGGTTTCTAAGGGAATAAACTGAAGCGCGTTACGGTTTTTCCAACCCATGCGCGGTGAGCAAGGCTTCGTCGTTCAAAATTTCGGCAGTCGTTCCATCGGCGACAATTTGGCCTTCGTCCATCACAATCGTGCGCGGAAACAATTCCTGCACTAGAGCCATGTCGTGCGTAGAGACCAACATGGTAATGGGCAATTCGCGCAGTAAATTAATCAACGTCCTGCGCGCGCGCGGGTCCAACCCGGCGGAAGGTTCATCCAACACCAGCAAACTTGGGTTCATCGAAAGCGTGGTGGCGATCGCAATCCGCTTCTTCTCCCCCACGCTTAAATGATGCGATAAACGCTCCCGATAGGCGCTCATCTGCACGGCTTCCAAAGCGGCTTCCACGCGGGCGCGCACGTCCGCTTCTGGCAGGCCCATGTGCAGGGGGCCAAACGCCACATCTTCAAAAACTGTTGGGGAAAAAAGTTGATCGTCTGGGTTTTGAAAGACCAGCCCCACCAACGCGCGAATGGCAGGCAGGTTCTGGCGCGTCAGGCGCTGACCGCCAACTTCCACTTCGCCGCCGCCCTGCAAAATCCCGTTCAAGTGCAACATCAACGTGGATTTGCCCGCGCCGTTCGGGCCCACCAAAGCGGCTTTCTCGCCGCGCCGCAAGTTAAACGAAACGCCATGCAAAGCGGCATGGCCGTCTGGATAGGCAAAGCGCAACTCGTTCACTTTCAACACCTCTTCGCCATTCATTTCCAATTTAATTTCCGAACGCGCGTGAGAAACAGGCATTAGAATCTTCCAATCGCTTGCAGGATACCAATCAATAAAAGCGCGAAGGCGGCCACAAAATAATCGCTGGATTTTAATTCATGCGGATTGAGCGTACATAAACGGCCCGCATAACCGCGCGCCACCATCGCGTTGTAAATTCGATCGCTTCTTTCGTAACTTCGCAAAAAGAGTTGACCGGCCAAATTGCCGGCAACTTTGGCGCGCCAGAACACGCCGCCCCCGGACCTGCGGCCTGCTCCGGCCGCCGAACGAGATTCGCGCGCCCTCAGCAAACGGAAGACTTCATCCATCAGCACAAATAAATACCGATAAAGAAACGCGATGATTGTCGTGAGAATGGCCGGGACTTTGAGATGCTCCAACGCGTGAACCAGGTCCGGGAAGCGTGTGGTCGCCACCAGCAAAATCGCCGCCTGCACGGAAAGCCATGAGCGAATCAAAATGCTGACAAAGCGCAACAAACCGGCGTCCGTAATCGTTAAGGGCCAGAAGAATAAGTGGAAGGAAAAAATCGGCCGGCCGGGCATGGAAAATAAAATCGTCACCGCAATTAAGGCAAAGGGCAGAGCAATCAGCGAGCGCTTAAACGTGTAACCAAGCCCAAGCCGGGAAGCATAATTTGCAGTCAACAGCGAGAGCCAGGCCAACCCATAGGCCAGCCAGGCTCCGTCTGGCAGTAACGCGTTCGAGAGGATGAACGCAATGGTCAGCGCCGTCTTGACCCGCGGGTCAAGACGGTGGACAAAACTCTCCTGCGCATGATACCGATCAAATGCGTCGAAGTGCATGGAAGGTTACGCTTGCGACTTGGCCTTAATGCCGCGACCAATCAGAAAGGCCACCGCGCCGACCACCAGCGCGCCAATCGCGCCAGCGACAATTTTGGAGGCAGAAGCGGAGGCGAGGAATGGAACCGTATAGCCCGCCAAAGGCCCGGAAGCGGATTGGGCCGTATCGATGAAACCAAGATCCATTGCAACGCGATTCAGTCCATCTGGGTCGGCTGAGGCCAGCGGCGAAAGTACAACGACAGCTAATGCAATCAGCCCGCCCACATACACCCAGGCGCCGCTCCCTTTAGCGGATTCTGAGCCTTCTGCAAGCAGGTCTGGGCGGGTTTGCAAAATAAAGGCCACCGCCGAAACCGTAATCAGGGCTTCGCCGAGGCCGATCAGCGCGTGAACTCCCAACATGGCCGGAACGACGACTTTCAAATCGGAAACGCCGCTCAACCAAAGTTCCAAAGCCGTGAGGAGAGCGCCGGTCATCACCGAAAGCCAGGCGGCCACGCCAATGACGCCGAGTTTCACCGATTTGGATTGACGCGCGGTGGAGCGATAGAGTCCATATCCAACCGCCGCCGTAGCCAGCCCCATATTGAGCAGGTTTGCGCCCATCACCACCAACCCGCCATCTTGAAAGAGCAGAGCTTGCGTGGCAATTACGGCGGTCATCACCAACATGCCGGCCCACGGGCCCAGCACGATGGCGGCCAAGGCCCCGCCGAGCAAATGGCCGGAAGTGCCGCCCGCTACAGGGAAGTTAATCATTTGTGCGGCGAAGATAAACGCGGCCATCACGCCCATTAAAGGGATTTGCTTTTCGCCCAAAGATTTATTGGTCTTTGAGATGGCCAGCCCAATTACCGCGGCCGAAAGTATCCAGCAGAGGATGGAAATCGTCAGGCTGAGGAAGCCGTCTGGGATGTGCATGGGGGGTGGGGAATAGTGCATGTTACGCTCCTTGTTTACATTTTGGACAAAGTCCAAAAAACGTGGTGTGAAGGTCTGTGATTTGATAACCGCTAAAAGATTCGAGCTTTTGATACATGCTTTGGATTAATTGGTGTTTCACCTCCTGGTCTTGGCCACAGCGCCGACAAATCAGATGATGATGGGCCGGTCCTGCAATTTCATACACCAGCCTGCCGCTGTTCAGGCGCACTGAACGAATCAGGTCGTTTTCCGCGAGGAAGTCCAACGTGCGATAGACCGTGGGTTCCGTCAGGCTGGCAAACTGCTTACGCGCCCGTTCGCAAACTTCGGCTGGGGTTAGGCTTCGATTCGCATGACAGAGCGTATGTAAAATGGCATGACGTTGAGGGGTCATGCGATAGCCGCGCGCGCGAAGTTGAGGGGCGTATGCTTCCGAACAGGACATCCGGTTCTCCTTATTGCAAGAAGTTGCAACAACGTAGTTATAGAATAACATAAATCGCCGTTTCTTACTTTAAAAAATAAACGCCTTTCCTCGAACAAGGAAAGGCGTTTGCAGACATGGGCTTTTATTCACCCTCATCCCCAGCCCTTCCCCCAAAGGGGGCTAGGGTGTCTGAGTCTCCTCTCCAATGGGAGAGGGCTAGGGTGAGGGTCTATAATTTATTTACGGTTCCCAGACATAGTGAACCAAAGCCGCGACATAAAATTGCCCGGCGACGTTTTCAATGCCCACGCCCCAGGTTTGCCAGTTGAGTCCGCCAAATTGGTCGGTTCCCGCAAAATGGACGGAGTAATAATCCAGATAAGGGTAGGGCCATTCCCCCACATAGGTGGCGCCGCCAAGTTTCAGTTGGTTGCAAATCAACTCGGCTTGGGGCGTAAAGACCGTTTGCAGGCTCGGCAAAACCACATCCTGAAAAGAGCCGAGGGTGGCGTCGCCGCTTCCAAAGGATAGGCCCCAATCTGCCGCGTAGGTGGTTTCAAAGATGAACTTGGCATGTTCCACATCATAGTTAACCGCCTTGCCGTTGCGATAGAAAAGCACGTCCATGCCGCGCGTTGGGGAGACAAGTGAGGCGAGCAGAGCGCCATCCCTTGTGGCGAAGGCGTTGCCCAGGGTTGAGATCAGGTTTTTAGGAAGCGGGTCACTGCAGAAGGCCAGCGGCACGGTAGGTTGCGCGAGGGTGGGAACTTGTGTGGGCGCGGGAATGGGAGTAGCGGTTGGGGCTGGGATTAAAGTCGCTTGGGGAGGATCCACAATCAGGGCGGTGGGCGGCGGGGCTTGATCCACCGGCGCGGAACAGGCGGCGACGGTTAAGAGAATCAAGATGGAAAGCGTATATTTCATTGGAGTCCTTTCGGGGTATAAAAAACTGGCGAAAGCCTCGCCAGTTTTATCATAAATTTTGAATTTAGTTGGTTTCGCCAAAGAGGATGACGGTAATGTGCTGATTGAGAAATTTGGGACGGGCTTTTTCTTCCGGGATGATTTGCCCCAGCGTATACCCTCCGGCAATGGGGATTTTATCGCCGAGGATTTCTTGAATGGCGGCGATCTCCGTGCCCGGGTGAGCTTTGAGCAACATTTGCCAGGACTCATCCACCAGCACAAGGGCCAGGGCAGGTTTGGCGGAGCCTAGTTTCTTCAATGCGTTTTGAGCGGCTTGTCTGGCGGCGTTTTCGCAGGCGGCCAAACTCCCCACCAACAGGTAGGCGTCAATGCCGTCGCGCACGGAGGCGTTCATGCGGAAACTGCCGTCGGCTTCAACGCGGATGGGCGAGCGAATGACGAGGTCTTCGCCTTGCTCCACGCCGAGCGGGTACAGCCGGGCCAAATGACTTAACGGCGGAAAGGCCCAATCGCGCGCGGGATAGCCAAATAATTCGGAATAAGCTTCGGAGGCGGGGCGGCCATCCAAGGTGCGAAGCCAAAAGCCGCGCGAACGCGTGATGCGAAATTGCTTGCCGATGGGGTTCCAGCCGTGATCGTAGCCGACGGCCATGACGATGTTGCCGCGCAACAGGGCGGCGGCCAAAGCTCCCGCTCCATTTTGCTTGCCCACTAATTGATAGGTATTCCCCGTGTGCAGGTCGCCGCTGGAGAGCGCGCCCACCAAATGGCTGGAGGCGCCGGGGATGGCGCCGCAAAATTGTTCGGCATCGCCGTTGAATCCATCTCCAAAACAAAGGATGGATTGTCGCTCGACCCGCGCGGCCACGTGCTGATTTAATTTTGTGGCGGTTTCGCGGCCAGATTGAGCGTACCCGGGATACCAGTAGGTATCGGCTTCAAAATCGCCGCTTAAGACAGCCAAGACCACCGAATGGGCATGTTGGCCGTGATTGGTCATCCCGGCGGGAGAGCTAAACCCAATTACGGGAGCGTCGCCCAACAGGCTGGCCACACCGCTGGAGACTTCGCGAGCCTGGTATTGATGCGAGGAGATGACAATGCCCAACGCGGGAGAACTCGCGCCCAGCGAATTCAGGGCCAGGTGCGCGGCTTGCAAGCCCGCTTCGCGGCCATCCAACGCTTGTGCAAAACCAACAGAGCCAATCATGGTCATAAGGTTATCTCACTATGTTTCCGCGGCAGGGATGGTGAAGTGGAAGGTTGTGCCGCGGCGGTATTCGCTGTCAAACCAGATTTTTCCGCCTTGCATTTCCACCAGACTTTTGGTGATGTTCAAGCCCAAGCCGGTGCCTGGAGATTCACGGGCTTTGGGGTCGTCGGAACGGAAGAATTTCTGGAAGATTTTTTCCTTGTCTTCTTCGGTCATGCCCAGCCCATCATCTTTAACCCACAGATGCACAACTTTGGAAGCGCCTTCCGCGTCCCAATGATTCTCGGTTTCTTCCGCGCCAATTTGAATTTGACCGCTTTCCGGGGTGTATTTATAGGCGTTACTTACCAGATTGGTCAGCACTTGAATGGCGCGAATGCGATCGGTCCAAACTGTGGGCAGGTTTTCCGGCAGGGCCAGTTCGAGGGTTTGTTTTTTCTCTTCCACCTGGCGTTTAATCGAGCGGACAACGTCGTCCACAATTTCAGCGACGGTGGTAGCCTTAAAGTCCAGGCGCAGGCGGCCCGCTTCAATTTTGGAGTTGTCGTTCAAATCTGAAACCAGCGTGGACATGCGCTCGACGTTGGATTTAATGGTTTGCAGGAAGTTGGTCTGCATGTCGTTGATCTGCCCAACGGCGCCGCCCGCCAGCAATTCGGTGTAGCCTTTGATGGAGGTCATGGGGTTCTTGAGTTCGTGCGCCACAAAAGAGACGAAGTCGCTTTTGGCCACGTTGGCGCGTTGCACTTCGCCATACAGTTGGGCGTTGGAAATCGCGATGGCGGCATGATCCGTAAGGCGCGCCAAAAACGACATATCCACCAGCGAGTCGCTGACGCTTTCCAAGTGAAGCAAACCAATTACGGCGGTTTCGCGGCGAATCGGGATGACCATTTGCGTATGCGCCAGCGGGTAGAGTTTATCTTTTGAATCGGCCACTGAAACCCGTTGGGGCAGGCCGGTCTCCAACACTTGAAGCATGGCGGGGATGGTAATGCTGATCAGTTGTTCGGAAGCGTCTGGGTTTTTCTCTTCCAAGCCCTGTTGCGACATGACGCGCAGTTTATTCTCTTCCATCATGCCGATCAACCCGGCTTCCGCCTGGGATTGGCGCAGAGCCCAATCGAGCGTGATGCGCATGGCGCGATCCATTTCGAGGCTGGCGTTCAATTCGCGGTCAATCCGTTGCATAACCGATAGCTCTTCGACGCGGGCGTTCAGTTCCTGATCCGTGAGCGTGTAGAGGCGCGCGTTTTCAATCGCCACCGCGGCCTGACCGGCAAACGCCGTGAGCAGGGTTTGGTCGTCATGCACGAACGGCAATCCGTCGCGGCGGTTAATGACTTCCACCACGCCAATGACATGATCTTTAACCTGGAGCGGGACGGCCATCAAGGAGCGACTGACGAAACCAGTTTGTTGGTCTATCCCTTCAAAGCGGTTGTGATTGTGTTCCTCGTTTTCAATCACAGGCAGGCGCGTTTGGACTGCGCGGCCAACGATGCCCGTCCCGGCCGGTAAACGCTGACCGATGAGATTCGTGGCGACTGGGCCAACCGTCACGCGGAAAATTAATTCGTCGGTCTGATCGTCCACAAGGAAGAGGCTTCCCGCTTCGGAGTTTAAAATGCCGACGGCGTTTTCCAAAATATTTTGGAGAAGCGGGTCCAACTCCAGCGTTCCGGTGAGTTGGCGGGTAATTTCATTCAGGGTGGTTAACTGACGGGCGCGTTGCTGACTTTCTTCCAGCAGACGGGCTTTGACGATTGCTCCAGCGGTTTGATCGGCAATGGCTTGCAGGAGTTCCAACTGTCCGCGGGTATAGACCGTGCCCCCATCCCGACTGCCGATGCTCAACGCGCCGATGGATTCAGCGCCTGCATTGAGCGGCACGCCCATCCAGGCGTAGGAGTTATCCAAAACCGGCTTCACATTGCGGGCCTGACATTCGCGCAGATAGTCTTGCGTCATCAAGGGGCGGCTTTTGCGAATCACTTCCGGCGCCAGCCCGGCTCCCAGCGTAAACGGTATATTCTCGCGGCTGGGGATGCGTTCGTTATTTTCCACGCAAAACCCATAATAGTAATAATCGCTATTTTTTTCGTACAACGTAATGTGCAAATGCGAGGTGGGGATGATTTGCGCGGTTTGGGCGTAGATCAACTCCAGAACATCGTCAAAGGTGAGCGTAACGTTCACGCCCTGCGAAACGCGCGTCAGGGCGTTCATTTCTTGAATCCGCCGTTCGAGATGGGAAATAGTTTGAACGCGCTCCATGGCAATGGAGGCCTGGTCGCAAATGGTTTCGAGGAATTTCAAATCTGCCGGAGTGTAGGGCTTTCCAGAAAGGCGCGCGCCGAGGGCCAGCCAGCCGCCCGGGCGTTCCTTGCCTGGCAGGGTGATGAATAAGCGCGCGCCTAACAAGGCCACCCGCGCCTGTTCGGATTGTAAGGCGGCAGGTAGTGAAACGGCATTATCCAAATAGAGCGGCAAATGTTCCGTGTGAAAGTAGCGCACCAGAGGGCTGGGGGCCGCAAAGCGGATGTCGCTGGTTGGGCGGCGCTCTTCGTCTGGCAGGGCGTAATATAAGTCGTTAATCGAGTCGTATGTGTAGAGATGGATGCGGCTGGGATTCAAGGCAGACGCGACCGTAGTCCGCATAATGGAGCTGATCAGGTTCAAGTCCAGCGCAGAGGAGAGTTGATGCGTAAAATCATCCAGTTGATTCGCCAAGACTCGCTCGCCGCGCAGAAAGCGGGTATCAATCAAGGTTTGTAATTTGGCGCGAAGCGGCTCAAAAAAGACCACAAACAAAAAGATGAAAACTCCAACCAGGATTGAGTTATTTGGCAAAGCGGAACCATAGAAAACGCCGATGGAAGCGACAAACAAGGCGTAACTCAGGACGACAATTACGGTAAAGACGCTGTATAAAATGCCGCGACGGATGAATTCATCGGCGCGCAAGAGTTTGAAGCGCAAGATGGCATAACCAATGGTCATGGGGAGGATGACGGTGGGCAAAAACAGGTAGGGCGAAAAGCCAATACTCCTCACTGAAGCGATCATCAGCCAAATGCCAATGGGCGTAAAGGCAACGGCGCCACCCGCCAGAATGGCGCGGGACTGAACTTTGACCACAGGCGATTGCGCGAAGACCGCGTAATAAATATTTGTGCCGATGTAAATCAAGAAGCTGACGACGATAAATAAATAAATATTCGCCCAATTGGCAATGTAGGCGGTGGGATTGTTAAAGTTATACAGGTTGGGAAGCGTCAGGCCGATTAAGACGCCCGCGACCAGCATTCCACTCCATCTTAGGTAGTGATGTTTGGCAATGAAATCCGGTTCCTGTGGGAAAGACATCGCCAACGCGATGAGCGCGCCGCCGGTTGCGGCGCAACCAAATAACCAGAGGATGACGAATTCGTGAGACGTTGAAATATTGAAGTACAAGCCGGTAGCCAGGGCTAAAGAAGACGCAAAAACCGAAAATGCCCGCCCGGCAGATTCGTTGCGGCGCAAACCAAAAATCCAAAAGCTGATTAATAAGAAGACGGCGCTGATAAAGAGCGGAATTAGAAAATAGAGCGTAACGCTACTGGCTGGAAAGGGATGGAGCAGGATATTTAAGTCGCGCGTTTCGCCGCTTTTAAATTTGACGGTGACGGGAATCGTATCCCCCGGCACGAAGTGATTAAATTCGATGACGCTCCGCACATCTCGATAGCTTTGGACCGGCGTGTGGTTCACCGCAATCAGTTGATCGCCGCTGGCCACTTTTTGGTTAAACGCCCAGGCGGGGTCGTCTGGGCCGGTATCGTTGAAGATCAGGGTCTGTTCATAGAATACGCCGATAAACGGTTCTTGAATCCAACGCGCCGCAAAAAAGACGCTGATGACTACAAAACCCAACGCGGCGATTTGATACAACAACACGCCCCATTGCAACCCCTGCGAAAGCAAGGCTGTAAGGCGGGACAAATTCTGAACGTTCGCTCTGGTCACGCTTTGAGTGGTTGCCATACCGCAAATTTTACTCCACATCCCTTTAAGTGGTATATGGTACTTTCATAACAAAGCCCCTAAAAGCGGTTTCTTTTCAAAACTGAAAAGAAAAGCCCCGGAATATTCCGAGGCTTGAAATTTAGACCACCGTTTCGGCCACGGTTTGACCGTAAGCCAGCAAAGCTTTGACCATCTCTGGCGCACGGCCTTCGGCATAGACTCTCAAAACCGGCTCTGTACCGGAAGGACGAATGAGAAGCCAGGAATCGTCCGCCATGATGTATTTCACGCCGTCGCGCTGGCTGATCTCGGCCACTTTTTGGCCGCCAATTTCGGCGGGAGCCTGTTTGGTGAGGAAATCGGTCATTTCGGCTTTGGCTACCGGGCGACTCAGGCGTAAATCCACGCGCTCATATAAGGCGGGGCCCACGTCTTCCAGCAAGGTATTGACCAGTTCAATGAGCGATTTCTTCGATTCGGCAATCATCTCCACCAGCAAAAGCCCCATGATTGGGCCGTCGCCTTCGGGAATATGTCCCTTAAAAGAAATGCCGCCCGATTCTTCCCCGCCAATCAGCACGTCTTCCTTCATCATATAATCCGCAATGTGATTAAAGCCAACCGGCGTTTCATGGAGCGTTAAGCCATAGCGCTTGGCAAGGCGGTCAATCATGCGGGTTGTCGAAACCGTCCGCACGACGGAGCCAGTCCAGCCGCGTTTTTCCACAAGATATTTTAAAGATAAAGCCATGATCTTATGCGGGTCCACAAAATTGCCGCGCTCATCCATCGCGCCAATCCGGTCGGCGTCGCCATCCGTCACCACGCCAAAGTTGCCCAGGCCAGAACTGACGGCGGAAGATAACGCGCCGAGATTTTTGGCAATCGGTTCGGGATGAATGCCGCCAAAGCCGGGATTCATCTCGCCGCGAATTTCGTAGATTTCGCAACCCGTTCCCTGTAAAAAGGATTTGATCACGCCGCGCCCGGACCCGTACATGGCATCCACCACGAAGCGCTGTGGGTTTTCAGCGATTAAGTCTGTGCGAATCAGCTTATGCAAATGTTCAAAATACGCGAGCAGGGGATTAAAGCGCTGAATTAAATTTAACTGGCGGGCCTTTTTGAAATCCATCAGGTTGGGGCCGCGGGCCTGCTCTTCGTTGTCGTTGATATAAACTTCCACGCGCCGGCATTGCTCCGAAAGCGCCGAGCCGCCAAACGCGCCTTTCAACTTCACGCCGTTATAGCGCGGCGCATTATGCGAGGCGGTGATCATCACTCCGGCGATGGCGTTTTGATTTTTGACCGCGTATGAAATGGCCGGAGTGGGCGAATCGGACTGAGCCAGGAGGACGCTAAAGCCGTTGGCGGCGAGGACGCGGGCCACTTCCCCGGCAAACCGATCGGAGAGGAAGCGCGTATCGTATCCAATGACGATTTTATTTTTATCAGTGGTGGTGGAACGATCCCAATGTTCAGAAGCAACCGCGTCTGCGATGGCCTGGGCGACGATGCGTAAATTGTCGAACGTAAAACTATCCGAGATGACAGCCCGCCAGCCGTCGGTGCCGAAGTGAATAGGCATGAATTTCTCCTTTTAAGAATTGCGTTAATTTTATGGGGACGGGGTAATGCCGATGGACGGCGTAGCCGTGGGGGCAAAGTTTGGTTCCGGCGTGGAATAGGTGACGACCGATTCGAGGAGCCAGCCTTCGATGCGTTGATTGTTGCGCGTGACGAAGACGTGAATCCAGGTGACGCCGTTGACGATTTTGAAATCGGGATAAATATCCACAAACGTGCCGTTATCCAAAGTCATCAAATATTTGCCGTTGGGGGTCTGGCGCAAGTTTGCGCCGCCGCCTTCGCTGGCGCTGATCTTCCCGCTGATGGGTTGAATCTCCAGCGTGAGGGTGACGGTTGGCGTTTCGGAAGCGGGGAGCGTGATGGTTAAAGTTAATGGAACGGGCGTAACGGATAACGGCGTGGCCGTGTTGGTGACGGCTATGGTGGCTGTGGCGGTTGAAGTTGGCGTGGGCGATTCAATTTTTGGCGTTACGGTGAGGGTCTCCGTACGCGCCGCCCGGGTTGGGGATTGCGTCGGCGCGGGTGAATTTGTCGGGCTGGCTGGCAGGCTGGGGGTTAAAGCTGGAAGCGTGGAGGTTGGCAAATTGGTCGGGGTGAATTGCGTCGCAGTCGGCGGGGCGCTCGAAGCGCGGCCGGGGTTCATCAAAAAGATGAGGATTGCGGCAAAAGTCGCCAGAGCTACGCCGCTAAAGGCATATCCTTTGGCGGTGGGGCGCAAACGCATGACGAACAGGGTGAGCAAACCTAACAGGCTGGCCAAGGCCAAATGGACAATGGCCACAAAAAGCCCACGCGGCCAAACGCCGGGCAGGCCGGCGCCCAACCCAAAGCCCGCCGCGCTGACCGGCAGAAAAAACGAATAGGCGATGATGACGCTGGGCAAAAACGGTTTGTTCTCGGAGCGGATGAACGAAGCGACGAGCGTGACCGCGCCGATGGCCAAGACCACCAACTCTGGAAGCCAGAGCCAGGTGTGGGCGTAGAGGTTGGTTTGCGTGTAGGGCGGAAAGAAGCGGATGCAAAAACCGGTCGCCACTCCCCCAATGAAGACGAGGATGGCGCTGATCAGCAGAGCCATGCTGGTTTCAAACAGGAAACGCGCCGAGCCGGTGAGGATGGCCAATAAAAAGCCAACCCAGGGAAGCATGAGCGGCGTGAGTAAGATTCCCAAGAGGAGTACGGCTTGCGAATCGAGGAGGAAGCCCAACCCCATGATGGCGCCGCAAGCCAAAGCAAATACAAACAACTCAACGGAAGGAAAGGCGCGCTTGGCGAGTTCATGAATGAATTCGGCCTGCCCGGCCTGGTCGGTGGGAAGCATCGAACGGCGCGTGGGCCGTCTGCGTCGCGGGCGCGGTTGCTCCGCTTCTGGTTGCGGCTCTGCGTGAGGAGTCGGCGGTTCTTCGGGGAAAGACATAAGCGACAATTATACAGGCGAAAGAAAGACTTAACAAGCGCCAAACACAAACAACGCTATGATAATATAGCCGGATGTTCAAGGAAAACAATGGCAAAAATATGGCTTTTTATTAAACGACATTGGGGAATCACCACGCTCGCATTGATCTTCTGTCTCTGGGCGCTGGCGTTTATCAAGCGCTCCTCTTATATCGCCTCGGATGGAAAATGGTATTTCACGCTCTTTGACGACGCGCTGATTTCCATGCGTTACGCCTGGAATTTGGCGCACGGTCAGGGATTGGTTTGGAATGCAGGCGAATACATCGAAGGTTACACTAATTTATTGATGACTCTGCTGATGGCCGCATTCTCTTTTCTGATTGACGAAAAAAGGTACGCTGTCCTCGCGGTGCAGTTGACCGGCATCTTCTTTAACTTAGGCGCGGCTTTTTTTAGTTTACAAATTTTCAAAACGTTCAAAGCCAAATTTTCGACAGGGTCCATTTTATTTGCGGCCATCCTGCTCTATTACCCGCTCAACTATTGGTCGCTCCTCGGCATGGAAACCGGCCTGCTGGCCGCGTTACTCGGCGCGGGCGTTTGGGCGTCCATGTTATATGTGGAGACTCCGCGCAACGCGTATTTATTTTGGATGACGCTCTGCTTTGGGTTGGCCTACCTCACGCGCAACGATTCGATTCTCTTCGCCGCCTTGAGTTTTTTATATTTGACGCAAACCCTGCAAAAGAATCTACGCTCCTTTTTCGCCGCAGGCCTGACCTTGAGCCTGTTCCCGCTGGGACAGAGTCTCTTCCGCCTTTACTATTACGGCCAAATTTTGCCGAACACGTACACGCTCAAATTAACCGGCCTGGCGCTGACGGAAAGGCTCGCCAATGGCTGGGGCTTCGTCCAACCTTTTTTACGCGAATCAAGCTGGGTCTTGGCGGTCGCCGCGTTGGGCTTGCTCATTTGGCCCGCCAGACAAAAATTTTATCTCTTTGGTTTTTTTCTCATTTCCTTCGTTTATCAAATCTACGTGGGCGGCGACCCGTGGACGTATTGGCGCATCCTCGCGCCGACCATGCCCTTTATGCTGATTCTCTTTCTGCAAACCGGCGTTGAAAGCTTAAACAAATTTCCCAAAACGCTTCATGTAACCGGTCTGCTCCTGCTCGCCGCTCTGGGGCTGAATCAAATGGACGCGCGCTTCTTCAAACAAATCACCTTGCAAGACCTGCCCTTCGACGCCGAAGCCGGGCACAGTCACATTGAAACGGCCATCGCGATTAACGAAGTGACCACTCCGCAGGCCACCCTCGGCGTATTTTGGGCCGGGGCTTTGCCTTATTACGCCGACCGCACCGCGCTGGATTTTCTCGGCAAATCTGACGCCTACATCGCCCGCCTCACGCCCGATACGTCCGGCGCCATCGCCTGGGATGGCATGGACAGCGTTCCCGGCCACAATAAATATGATTTGACCTATTCGATTCAAACCCTGCTCCCCACCTATGTGGATGATTTGAAATGGGGGCAACAGGATTTAAGCGCCTGGGGCGAAGCGCATTACGTGCGGGTAAAATATAAAAAAACGTGGCTGTATCTACTCAAAGATTCGCCCTTCGTGTACTGGGATCAATTAGATTTTGAACCATGACCAACAACCTGACGTTTTCTCTTAATCGCATCTCATATTTTTTCTGGCAGTTTATCAAACTGGGCGTGGCGGCCCTTGCTCTGACTTATGTGTTCACGCACGCCACGGCCGGGCGACTCGGCGCATTGGGGCTGGCCCTGCGCGTGGATTTATGGCCCATCGTGCCAATCGGCGCGTTGTTAATTTACGGCGCATTTCGCATTCCGGGGCGGCTTGGCGAATTACTGGCTTTCGTTTTTACGCTCCTCTTGTTTGCCCTGCCATTGGTTGGGCTTTGGGCGTATGGCGGCACGCAAACTTCCGTCATCAGCGGGTTGATTCAAGTCAACGATGCGCGCGGGTATTATGCCAACGCATTGTCATTAATTAATGGAGAGAGCTTTTCATATTTCTCTTCAAGGCGGCCTTTGTTTCCAAGTTTTCTCGCCTTTTTACTGGTCCTCACCCACGTCAATTTAATGGCCACGCTGGCCATCTTATCCGTAATTACCGGGCTAGCTTGTTATTTCCTAACCCGCGAATTCCAGCGAACTCACGGCACAGAAACCGCCGTCTTCTTATTAATGCTGGTCTTCCTTTACTATCGCCTGCACAGCGGAATTACCATGTCGGAAAACTTCGGCATTGCGCTTGGCTCACTGGGTTTCTTAATCCTCTGGCGCGGAACCGCCCACAAAAACCTGACGCTCCTCAGTTTCGGAATTTATACCACCACGCTGGCGCTCAACGCGCGCGCCGGAGCCTTCCTAATCCTCCCGTTGTTGGTAATTTTTACAGGCTGGCTGTTTCGCGCATCCAAAAAAGAATTATGGAAAGGCATTGTCCTTTCATCGCTTGCAATTGTTTTAGGCTTCGCCTCCGGCCTGCTGTTGGGGCGCATCATCGGCCGCCCGGGTTCAATCCCTTTTGCCAATTTCTCGTTTTCGTTATACAGCCTTGCGGCGGGTGGAAAATCCTGGGCGTACATCGCCGAGGTTCACCCGGAAGTCTTAACCCTTAAAGACCCGGAATTAACTCGACGGGTATTTCAATGGTCGTTTGAATTAATGCGCGAGAAACCGTTTCAAATCGTTGAAGGCGCGCTCTTTTTTTGGAAAGCCATTTTTACGGATACGCTCTATAACGTTTTCGCCTTTGTGGCCAAAGAGAACTGGGTCATTCATCCGGCAATCAAATGGGCGTTGTATCTCCTGAGCCTGCTCGGAATCTACGCCTGCTTCAAAGCCCGAAAAGCGCCAACTCACTTGCTGGTTCTGATTTGTATTTTAGGCGTCTTCCTTTCCATTCCGCTGGCTCCCCCCACCGATTCGTTTCGTATGCGTCCGTATGCGGCCAGCATGGCCATCATCAACTTGCTCCCCGCGCTGGGGTTCGGGTATTTCATCCAAAAAATAAAATTGATTTCATACCCTGCGCCAACTTCAGAGCAGTTTTCCCTGCAAGCCCCCATCTACTTTAACGTAGCGCTGATTTGCTTCATGCTCGTTCCATCCATTCTGATTAAATATGCCGCTCATCCGCCCATCCTTACGCCGCAAGCCTGCGCTTCCAATTCCCAACCCATTGCCATTTATTTTGCCCAGGGTTCCTACATTAATGTCTTAAAGAATAAGTCGGAATTTACGGACGGCGCGCCCAACTTTCATATTTACATCTTTCAAAGGAACGCGCACGGGCTGGAGAATGCGCATTTAATCAGTTGGCTGGAAACCATTCGCCCGGCCACCACCATGCTCATATCCGTAGACCTGCTCAACCAGCGCGGCCTTTGGATCCTCTTCCCCACCGAACTTCTGCCAAAAGAAAACGGCTACGTTCAATTTTGCGGGCGCTTTGAAACCGACCCCAACCTTGCCAACTATGCAATCTTTTACGCGGATGAAGTCATCCCCATCCTCACGAAATAAACGCGCACAATAAAAAAGAAACGGCGAGTTTCCTCGCCGTTTTTTGTTTACTTCGTCCACATTCTCAGCCCATGATTTTCCTGCACGTACTGGGCCAGTTTCTGATGAGTCGCTTCCACGGTTTTGAATAACATGCTCATTTGAGAAGTGTAGGCCAAAACCGCATCCTGCCACAAGCGGACGCCGGTTTCGCTGACCGCATGAACTGTTTCCTTCATCCCGGCCCGGTTCGGGTCTAAATGCTCAGGGTGGTTGAAGAGATACGGGATGTCGGCCACGTAATGTAACGGGCGACCCAACGATTCGGCGGCCTGCCGGACGACGACATGGTCAACGTGTTTGCCAATGCTAAATTGGCAGATCACTTGATCGTCGGGTTGGAGGCGGGCGCGTAGCGCTTCTGCAATTTCAGCGGCGTAATCGGCGTCTTCGGGGCGGGGTTCGCCTCGTAAGGCTTCATCATAAAGCCATGCGCCGTTTTTATCGCGCCGATAAATGCAATCTAAAAAGTCCAGATACACGGGCTGTGCGCCAAGGATTTCTGCGGCGCGGCGATCTTCCGCTTTACGCACGCGCTCCACTTCGGCCGAAGTGGTCAAATCCCATGAGTCGTGAATTGATTTGGCAAATTTGGAAAGTTCGCTAAATGGCGGCTGTCCGCACATCAGCGTCCACATTTCCACCGTGTGACCGGCCTGGGTTTGATCGTAAATCCATCCGCCGGCGGAGAGCGCGGCATCGTCAAGGTGTGGGGAAAGGTAAATCCATCGCATGGCGCATTTTTACCACAAAATGGCAATGCCCAACGGGGCGAATCCGTGTACACTATTTATAAACTGGAGGCGCCATGCAGGAACGGAGAAAGCAAGAGCGAAAGAGTTTGATGTCTTACACGCAGGTGTTTGATTTGTACGGCGGAATCTTGCTCGGACACCTTGCAGATTTGAACCTGCTGGGCGCGATGGTGATCAGCGACAGAGAACTGGCCATCTCCACTGAACTGACCCTGGCGATTGAATTGCCCGAACTGCCCGGCGTGACCACCCTGCGAATGACCATTCCGGCACGCGTGGCCTGGAGCCAGCCAGATTTAAGCCCGCAATATTTCAACCTGGGGTTTGAGTTTAAGGAAGTTACCGATTTTCAGGCGAAGATCATCCAAGCCATTATTGACAACTATCAGTTCCGCCGCGACTCGCCCAATTACAACATCCGCCCCGCTTAAATCAATTCCAGAACGGCTGAGATAATTTATAATCTCAGTATGAATTTCTTAATCACCGGCGCCGCGGGTTTCCTCGGCGCGACGCTGGCCAACCACCTCGTCCGCGAGGGACATCAGGTGCGCGGGTTGGACGACCTCTCCACGGGCGACCCGAAAGCGCTCGCGCCCGACGTGCATTTTACGCGCGGCGAAATGGGCGACCGCCCCAAATTGTGGACCTTGCTTCAGGGTGTGGATTTCGTTTATCACCTTGCGGCGCGCGTCTCCGTTCCCGAATCTATTTTATATCCACGCGATTACAACGATGTGAACGTCGGCGGGACGGTGGCGTTGATGGAAGCCATCCGCGATGTGGGCATTCAACGCGTCGTGCTGGCCTCCTCCGGCGCTGTCTACGGCGACCAGGCAGACTCCACGCTGAAAGAATCCGCCACGCCCAATCCCCGCTCGCCGTATGCGGTTTCCAAACTGGCCGCCGAACATTACGTCCGCACGATTGGCGCGTTGTGGAACATTGAAACCGTGATTTTACGCATCTTCAACGCGTATGGGCCTGGCCAACATTTGCCGCCTTCGCATCCGCCGGTGGCGCCGCATTATTTACGGCAGGCCTTACGTCACGGCACGTTGGTGGCGCATGGCGACGGAAGCCAGACCCGCGATTATATTTATGTGGATGATGTGGTGAGCGCGATGGTGGCCGCGGCCACGGCCCCAAACCTGAACGGGCTGGCGATTAACGTTGGCTCGGGGACGGAAACCTCCGTCAAAGAATTAATTCATCAGGTCTTAAGCGTCACCCACAGCAAGTCCAACGTGGTTTACAACTCGCAAACTTCGGGCGGCGTTTCGCGCATGAAAGCAGATATAAATTTGGCGAAGGAAAAATTACGCTTTACGCCTTCGATTAAATTGGACGAAGGGTTAAGGTTAACCCTGCAAAGAGACGCAAGGTTCAAATAAGCCCATGCCCGCCACCCTGCCGCGGTCTTTTTATAATCGTCCAACCCTGACTGTGGCGCGCGAATTGTTGGGCGCAAAATTAATTCACATCTCGCGTGGCAGAAAACTGGTCGGCGCGATTGTTGAAACTGAAGCCTACATCGGCGAAGAGGATTTAGCCTGCCATGCCAAAGCCGGGCGCACGCCGCGCACCGCGCCCATGTACGGCGAAGCTGGGCGCGCTTACATTTACTTCACCTACGGGAATCATTGGATGCTGAACGCCGTGACCGAACAGGAGAATTTTCCGGCGGCGGTTTTGATTCGGGCGATTGCGCCGCTGGAAGGCGCGGACTTGATGCTGAAGCGTCGCCTGGGGCGCGACACCTTCGGACCCGGCAAGTTGACTCAGGCGTTGGGCATTACTCACAGCCAGAACTATGCCGATTTGACGGAACCAGCCTCCAGATTAAGAATCGAAACGGGCATCAAAATCCCGGATAAAATCGTGACGATTGGCCCGCGTGTGGGTTTAAACAAAACGCCGGAACCCTGGCTTTCCAAGCCGTGGCGGTTTCTGGTTCGAGATTGGAAAATCGAATAATTATTTGGAGGAACCATGGGTTTACTAGACGGCAAGAATGCTTTAATTTTTGGGTTGGCCAACGAACGCTCGATTGCGTGGGGCATTACGCAGGCTTTTAAACGCGAAGGCGCCACGCTGGGCATTAGCTACGCGGGCGAGATGTTGGAAAAACGGGTGAAGCCGTTGGCCGCACAGGTGGATTGTAAATGGGTCGAAGAATGCGACGTGACCCAGGACGATCAAATTAAATTGGTGGCCGAAAAAGCCGCCAAGCATTTTGGAAAAATTGACGTGCTGGTACATTCCATCGCTTTTGCCGGAAAGGACGAATTGAGCCGCCCGTTCCATGAGACCAGCCGCGAAGGCTTTCGCAACGCGCTGGATATTTCGGTCTATTCGTTTGTGGCGCTCACCCACGCCTTTTTGCCGTTTCTGAATCCGGGCGCTTCGGTGATGTGCCTGACGTATGGCTCTGGCGCGGTGAAGGTTGCGCCGCATTACAACGTGATGGGCGTGGCCAAGGCGGCGCTGGAATCGGCGACGCGCTATCTGGCGTACGACTTGGGCCCGCAAAAGATTCGCGTCAACTCGATTTCGGCCGGGCCGATTCGCACGCTGGCGGCGGCGGGCGTGGCGGGCTTCCGCGATATGTACAAACACTTTGCCGACGCCGCCCCCCTGCGCGAAAACGTGACGATTGAAGACGTGGGCGATACGGCCGTCTTCCTCGCTTCAGATTTATCCAAACGCGTGACCGGTGAAATTCAATACATCGATTCCGGCTTTAACATTATGGGCGTGCAAATTGCGGGGAAAGAAGGCGAAGGGTAAGCCACCCGCGAGTTCTTGAAAATCTAAAATAATAGGACTTACGCAAAACCCCAAGACCAAGCCGCGAATACTTCGACAGGCTCAGCACAAGTTTCGCTAATTCACGCGAATTGTTTTTAAAAATTAGTGAAATTCGCGTAATTCGCGGCAAAAGATTTTGATTTGCGTAAGTCATGATAACCGTCTTGAAGGTTTTTACTCATCAACCTTCAGGACGGTTTTTCTTTGCATTTATTCATTCCCGTATTTCAATGGCGGTGATAGAATGCGAACAGGTTTTGGCGGCCTTTATGTCGCCTTAGGTTAAGCGGGTAATCACAATTACGGCGATCAGATCATCGTCCATTTGCTCGGTCAGCAATACATCTACGAAGTGCAAAGTTCGCGCACCGCGCGCCCGTACTCCACAAATTTTGCCTTCCAATCCCTGCAGGATCACTCCTACCTCACGCTGATCACCTGTCAGGGCTACGTTCCCTATTCAAACACCTACTCCTTCCGCCGCATCGTCCGCGCCGTGTTGGTGGACGTGAAGTAAATTATCCAACTTGGTAAAACCGGTCCCGTAGGTTGTTCAAATACAATCTACGGGACGGTTATATTTAACGGTAAAATTGCCCAATGTTCAAACGTAACACCACCCCAACGGTTAATCAATCCAAAAATGAAACGGCGCAATCCACGCAAGCGGTGGAAAGAATCACCTCTGTGCTGGGAGCGGGCGTGATCTGGCATGGCAGTATCAACGGCTCCGGCGGCGTGCGCATCGAAGGGGCCTTCGAGGGAGAAATTGCCCTGCGTGGCATGCTCGTGATCGGCGAGACCGGCCGCGTCACCTGTCAAAACGTGCGCGCCAACACCGTCATCGTGGCGGGCGCCGTGCGCGGCAACATCACCACGCAAAAACTGGAAATCCGCGCCTCCGGCCGGGTTTGGGGAGATGTGATCACCAGTTCTTTCGCCACCGAAGAAGGCGCCTTCTTCCGCGGGCAAATGCGGACGGAAGAAACGGTCGAACTCAATCTGGAGCCTGCTCCTGAAACCACCCCGGCCGAAGCCGCCGCTGAAGAAACCATCGCGCAAACGCCGCTACAGATTCCAACCCCCGAAGCGCTGGCCACGCCCGCTCCTGAAGCGCCAAAAGTTTCGCGCAAGAAGAAAAGCGAAGCCTAACCCAACTCCCCCGCTCCGCTGAGGGCGGGGAATTTCTATTTATGAAATATACCGACCTCCAAATTCAAACCCAGCGTGAATTTCCCAACAACATGCGTTCGCCAGGCTTTGGCTGGCTGGCGCGCGCGGGCTACCTCACCCGCGAAAATGAGTTGACCAAAATTGGTCAACATTTTATTTCGCACCTGAAAAGCCTTTCAGTTTCAACCCTGCCTTTCCCGGTTTATCAAAATGAGCGGGCGGTTTACTTTCCGCTGGCGGTTGGCAATGTCCAAATCCTCCACTGCGAAGCCTGCAATTTTACGGAACCACTGGAACTGGCTGAAATTAAAAAGATTCCCTATTCGCAAGAAGACGCCCAGGCGCTGGAAAAAATCTCCACGCCAAATTGCTCCACCATCGAAGCGCTGTCCAGCTTCCTCAACCTTCCCAAAGAGAAAACGGCCAAAGCGCTGATGTTTACCCGCTTGTCAGACGGCCAATTCATCTTCGTCGTGATGCGCGGCGACCAAACCTTGAGCGAAGCCAAGCTAACTAACATGATTGGCGCGGTGAAACTGGCCACGCCGGAAGAAATTGCCAAAGCGGGCGCGGTTGCGGGCTATGCTTCTCCAATTGGGTTGCAAAACGCCCTCATCGTTGTGGACGATTTAATTCCGCACTCCCCCAACCTGGCGGCTGGCGCCAACGAAGCGGGCTTTCACTTCATCAACGCCAACTACGGGCGCGATTACTCCGCCAGCCTCACCGCCGATTTAACGCTGGCGAAAGAGCATGATCCCTGCCCAGCTTGCGCGGCCCCTTTAACGCAACGCTCCGCATTACGCCTGTCCGAAAACTCCGCACTGCATTTTGAGAACCTGATGTTGGCGCTCGCTGAAACGCACCACGACGAAAAAGGGTTGACCCTGCCCAAGCCTTTTGCGCCATTTGACGTGTACCTCATGCACGTCCCCGGCAAAACGCTGGACACGAAAAGCGCGGCGGAAGAAATTTATCAACGTTTGAGCGCAAACAGCCTGAGCGTTTTGTTCGACGACCGCGACGAACGCGCGGGCGTCAAATTCAACGACGCAGATTTGCTCGGGTGCCCGCTCCGCGTGACGGTTGGCGAAAAAGCCCTGCAAAACGGAATGGTAGAATTAAAAGGCCGTTTCGCCAAAGAGAATCAACTCGTTGCGCTGGACCAACTAACCGAACAATTGCAATAAAGGATTGCACCCTCATCCATGAACATTTCCATGTCCTCCCCCGATTTAACCGAAGCCGACCGACAAGCCGTGATGAACGTGATTAACACGCCCATTTTGAGCATGGGCAAATACACCGCTGATTTTGAAGCGGCCTTTTGCGCGTACACCGGCGCGAAATATGCAATTTCAGTCAATTCAGGGACCGCTGGTTTACATTTATGCGTCCGTGCGGCGGGCCTTGGCGCAGGCGATCTGGTCATCACCACGCCGTTTTCCTTCGTCGCCTCCACCAACGCCTTGCTCTTTGAAAACGCCATTCCAATTTTTGTGGATGTAGACCCGCGCACGGGCAACATGAACCCGGAACTTGCCGCTCAGGCCGTTAAAAATATTGAACCGTTTTTACCGCGTAAAGGCGCCGAAAAACACGGAAACCTGAAAGCGCTTCTACCCATTGACGTATTTGGTCAGCCCGCCGACATGGACGCCATTAATAAAATTGCAAAAGAACATCACTTAAAAGTCATCGAAGATTCGTGCGAAGCGTTGGGCGCAACCTATCAAAACAGACCCGCCGGAAGGCTGGGCGACTTTGGCATTTTTGCCTTTTACCCCAATAAGCAAATCACCACGGGCGAAGGCGGCATGATCGTCACCGACGACGAGCAGGCCGCCAAGCTGATGCGCGCGCTACGCAATCAGGGCCGCGCCCCGGGCGACACGTGGCTCCAGCATACGCACCTCGGCTACAACTATCGGATTGATGAAATGTCGGCGGCGCTGGGCGCTTCGCAAATGACGCGGCTGGAAACTCTGCTCTCGAAACGAGAGCAGGTGGCGGCGTGGTACGAAGCGCGACTGGCTGAAATCCCCGGCGTGGAGGCCCCCTTCATCGCTTCCACCACTACGCGGGTCTCCTGGTTTGTGTATGTCATTCGCTTTGATCCCAAAATCAGCCGCGATGAAATGGCCAAAAAATTAACCGCGCGCGGCATTCCGGTGCGTCCGTACTTTTTACCAATTCATCTGCAACCGTACATGGTCGAAAAATTTGGCTATCGCCCGGGCGATTTTCCCATCACCGAGGATTTAGGCCAACGCGGGCTGGCCCTGCCCTTTAGCGGCGTGATGACCGAGGACGAAGTGGATTACACGTGTAGCGTTTTGCGCGAAGAATTGACGGAAGGTTAACGCCCGCCCGCTTTTTATGAACGCCGATTCCTATCCCCCTCCCAAACGTCGCGGCTTGATCGTGCATGGCGTCATCCTGTTCGCGCTGGCTGGCCTTGCGCTGGCAGGGTTGATGAATTTATCGCGTCTGGAAGCGGGCCCGCAGTTCTTAATCGCCTTGTTGGTTGCGCTGTTTGCCTTTGCGCCCATTCCGCTCTTTGCGTATCGTGGCTATTCGCTCTGGCGGGCAGACTATCGCATGGATCGCGACAGCCTCGAAATTCAATGGGGCTTGCGCATGGAAACCATCCCCTTGAGCGCAATTGAATGGATGCGCCCGGCAGATGATTTAACCACGCCCCTCGCGTTACCGGCCCTGCCGCTCCCCGGCGCGCTGGTTGGCGCGCGCCGCCACCCGGATTTGGGGCTGGTGGAATTTTTAGCTTCAGACGCGCACAAACTTTTATTGGTGGCCACGGCCAAACGCATTTTCGTCATCTCGCCGGAAGATCCGGCCGCGCTCACGCAAACGTTTGCCCGGGCCACCGAGTTGGGAAGCCTCGCTCCGGTTGCGGCTCAATCAGTGTATCCAGCCTTTGTCTTTGCCCGCGCCTGGGAAAGCAAACTGGTGCGTTATCTTTGGCTCATGGCTTTGTTCCTAAACGTCGGCTTATGGGTTGGCGTCAGCCTCATCATTCCCAGCCAGCCGCAAATTACCCTCGCTTCGCCCTTCCTCGGCGCCCCGCCAGAGACCGCGCCTTCCACGCAGTTAATCATCTTTCCCGTCGCCAGCCTGCTGTTGGGCATTGCCGGTTGGGTCGCCGGTTTGTATTTTTATCGGCGCGAACGCGAACGCCCGCTGGCCTTCATCGTTTGGGGCTCCAGCGCCTTCCTCGCGCTACTATTTCTCGTCGCCATTTTATTCATCCTTTCAACGCCAACATAAAAGCAAATCATGCAACTCTTCATCGGCTTTCTGGTCGCCGCGTTCATCGCGTTCCTCGCTTACAAAGTTCACAGCTTAAACAAAAGCGGCGCGTTGGCCGCCACCCTCAGCGGCGCAATGATTTTCGGCATGGGCGGCTGGCGTTGGGCGGTTTTACTGCTGGCTTTCTTCATCACTTCTTCCGCATTAAGCCGCGCTTTCAAACACAAAAAGAAAAATTTGGACGAGAAATTTTCAAAGGGAAGCGAACGCGACGCAGGCCAGGTTTTTGGCAATGGCGGCGTGGCCACTTTTTTCGCGGCGCTGATTTTTTTTCAGCCCAACGAGCCGCTCATCTGGCTGGGGTTTGCCGCTTCGCTGGCCGCAGTCAACGCCGACACCTGGGCCACCGAATTGGGCGTTCTCAATCCGCACCCGCCGCGCATGATTACCAACCTGAGCAAAGTTGTGGAGAAGGGAACTTCCGGCGGAGTCTCGCTGATTGGCACGCTCGCCTCTTTGGCTGGCGCGGCCTTCATTGCGGCCCTCGCTTCCTTCCTAACGGATGGCTGGTCACTCTTCCTGCCGATCACGTTCGCCGGGCTGGCTGGTTCGCTGTTTGATTCCTTGCTCGGCTCTACCGTCCAGGCCATCTACTACTGCCCCACCGATCAAAAAGAAACGGAGCAGTATCCGCTTCATACGTGCGGAACTCAAACTTCCCTTTTGCGCGGCTGGCCATGGCTTAATAACGATCTGGTCAATTTGGCCTGCGCCGCGTTTGCGGTTGGAGTCGCATTCCTCTTAACCGTTTTATAATCCAATCCTTCATTCATTCATTCATTCATGGAGCAATCACGTCATGTCCACTCAGACTCCCATCCTCGTCACCGGCGCCAGCGGATTCATCGCCATTCACACCATCGCCCAGCTTTTGCAAAAAGGCTACGCCGTGCGCGGAACGCTCCGCTCTTTGGCGAAAGAAGCTGAAGTACGCGAAGCTATTTCAAGGCTGGGACAGGACCCTGCTTCAGCGCTGTTTGTGTCTGCGAATTTGAATCAGGATGCAGGGTGGCGCGAAGCGTTGGAAAACGTCGCAACCGTTTTACACATCGCCTCACCTTTTCCGTTGGACGAACCGGAAGACGAAGATGAATTAATCAAACCGGCCGTGGAAGGGACTCTGCGCGTCTTACGTTTCGCGCATGAAGCGGGCGTAAAGCGCGTCGTACAGGTTTCTTCCAACGCCGCCGTTTCCGCCGGGCATACCGCTGAAAACCGCACCTTCACCGAAGCGGATTGGTCCATCGTTGAGAATAAAATTGGGGCGTATTCAAAAAGTAAAACGCTGGCCGAACGGGCCGCCTGGGAATTCATTCACGGCGCTGAAAATAAAAATAAAATGGAAATGGTCGCCATCAACCCGCCGTTTGTGCTGGGACCTGTGCCAAATAAAAATTACAACACGTCTTCAGAATTGATTCGCACCCTGTTATTAGGGCAAACGCCCGGCACGGCCAGAATCAAAATGGCCGTGGTGGACGTGCGCGACGTGGCCACGGCCATCATCTCGGCAATGGAAGTGGAAGAAGCCAACGGAAAGCGCTTCCTTGTTTCGGCGGGCGAATTATGGCTCAAGGAAATTGCCGATCTTTTGCGCGCACAGTACGCGCCACGCGGCTACAAAATTCCGCGTTTGCAAATCCCCAGTTTTGTGGCGCGAATCGTGGCGCGATTTGATAAAAAAGTCGCGCTGATCATCAACACGTTGGATTGGGATTATCGCCTCTCCAGCGAACAAGCCGAACAGATTTTGAAATGGACGCACCGCACGCCGCAGGAAGCCGTGCTGGCCATGGCGGAAAGTTTAATGGAGCAGGGCATCTTGTAGGCTTTCAAATCAAAAGGAGCAGACATGCGCATCTACAAATATTGGTCGGCTGAAAAATCACAAATTGAAATTCAAGGCGAGATGAAACCGCTCACCACCTATGGCGGGTCCAACGCTTCGCTGGACGAAGCCGCCGCCAAAGCCCGCGAAAAGATGGAAAAGGTCAAGCGCCAGATTCGCGGCGAACGCAACCTTTTTGAAGATTACGAATCCGAAATCCGTGAGGAGATTTTGCAAGCGCTGGACGAGCGCACGATCGTCACGCGCAACCGCTACGGCGCACAAGTGCTCAACGCCGAAACCTTGATGTTTCTGGATATTGACAAGCCCAAACCTGCCGGGTTTGCCGGACTCTTCAAAAAAAGTTCCGCGGGGAGCGCTAAAGATCAAATTTACGAGATGACGCGCAAACTGGCCGCAACGAAATATCCAACGCTGACCTTCCGCATTTACGAAACCTTTCAGGGCGCGCGCGTGATTGTGCTGGGCAAAGACTTTAATCCGCGCGACCGGGCCACGCTGGAGATGCTGAACGAGTTTAATTGCGATACGCTCTATACGCTCTTATGTCAAAAGCAAGCCTGCTTTCGCGCGCGCCTCACGCCCAAGCCTTATCGAATCAACCTAAAAGCATATAAAGTGAATTATCCGCGAGACAACTCCGATGCGGCCTTTGCGGCCTGGTTGCAAAGCTACGAGCAAGCCAGCCGCAACTATAGCGTTTGCCGCTTTGTGGAGCAAATTGGTTCAAGCGGGCTGAGTTTGCCGGAAGCCGTACGCCTGCACGATGAAATTACCGGCGCCATGCAAAAGGCGCCGCTGGCTTAAATAAAAAACGCCAGTCGCTTAAATCAGCGACTGGCGTTTTTGTTTATCCTCTCCAGATCTTGAAATCTTTCAAACTGGAAGCGCCCAAAAATTCGCGGGCGATGGAATTTGCAGGAACCAGGTTGGCGTCCAACGGCAGGAACCATTCAAGGAAGGCCAGCAATCTACGGGCTTCGATAAATTCGGGAGCGTTGTATGGAACCTGTCGTAAGAGCGGGTCGGCCAGCGGCTTCAGCGCGGCCAACTCAAAGGCCAGCGCGGAATTAAACATCACGTTGGCATTCTCTTGAAACGGAAAAATATGGCGCTTCTCGCCGCGCCGCACCGATTCCCAATTGGCCAGCGTTTGCATGGCGGAATAGCCGCGTTCGCGGGCGTCGCGCACAATCCGGCGGATGAGTCTGGTGTCGGTGGTGGAGACGCGGTTCTGGCGGTCCAGGTTTAACTGTGTCAGGGCGGAGACATAAATCCGAAAGGCCGAATCCGCCCACCGCGCGGGAATGAGGCGTGGGTTCATCCCGTGAATGCCTTCAAGGATGATCGGCTGTCCTTTTTTCAATTGGACGAGATCGCCCGCTTCGCTCCGGCCCGCCCGAAAGTTGTACTTGGGCAATTGAACTTTTTCGCCGCCGATTAATTTTTCCAAATCTTTGGCCAGGCGTTTTAAATTAAGCGCTTCTATGGTTTCAAAATCAAAGCGTCCGTTCTCGTCGCGCGGCGTGTCGTCGCGATCTACAAAATAATTATCCAACTCCAGCGGGTAGGGCGAAATGCCGCGCGCCAGCAACTGCACGGCCAAACGCCGCGAGGTGGTGGTCTTGCCGGAAGAAGACGGCCCGGCAATTAAAATGATCTTTGAACTTTGATCTTCGATTTGTTGCGCGAGTTGGGAGATATGCCCCTCGTGCAAAGCTTCGGAAACCAGGACCACTTCATCTGCGCGCCCGGCTTGAATGGCGTCGTTGAGCGCGCCGACGTTATCAATGTTCAGCGCTTCCAGCCAGTCGCCATATTGGCGAAAGGTCTTTAGCAATTTGGGATAATTGCCCATCGGCTCCAGCGTGGTTGGCGCATGGCGGCGCGGAAATTGAATGAGAAAACCGCCGTTGATCAATTTCAACTCGAACCATTTGAGATAGCCAGTCGAGGGAACCATGTAGCCGTGCATGTAATTCATTTTTTCGCCAACGCTGTACATGGTGAGATAATCTTTGCGGCGATGCGCGAGCAGGCGCAATTTATCGTCGTAGCCCTGTTTTTTGAAATAGGACATCGCCTGTTTGATGGGGACTTCCCGGCGTTTGAAAGGCAGGTTTTGCCGAACAACTTGCTTAAGCGCGGCTTTCAACGCATTCAGTTCCTTGCGGTTGATCGGGTTGCGGCCCAACACCTCGCAATAAAACCCGCCGGACGAAACCGAATGGTCAATGTGGAGTTTGGCTTTGGGAAATAGTTCCGAAAAGACGAGGTCCAACAAAAAGGCCAGCGAACGGCGATAAATGCGCGCGCCATCGGCGGAACGCATGGTCACCGGCTCACACTGCGCTTCCATCGTGATTGGATAGGTCAGCTCGTGAATTTCGTTGTTGATGATCGCGGCGACAATCGGGTCTGGAAAATCTTTTTGAACAGGTTTGAGGAAATCTTCAATGCGCGTGCCGCGCGGCGCGGAAAGAATCTGCCCGGTGGGGAGATAAATTTCCACGTCTTTGGTGGGTTGGTCAATTTGAACGGACATGGTTTTCTTCTTTTTAGCTGGGATATGGCGCGTCAGCCAATTTGGGCCAGAAGTTTTTCGGGCTGTTTGGCGTACGCGTCGAGCGGGATGACCTGATTGGTTAAATCCAGCAGGGTATTGGTCAAAGCTCGGTTGACGGGCGTGGGCACGCCCAGTTTTTGGCCTGCGCGGGCCACTGCTCCATTTAAATATTCCACTTCGCTTTTGCCGCGCCCGGAATGCAGATCAATGTGAAAGGACGGCATTTTATTGCCGCGCTTACCGCCCGCCACACGCGCCACCACGGGTTGCGAAAGCCACAACGGCAAATGTGTGGCAAAGGCCAAAGCCCGCACCGGCACGTTGGGTAAATCCACGACTTCAAGGTTTTGAGCCTGCATCACGGCCAGACATTCGCGGAGCATTTCGATTTCCAGTTTGTATAACTTTTTATCCGCTAAAACCTGTTTGGGCGCTAAATCCAAAATTGCGGAACTGGCGTTGGAAACCAAATTAGTAAACATCTTCGACCATTTCATGCTTTCTGCATGGGGATATAAACGGCATTTCAGAAAAGCACGGTTGAAGGCTTCGACGATTTTTTCAGAGAGCGGATGCCCGGCCGCAACGCCGACGCCGCTCAACTTTTCGAGGACCACGTCGCCCACGCCTCTTCTTTTGACCGAAGTGGTGACGGTGCCATAGATCACTTTATCCGGCCCAAGAACTGCGGCAATGAGCGGTTCGTTATCCACGCCGTTGGAGAGGCACAAGATGGGCGGCATTTTCTCCGCAAAGGGTTGGATGGACTCCAGCAAGGCCGGCACGTCATACGACTTCAAGGCCGCCAGCGCCACGTCAAAGGGGCCAAATTTTAAGGCCGCTTCGAGCGAAGATTCAAACGTAAAGGCGCGCGGTTCAATCACGAAGGCTTCTGGCGTGTTGCGGCTTTCGTCCAGCGTTAAATCCAAGCGCAAGCCGCGCGTTTTTAATTCTTCAATGTTTTTTTCGCGTTCCACAAACGTAACGGAGTGCCCAGCCAAAATCAGCGAGCCGCCGAGATAGGCGCCAATGGCGCCCGCGCCAAAGATCAGAAATTTTAAGGGGGGCTGTACAGTCGGTTGCGCCAAGTCTGCTCCAGTTATGCGAGGTCGTTCCAGTGGGCGTGATCGTTCAAGCGCTCAATGGCCCAGCGGTGTTGGTGTGAAAAATAAATTAATTGGGCGAACGCGGCGTTATTAAAGCGGAAGCGGGTTCCGGCGTTGTTGGCTTGCGGCGCCACCCCAACCACGGCGTGCATCACCTGATTGAGCAAACCGCCATGCGACACAATCAGGTACTTTGCCGGTTCGCGTTTTAATAAATTATGCAAAGCCTGCCCGGCCCGCAGGAACAATTCCCAATCCCCTTCTCCATCCACGCCCACCGCATCGTAGGGCGTGGTGAAAGCCGGTTGTTGAAAGTTCTGGCGGACTTCGTGGGCGGTTAAGCCGGAAAATTCGCCGTTATTCCTTTCCATCCACAGCGGCTCCAGTTCAACTTCCAGATTCAAAGCGGAAGCGACGATTTCGGCGGTGTCTTTGGCGCGCGCCAACGGGCTGGCAATCACATGGTCAAACTGCGCCTTTTCGTTTTTCCAGCGTTCGGCTAAGGCGCGGGCCTGGGCGCGGCCTTTCTCCGTCAGCGGGTATTCGGCCTGGCCCTGCCAGCGCGATTCCAGGTTCCCGACCGATTCGCCGTGTCGCAGAAACGTAATATAAAACGGGTGGGCGTAACTATTCATCGGCCCGCTCCTGACGAATCAAATAAACCGGCCGGCGCTTCACTTCTTGAAAGATGTAGCCGATATAAACGCCGATAAAGCCCAACAGAATCATGATTGTGCCGCTGGCGATTAAGATGATGGCCATTAACGAACTCCAACCCGGCACAATCCGGTCAAACTGGCCGGTAAGCCATAAATTGGAAACGTAGATCACCTGCACGCAAGCCAGGATGAAAAACAAAAGCCCGGCGCTTAAGCCAATATAGAGCGGGGTTAAAGAAAAGGAAAAGATGGCGTCGGACGCCAGGCGGAACATCTTCCCCAGCGAATATTTAGAACGGCCCGCAATGCGTTTGGTCTCTTGATAGGGAAGGATGACCGTCTTATAGCCCATCCACGAAACCATGCCGCGTAAAAAGCGATGATATTCCGGCATGGATTTTAGGCCCTCCACCGCCTGCCGCGACATGGCGCGAAAATCTGCCGCGCCGGGCAAAACGGTCATCCCACTGACCAGATTCAAGAGGCGATAAAAAATCTGTGAAGTTAAGTTTTTGAAGAAGGAGGGCGCGCTGGCTTCGGCGCGTTGGCCTTGCACAATATCAAAGCCCTGCGTCACAAGGTCAATCATCTGCGGAATGAGTTCCGGCGGGTGTTGGCCATCACCATCCAGCGAAATGACCACGTCTGCGCTGGAATAATCCAACCCGGCGCTAAGGGCCGCCTGATGCCCAAAGTTGCGGCTAAGTTGCAGGAGCGTCACACGCGGATCTTTATGGGCCAACGCGCTCAGCGTCTCCGCCGTCCCATCGTTTGAGCCGTCATCCACATAAATAAAGCGCAATTGATATGGCAGAGCGTCCAACGCGTTGCAAATTTTCTGATGCGCGCGTTCCACCACGCCCGCTTCATTGAAGATGGGGATGACAAGGTCAACTGTTGTTTGGTGAGCAGACATTCGAAAGATTCTACCACGCAGGGAAAAGTCTCAAACTTTGGGTCGCTTTTCCCTTAAGTTTCTTCGTCTAAAAGCTTTAAGAGATATTGCCCATAGTGATTATGTTGCAAGCTCAACCCCAGGGACTGCAATTGCGTTCCAGTAATCAACCCCATGCGATAGGCCACCTCTTCAGGACAGCCGATCATTAATCCCTGACGCTCCTCCACCGCTTGCACAAAGTTGGAAGCATGTAATAAATTTTCATGCGTTCCGGCAT
>JADZCC010000080.1 GCA_020851785.1 Anaerolineales bacterium
AAGTCTGGTAAAACGATGTCTACCAGTTACTTTGACAATCTTCAATATTGGCGACAGTTGACGGCGGTTTCTGAAAATCAAGGATATGCGGTTTATGGAGGAGAACAGTCCATGCAGGCTGGCGCTGGATCTTTCATCAGCTGGCGAGAGTTGGAGCGTATTCCAGATTAATGAGTTGCTGGCTTCTCGCTTTATTTGACACTCCACCCAACTTCCCATACAATCCAGCGCATGTCTATTCCCAATCTATTGCACGAGATGTGCGCCGACCTCGCCGAATCTGACCTGAACGCCATTCGCAAGGCGCGCGGCTTTAGCCCCAGCGAGACTGCCTCACGCACATCGTTTGCGAGCTATTTCGTCTCATCCATCGGAGTGACTGAAGCGCTGCAAAATATCAGCGCTGAAGAAATCATTACCCTGCACCTGCTCCATCAAACTGGCGAAGTTGACGTATCCTTCTTCGAGCGTTTGTATGGCAGCGCCGCGCAACATAACAAGCGCTACTACGGTACGTTCACCCAGCAATATAAATCCACATTCGACGCCGTCAAAAAGAATCTCGTGCGGCGCGGAATCGTTGTCATGGCAGAAGTCAAAATGCGCGGCGACACCGTCCAAATGGAACGCTGGCGCTTTGCCCTACCGCCTGAATTCTTTCCCTACCTGCCGCCGTTATTGCCCGTCATCACAAGCGACGAATCTGGAGAGACGAGCGACCACGCCGTTCGCAAAAAATTATTGCAGTTGATTGGCGGCGATCCAGCCTTCCCCAATGACCGCATAAAAATAGAAATTAAAGACGGCACGATCTGCCTCGATGACCAGCCCTTTTCCGCCGCGCGCCTGCAAGATTGGCAAAAGCGCGCGTGGTGGATGTCGCTGAACACATCCAACTCCAGCGTCCCTGCCTCGCTCTCCATCACCGAAGCCGCCTCCCGATTGCTTGCGAGTCTCGCCCCGCGCGAATGGACGCGACCTGAAAGCCTCGACCCCGCGCTCAAAATTTTCTGCTTTGGCGGGAAAACTCAACCTGCCGAAAAAATCCTGCATCAAGGCTGGGAATTGGGACTTCTCTCGCGCCTGAAAGCCGAAGGCTCCACCTCATATTATCGCCTCGCGTCTACATCGACTTTAACCGCGTCTGACGACCTTTTAGCGGATACCCTTCCCTGGGTTGAATCCACGCCTAAAGCGGATTCCGCCAAAATTGATTTGCGGCTGATTCCAATTCAACACATTGAACTGTTCAACCTCCTGACCCATCTGAGCGTGGAAAAAAATAAATTGCAAGCCGCACCCAGCCCGATCAAATTGGGACGCGCCACCCCGCAACAGCGTAATTCCCCGCTCTCGCTCTGGCTGTCAAAGCATATCCCCGCTTTTGAAAAAGTCATCGTCGCAGTTAACGAGAAATGGGGCAGAACCATCCTGCATGAGAATCTGCTGATCGCCCGTGTCCGTGACTTGAACCTGCGCGTTCAGCTGGAGCGCGAACTGGCAGGAAATCTCGTCTTGCTCGATGAACAATTCATTGCCTTCCCCTCAGAATTCCGCCCTGCTGTTGAACGGACGCTCAAGAAAACTGGCTTCGTCGCAAAAACCGTCAAAGCATAATGAGTCAAAAGTCGAAGGTCAAAAGTCACGCTGACATTCGACTTTTGACCTTCGACCTGAAACCTGACACCTCGCACATGAAACTCCAACCCCTCGACCCCAAAAAACTCCGCACCTTCTCCAATGACCGCGACCTCCTGCGCGACCTGTTCACCTATCTCGATTACGTCGGCGAACACAGCGTCAAGCGCATGACGCGCACCAACGAAATCCCGCGCGCGGATTCTGTCCGCATCGCAAAACTCATGGGCGACCCCGAACTGGTCAATGCGTCAAAAGAAACTGGCGGCGCGCAATGGATTGATTTCATTGACCTGCTCGCTTTGCAAGTAGACTTGGTTCACTACGACATCAAGGGCGTTTATCGCGGCTACACCAGTTCCGAACCGTCTTTTCTGGAAAACTTCATCACAGTGAATCAAGCGCGCCTGGATAAATTTCTTGACCTCACGCCTCTCAAACAGGAAAAACAAATTCTTGACACGCTCATCCACGCTAAATCATTGGATGAATACCACAACTCCAGCAACAATGAGTTTTACAAAACAGGTATCTTGGGCGAATTGGATTCATTCTATCAATGGGGCGCGGCGACTGGTATTATGCCCACGCTGAAATTTCCCGAAGCCCGCTTGTTCCTGTTCGATATACTCAAGAGCTGTCCGCCCAATGAATGGCTCAGCGTTGAATCACTCGTTGCCTTTCTCAAAGAAAACCATCCTTACTTTCTCATTCCAAAGAATCCATCCAAAGACCGATGGGGACATGCCATGACCCGCTACGGAAATTTTTACGAAGGCAAAGACAATTGGTCGCACAACGAAAAGCCCATCCCCGACGACGACCCCGACGGCTTTGAGCGCGTCGAAGGTCGTTACGTGGAACGCTTTCTCGAAAACATTCCGCTCACCATGCGGTTTGTGGATGCGGCATACAACCCCGCGCCGTACAAGGGACTCCATCCTTCGCGCGGAATGCTCAAAGCGTTTCGCGTCAATGAACGCTTTACGCGCCTGATGAGCGGCAAAGAGAGTCAGCCGCGACTCACCGTCCAGCCCAACTTCGATGTTGTCATCGAGTCCGATTTTTATCCCGCAAAAATCATTCAGCAGACAGCCGCGTTAGGCGAGCAGGTTTCCAGCCCCAACAGCGGGCACAGCGCCTACGTGGGCATCTTCCAACTCAAGAAGGCGCTCGTCGCCGCGGAGCAAATCCGCCAGCCCAACCTGAACGTGATCGCCCTGCTCGAAAAACTCGGCGGACGCGGTTTGCCTCCCAACGTAAAAGTGGAATTGGAGGAGTGGGCGGGTCACGCCGACCAGTTCACGTTGTACGAAGGATTTGCGCTTTTGGAAAGTGTGGATGAAATTCCCGAAGCGGATAAATTTACAGCAGAGCGCATCACCCCAACCCTTCGGCTGGTGCGCGGAAACGAGAAGGTTTTTTCCACGCTTGAAACAAACGCCTACGCCCCGCTGCGGATTCAACATCCGACAGATGGGTTTGCACCTCTCGCAGAATCCGCTGTCAGTCTCTTCCCCAAAGAATCAGCGCAGGAAAAGGTTCATAGGAAACCGAAGCAGGTCAAGGTGAGTCGGAGCGTCTCTGTCAGTTATCAATTCCCAGACGAAGAATCTTTCACATCCGTTCAAAAAATGCTCGCTGAATTGCGCTGTCCCTTCCAAGCCGACCCAAAAATCCGCGCCATCCGTTTCGACCAGCAACACCAGCCGAAGTTCGATGAAGCGCTTCTCAAATTGCAGGACATCTTTGCCATCGAAATCGAATAA